>NZ_GL882617.1 GCF_000195635.1 Bacteroides fluxus YIT 12057 | reverse complement strand
ATTACTAATTGCCCGTCCACTTTTGGTCTTCCGACGTATGGGGATATATACGTTCAGCGCGCCGCGGCTTAGGCTGCGGTCCTCTTTACTTTTCACTTCATGTCAACCTTATTCAGGTGACTATAGCACCGGGGTTCCACCTCTTCCCATTCCGAACAGAGAAGTTAAGCCCGGTCACGCCGATGGTACTGCGTAACAGTGGGAGAGTAGGTAGTCGCCGTTTTCAGCAGGAGCCCCCGTGTCGGACAGACACGGGGGCTTTCTTGTTTGTATGCCCCGGAGAGCCTCCCGGATTGGGGGAGGATGCCCGGCTCCGGCTTTCGGGGATCATTATCTTATGGTGGACTGGAATAACTGTTTTTCGGTTTTTCTTTTTCCCTTTTCTTCTTCTTATTTTCCTGTTTCAATCTCTTTTGATATCCTTATTTGTTATCTTTCTGTTATCTTTATAGGACAAAAATGGTGTAAAACGCTTTTTTTTTGGAAAACTTGGAACTTTTATTTGTTTCTTTCTATTCAATATCAAATGTATTTTTGTAAATTTGGCGTGAATCTAATAAGGGAAGGAAAAAGTCACACAATTAATATTGTAATATAAATTATATAATAACTCCTGTAAATATGGAAAACAAGATTCAAGAGCTGACCGATAAAATCTACCGTGAAGGGGTGGAAAAAGGTAATGAAGAAGCCCGGAAAATTATTGCGGAAGCTCAGGAAAAAGCCAATAAAATTATAGAGGATGCACATAAGGAGGCTGACTCTATTGTGGCTACTGCTCGTAAGTCTGCCGGAGAGTTGGCAGAAAATACTAAATCAGAGTTAAAACTGTTTGCGGGGCAGGCTGTGAATGCCCTGAAATCTGAAATCGCTACTTTAGTGACTAACAAGATTGTGGATGAGGATGTAAAGGCATTTGCTGCCGATAAAAATTTCCTCAATGCTTTTATTGTAGCGTTGGCATCCAAGTGGAGTGTGGACGAGCCTATCGTTATCTCTACTGCCGATGCTGAAGGACTGAAAAAATATTTTGCAACTCAGGCAAAGGAATTGTTGGACAAGGGTGTGAAAATAGAACAAGTGAATGGTGTCAAGACGCTGTTCTCTGTTTCGCCTGCTGACGGTTCGTACAAAGTGAATTTTGGTGAAGAAGAGTTTATGAATTACTTCAAAGAATTCCTGCGTCCGCAATTAGTGGAAATGCTATTTTAAAACTTCCACTGGATATGAGCAAATATTATTACTTGGTAGCCGGTTTGCCGGAACTCACTTTAGAGGACAGTAAATTGAGCTATACGGTAGCTGATTTCAAGACGGAGTTGTATCCTGCCTTGTCGGAAGAAGATAAAAAGTTGATAGACTTGTTTTATCTTCAGTTTGACAATGCGAATGTCTTGAAGTTGTTGAAGGACAAAGATGCTGCTATTGATTCACGTGGAGTATATTCTGCAGAGGATTTAGCAGAATACATATTACTGTTGAAAGATGGTGGTGAGTTGGCCGACTCTGTATTTCCTTCTTACTTGTCTATTTTTATTTCCGAATATTTTAATGTTCCTGCAGAGGAAGATTTTTTGCATGAAGACCGTTTGGCAGCACTTTATTATGACTATGCGATGAAGTGCAAGAATAAATTCGTGTCTGCATGGTTCGGTTTCAATCTGACGATGAACAATATATTGGTCGCATTGACAGCACGGAAGTTCAAGATGGATATAGCTCCGCTTATAGTAGGTGATACGGAGGTGTGCGAAACCTTGCGTACATCCAGTGCCCGTGACTTTGGATTGGCGGGTGAAGTGGATATGCTGGAGTTGTTGGTGAAGATTAGCGAGACGGAGGAACTGGTGGAACGGGAGAAGAAAATAGACCAACTCCGTTGGAACTGGATGGAGGAAGCTACATTCTTCAATTATTTCACTATAGAGCGTCTTTTTGTCTTTCTGTTGCAACTGGAAATGATAGAACGTTGGATTTCATTGGATAAGGAAAAGGGCAATCAACTGTTCCGCAGTATCATAGCTGCATTGAAGGACGAGGTACAGATACCCGCAGAATTCAGATAAAATAAATTACAAAATTATATGGCAACAAAAGGAACTGTTAGTGGCGTAATAGCCAACATGGTAACCCTCGTCGTTGATGGACCAGTGTCGCAGAATGAGATTTGTTATATCTCGACTGGCGGAGACAAGTTGATGGCGGAGGTGATTAAGGTGGTAGGCACTCAGGTCTATGTGCAGGTGTTTGAAAGCACTCGTGGACTGAAAGTAGGGGCCGAAGCCGAGTTTACCGGACATATGCTTGAAGTGACTTTAGGTCCCGGTATGCTTTCGAAGAATTACGACGGTCTGCAAAATGACCTTGACAAGATGGATGGAGTATTCTTGAAGCGCGGACAATATACTTATCCGTTGGATAAGGAAAGTAAATGGCATTTTGTGCCTTTAGCTAAGGTGGGCGACAAGGTGGAAGCTGCCGCATGGCTTGGACAGGTGGATGAGAATTTCCAGCCGTTGAAGATAATGGTGCCTTTCCAGCAGAAGGGAGTATGTACCGTGAAGTCCATCGCAACAGAAGGTGACTATAGTATTGAAGATACCGTTGCTGTCTTGACAGATGAGGATGGTAATGATGTTTATGTAAATATGATTCAAAAGTGGCCTGTAAAGCGAGCCATGACTAATTATAAAGAAAAACCGCGTCCATTCAAATTGTTGGAGACAGGTGTACGTGTTATTGATACCGTGAATCCTATCGTAGAAGGTGGTACAGGATTTATTCCAGGACCGTTTGGTACAGGAAAGACGGTGCTTCAGCATGCTATCTCCAAACAAGCGGAAGCTGACATCGTAATTATTGCTGCTTGTGGTGAGCGTGCCAATGAGGTTGTGGAAATTTTTACGGAATTCCCCGAATTGGTTGACCCGCATACCGGGCGTAAGTTGATGGAGCGTACTATTATCATCGCCAATACCTCGAACATGCCGGTTGCCGCCCGTGAAGCATCCGTTTACACCGCCATGACCATTGCGGAATATTACCGTAGCATGGGTCTGAAGGTATTGCTGATGGCGGACTCCACTTCCCGTTGGGCACAGGCGTTGCGTGAGATGTCCAACCGTATGGAGGAATTGCCCGGACCGGATGCTTTTCCGATGGACTTGTCTTCTATCATTTCCAACTTTTACGGTCGTGCGGGATATGTGAAATTGAATAACGGTAAAACCGGTTCCATTACCTTTATAGGTACAGTGTCTCCTGCCGGTGGTAACTTGAAGGAGCCAGTAACCGAGAATACCAAGAAAGTGGCGCGTTGTTTCTATGCCCTTGAGCAGGACCGTGCGGATAAGAAGCGTTATCCTGCCGTCAACCCGATTGATTCTTATTCCAAATACATCGAGTATCCCGAATTTGAGGATTACATCACGACGCATATCAATGCAGAGTGGATTGGCAAGGTCAATGAAATCAAGACCCGCTTGCAGCGTGGTAAGGAAATTGCCGAACAAATCAATATTCTCGGTGATGACGGTGTACCTGTGGAATACCATGTGACTTTCTGGAAATCAGAACTGATCGACTTCGTTATCTTGCAGCAGGATGCATTCGACGAGATTGATGCCGTGACCCCGATGGAACGTCAGGAAGCGATCTTGAACATGGTGATTGACATCTGCCATACAGAGTTTGAATTCGATAATTTCAATGAGGTAATGGATTACTTCAAGAAGATGATTAACATCTGCAAGCAGATGAACTATTCGAAATTCAAGTCGGAAGAGTATGATAAATTCCGCAAGCAGTTGCAGGAGCTGATTGAAGAACGGAAAGCCTAAGGATTTACTATTTGACTATTTACAATTTACTATTTGCCTTGCGGATGCAGGTGTACGGAGGTTGTAGATAGGAAATAGTAAAACAGAAAGGCAGAGATTTGAATAGTAAATTGTAAATTGCTAAATTATAAATATATAGATGGCAACAAAAGCATTTCAAAAGATATATACCAAGATTACTCAGATTACGAAAGCCACGTGTTCGCTGAAGGCAACCGGGGTAGGGTATGACGAGTTGGCAACCGTGAACGGCAAGTTGGCCCAGGTGGTGAAGATTGCCGGTGACGACGTGACCCTGCAGGTATTTGAGGGTACCGAGGGTATTCCTACCAATGCAGAGGTAGTGTTCTTGGGCAAGGCGCCTACGATTAAAGTGAGCGACCAGCTTGCCGGACGTTTCTTCAACGCTTTCGGTGACCCGATTGACGGAGGTCCTGCTATTGAAGGTGAAGAAGTGGAGATTGGCGGCCCATCCGTGAATCCGGTGCGCCGTAAACAACCTTCGGAACTGATTGCAACGGGTATTGCGGGCATTGACCTGAACAATACGTTGGTGTCGGGGCAGAAGATTCCATTCTTTGCGGACCCTGACCAGCCGTTCAACCAGGTTATGGCAAACGTGGCGCTCCGTGCGGAGACTGACAAGATTATCCTTGGCGGTATGGGTATGACGAACGATGACTACCTGTATTTCAAGAATGTGTTCTCCAATGCAGGTGCACTCGACCGTATTGTCAGCTTCATGAATACTACTGAGAACCCCCCGGTGGAACGTCTGCTGATTCCGGATATGGCATTGACCGCAGCCGAGTATTTTGCGGTAAACAATAATGAAAAGGTACTGGTACTGTTGACGGATATGACTTCCTACGCCGATGCGTTGGCTATCGTGTCCAACCGTATGGATCAGATTCCGTCCAAGGACTCTATGCCGGGTTCTCTTTATTCGGACTTGGCGAAGATTTACGAGAAGGCGGTGCAGTTCCCAAGCGGTGGTTCCATTACGATTATTGCGGTGACTACGCTGTCTGGTGGAGACATTACACATGCTGTGCCCGATAATACAGGTTACATTACGGAAGGCCAGTTGTTCCTCCGTCGTGACAGTGACATCGGTAAGGTTATCGTTGACCCGTTCCGTTCATTGTCTCGTTTGAAACAGCTTGTTACGGGTAAGAAGACCCGTAAGGACCATCCGCAGGTGATGAATGCTGCCGTGCGTCTGTACGCCGATGCTGCCAATGCCAAGACCAAGCTTGAAAACGGCTTTGACTTGACGAACTATGATGAACGTACCCTTGCTTTTGCAAAGGACTACTCCAACCAACTGCTGGCTATCGACGTCAACCTAGATACCACAGAAATGCTCGATGTGGCATGGGGGTTGTTCGGTAAGTATTTCCGTCCGGAAGAGGTCAATATAAAGAAAGAGCTTGTGGATCAATATTGGCCGAGTGACGGGGCAAATTAAAGAATGAAAGAATTAAAGAATTATCAAGTTAAGACTAAGACAGATATTGTGACTGACGATATGCATGGCTCCATAAAGGCTGATAATGAGGAATTGAAGAAAATGCTGGTTTGCATTAGTAATACATCAATAAAGTCTGTTTAATTCTTTAATTATAAATTATTAATTTCGTATGATTAAGTTTCAATATAATAAAACTTCGCTCCAGCAACTTGAGAAGCAACTGAAGGTGCGCGTGCGTACACTCCCTATTATCAAGAACAAGGAGAGTGCCCTGCGTATGGAGGTGAAGCGTTGCAAGTCGGATGCTGCCGCACTGGATGCGAAGTTGGAAAAGGAAATCCAAGCTTACGAAGCCATGTTCGCCCTTTGGAATGAGTTTGATACCTCATTGATAAAGGTCAGCGATGTTCATCTCGGTGTGAAGAAGATTGCCGGAGTGAGAGTGCCGTTGCTCGAAAACGTAGATTTCGAAATACGCCCTTACAGTCTGTTCAATGCCCCCAAATGGTATGCAGACGGGTTGCATCTGCTCAAGTCGTTGGCACACACGGCCATTGAACGGGAATTTACCGTCGCCAAACTGAACTTGTTGGAACATGCGCGTAAAAAGACCACCCAGAAGGTGAATCTTTTTGAGAAAGTACAGATTCCGGGTTATCAGGATGCTCTGCGCAAAATCAAGCGGTTTATGGAAGACGAGGAGAACCTCTCCAAGTCATCGCAGAAGATCATGAAGTCCCATCAAGAGAAAAGGAAGGAGGCAGAAGCATGATTACAAAAATGAAGAAGCTCACGTTCCTGGTGTATCATAAGGAGTACGAGGCATTTTTGGAACAGGTTCGGGAGTTGGGTGTAGTGCACGTCGTAGAAAGACAGCGCGGCGAGATGGATGACACCTTGCTGCAGTTTATGCAGAAGCGTACGCTCTACAAGAACATGCTTCAGAATATGTACGTTCTGGCAGATAAACAGCCGGAGGAAAAGAGGTGCCAAGAGATGTCAGCCGATGCCTTGGTGAAGTCCTATGAAGATTTGCAGGCGCGGATACAGGACCTGAACCAACAGATTCCTGCCATTGACAAGGATGTGGCACAGATGGAAGTCTGGGGTGATTTTGACTGGAAAGCTGTCCGCAAGTTGGAAGATGCCGGTTGGTTCGTGCAATTCTATACTTGTTCGGAGAAAGATTATAACGTGGCATGGGCAGAGGACTACAACGCCATCGTGGTGAAAGAGAACGGCGGCCATCTTTATTTCGTGACCGTCACTCCCCAACCGGTAGAATTGGATGTGGAGCCGCTTCGCCTGCCTTCGTACAGTCTTTCCGAGCTGAATCGGAAGAAAGCCGGTACGGAAGAAGCCCTTGTACAGGCGCATGCGGAGTTGAAAGACTTCTGTAAGGCGAACTATCGTACGTTGGAGAAATGCAATCTTCAGCTTCAAGAAGAGATCGACTTGCTGAAAGTCAAGTTGAACAGCGAACAGATGGCTGAAGGCGCTGTAGTGCTGATGGAAGGCTGGATTCCCGAAGACTGCGAGGCGGATGTGAGGAAACTCCTTGATGAAAGCGGTATTTATTATGAGATAAGGGCTGCCAGGCGCGAGGACAATGCTCCCATCAAGCTGAAGAACAACGCCTATACCCGCATGTACGAAGTACTTACCAAGATGTACGGTATGCCCGACTATGCAGAGTTTGACCCTACGCCGATACTTGCACCGTTCTTCTCGCTCTTCTTTGCTTTCTGTATGGGAGATGCGGGCTATGGCTTGGTATTGATTGCACTCGGATTTGTTTTGAAAAAGAAGATGTCCAAGTCCATGAAGGGTATGATGAATCTGGTGATTACACTGGGTATATTTACGGCGGTCATCGGCGCCATACTGGGAACCTTCTTCGGTGTAAGCCTCTTCGATCTGGAGATACCCGCCAAACTGAAGGAATTCATGATTGTGGGCAAGATCGGTGAGACTACCTATGACAAGCAAATGCTGCTGGCATTGATTATCGGTGCGGTACACATTTGCATTGCCATGACGGTGAAGGCTGTCGGACAAACCGTGCGCTTCGGGTTCAAGGAATCGCTCAGCGCTTGGGGGTGGTTGCTGCTGGTGGTAGGATTCATCTGTACCGGCGGACTTTCCTTCTTTAAAATCATCTCAGAGGACGTTTCTACATGGGCATTCATCGTGATTGGCGGTATTTCCGCCATCGGTATCTACCTGCTGAACAATATCCATCGGAATGTACTGGTCAATATCGGTGCCGGAATATGGGATACCTATAACATGGCAACCGGACTGATGGGCGATATACTTTCCTACATCCGTCTCTATGCCCTCGGCTTGGCAGGTGGTATGCTCGGCGGCGTGTTCAACCAGCTTGCTTTCATGGTGAACGATGCGGCAGGTCCCGCCTTGGGCTGGCTGTTCTGTGGGTTGATATTGGTATTCGGGCATACGTTGAACATAGCCATGTCTTGTCTGAGTGCCTTTGTACATCCGCTTCGTCTGACATTTGTGGAATACTTCAAGAATTCCGGTTACGAAGGTAAGGGCGAAGCCTATAAACCTTTTACAATAGTAAAGAAATAAACAACTTAAAAAACAAATAAAAATAGAAACATTATGAATGAAATTTTAGGTTATCTCGGTCTGGGCCTGATGTTGGCCCTTGCAGGAATTGGCAGTTGCTTCGGTACAACAATCGCCGGTAGTGCGGCAGAAGGTGCGTTGAAGAAAGATCCTTCCAAGTCAGCAAGTTACATGATTTTGTCGGCGCTTCCGGCCACGCAAGGACTTTACGGTTTCGTAGCTTTCCTGATGTCCATGGGCAGAAATTTTGCAACAGACGGTCCTTTGATGCTGGGTATCGGACTGGGTGTCGGACTGGTATGTCTGTTCTCTGCTATCCGTCAGGGACAGATTTGCGCAAACGGTATTGTGGGTATTTCACAAGGACACGATGTGCAGACCAATACGATGATTTATGCGGCTCTTCCTGAGTTTTACGCTATTTTGGCGCTGGTAGCTGCATTGATGGTGTAGTACAGACATAAGTTATAATTTATAAGTTAGAGTCTGAAAGTTCCTCTATTTTGGCCTTAAGTTATCATATATAAGGTCAAAATAGAGGGACTTTTTCTGTTTATAGTTTCAACTTATAAGTTTTTTAATTCTCATATTCTATTTCAAGACAGCCTCATTCTTTGGGGGGAAGTTCCGGCAATTTCGGACAAAAGTGCACGGATGGGCAAGTCCACGGGCTTTTGGCTGCTAATCTATGATATTCCGCAAACGATTGTTTATGTATATTTCATTAGTTTTTTCGATTAAAGGGCTATTTTTCAAAGAATAATGTGTACTTTTGCAGCCATTATTAAGATAAAGAGATTACAACATCATATGGTTAAAGAACTACTTACCCCCGATTACATCTTCGAAGCAAGTTGGGAAGTATGTAATAAAGTAGGCGGTATTTACACGGTTTTGTCAACCAGGGCAAATACCTTACAGGCAAAATTTCGCGATAGACTATTTTTTATAGGGCCGGATTTCTGGCAAGGAAAAGAGAACCCTTTGTTCATCGAATCTGATAACCTCTGTGCTGCATGGAAAAAGCAGGCTGTCGAAAAAGATAATCTTTCTGTCCGTGTGGGCCGTTGGAACATTCCGGGTGAGCCTATCGTCATATTGGTTGATTTCCAACCTTTTTTTCAGCAAAAGAATGAAATTTATACGGAGATGTGGAACCACTATCAAGTGGATTCGCTGCATGCGTACGGTGATTATGATGAAGCATCCATGTTTGCGTACGCCACCGGAAAGGTGGTGGAGAGTTTCTATCGCTACAACTTGACGGAAACGGATAAGGTCATATTCCAGGCACACGAATGGATGACGGGTATGGCAGCACTCTATCTGCAGGCGGCAGTGCCGGAAATAGCCACTGTCTTCACTACGCATGCCACCTCCATAGGGCGTTCCATAGCAGGCAACAACAAGCCGCTGTATGACTATCTCTTCGCCTACAACGGTGATCAAATGGCACAGGAACTGAACATGGAATCCAAGCATTCCATTGAGAAGCAGACCGCCCATTATGTGGATTGTTTCACTACCGTAAGTGAGATTACGAACAACGAGTGCAAAGAGCTGCTCGACAAACCTGCGGACGTTGTCCTGATGAATGGGTTTGAAGATGATTTTGTGCCGAAGGGCGCTACCTTTACCGGTAAGCGCAAACGTGCGCGTGCCTTGTTGCTCCGTGTAGCGAATTGCCTGCTGGGTGAGGATTTGGGAGATGATACCATGATTGTCGGCACCAGCGGACGTTATGAGTTCAAGAACAAAGGCATTGATGTGTTTCTGGAGTCGCTGAACCGTTTGAATCGTGATAAAGACTTGAAAAAGAAAGTGCTGGCTTTCGTCAATGTGCCAGGTTGGGTGGGCGATCCCCGCGAGGATCTGCAGCAACGCCTCAAGAGCAAGGAGAAGTTTACCACTCCGCTGCCATGTCCCCTCATCACGCACTGGCTGCATAATATGACGCACGACCAGGTACTGGATATGTTGAAATATCTGGGTATGGGCAACCGTCCGGAAGATAAAGTGAAAGTGATTTTCGTGCCTTGTTATCAGGATGGTAAAGACGGTATCCTCAACAAGCATTATTATGATTTGATATTGGGAGAGGACCTCAGCGTCTATCCTTCTTATTATGAGCCGTGGGGATACACTCCTCTGGAAAGCGTGGCTTTCCGAGTGCCGACCATTACGACGGACCTTGCCGGCTTCGGCCTTTGGGTGAACAGCCTGAAGAACCAGCACGGCATTGATGACGGGGTGGAGGTGCTGCACCGTTCGGATTATAACTACTCCGAAGTGGCGGACGGCATCAAGGATACGATTGCGTTGTTCTCCACCAAAACGGAAGCGGAAGTGAAGGAAATCCGCAAGCGTGCCGGCATGGTGGCCGAACAAGCCTTGTGGAAGCATTTTATACAGTATTATTATGAGGCTTATGATGTTGCCCTGCGCAATGCCATGAAGCGTCAATTAGGTTAACGTAATTATTAATCAATCAAGTTATCATACAATGAAGATTCAAGTTAGTAATGTGAATACTCCTAACTGGAAAGATGTGAATGTGAAATCTCACATTCCCGCCGAATTGGAGAAGTTATCTGAACTGGCACGTAACATTTGGTGGGCGTGGAATTATGAAGCCACTGAGTTGTTCAGAGATCTTGATCCTACTCTCTGGAAAGAAGTAGGACAGAACCCCGTACTCTTGCTGGAACGTATGAGTTACGCCAAACTCGAGGCGCTCGCCAAAGATCAGGTGATCTTGCGCAGAATGGAAGCGGTGTACTCCAAGTTCCGTACCTACATGGACGTAAAGCCGGACAGCAACCGCCCGTCTGTTGCATATTTCAGTATGGAGTATGGTTTGACTCATGTATTAAAGATATACTCCGGTGGTCTGGGTGTACTGGCCGGTGACTATTTGAAAGAAGCTTCAGACAGCAACGTAGATTTGTGTGCAGTCGGTTTCTTGTATCGCTACGGCTATTTCACTCAAACTTTATCCATGGACGGACAGCAGATTGCCAACTACGAAGCACAGAACTTCGGCCAGTTGCCTCTTGACCGTGTGCTGGATGAAAACGGAAACCAGGTAGTAGTGGATGTTCCATATCTGGACTACTATGTACATGCACTGGTTTGGAGAGTGAACGTTGGCCGCGTATCGCTTTATCTGCTTGATACAGACAATGAGATGAACAGCGAGTTTGACCGCCCCATCACTCACCAGCTGTACGGCGGTGACTGGGAGAACCGTTTGAAACAAGAAATCCTGCTTGGTATCGGCGGTATCCTTACCTTGAAGAAATTGGGCGTCAAGAAGGATGTTTATCACTGCAACGAAGGACACGCGGCGCTGATCAACGTACAGCGTATCTGTGACTACGTAGCCGAAGGCTTATCTTATGAACAGGCTATCGAGCTGGTACGTGCTTCTTCACTCTATACAGTACACACTCCGGTTCCTGCCGGTCACGACTACTTCGACGAAGGCCTCTTCGGCAAGTATATGGGCGGTTATCCGTCAAGAATGGGCATCAGCTGGGATGACCTTATGGACCTTGGCCGTAACAACCCGGGCGACAAGGGCGAACGCTTCTGCATGTCCGTATTCGCTTGCAACACTTCTCAGGAAGTGAACGGTGTAAGCTGGTTGCACGGAAAGGTTTCACAGGAAATGTTCTCTTCTATATGGAAAGGATACTTCCCCGAAGAGAACCATGTAGGTTACGTAACTAACGGTGTGCACTTCCCCACTTGGAGCGCTACCGAATGGAAGCAATTGTATGCTGCCCATTTTGATGAAAACTTCTGGTTTGACCAGTCCAATCCCAAGATTTGGGAAGCTATCTATAATGTATCCGACGAGGAAATCTGGAAGACCCGTATGGCTATGAAGAACAAGTTGATCGACTATGTGCGCAAGCAATACCGTGAAACTTGGCTGAAGAACCAGGGTGATCCTTCCCGCATCGTTTCTTTGCTGGACAAGATTAACCCGAATGCCCTGCTGATTGGTTTCGGACGCCGTTTTGCCACTTACAAGCGTGCGCACTTGCTGTTCACTGACTTGGAACGTCTGGCAAAGATTGTCAACAACCCCGACTATCCGGTACAGTTCCTGTTTACCGGTAAGGCTCACCCGCATGATGGCGCAGGTCAGGGATTGATCAAGAGAATCATCGAGATTTCTCGCCGTCCTGAGTTCTTGGGCAAGATTATCTTCCTGGAGAATTACGATATGCAGTTGGCCCGCCGTCTGGTTTCGGGGGTAGATATCTGGTTGAATACTCCGACACGTCCGCTCGAAGCATCCGGTACGTCCGGTGAGAAGGCGCTGATGAACGGTGTCGTAAACTTCTCCGTACTCGATGGCTGGTGGTTGGAAGGCTACCGTGAAGGTGCGGGTTGGGCGTTGACCGAAAAACGTACTTACCAGAATCAGGAGCATCAAGACCAATTGGATGCGGCTACCATCTACAGTATTCTGGAGCAGGAAATTCTGCCGTTGTACTATGCGCGCAATAAGAAAGGCTATTCTGAAGGTTGGGTCAAGACCGTCAAAAACTCCATTGCCCAGATTGCACCCCATTATACAATGAAGCGCCAGTTGGATGATTATTACAACAAGTTCTACAACAAGGAAGCCAAACGTTTCAAAGTATTGGCTGCCGATAACTATGCCAAGGCGAAGGAAATTGCCGCATGGAAGGAAGAAGTTGCTTCCAAGTGGGACAGCATTGAAGTTGTATCGAACGACAAGAGCGAAGAAGTCGCTACCGGTTCTATCGAAAGCGGTAAGGAATACATCGTAACTTTCGTTATCGACGAAAAGGGTCTGAACGATGCCATCGGTCTGGAATTGGTAACTACCTACATCGCTCAAGACGGCAAACAGCACATCTACTCTGTAGAGCCGTTCAATGTTGTGAAGAAGGAAGGCAACCTCTATACTTTCCAAGTGAAGCATAAACTGGAAAATGCCGGTAGCTTCAAGGTATCCTACCGTATGTTCCCGAAGAGCGAGGATTTGCCTCACCGTCAGGACTTCTGCTACGTTCGTTGGTTCGTATAATCTATTCCTATAAAAACAGATGATGTGTTTCATCGAAACGCATCATCTGTTAAGGGCAAACGCATCATCTGTTTGATGCAAACAGATCATCTGTTTCGGGTAAACGGATGATCTGTTTTTTTTTGAGAAACGCTCTGATTTTACGCACTTGTCACACGCTTGTTCTTCCGTGCGCAATATCGTTCGCATTGCGCGCGAATATCATCCCCCAACATGGCCATATTTTGTCGGGGGATGATATCATCATAAACACATGCAAAAAAACGGGTTAAAAAATTAAATCTTGCTCTTCAGTTCCGCAGTCCAGGCATCAATGCGTCCGGCAGTCTTGTCACTTTCGTTCACTTCGTCCAGGGCAAGTCCTGCAAATGCACCGTCAACGACAGCGATGGAGGAAGAAAAGGAGTAGCCGTCTGTACCGACTTTGTTGCCCAGAAACGTACAGCCGCTATCTTTCAGTTCCTCATAAAGCACTCCGATGCCGTCACAAAAGGTATCGCCGTAAGAATCTGAGTCACCGCAGCCGAACAGAGCTACTGACTTGGAAGATAGATCGGCGCTTTTCAGCACTTTAACGCCGTCGTACCAGTCATCCTGCAACTCGCCGTCTCCCCACGTGGAAGTGCCCAAGACCAGCACATCGTACTCTTTTACTAAATCGGCATTCAGCTTGTCTGCGCTATATACATCAGATTTGGAAACACCCATCTTGTCGGCTATCTGTTGAGCCAATTCTTCACAGGTTCCGGTGCTGGAACCATAAAAAACACCTATCTTTTTCATTGCTTCTAACTGATTGATTTGTCTGCCGCAAAGTAAAGGCATTACAGGCAATGGTGAAATACCTACTTGTAGGGCTTTTGCCAATACCTCACTCCCTATTTGGAGTTAACCGGTTTGAGGGGGCGGCAACGTCCGGCTACCTATTAATGGGGATAATGAAATTCTTTTTCCAGCGCTTTCGCACGATGCCCGTGACGCGGTTTGCCGGTGTGCCTCGTTGCTACGTGAACAAGCGGAGGCAAGTAAGTGTTTCTATTGCAAACCAAAAGGAGATAATGAGATGAAAAGAATTGTTTTGCTCCGCCACGGCGAGAGCGTTTGGAATAAAGAAAACCGTTTTACGGGCTGGACGGACGTTGACTTGACGGAAAAAGGGATTGCCGAGGCCGTAAAGGCGGGTGAGCTGCTGAAGGAGAAAGGCTTTCATTTTGAGAAGGCTTACACGTCCTATCTGAAGCGTGCCGTGAAGACGTTGGACTGTGTGTTGGACCGTCTTGACCAGGATTGGATTCCGGTGGAGAAGTCCTGGCGGTTGAACGAAAAGCATTATGGACAGTTGCAGGGATTGAATAAGGCGGAGACAGCTGCCAGATATGGGGATGATCAAGTGCTGGTATGGCGCAGAAGCTATGATACCGCCCCTCATGCCTTGGCGGAGGATGACTTGCGCAACCCCCGTTTCGAGGATCGCTACCGGGAAGTGCCCGATGCGGAACTGCCCCGCACGGAATCTCTGAAGGATACGATTGAGCGCATTATGCCTTACTGGAAATGTGTCATTTTCCCGAATCTGAAAACGGCCGGTGAATTGTTGATAGTGGCCCACGGTAATAGCCTGCGAGGTATTATCAAACATCTGAAGCATATTTCCGACGATGAGATTGTTCATCTGAATCTGCCTACCGCCGTACCTTATGTCTTTGAGTTTGACGATGAACTGAATCTGACGGATGATTATTTTCTGGGTGATCCGGAGGAAATCAGAAAGCTGATGGAGGCAGTTGCCAACCAGGGAAAGAAGAAGTAAAGGGAAAACTTCCTTGACTCCTGTTGAAAACTTCTGTCTTGTAAGGAGATAAGTTCTTTCCTTTATACAGTAAACTCTGTTCGCAGCGATTGAATATATATTCGCGCTGCTTGAATATATGTCCGCACAGCTTGAATATACGTTCGCAAGGCTTGAATACAGATTCCGTCACCGGAGGTTTGCAGGAGTGATATATTCGTTGTTCTTATCTTGCAAGCTCTTGTAGCAGAGTAATGCTGAGCAATATCCCGACAATGATGCAGACAAGAATCAGGAACCAGTTCATGAATCGTGCGCCCGGTTTGGTTTCTTTGTGCAGGTTCTGGTCGAAGTAGTTCTTGAAGAACAGGTAAATGGCAGGTACCGTGGCACTTGCCAGCAGGAGGTCTTCCGGAATCTTATAGATATAGACTTTGGAGAAGGCGATGAGTGCCCAGTGGCACAGGAAAAGAATGACAAGCAGGTTGACTTTCCGTGAAAAAGCCAGCAGCAGCCCGATGGTGAACGCGGCCACCGAACAGGGCATTACGGTAGTGGTCATCATAGGAAACTCCATGCCCCGTGCCCACGAAAGAAGAGGGTAGAGGAAAGGCATGGCGTAGAGTACGCCGACCAGCATCTTGTATCTGGGATTGCGTTCGAACGGAGTATAGTCTGCAAACAGATCCCATAACCATATCAAGGCAATCACGCCCCAGAAGATGGCAAGGATGTGATGGTAATTTCGTGTTCCGCAATACATCAGGTAGTAAACGGTGGATATCCATCCGTTGAGGAATACCATGTAAATCTTCATTGAACGTTTCACCCACAGGGTGGGTTTCCGATACAGCAATAGGGTCAATGCAATGCCTGCCAGGGTAATGATGAACTGTGCCTGCCAGGTTCCCTCGTTGTACTGTGCGATAGTGTTCCAAAATATTTCCATTAGTGCCTGTTGCCTATTAAAAAAACGGCTGCAAAGGTAGAGTTTTCTATTGGAATATGAAATCATTTTCTACAATTTGCCTATCTTTGTGCCTCCAAAAAAACTAGGTAGAAAGATTCATGGATAAGACTTTGACTGAACAAGAAATTGCCCTGCTGCGCAGGAAGCTTGACCTGTTGCTTCGTACCGGCCAGCTGCTGGTAGAGAGCGCTGCCGATACCAATCGTATAGTACGTAATATGAACCGCGTGGCCGCCTATTTGGGATTGCCGGAAGAGAAACTTCACATTGATGTGAGCTATACTATGTTGGTGGTGAACGTGAGTGACGGTTCGCATTCGTTTTCCAAATTCCAGAAGTGTGAGAAACACGGTATCAACATGACTGCCCTTTCCGAAATCAGCAAGTTGTCCTGGAAAGCCATTGAGCATGATTATTCCCTTGACCGGTACGAGGAAGAACTGGAGAAAATCCGAACCAGGAAACGGAATTATGTTCCTTATCTGGTGGCTGTCGGTGCCGGGTTTGCCTGCGGCGGATTCTGCAAGCTGTTCGGTGGCGACTGGGTGGCGTTCCTGTATGCTTCCATCGCTGCCTTTGCGGGGTTCCGGGTCCGTGCGCGTTGCGTGGAGTTCGGCATCAATCTTTATATGAGCATCGCCATTGCGGCGCTGATCTCTACCTGTCTTGCCTATCTCACTATGTTTACCGGACTTTCTGAGACGCCCTATCATCCGTTGCTGGCATGTGCGCTGTTCATAGTGCCGGGTGTCCCCATCATCAACTTTGTGGATGATATGATTGACAATTATATCCAGGTGGGTATTGTCCGTGCTGTCAATACGGTGTTGATGGTTTGTGCGATGGCTTTCGGCATTGTCATAGCCATGCGCCTGTTGGTAATAGAAGATGTGGTCATCGACAAGAAATTCAGTGAACTGAGCATGGTCCCGCATGATACGTATTGGGTGTATGCCATTGCGGCCGCCATATCCGCTGTGGGCTTTTCGATGATTTTCAATATTCAGCGCCGCTTGTTGTGGGTCGTTGCGATAGGGGGAATCATCGCCGTCTGTACGCGCAACTTCGTCAACTTCGAACTGGGTTACGGACCGGTGATCGGTTCGTTTATGGGCAGTATGGTGGTGAGCCTGGTAGCTGTGAAGGCGGTTCATTGGTTTCATGTCCCCAACCACGTCTTGACGATCCCCTCCGTAATTCCCATGATTCCGGGGGTACTGATGTACCGGGCGCTTTTCGGTCTGATCAATATGCACGGTGTGGTAGGAGAGGTGACGGCAGTGGTATCCAACGGTATCAATGCTTCACTGATTATCCTGTGCATCGCACTTGGAGTAGCGGTCCCCAACATCTTTGCCCGCCGTTATATTGCCAAGGACAGGCGCCGTTTCCTGGAAGAGGAGTTGCAGAAACGCCGGGAAAGGGGCAAGTTTATAGAGTGGTGATGAAAGGGGACGGATTATATTCATAGACTACGGTTTGATTGGCTTTCAGGGAGGCCTGCACGTCAATCAGCCGTTGGTTGCTGCTGCCGCGGAAGTACAGACTCTCATCACGTAACTTTTCGTTGAATTTTCCGTCCACCAATACGTCTATATACTCTAGAAGCTTTGCCTGTAGAGGATTGCGCAGGATTTTCTCAAAAGTATATCCTGTATAGCACCAGATGTTTTTATTACTTTTCTGTTTGATGGCATGTGCCAGTTTGGTGAAACCTTCCGGCTGGAACATGGGGTCGCCTCCGCTGAAGGTGACGTCCGCAAAATGATCTGCAAGTACCTTTTTCAGAATCTCGTCCGTATGCATCCACCGTCCCCGGTTGATGTCCCAAGACTCCGGATTATGGCAGCCGGGGCAGCCGTTGGGGCAACCGGCAGCATAAATAGAGGTCCGGAATCCCGGACCATCTACTGTAGTATCTTCTAGAATATTGAGAATAGAAAGCATTTTAAGAATTCAAAATTAAAAGTTCTCAATCGTGTACGACTCTGTCGTTCAATTCTGCCAGTTTGGCATTGTTCCACCGGTCAGTGGTTCCTACCAGGTAGCCGGTGATGCGTTGCAGCTTGTCGATATGCTTGCTGCCGCATTTGGGACATTCCTCCAGGTTGGGAGTGGAGTTCTCGTAACCGCAGTCCAGGCAACGGTTGCGGTTGTGGTTCACGGAACCGTAGCCGATGTTGTACCGGTCCATCATATCCACCACGCGCATGATGACCTCCGGATTGTGGGTGGCGTCACCGTCTATTTCCACGTAGAAGATGTGTCCGCCGCGGGTCAAATCATGGTAGGGGGCTTCCACTTCCGCTTTGTGGCGGGCGCTGCACTTGCAATATACAGGCACATGGTTGGAATTGGTATAGTACTCACGATCCGTAATGCCCGGCAAGATGCCGAACTTCTTGCGGTCCACACGGGTAAACTTGCCGGACAAGCCTTCGGCGGGAGTGGCAAGTACGCTGTAGTTGTGCTGGTATTGGTCGGAGAACTGGTTGGCACGGTCACGCATATAGGTTACGATTTTCAGTCCTAATTCCTGCGCTTCCTCCGATTCGCCGTGGTGTTTTCCAAGCAGGGCAACGAGGCATTCGGCAAGGCCGATAAACCCGATGCCCAAGGTTCCCTGGTTGATGACGGAAGCGATGGTGTCATTGGGCTTCAACTTTTCACACCCCAGCCACAGAGCCGACATCAGCAGAGGGAACTGCTTGGCAAATGCCGTTTTCTGGAATTCCATACGCTCGTGCAACTGTCGTGCGGTGATTTCGAGCATGGCATCCAGTTTTGCGAAGAAACGGGCGATCCGTTGCTCCCTGTTTTCTATTCCCATACATTCGATGGCCAGGCGGACAATGTTGATGGTGGAGAAAGAGATGTTTCCCCGTCCGATGGATGTTTTGGGACCGAAGCGGTTTTCGAATACGCGTGTACGGCATCCCATGGTAGCTACTTCGTGTTCGTAGCGTTTCGGGTCATCGGCTTTCCAATCCTCACTTTGGTTGAAGGTGGCGTCCAGGTTCAGGAAGTTGGGGAAGAAACGGCGGGCGGTGACCTTGCATGCCAGTTGGTATAGGTCGTAGTTGCGGTCTTCGGGCAGATAGCTGACTCCTCTTTTCTTCTTCCAGATTTGGATGGGGAAGATGGCGGTTTCACCGTTGCCCACACCTTGATAAGTGCTCTTCAGCAATTCGCGGATGATGCAGCGCCCTTCTGCCGACGTGTCTGTTCCGTAGTTGATGGAACTGAACACTACCTGGTTGCCCCCGCGCGAGTGGATGGTGTTCATGTTGTGTATGAATGCCTCCATCGACTGGTGTACACGGGCCACGGTCTTGTTGATGGCGTGCTGCACGACGCGTTTTTCATCAGTCAGTCCGTCCAACGGCTGTGGCAGGTAATCCGTCAGTTCCTTCTGATACAGGTGCGAATAGTCTTTTCCGTTCAGCTCTTCCAGATTCTTGATTTCTTCAATGTAGCTGTTGCGCACGTAAGGAGCGAGGTAGAAGTCGAACGCAGGAATGGCCTGTCCTCCGTGCATTTCGTTTTGTGCAGTCTCCAGGGAGATACAACCCAGGATGCTAGCGGTTTCAATGCGTTTGGCAGGGCGCGATTCTCCGTGTCCGGCAGAGAACCCGTTCTTCAGGATGTGGTCCAACGGATGCTGCACGCAAGTCAGACTCTTGGTAGGGTAATAATCCTTGTCATGGATGTGCAGGTAATTCTGGCTGACAGCTTCCAGTACTTCATCGCTCAGCAGATAGTCGTCAACAAACGGCTTGGTAGTCTCGCTGGCAAACTTCATCATCATGCCGGCAGGAGTGTCGGCGTTCATGTTGGCGTTTTCGCGGGTAATGTCATTGGATTTGATGTTGATGATCTCCAGGAACATATCGCGCGTTTTTGCCTTGCGGGCAATGCTGCGCTGGTTGCGGTAAGCTATATACTTCTGGGCTACGTCTTTACGGCTGCTCTTCATCAGTTCCAGTTCAACCAGATCTTGGATGGCTTCCACTGTCATTTGTGAATCTCCCTTGAAAGAAATATGGTCTGTAATCTGACGAATCAGTTGCATGTCCTCGCCTTTATCCGTGTGCAGCATGGCTTTCCGGATGGCTGTGACTATTTTTTCTTCATTAAAACCGACGATGCGGCCGTCACGTTTAATTACCGTCTGTATCATAACTGTTGTATCTAAATAGGATTATATTGTTTGACTTAATTGTGCCGACAAAGTTACATTACTTCTTGATATGTTTTCCTTTTTGGGAAACTTTTGTCTATTTAAAAAGTGTTAAGTTATTGATATATAGGGTGGGTTGTCTGAAAAATGGGAAACTTCTGTTTTGAATGAACTTTTATTGTTTCTCATTGTTGATAATTGTCAGTGCTTGATGGATGTCCTTAATTTTGAAATGTAAAAGGAAGATAAATATTTGTGGCAAATAGTAGATTTACAAATTCTTTGGCTATATTTGCAACGAGCCGTTTTGCATAAGGCTTTCTGTTTTAGCAATTAAAGGGAAATCGGGTGCAACTCCCGGACAGTCCCGCTGCAGTGAAGTTTTACATCCAACATTCCGATAAAGACTCCGTTGCCACTGACCAAATTCCGGAAAGGATAGAGGTTGGGGATGAGGGCAAAGTATCATTTATTAAATCAAAGAAAGGATAAAAATATGACAAAAGTATCTCCTCCGTTTAAACTGGATATCGCCGGGGCTTTCTGCGTGCCGCGTGCCTTGAGGGACGCCCGCGGGCAATATCAAGACGGACAGATGAGCCGGCAGGCTTTGCGGGCGATTGAAGATGCGGAAATACGCAATCTGGTGGAACGGCTGAAGCTGGCTGGTGTGAGGGTAGTCTCCGACGGTGGTTTCCGGAATGGTGATTTTCTGGTAAATTGGGAGGGAATCCGTGCCAAGGATGACCGTCCGTTCTCCGAAGGGGCTGCGCTGGAAATCACCCGGCGAATCGGTTTGCAACAGCATCCTGTTTTTGAAGATTTCACTTTTCTGATTTCCGTGGCAGGAGACGAGGTGGTGTCCAAGCAGCATCTTCCCTCTCCGGCAGAAGTGATGACGCAGATTCTTCAACGGGTGGACCGGGGGGAACTGGAAGCTGTCTATCCGGATATCCGTCTTTTGACGGACGACATCGCTGCCGGTTATAAAGTCCTTCTGGGTCAACTTTACGAAGCGGGCTGCCGTTATATCCAGTTTGACGGTGTGCATTCTGTGGTAATGGAAGATACGATCCGGTTAAACAACCGTGTGCTGCGCGAGTGCCCCGAGGGGATGTACATCGCTTTCCATGCCCCTACGGAAATGCTGATTCAGCTGCATGGAGCCGATGCTTACTTTCTGAATTATGATTGCGGTTCCTGTGACCGTAACCGCCTGCTGTGGTTTCTGCATGAGAAGGAGGCGGTGTTCGGCTTTGTGCTTTCCCGTTATCCTCATGAGGATGAGCTGGACGAGTTGCAGGCGAAGACGGAAAGTGTCTTGAATTACATTCCCTTGAAGCGGTTTACGCTGTGCCTGCCGGATGCAAATGCACTGGCTTCTCCTTCGGATGCGGATGAAAAGGAACAATGGGAGACCGTGCGGCTGGGAATGCTCATGGCGGAACGGATCTTTTCTTGAAAGGACGCACCCCATCGCCCCCTTCAAGTGCCATTTACATACGAATGACGCACCTCACAAGGCATGACCTGTATCATCAGCCTTCGTGAAGTGCGTCATTTGCTTTTCCGGGTTTCCGTAAGGACCCGGATTATTTGATTACTTCAGCCAATTTCTGCTGCAATTCGTCACCGTGCAGGCCGCGGGCGATGATAGTTCCTTCACCGTCAATCAATACGGTGTGGGGGATGCTGCTTACTGCATACAGTTTGGCACCTTCGCAGTTCCAGTATTTCAGGTCAGACATTTGCGGCCAAGTGATGTTCAGTTTGCCGATGGCTTCTTTCCATGATTCACCGCTCTGGTCCAGAGATACACCTACGATTTCGAAATTCTTGTTCTTGTATTTGGCGTAAGCTTCTACCAGGTTAGGCATTTCACGGCGGCAGGGACCACACCAGCTTGCCCAGAAGTCAACGAGGACTACTTTGCCTTTGCCTACATAGTCAGACAGTTTTACGTTTTCACCTTCCGGAGTCTGCATCTCGAAGTCTGTGAACTTCTGTCCTACGGCAGTGGCTTTCATTTTTTCTACGTTGTCCTTGATTTTGATGATGACTTCGTCGTTTTCATAAGCGGCGGGAATCTGCGGCATCAGCGGATCGAGGTCGGCAACGTCCAGGTAGTAGAAGTTCTGTTTCAGCAAGTGTACGCCGACCGGATTGGTGATATTCTTGTTGATTCCGGCTTTGGTGGTCTCTATCATTTTGTCTTGCAGTGCTTCCATTTCCTTGCCTTTGGCCTCACGCTGCTCGTCGGTCAGTGTAGTATCGGACATGGAATTGTAGATGGCCATCATCTGGCTGTTCAGTCCGGCAAGTTGGGTTCTGATTTCCTGGTATGCGTCGTTGCTTGCTGTACCTGTTGCCGAGTCGCCTTCGCCGGCGGTCAGTTTGATGTTGATTTTTCCGTTTTCAAGGAAGAAATCCATCATCATTGCACCTTCTTTTTCAGCAGTTTTATAAGTGATGTAGCGGTTGGCGGCAGTGTCTTGAGTACCTTCGAAAGTGAAAGTCCCGTTGGCGATGACTGCGGAGTCCAGTTTTACGAGTTGGCGTCCTTTGACAGTTTGCAGATATACAGTGTCGCCATCAGCAGCACCTTCCACAGTTCCGGTTACGGTGTAACCCTTGTTTCCGCTGTTACAAGCTGCGAATACAGCAGCGGCAGCGAGTAGATAAGTAATTTTTTTCATTGCTTATTGCTTTTAAATGAATAAATATGTCGGGGGGCAAAGATAATAAATAAAAAATCCTCTCCGTCAGAACCGGAGAGGATTTTATAGTTTTAATCCCATTTTTAGTGATAATGCTGTGCTTACTGTTATTCAGCGGCAGCTTCTTCGGCAGGAGCCTCGGTTGCTTCTTCAGCAGGTGCTTCGGCTGCGGCTTTAGCGGCTTCTTCAGCGGCTTTCTTTTCGGCCAGTGCCTTGGCTTTTTCTTCGTTTACTTTCTTTTCTGCTTCCAGACGTGCTTTAGCTTCAGCTTTCTTAGCTTCTTCTTCTTTAGCTTTCAGAGCAGCCAAACCGCTTTGCTTGTTGTTCTTCCATGCTTCGAATTTAGCTTCAGCTTCTGCTTCGCCAAATGCGCCTTTGGTTACACCACCCAGCAGGTGCTTCTTCATGTAAACGCCTTCACGAGAAAGGATGTTACGAACGGTGTCAGTCGGTTGTGCACCTTTCAATACCCAGTCAAGGGCGCGGTCGAACTTCAAATCTACTGTGGCAGGATTGGTGTTCGGGTTGTAAGTACCAATCTTCTCAATAAATTTACCATCACGTGGTGCTCTTACGTCTGCAATAACAATAGAGTAGAAAGCGTAGCTCTTACGTCCATGTCTTTGCAATCTGATTTTTGTTGCCATTTTAATAAAAATGTTTTAGTTAATGATTTGAATAATGCTACTAACTCGTAATAGCGGGTGCAAAGGTAGGGAATAATTTTGATTTATGATTTAAGATTTATGATTTATTTGTTGGTGTGGATGGATTTTCTTGATCCCCTCCCCATAAATCATAAATTATAAATCTCCCGAGTATTTCTTCGGATACCTCACGAGGATAGCGAGTATGGCACATGCTCCCATGCAGAACGGGTAATATAAATTACCTATGATGCTGAGTGGGGAGATGCTTGCCAGTCCGGCGGCGATCAGCATTTGTGCTCCGTAGGGAATCAGCCCCTGTACCAGGCATGAAAAGGTGTCGAGGATACTTGCTGTCTTTCTGCGGTCCAGATGGAAACGTTGGGCTATGTCCTTGGCTATCGGTCCGGTGGTGATAATGGCAATGGTGTTGTTGGCGGTGCAGAGGTTGGCGATGCTGACCAGAGCGGCAATGCTGAACTCGGCGCCCCGTTTGCCCGTGACGTGGCTGGTGAGGCGTGATATGATGAAGTCTATGCCTCCGTTGTAGCGGATGGTTTCCAGCATTCCGCCTGCCAAGAGGGTGATGATGATCAGTTCTCCCATGCCCGTGATGCCCGTGCCCATTGCGCCGAACCAGTCGAAGAAGGCGGTGCCCGCGGTGACGTTTTCCGTGGCTGCTGTGCCTATGCCGAGGATACCGGTGGCCGTGCATATCCCGATGATTCCCGTAGAGAGGATACCCAGCAGCAATACCAGCATGACATTGACCCCTGCCACGGCGGTTCCCAGTACGATGAGGTAGGGGATGACCTTTATCCATTCAATGGTCTGTACTTGTGCCGGCGCCGAAACGGACAGTCCCTGAAAGACATAGAGGCACAGTACGAGGATTGCGGCAGGTACCACAATTGAGAAGTTTACCCGGAATTTGTCTCTCATCACGCAATCTTGCGTTTTGGTCGAGGCGATGGTCGTGTCGGATATAAATGAAAGGTTGTCGCCGAAGAAGGAACCTCCCACTACGATGGCGACCATATAAGGAAGGTCGGTTCCTGTTTTTTCCGCCAGTCCCACGGCTACGGGGGTCAGGGCAACGATGGTTCCTACGCTTGTGCCGATGGAGAGCGAGATGAAGCAGGCCGCGATGAAGATACCTGCCAGTAGCAGGTTGTCCGGCAGGATGTGCAGGGTCAGGTTCACGGTTGCATCAATGGCCCCCATCTGTTTGGCGCTTTGCGCGAATGCTCCGGCAAGGATGAAAATCCAGACCATCAGCATGATATTCTTGTTGCTGGCACCTACGGAGAATTGGTAGATGCGCTGCTCCAGATTCAGCCTGCGTGTAATGGCGATGGCGTAGCAGGAAGACAGCAGGAATGCCACCGTGATGGGGACTTTGTAGAAGTCGTTTACCAGGAGAGAGGTCACCAGGTAGAGGCAGAGGAAAACCATCAGCGGGCTGAGTGCCCACCAGCCGCCCTTTGGCTTGGAGTTCGTATCGGTTATTGTTGGCATAGCTGTATTGTTTAGGTGAAACCAAATTCGGCCGCAAAGATACGAAAAACAAAGGGCGGCGCAAAATAGTTTTGCACCGCCCTCCATATTCACTCTTTGATTCTCGATTTACAAAGTCACTCCGGTCTTGAAGATGGCAATTTCCTTATATCCCTTCTTTTCATTGTTGACGAATTCGCCGCTTGCTACTTTGATGACATACTCGATGAAACGTTCGCAAGTCTTTTCCATGGGCTCATTCTCGACGATTACGCCGGCGTTGAAGTCAATCCATCCCGGTTTGTTTTTTGCCAAGGTGGAATTGGTTGAAATCTTCATGGTCGGTACATACGTTCCGAAGGGGGTTCCGCGTCCTGTGGTGAACAGCACGATATGGCATCCGCAAGAGGCGAGGGCAGTGGCGGCCACTAAGTCATTGCCCGGGGCGGACAACAGGTTCAGGCCTTTCACCTTCAGGCGCTCTCCGTAGGGAAGCACGCCTTCCACATAACTCTTTCCGCATTTCTGTGTACATCCCAATGCCTTGTCTTCCAACGTAGAGATGCCGCCGGCCTTATTGCCCGGTGAAGGATTCTCGCCTACCGGTTCGCCATGCGAAAGGAAGTATTCCTTGAAGTCGTTTATCAGGCTTACCGTTTCCTCGAACAGTTCCTTGTTGCGGCAACGGTTCATCAGAATGGTTTCGGCACCGAACATTTCCGGCACTTCGGTCAACACGCTCGTACCACCCTGTGCCACGAGGAAGTCGGAGAACATGCCCAGCAGCGGATTGGCGGTGATGCCGGAGAAACCGTCCGAACCGCCGCACTTCAAGCCCACGCGCAGCTCGCTCAGAGGCACCTCTTCGCGTTGGTCACGGCTGGCTTTGTCGTAAAGTTCACGCAGCAGTTGCATGCCTTCTTCATATTCATCGCCCACCTTCTGGGTCACCAGGAACTTCACGCGGTCCTCATCATAGTCTCCCAGAAATTCGCGGAACACATCCGGCTGGTTATTCTCGCAGCCCAAGCCTACGACAAGCACGGCTCCTGCATTGGGATGCAGTACCATGTCACGCAGAATCTTCTTGGTGTTCTCGTGGTCGTCGCCCAGTTGCGAACAGCCATAGTTGTGCGGATAGGCCATGATTGCGTCCACACCTTTCCCGCCGGTTTCGCGGCGCAGGCCTTCGGCAAGCTGGTTGATGATACCGTTTACGCAACCTACTGTCGGGATGATCCATATCTCGTTGCGGACGCCTACATCACCGTTTTTACGTCGGTACCCCTTGAACGTCAGATTCTTTTTGGGGATGTCCAAGTCAGCGTTTACCGGATTATATGTATATTCCAGCAGTCCGGCAAGGTTGGTCTTGATATTGTTTTCATTCATCCAGTCACCCTGTTTCTGTGCTTTCCTGGCATGGCCGATAGGGTAGCCGTATTTGATGACATTCTCACCCTCGGCAAAGTCTTTCAAGGCAAATTTGTGTCCGGCGGGTACATCTTCGTTCAGAACGATCTCCTTTCCGTCCACAGTGAGCTTTTCACCTGCCGGCAATGCAGTGATAGCTACTGCGACGTTATCGGCAGGGTTGATTTTTAAATACTTTGTTTCCATCTTTTAAAATTTACCGTTTACCATTTGCGATGTACGGTTTGGCCGGGCTGCGTCCGTATGGCTGAATTGTACATAGTGGATGGTAGTTTGTACTTGTAATTATTTATTATAATAAAACTCTATATTCTCTTTTGTCAGCAGGTCAATCGGCATGAAGTTCTCCCGAGTCACTTCTTTCTTCAGGATAAGATGCTCGCACAGGGCCTTTATGCCGTCAAACCCTTGCAAGGCGGGTTGTTGGGCGATAAGGAAGAATATGCTGCCCTGTTTCAGGCAATCCACGTTGCGTTGCAGCAAGTCGTAACCCATGAGGTTGAATTCCCTTTTTTGCTTCTTCTGCAGATACTCCCCGATGATATACGCTTTCGAATTGAAGGTGATTCCGTTTTTCACCGCCGGATGTTCGCGGAAGAATTCGTCCAGCATTTGCGAATCCTCGCTGTCGCGTTTGGCGTGTAAATCCAGTTCCCAGATACGGCAGTCAGGATGATGTTCCTGCATGTATTCGCGGAAGCCTATTTCGCGGCGTTCCTGCTGGTTCGAGCCTACTATGCCTTCATTTATCTTGCGGAAGATGACAATCTCCTGCGTTTCTTCATCGGCAAGCAGCATCAGCATGCGGGCGGCGAAATAGCCGCTTTGGTGTGAATTCTGTCCGAAGAAGGAGAGGGCAGGCTCCTCCTTGATGTTCGAGTCTATATATATATAAGGTATATTCCGTTCGGCGAGCTTGTCCGTGAAAGGCTTGGTGTATTGCGGGACGGTGGGGGCAAACATGACTCCGTCCGGTTCCAGCTCCAGGATATCGCGGGAAGCCCCGGCGAAAGAATGATAGTCGTAGGGGTCGTAGTAGGAGAGCTGCACGGCAACGTTGAAGTCGGAATAAGTCGCCACGGCATTGTCTATACCGGTTTCCACCTCTGTCCAGTATTCACCTTTCTCATGCAGGGGCAGCAGGCAGGCGAATGTGTATTTCTTGTTGGAAGCCAGTGCGCTGGCATACATGTTGGGCTGATAATCCAGCTGCTTCAGTATTTCCTCCACCCTTTTCCGACTGGCTTCGGAAACACCGCTGCGTCCGTGAATGACGCGATCTACCGTGCCCACTGACACATCTGCCATCTTGGCGATATCTTTTATTCTGATTCTTTCTGCCATCTGGTTATTTACAATTTACAATGTATAATTTACTGTTTTGCGATTAGTCATTTATGTATTTCACAAGTTATCTTCCTTGTGCTCGCACACAATAATAATCTTAATATTTTCGATACAAATATATGATAATTTTTTGTATTTCAAAAATTGTTGTATCTTTGTGCCCGCACACGAAAGCTATGAAGAACAAATGCTTTTATGCACTACTCTCCATAGTATCAGATGTTTATCATGGATTTATGCCTTGGTATGACAAATTGAAAGGAAACAAATTAATTTCATATTTAATAAAAACATAAAAAGATTATGGGAAAGAAAGTAGTTACATTAGGTGAAATCATGCTGAGACTGTCCACTCCGGGAAACACTCGTTTTGTACAGTCCGATTCTTTTGATGTAGTATATGGTGGCGGTGAAGCCAACGTGGCTGTCAGCTGTGCCAACTACGGACATGACGCTTATTTTGTAACCAAGTTGCCTAAACACGAAATCGGACAGTCTGCGGTAAATGCGCTGCGCAAGTATGGTGTGAAGACGGATTTCATTGCACGTGGCGGTGACCGTGTAGGTATCTACTATCTTGAAACCGGTGCTTCCATGCGTCCCAGCAAGGTGATTTATGACCGCGCGCACTCTGCCATCGCCGAAGCAGACCCTTCTGACTTTGATTTCGATGCTATCATGGAAGGTGCCGACTGGTTCCACTGGTCCGGTATCACTCCCGCTATCTCCGATAAGGCTGCCGAACTGACCCGTCTGGCTTGTGAGGCTGCCAAGCGTCATGGCGTTACGGTATCCGTTGACCTCAACTTCCGCAAGAAACTCTGGACCAAGGAAAAGGCACAGTCCATCATGAAGCCGTTGATGCAGTTTGTAGATGTCTGCATAGGTAATGAAGAAGATGCGGAACTCTGCCTCGGCTTCAAGCCCGACGCTGACGTGGAAGGCGGAAAGACGGACGCTGAAGGCTATAAGGGCATTTTCAAGGCCATGGCCAAGGAGTTCGGATTCAAATATGTGATTTCTACTTTGCGTGAGTCATTCTCTGCCACTCACAATGGCTGGAAAGCGATGATTTACAATGGTGAGGAATTCTACGAATCCAAGCGTTATGACATTAACCCGATTATCGACCGTGTAGGTGGCGGTGACTCATTCTCCGGCGGTATCATCCATGGCTTGCTGACTAAACCTAATCAGGGTGCTGCCCTTGAGTTTGCCGTGGCGGCTTCTGCATTGAAACACACCATCAACGGTGACTTCAACCTCGTTTCTGTAGAAGAAGTGGAAGCCCTTGCAGGGGGAGACGCGAGTGGACGCGTGCAACGCTAAGATTTTTGACGTAAGAGACAAAGGACATATGATTGGCTGTTGTGCTGCATCGGCGTATTCGGCAAAATAGGTTCTTCTGTCTGGAAATGACAAATGATAATTTTATATTGTAAAAACAGCAAAATGGCAAAATTTGATAAAATAGCCGTACTGAACAAGATTGGTTCTACCGGCATGGTTCCTGTGTTCTACCATAAAGACGCAGAAGTGGCGAAGAAAGTAGTAAAGGCATGTTATGACGGTGGTGTCCGTGCATTCGAATTCACCAACCGCGGTGACTTTGCCCATGAAGTATTTGCGGAAGTAGTGAAATATGCGGCGAAAGAATGTCCCGAGATGGCTATGGGGGTAGGTTCTATCGTTGATCCTGCTACTGCTGCGCTGTACTTGCAGTTGGGTGCAAACTTTGTGGTAGGTCCGTTGTTCAATCCGGAAATTGCCAAAATCTGTAACCGTCGTCTGGTAGCTTATACTCCGGGATGCGGAAGCGTTTCAGAAGTAGGTTTCGCACAAGAAGCTGGTTGCGATCTCTGCAAGATCTTCCCGGGTGACGTTTTGGGTACTAAACTCGTGAAAGGCTTGCTGGCTCCGATGCCTTGGTCAAAGCTGATGGTAACCGGCGGGGTGGAGCCCACACAGGAAAATCTGACTTCATGGATCAAGGCAGGCGTATTCTGTGTAGGTATGGGTTCCAAGCTCTTCCCGAAAGATAAAGTGGCTGCTGAAGACTGGACTTACGTTACTGACAAATGTAAAGAAGCTCTGGCTTATATTGCTGAAGCAAGAAAATAAGTACAATTTACCATCTACAATGTACCGTTTGGATTGTGCTGTAATTTGCGCGGCAAGTTGTACATTGTGATTTGTAACTTAATACATTGTAATTTGTACATGGTACATGAAATCGTTTTGTTTAAAGGTGTTTAAAGGGGACAACCATCGAAGCGCTACGGTGCTTCGGTGGTTTGTTTTTTGTCCGTGAAGTGTTTATAAGTGTAAAGTTTACGCTTAATCTCTAAAACTATGTTATAAAGCATACAGAAAACCGGCCTTTCGTTTGCGGACACGGAAAAACCTCTTACCTTTGCAGTGCTGTTGGGAAACAGTTTAATATTTACTTTTAAAAAAAAGAAAAAGCAGTTTTCAAAATAGATATTAGTTATTAGGTAAAAAGATTGAAATTAAGTTTTTCATAAGCTAAAGAATTTGGATTAAAAAATAGGTAATTAGGTAAAGGTAAAGATTGAAATTAGTAGTTTTCAAAAGAGGTAATTGAAATTTGTTTTTTTTAGAGGTAAAAAAGAAGATTGATTTTTGGGTAACAAATTTGATGCAGATTAAAAGAAAAGCCTTTTTGGCTTTTCTTACAGAGGCGAGGGGTTCGTAAGAGCTTGCTCGTTTTTTTATTGCCAATGTTCACGTTTTTTGTATATTTTATCCACACTCGGTATCTTTTTTCGTATCTTTGTGACGGATGTCCTATGGGCACCTTTTCTGGTAAATGAACAACAGGGTTAAATAGCGTGGATTTTGGAACACATATTACATATATCTGATTGGTTTCTATATATTTTGTTTGCAATAAACGTGGTATATTTGCTGGTGTATAGCGTGGCTTCGCGGTGTCGTAAACCATCTGTACCTGTGGAGGGAAAAGACTACAGACGCTTTGCGGTACTCATCGCTGCCTATCGTGAAGATGCTGTAATTATGGAAACAGTGCGCGCTTGCTTGGCACAGAACTATCCGGGTGATAAATATGATGTGGTGGTTATATCAGACCACATGCAATCCGAAACAAATGCGGCATTGTCTGCGCTACCCGTAAAACTGCTTCAAGTTGACTTTGAAAAAAGCACAAATACAAAGTCCTTGAAGGCCGCCCTTCGTTATCTGGAAAAGGATGCTTATGACCTGGCGCTGATAATAGATGCGGACAACATAATCAGTTCTTCCTATCTGTCCGAGGTAAACAATGCTTTTTCTGTTCCTGGAGTGCAGGTGGTACAGACCCACCGCATCGCCAAGAATTTGAATACAGATATGGCCTATCTGGATGCTGTCAGCGAGGAAATAAACAATTCCATATTCCGTTTGGGACATGCCAATCTGGGGATGTCGGCGGCTTTGATAGGTTCGGGAATGGCCTTTGAATATCCTTTGTTCTATGATGCGATGATGAGTAATACTTCAGTGGGAGGTTTTGACCGTGTGTTGGAGATGGAATTACTATATAAAGGAGTCCGTTTCCATTATTTGCCGGATACTTTCGTGAAGGACGAAAAGATACAGAAGGTACGCAACTTCTATCATCAGCGTCGTCGGTGGTTGTCTGCACAATATTATAGTTTAGGTGAATTCGTGCATCATCTTCTGCCTGCCATCCGTGCAAGGAAGTGGGATTTCTGTGACAAACTTTATCAGCAAGCCTCCTTTTCCCGTGTACTGTTGTTGGGATTTACATTCATTATCTCACTTGCATACTCTTTGTGTGCGTCTTCGTTGGCTTATAAATGGTGGGGAATCTTTTTCCTGCTATTGTTGGCATTGGTGTTGGCTGTTCCCCGTCATTTCTGGAAGTGGCGCCTGCTGAAGGCATTCTGTTTGGTTCCCTATTCGTTCCTGTTGATGTCCTTTAATTTGTTCCGTTTACGGGAGGCCAATAAAAAATTTATTCATACGAGGCATGGAGTGGGATAAAAAGACGCATCAGTCTATTATCCATCCGTCAATACATCTTTTCTCCAGTGAGAAGTTTACCCCGATGCGATACAACTTTCGGCTGTCCATGACAAACGGTTTGGCATATCCCTTTTCCTCTATCTGTTTCAGTGCCTCTTCGGGGGCTGCGTTCAGTTTGAACTCCACGATATAGACGTAGTCTTTCGTCTCTATTACCATATCCATGCGGCTTTCGCTTGTGGGACGTTCTACTTTGGTGTAGAATCCCAACATGCGCATCACAATGAAGAAAGCGTTCTGGAAGTATAGTTCGGCATTTCCCACAATCTTATAGTCTGTATCGGAAAACATGGTGGCAAGACGTTTCATAAATTGATCGGGGTTGCCTGTACGTACATCGGCAATGAAATTTGATATGAAGTAAACTGATTCATTGTCTTTCACCGGCATATAATAAGGTGTCAAATAATTGATGAATCCCTCTGCCACCTCCTTGTTGGGAAATCCCAGCCGGTAAATGTCAAATTCTTCCTCATACCCTTTTATCGTGAGGTATCCGCTTTGATAAATCACCGCGATGGGATTGTCTTTGAACGATTCCACATCTGTAAGGCTTTGCTTTTCATCATATTTACCCGTATTCAAGTCCAGGTGCAAGATGGGATACTTCGTCCAGTCTTGTTCCAGCTTCTCTATGGCAAGTCCCTTGAAGAGTTCCCGTTGTCCGTTGAAGTAGGCTTCCAAAGTAGAAATCAGCAGGCTCTTTCCGAATCGGCGCGGGCGGCTCAGAAAGTAGTAACTGCCTGTATTTGCCAGTTGATAGACCAATGCAGTCTTATCTACATAGGCATATCCGTCAAGGCGGATTTTCTCAAAACTTTGTATTCCGATAGGGTATTTCATGTAATTCAGTCTAATTCTGTTGTGCGAAGATAGTGAAAATAGTTTGCTATTCTGTTTTTTAATCCTACTTTTGCAAAAAAGAAGAATAATCGGTATTCCTTTATGAGTCACGCTTATAAATTGAATATTTTTTATCTAAGTTTGTGACGGATGCCTTATGGGCACCTTTTCTAGTAAATGAACAACAGGGTTAAATAGTGTAGTTTTTGGAACATATATTACATATATCTGATTGGTTTCTATACATTTGGTTTGTAATAAACGTGGTGTATTTGCTGGTGTATAGCGTGGTTTCACGCTGTCGGCCTCCATTGCCCAAAGCAGATAAAGCGAAGGAATATAAACGTTTTGTCATATTGGTTCCTGCTTACCGCGAAGATGCTGTCATACATGAGTGTGTACATTCCTGCTTGGAGCAGGACTATCCGGCTGATTATTTTGATACAATAGTCATATCCGACCGTATGCAGCCTGAAACCAATGCGTCTCTGGCTTCACTCCCCATCCGTCTGGTAGAAGTGCATTTTGAACGAAGTACCAAGTCCAAGTCACTGAATGCGGCTATGGCTGCCGTGGGTGATAATTATGACATTGCATTGATACTTGACGCAGACAATGTTATTCCATATAGTTATCTGAATGATATCAATGATTTTTTTGCTTCTCCCGGGGTAGAAATAGTGCAGACCCATCGCGTTGCGAAAAACCTGAATAATGATATGGCACTGCTTGATGCTGTCAGTGAAGAAATAAACAATACTATTTTCCGTCTAGGACATGCCAAACTTGGCTTGTCAGCGGCACTTATAGGCTCTGGCATGGCGTTTCGCTACGATTTGTTTCGTGATACAATGCTGAACATAAAGGCGGTGGGTGGATTTGACCGTGAACTGGAATTGACTTTGCTCTATCAAGGCAAGCGTTTTCACTATTTGCCGGAGACTTTTGTATTCGATGAAAAAATACAGAATACGGAGGACTTCTCCCGTCAGCGTCGTCGCTGGCTTTCGGCACAGTGGCATTATTGCAAGACGTTTGTCCGGTATTTGGGGAAGGCTGTCGTTGCCCGTAACTGGGATTTTTGCGACAAGCTGTTCCAGCAGTTTTCCATTCCCCGTTTGCTCTTGACGGGATTTACGTTTCTCCTTGCCGTGTCGTTCACATGCTATCGCTGGGCATGGGGAATAAAATGGTGGCTGCTTCTTGTATTACTTGTGGCTGCCTTGTCGGTTGCTGTCCCGAAAAGATATTGTACCGCTCGTTTGGCAACTGCGCTCCTGTCCCTGCCTTATACATTTTTGCTGATGGCTGCCAATATCTTCAAGTTGAGGGGAGCGAACAAGAACTTCATACATACCAGGCACGGAGTGAAAGAATGAGATATTTAATATAATAGCAAACAGGATGATATATGGAAAAATCAGTCTGAAGAACTGGAGCGTAGCTTGTGTGGAAGGAGAAGAACCGGAATCTTTTTTTGAGGGTTGTGGCCTGCGCCTTTTTTTCTACGGTACTTTGTACAACCGGGACAAACTCCGGGAGTCTCCCGACGACAGTAATGCAAAGTTGGCGGCTTCAGCCTATCTAGCCGATCCGGCACACGGGTTTGCCCGTTTGGACGGTTCGTTTACTATAGTTTATTACTCAAAGAATGAATGCGGTGTAGTGCGTGACCATCACGGTACGCATTATCCGGTCTATTGCAATAAAACCGGTGACTTTTCAACCTCCTGGCAGTTTTTGGCGGAGCGCTCAGAAGAACCTGTATCCTATGATGCCTTTGCGTTGTCTTCTTTCCTTCGTCGTGGTATTTTGCAGAAAGGCAGGAGCGTTATGTGTGATATTTTCACTCTGGATGGAGGGCAACAGTTCCATGTGTCTGCTGAAGGATGGCACAAGGAAATCCGGTCCGGTTTATCTGGCCGGTTTTCAAAAGATCTTCATGGCTTGGAGCGCAGCCGTGTATTTGAGTATGATTCCAAAGTGAGGACCGGCAAGCATCCGGATGTGGAAAGCTGTTCCCGCCGGTATGGAGAACTGCATGTCCGGGCTATTCAGCGCAGGATTGGTGACAGCCGTCGGGTGGGCATTCTGTTAAGTGGCGGATATGATTCCGGCGCTAATCTCGCTGCTCTCCGCAGTATCTACGATGGCGGGATAGACTCTTATTCTGTGGGGTTTAAAGGAGATGCATGGAGCGAGTTGCCGGTGGCGCGGCTGATGTCCGAAACTTTCGGCACGCGGCATCACGAATACGAGATAGACGGGAGTGAGATTAATTTCTTGCCTGATATCGTGCGCTTTTTGAAAGAGCCCTTTGTGGAAGGAGGACTTATGGTGAACTATTGTGCCATGCGGATGATAGGTTCCGACAAGCCGGACGTGATTTTGGGAGGCGACGGCAGTGACCAGTACTTCGGAACATCCGGCCGTGAGGTGGCGTTACACTATTTGGCGGCACGTATGGGGCTCCGTCCACTGTTGCATGGCCTCCATGCACTGTTGTCTTGTAAAACTTTTGATACAGGCGGTAAACTTTCGCGCCTCAACTTCCAGGTGGATAAAGTACTCCATATCCTGGAAGGTGAGCGTTTCGGCTTCTCCTCTTCAGAATTGCGGGGCTTTCTGCAAGATGAGGAGTACGGCAAGAATCCCTTCAAGCCTTTGCGGGCAGACATCCGTAGCTTTGAGCATCTTTATATTCAGCATGCCTTGGCTTCCGATCTGGAAATTGTCATCAACCGTATCATTCTCTATAAAGCTTCCCGTATGGCACAGATGTTCGGCAATAACTTGGTTTTTCCTTTTATGGATTTGGATCTTTATGAGTATCTGCAACAGTTGCCGGTCAGTATGAAGTGCAAGGGAGACAGTGTGTGGGACATAGCCTGCGGGCGTTGTGAGTCGAAATATCTCTTGAAACATTGCTATAAGCCTCTGCTTCCCGAAGCTGTTACCGCTAGAAAGAAGCAAGGCGGGTTTGCGCCTATGCCGTTGTTTTTCCGTGATCGGGTGCAGCGCGACCGGCTGAAGGACTTTATTCTCTCTTCCGACATTTATGTGGAGTATCTGAATCGTAAAGGGGTTGAGAAGTTCTTGACTGACTATGACCGTGAAGCATCCGGACAGGGAGGCTGGTTTTGGGCGCGCCAGAACAAGGCGTTACAATATTTCAACCTGCTGACACTTGTCACCTGGTGGGAGGAATTCATGGGAGGCAGGAAGGTGAGTTTCTGAAATGCGGGACACCGAACGGGAATTCTTCTATTAAAAAATGAACCAAGTTCTAACAAGAATATTTGAAATGTCAATAAAGGAGCAGGCGGTTAAGAGTGTGTTTTGGAGTGCGGTAGAGCGTTTTTCTGTACAGGGCATCCAGTTTGTATTGACTATGGTCATCGCTCGCGTTCTTTCACCGGATGATTATGGATTGGTAGCAATGCTGGGAATTTTCATGTCTCTTGCTCAAGTATTGGTTGACAGTGGATTTGCCAATGCCCTTGTCCAGAAGAAAGATCGTTCGGAGAGGGATTACAGTACCGCGTTTTATTTTAATGCGGCGGGGGCTATACTGGTCTATTTGTGTCTGTTTGGCCTTGCTCCTCTGATTGCTGCTTTTTTTGTTGAGCCCCGGCTCGTTGCGGTTACTCGTGTGATGGGATTGACTTTGGTAATCAACTCGCTGGGTATTGTACAGCAGGCGCGTCTGACGGTAGATTTGGACTTCAAGCGCTTGGCGCGTGCCTCGTTGGTGTCGGTACTTGTCAGTGGACTTGTCGGAATATGGATGGCATATCATGATTTCGGGGTATGGACATTGGTTTGGCAAAGCCTTCTGAACTGTTTTTTCCGTGTCGTTTTTTTATGGATATTTTCTCGTTGGATGCCTCGGCAACATTTTTCTTGGAGTTCATTCCGTACACTTTTCTCTTTTGGTTCTAAGTTGATGTTGTCAGGCTTGTTGCATACAGCTTACACAAATTGTTATTCCTTGATTATCGGCAAGTATTTTTCTGCTGCTCAGTTGGGATTTTTCAACCGAGCCTATACGTTGGCCCAATTTCCGTCTGCCAACTTTACGAACATTGTGGTCCGGGCGGTTTATCCTATCCAGTGCCGTTATCAGGATGACATGCCTCAGTTACGTAATATGTTCTTGAAGTATATGCGCATGTCGTGTTATCTTATTTTTCCCGTGATGGTGGCTTTGACCGCTTTGGCTGAGCCGTTGGTAGAGCTGGTTCTGACAGAAAAATGGCTTCCGGCAGTGCCCTATCTGCAGATTCTCTGTATAGCTTGCATGTGGGATCCGGTCATGAAAATCAACCATAATATCCTGAATGTAAAAGGGCGTACAGATTATTTTCTGTACGCCGAAATCTGGAAGAAATCCATCGCTTTCGCTATTCTGTTCGCTACAGTTCCTTTGGGGGTATCCGCTATGTGTTGGGGATTGGTATTGTATGCTTTTGTTGATATGGGGATTATCATGTTCTATTCCCGGAAACTGACCGGTATCGGATATGTGTGCCAGTTTCGTGAGTTGTTACCGGTACTGCTGTTGAATGCAGTGACGGGAGTTTGCCTGCATCTCGTCACGTTTTTGCCCCTGGCTGCTTATGGAAAGCTTCTGGCAGGCGCATTGTTGGGAACGGTGATTTATGTTGCCGTTTCCGGTGTGTTCCGTATGGCTGAATGGCAAATGCTGCTTTCTGTCCTGAAAAGGAAGAGGGGCTGAGCTCCCGGTGCCCTATGAACCGGGCCTGGGATAGTTCATCGGCAAAGCCCTGACCAGTGTCTGGAGCGAGTGTCGTTGCCATTCCGTGTGGGTGTCCTTGGGATTTTCTGTGAATCTGCGGAACAGTTCACCATCCAGTGTGATGGTGACTTCAACTTTTTTTAATCATAGGCTTGTATGAATTAGTAGAAAATTGCAAAAGCAAAAATCTTTTCCATTGTGTGGAAATATGTTTTATATTATGATGGAAAATCTGCTCTTTTTGAGTACCTTTGTTGATATTTGTAAACAAGAATATGGCAAACAAGAAAAATATGTCCATTGAGACATTGCGTGGCATAGCCATTCTGCTGGTGGTTGTGGGGCATGTCATTGGTTCGGATCCGGACGGAGGGATGAAAATTGATTTTCCGCATCCGTTGCGTTACCTGTATGTGTGGATAGACTATATACAGATGCCGCTTTTCACAGCCATTTCCGGATGGGTGTATGCGTTGAAACCGGTTGCTGCTCCGGGCGGTTTCAGTACGTTTGCCCGTAAGAAGGCTTTACGCCTGTTGGTGCCGATGGCGGCGGTGGGCACGCTCTATTTCATGGTGCAGTACTTCATGCCGGGCACTAACGGCAAAGGAGAGTTTGGCCGGTTGTGGCGCATCTATGTTTTTCCCTATACCATTTATTGGTATCTGCCTTCACTGTTCCTTATGCTTGTAGCGCAGTGGTGGATAGACCGCTGTAAGGGAATGGAAACTCTGCGGCAGTGGGGCGTGTGGTGTACGGTGGCTGTATTGTTGAGTCTGGTGAATGACCGGGGCTTTATGCATGGTTTGCCTAATCTTTTCAGTTTCAAGGGTGCGTTGGGGCAGTTGCCTTACTTTTTTGCGGGGGTGGCGGCTTGCCGGTTTGCACCGTATATCCGCCAAGCCGGTTGGAAGGTCCGTTCGGCATTGTGGTCGGGGGCGTTGGCGGGAATTGGGCTGATACAACTTGTCTGGCTCTCATCTGCTGGGATGGCTTCGATAGCCCGTGACTTGTATGTGGTGACGGTGCTTCCCACACTGTTCCTGTTGTTGGGCATGAAGTGGTATAACCGTTTCTTTTCCTGGCTGGGTGGCTATGCGTACAGCATCTACCTGTTTCACGGTTTCGGTACGTCTGGCGGGCGAATCCTGCTGAAGATGGCAGGGGTGGGGACAATAGTATTGGTGTTCCCCGCAGCTACGGTATTTGCCACATTCTTTCCGGTACTGGCGGATAAGGTGATGAGCCGGTACAGAGGGATGCGGGTGCTGCTGTTGGGAAAGAGATAGAGAGGCGTTGTCCCGTGCGGAACCGGTTTTGAATTCTATAGTCCGTCTATCTCTTCCATGGATAATCCTGTGGCACTCTGAATCAAGTCGGGAGCCAGGCTCATGGATTTCATTTTCCGGGCAATTTCCACTTTTCCTTCCTTTTTCCCTTCTTCTCTCCCTTCTTCTCTCCCTTCCGCTCTTCCTTCCGCTCTTCCTTCCGCTCTTCCTTCTTCTCTTCCTTCTTCTCTCCCTTCATCCTTGGCAGTACTTAATACATCGTTCTGTATCATTACGGCATTGATGTGCTCGTCGTACGCAAGCTGTTCCGCTTTATTCATGTTATAATAAATGAGTTTTTGGCGTGCTTCCCCCAGACCGGGAACTTGGGTGTCGGGGCGTATAACTCCGGTTTTCAGGTATTCTATCCACTCTTCGAGCGGGGTTACTGCTGCCTTGTTGAATTCATTTACTCGTATCAAGAAATATTCGGGAAAAATCTGTGCGGGGAGTTTCCGTACGATGGCATTTTTTTCTTTGGTAGTGACTTCAAGCAAGTCTCCGGTATGTACTCCCACGAAAGTATTCTGCCCGTGGTACAGATAGTCGTTTCCCTTGCCAATGTCAAAATAGAGTATGCTGACGGAATATATTTTCTTCACTTCGGAGTAGAGGTTTCCCAGTTCGATATGTTCTGTGATGGCTTTGGCTACACCGAAGAGGATACGTTCCAGATAGTATATTTCCCGTGTGTTCTGCACTTCCACGATGATGATTTCGTCCTTGCTGTTCCGTGCCTTGATGTCCACACGGTTGAATTTGTCGTTTTCCTCTTGCTGGTTGCTTTCGCTTTCCAGTATTTCAACGATGCGGATAGGCTCGTTCAGTAGTACGGTGAGAAACCCTTCGAGCACGCCGAAGTTGGCTTTGTTACGCAGCAGGCGTTTCGCCGCCCAGTCAAAACGGATATATTTGTCTTTGTATGCCATACCTTATGTATTTAGTTTGTTGAATACTTACAAAGATACATATTATTTGCGGAATCGTGAATGAGATGGCATGAAAAATACTCAGAAAGGCACGGCTTTTTCATTTAAGAAATATTGTTCATCG
>NZ_GL882616.1 GCF_000195635.1 Bacteroides fluxus YIT 12057 | reverse complement strand
ACCTGTTGGCGGAATTAATTTAGTGCATACTTAATTCTGCCAAGGGGCTTGTCGTTAATGAAGTTTACGTATTGCAGAATGGTAAGTGCACTAATTTTGCCAATGATCCTGGCAAACAAACCATTCGTTATTTTCGCATAGTTCCTGATGACCAAGAACTGGTCTGTAAGTTGTGAGAATATTGTCTCAATCCTCTTTCTTGCCTTTGCAAACGGAATGAATGTCGGTTTCCAATCCTTTTGGTTGAGCCGATACGGACACTCCAGTCTTATGTGTGCGGTTTCGAACAAGTCAAGCTGTACGTCAGCTCCAATATACCCTTTGTCACCATAGATGCTACAGTCGTGATAAGTATGTTTTACATCCTTCATATAATGGAGGTCCGCCACACTTGCCTTTGACAGATCATAGGAATGGATAACTCCACTTAACCCACAGAGAGCGTGTAACTTATAACCAAAATAATACGTGTTCTGCGAAGCACAGAAGCCGAAGTCGGGAGCTTGCGAGAAATTGCCGGTACGTCCCATCTTGCAACGTTTTCCTCTTGCAACCCTACAGACCTCTATCGGCTTGGAGTCAACAAAGAATTGTTCCTCTCCGCCATCCATTTCCATGGCAATCCGCTTGCGCAGTTCCTCACACAGGCCTGCCGTTTTCTTCCTGCGGTCATTGAACTGTCTCCTTGATATGAGATTAGGAATGTTGTCCTTGTACTCTTGCAATTTATAGTCGAACAACCACTTCTCACTATCAATGCTCTCGGTCTCTGCCGTCAAGGATAGCGCCACCACTTCCAAATCCGAAAACTTGGGAACAGGACCACGACGTGGAACATTACCCGATTCATTGACGAGATTTTCAGAGAATTGCTTGCATATCTCGAGTATTTTGACGAATTTTGTATAAAGGTTGTACATACGATGGTTTGGACTTAATGTTTTGAACACCACTAAGTTACTAAAAATCAGCGATATGTGCAACTTTTTACTCATATTTATCAACTTAAATTAATTCCGCCAACGGGT
>NZ_GL882615.1 GCF_000195635.1 Bacteroides fluxus YIT 12057 | reverse complement strand
CGCAGGCGGTAGTGGTTACGCAGGTTCACACGCAAGGCTTTGGCGATGTTCACGCCCGCTTCCTTGGCACCGTAGATGAAAACGTTGGCGCTGTGGGTACCGTCAAAGTTCATGGCCTCAAAGAACGTCTTGACAACCACACGGGAACAGGCCATCATGGCAAAGCTGATAATATAGGACATGAACAGCACGCTGACCGGAGCCTGATTGACATTCATATAACTCTCAGCCAAGACACTGGCAATCATCAGCAGTGCATACGACACCGTCAATGAAACAAAAATGCGCATGATATCCACAAAAGAGGAAAAACGCAGTACATTGGAGTAGGTACGGAAAACCCGGAAAAAGACAAGGTTGACAACAACCGTCCATAAAATCGTTTTATCAATAGTGGATGATTCCAGGAAAATGCTTCTGAAATCATATCGGAGTGCATAAGCCAGAAGACTGGATATGACGATGATAAATACATCAATCAACAGAATAGTCCATATCGGCAACACCTTTGCAGAAAGATACCGATGAAAAAAATTTCGCTTCATTTCGCTTGACAGTTTTGTTTTTAGGCGAGGCAAAGATACACTATTTTGGCAAAAGGGAGCAACAAATAGATAAAAAAATGTTATAATAAAAAATTATCGTCCGCAATGAAACTGTCCCGTCTTTTCCCAGAACTTGAGAAGAGACGGGACAGAAAGCTTACAAGCTACAAATTCTCACTCAACCTACATCAGGTTACTCGCCAGTTCGCTCAACTGGCTACGTTCACCTTTCACCAAATTAACATGGGCAAACAGGCTCTGGTCTCTCATGCGGTCTATCATATAGACAAGCCCGTTGGACTGGCTATCCAGATAGGGTTGGTCAATTTGTTGGATATCACCGGTAAACACCATCTTCGTACCCTCACCTGCGCGGGTAATGATAGTCTTTATTTCATGTGGAGTCAGGTTCTGGGCTTCATCAATGATACAATAGGTCTCACTCAGGCTACGCCCGCGGATAAACGCCAACGCCTCAATCACCAGTTGTTCACTTTTCTGCATATCCTCAAGGCGTTTTATCTCACTGGAATTGGAGGCGAACTGGTGCTTGATTACATTCAGATTATCGAACAAAGGCTGCATGTAGGGAGCCACCTTTTCATTGGCATCACCGGGCAGGAACCCCAAGTCCTTATTGGATAAAGCCACGATGGGGCGTGCCAGAAGAATTTGTTTATAGTCGGCCAATTTGCCAAGAGCGGCTGCCAAGGCAAGCAACGTTTTTCCGGTTCCCGCCTTACCCGTCAAAGCCACCAGCTTGATATTGGGGTCATTCAACACCTCGAAAGCAAAACTCTGTTCGGCGTTGCGCGGCTCGATACCATAGTTCTTGGTCTTGTTCACCCGGCAAACAGAATGGGTGAAAGGATTATAGCGGGCAAGCACACTGTTGCGGTCACTTTTCAAGACAAAACACTCATTGGGACGAACAATATCCTTGAAATCAAACTCATGGATGTCCAAACCTTCCTTTGAAGAATAAATGCGGTCTATCAAGGAAGGATCAACCCCTTCGAACACTTCACTCGACTTTTCGAATATATCTACATTCACTACCTTATCGTTGATGTAGTCTTCGCATAGCAGACCGATGGAGCGCGCCTTCATGCGCAAATTCACATCTTTCGTGACAAGGATGGACTTCATCTTCGGTTTCTTTTCCGCAAGCCAATCCGCTACAGCCAATATCTGATGGTCGGGAATACGCTCGGGAAAAGAATCCTGTACCCGGGGAGAATCTATCTTACCGGCTACCACAAACAGGCGTCCCAGGCCTTCGCCCAAGGGAGCGCCCTTAGTGAAAAGATTGTCATCGGTAATCAAGTCCAATTCGCGGACAAACTCACGCGCATTAAAATTAATCTGTTCGTTGCCTTTCTTGAACTTGTCCAGTTCCTCAAGGACTACAATGGGAAGATAGATGTCATTCTCTTGGAAATTCTTCAAACAATTATAATCGTGAAGGATTACATTCGTATCAATCACAAAGTTTTTCTTAGCTCCCATACTCGATAGATTTAAATAGTTTATATCTTCAGATAAGATAGGCTGCGCCTCATTAATAAAAACAAGCAAGCTTCTTTTGTATTGATTTCGGTTTACGCTATCTTTGTTGTCTCTAAAGATAAACAAATAATCGTGGTAAAAGGATCGCATCCTTGTTAAATATTATAAAAGATGGACTATCAGAACACTTTAACATACTTATATAACAGTGTACCCATGTTCCAGCAAGTGGGTGGCTCGGCATACAAAGAGGGACTGGAGAACACACTGGCTTTAGACGCGCATTTCGGGCATCCGCATCGTTCCTTCCGCAGCATACATGTGGCAGGAACAAACGGGAAAGGCTCCTGTTCCCATACCCTTGCCGCCATATTGCAGGAAGCGGGCTATCGGGTCGGGCTATATACTTCTCCGCATTTAGTGGATTTCCGTGAACGTATCCGCGTCAACGGGGTGTCCATACCGGAAGAATATGTCATCCGTTTTGTGGAAAAAGAGCGTGGCTTCTTCGAGCCTCTGCATCCTTCCTTCTTTGAATTGACCACCGCCATGGCCTTTCGCTACTTTGCCGACGAGACAGTGGATGTAGCCGTCATCGAAGTAGGGCTCGGAGGACGGCTGGACTGCACGAACATCATCCTGCCGGACGTATGCCTCATTACAAACATAAGTTTCGACCATACCCAGTTCCTGGGAGATACACTGGCGAAAATCGCAGGGGAAAAAGCCGGTATCATCAAAAAGAGAATTCCTGTGGTCATTGGAGAGACTACCCCTGAAACCAGACCCGTGTTTCTGCAAAAGGCGCATGAGGCAGGAGCTCCCATCTATTTCGCAGAAGAGAATGACCGTGAAGACTATCCTGGATTGGAATGCGAGTTGAAAGGGCTCTACCAGGCAAAGAATACCCGGACCGTACTCACCGCTCTCCCGCTTTTGAAAGAAGCCGGTTTCCACCTGGATGAGTCTTCCGTACGCAGTGGCTTTGCCCATGTCACCGAACTGACCGGACTGATGGGGCGCTGGCAGAAATTGCAGGATGCCCCTACCCTGATTTGTGACACCGGGCACAATGTGGGAGGCATCTCCTACATCGTGGAGCAACTCAGGCAACAGCCATACCAACACTTGCATATCGTAATGGGCATGGTGAATGACAAGGATATCCGGGGCGTATTGGCCCTGCTTCCCAAAGAAGCCACTTACTATTTCACCAAGGCCAGCGTGAAACGGGCATTACCGGAAACCGAACTGAAAGAACTTGCTTCCGGTGCCGGACTTCAAGGTTCCTGCTACCCGGATGTCCCTGCCGCCGTACGGGCTGCGCAACAAAAAAGCCTCCCGGAAGATTTCATCTTCGTAGGAGGCAGCAGTTTTATTGTGGCTGATTTATTAGCGAACCGCGATGCACTCAATCTCCACTAAGGCATCTTTGGGCAACGCTTTCACGGCAACAGCCGAACGTGCGGGGAAAGCACCGTCAAAATAAGTGGCATATACCTTGTTCATATCAGCAAACAGTGACATGTCTTCCAAGAATACGGTGGTTTTCACAATGTTTGCCATGCTCAACCCTGCTTCTTCGAGAATGTGCTTCACATTCTCCAAAGATTGGCGGGCTTGTGCTTCGGTACCTTCCGCCATCACACCGGTAGCTGCATCAATAGGAAGCTGACCTGAAACAAACACCATTCCATTGGCTTCGATAGCCTGGCTATAAGGACCGATAGCACCCGGTGCCTTCTGGCTGCAAATTACATTTTTCATTGTTTTCTAAATTTATTAAATTAATAATCAGTTTATTATGTGATCCGGTATAAAAAAGTTCCAAAGCGGATGCAGTATTTCAAAATACCGTGCATTTATTAAACAAATACACAAAAGAAATTCACTCATAACCTGTTTATACCTAGACTTAACTTTATGTGGAAAAAAGGGGGAGTTTCCCCAATAAAGGCCCTGCTTGAGAAAACAGAGCCTTTATTTTTTATTCCTTATTTACAATGCTTCTCAATCAATGCGTCCACATTTGTATCTCCCAATTCCTTCGCCTTGGCAAAGCTTGCGCAAGCTTCACTTTTCTGCTTCATCTGAATCTGCGCAATGCCCATCAAGCGGTAAGCTTCGGCATACTTCGGATCTACCTCCAAGGCAGCCTTCAAAACATTCAGCGCATCTTCGTTACGCCCTACACGAATATTGACCACAGCCAACTCTGCACGGTAGGTCAAGTCTTTCGGATTCAACTCAATGGCTTTTGCCAAATCGTCCAATGCACGCTGGTATTGCTTCGCTTTCAGAGCAGCCTGTTCACGATAATAATAGAACAAATCGTTGACATTACCGTTCACAGCCTTAAAGTAAGCATCGTAATCCAGCATGGCACTACGCGCCTGTCCGGCATTCATGCGGGCTTGCGCACGTTCCAGCAAATAAGGAGCCGCCGCTTCCGTATAGGGTTCCGTGAAACGGACCATACAACTGTCCATCAGAGCCAGCACTTCCTCAGCAGGCGCCTGCATCATTTCCTTGGTTTTGGCTGCACTGAAGAAAGTAGCGGCAGACGCGAGATTGGATTTATTCACCTTATCATAGCTTGCATAGGCTGCCGGATAGTCTTGCTTGGCAAACAAGATATCCCCCTCCTGCTGAACATAGACGGGAAGTTCCTCAATGGCAATCGCCTTTCTTATCTCTTCCAAAGCCTTGTCCAACGTCCAGTCCTTATAAACCTTTTCCGGTTTCCCCAATTGATAGTTATAAATCATCTTGGCACGGTTGAAGTAAGCATCATCTTTCTTTTGAGCCACCTCCAGAGCCTTGTCCATATCCGCTGCCACCTTATCCATAGACGCTTCATCCACCGACAGGTACAGCTGTTGGGAGGCACGGCGCAGATAGCCGTCGGCACTGTTGGGATACAGGGATATAAAGTCATTCAGCACTTCCATATATTTCTCCGGAGCCAATTGGGAAGAAGCCATATAAAGGAAGACCAACGCCTGTTCTTCCGTATCCGGCAAAGCTTTCTTGATGCCGATACCCTTCAATGCCATATCTCCGTATGACAAAGCGCTGACATTTTGTGCCATCGCAAAGTTGGCGTCAATGGCATAACAGACAGTAGCCGTATCTTGTCCGGATGATTTCTGGGCCAGTCCGAACACTTGCCCGTCGGCAGTCATTACCGGACAACTGACCATCTTATCCTTCAAGTGCATGTCAAGGGTATAATAGAAATACTTCTCGGCGATCTTGGCTGCCTCTTTTACCTTTCCGGCCGTATAGGAACGATCCTTCTGAGTTGAATATGGCAATAAACAGACCTCGGTATTTACTGAGGGAGAAGCAGTAGCCAAAGTCAGCGCAGGAACTTTCTTACCGGAAATACCTACACGGAACTTGACCACATCGTACATGTCGTCAGCTCCCATCACTGCTTCCACCGGCATCTGCACTCCCTCGGAATTTATTACCACAGCACGCTGCGCACCCTTAAACAGGCTGTAGTCCGACAAGGCAATTCCGTCTTCCGTCACAAAGAAGCCGTTTCCGGTATTCAGTATCTTATCTTCCCGGTCGTACGTTACCACCGAGAACACGGCACGCTTGGCTTTTTCCACCCATTTGGGTGCCTGAGCTACACCCCACTGAGCCAACAAACAGAGGGTGAGCGTCAAAAGTATCTTCTTCATATCTTCATTATTTATGCGCGGCAGTAGTTAAAGTAGTTATCATTCGTTTCTATCATTAGTAGTCAAGTAGTTAAGTACAATAGTCTATTCTACTTAACTACTGATTTGCATTATTTCTTTGTTTCACAGCTTCATATATCAAGATACCGGCAGCAACGGACACGTTCAGAGACTCGATGGTTCCCAACATAGGAATCTTTACCCACTCGTCACACAAAGCCAGGTTGTCATAAGATACCCCTTTGTCCTCAGCTCCCATGATAATACACATCGGTCCGGTATAATCCGCCTTGGTATAGTCATAATCCCCTTTTTCCGTAGCGGCTACAATATGGAAACCGCTGTCCTTGAGGAACTGCAAGGTCCCTTTCAGACTTTGTTCCCTGCAGACAGGCAAGGTATGCAAGGCACCTGCCGAAGTCTTCATCGCATCGGCATTTACGGAAACGCTGTTCTTGGCAGGAATTATCACCGCATCCACGGCGGCACATTCACAGGTGCGGGCAATAGCGCCGAAGTTACGTACATCGGTTATTCCGTCGAGCATCACAAACAACGGATTCTTGCCCTGCTCAAAAAGGAAAGGTACCAAGTCCTCCGTTTTCTGATAAGTGACTGAAGAGGTAAAGGCAATCACCCCTTGGTGGTTTTTACGCGTGATGCGGTTGATACGTTCTACCGGAACACGTTGTACAGGTATCAACGTTCCCTTCAAGACAGCAAACAACTCTTTGGACAAGTCACTCTGAATATCTTTCTTTACCAATATCTTGTCTATCTCTTTTCCTGCCTGAATGGCTTCTATTACGGCACGAACACCGAAAATCATTTCACTTTTATCAACCATGAGTCTATTTACGATTTAACAATTTACGATTTGCGACTGAGGTTTCTGCTACTCATCGCTTATAATTAATTACTTATAACCCGTCAAGTTCCTCCCAATAATGCTCTGGCATTATTCAGAGCGGCTTCGGTGAGGGTGGCACCACTCAACATGTGGGCTATTTCCTCTACCCTTTCATTATCCGTCAAACGGCGGATATGGCTATTGGTCTCTTTCTCGTTGTCCTGCTTATACACCTTGTAATGGGCACGTCCGCGGGCCGCTATCTGAGGCAAATGGGTGATACTGATCACCTGACGGTTACTCTCGCCCATCTCCTGCATTATATCCGCCATACGGTCGGCTATTTCACCGGACACACCGGTGTCTATTTCATCGAATACAATGGTGGGAAGTTTCACAGCCCCTGCTATCATTGCCTTGACGGACAGCATGACACGGGCTATCTCACCGCCGGAGGCCACTGAGGATATATTCTGCAGAGTGCCGTTCTTATTCGCGGAAAACAAGAAATTGACCGTATCGATACCATGCATGCCCGGCTCTTTACGAGTTCCCATCTCCACCTGAAAACGTACATTGGGCATACCTAACGGCACCAAGCGGGAAGCCATCTGCTTCTCTACCTCACGCGCAGCAGCGGTACGGGCTTTCGTCAATACAGCCGCTTGCTTCTTCACCTTATTATATAGGACATCACAAGACGCCTTCAACTTTTCAATATCTTCTTCCGACGAAGTAATAGCCGAAAGCTTCATGGCATACTCGTTTTCCAAAGCCAACAGTTCTCCGATGGTAGAGACACGGTGTTTCTGCTGAAGTGTATAAATCAGGTTCAGACGTTCGTTCACTTCTTCCAGGCGTGCCGGATTGAACTCCACTTCTTCTTCCTTACCGGAGATTTCCTGCGAAATATCTTTCAATTCGATATAAGTGCTCTCCAAGCGCTCGGCCAGTTCACCGGCTACCGGAAAAACATTCTGCAACCCGATCATGGTATTCAGGCAGTCTTTAAGTCCGGAAAGCAGACCGCCTTCATCCGAGTACAGGATTTGTCCGGCACGGTACAGCCCTGCCTTGATTTCCTCCGCATGGCTCAAAGTGTCCGCCTCCTGTTCCAACTCTTCCTGCTCACCCTCAGACAAACGGGCTTCCTCCAGTTGTTCCAACTGAAAGCGGATGTAATCTTCGTCCGCCTTATCCTGTTCTGCCCTTGCTATGATTTTTTCCAGATCGTACAATGCCTGTTTCCATTCCTTATGCACAGACTGATAGGCAGCCAAAACCTCTTCATTATGCGACAGGATATCCAACACATTCAGCTGGAAACCTTCCTTGTTCAATAACAGGTTCTGATGCTGGGAGTGTACGTCAATCAACAACTCCCCCAATTCCTTCATCTGTGCCAGAGAGGCAGGCGTATCATTGATAAACGCCCGGCTTTTGCCCGAGGCGTACACCTCGCGGCGAAGGATACACTCCTCTTCATATTCCAACTCATTTTCCTCAAAAAAAGGCTGCATACCATAGGCTGATATATCAAAACGAGCCTCAATAACGCATTTCGACGCTCCTGTCCGGATAGACTTCACATCGGCACGCTGTCCCAACAACAAGCCGATAGCGCCCAAAATAATGGACTTACCGGCTCCTGTCTCGCCCGTTATTACCGAGAAACCGCTGTCAAAATTGATATCAAGTTTCTCAATAAGTGCATAATTCTGTATGTAGAGTGAACGCAACATAATTTACGATTGAAAATACTGATTGACTATCTTGTAGGCTATTATTTTATCAATGATCAAACTTTCAATAATCAGCTTTTCAAGACTTCTGCCAGATGATCTACGATATCCACAGCCACTTCGGCCTTGGACTTCAACGGATAATCCTTCTTTCCTTCCCGGTCTATGATACTGATTTTATTTGTATCATAGCGGAAACCGGCTCCTTTGTCCTTCAAAGAATTCAATACGATGAAATCCAGGTTCTTCCGGTTGAGTTTGCCTTCGGCATTATGCTGCTCGTCATGGGTCTCGAGCGCAAAACCTACAAGAACCTTCCTTTCTTCCATGGAATTCTTCAAACCTCCTAAGGTGGCGGCAATGTCCTGAGTAGGTTTCAGCTCCAAGGTCATGTTCCCGGTCTTTTCCCGCTTGATTTTCTCGCCCGCCACCTGTTCCGGTGTATAATCGGCAACAGCCGCAGACAAGATAGCGGCATCCACATCTCCAAAAAGACTACAGGCAACATCATACATCTGCTGTGCCGACTCCACCGCATGATACTGGTACATAGGAAAATGAGTGGTCTGCTGTACCGGGCCTGCAATCAAGATGACTTTGGCTCCCCGGCCGGCACATTCATCGGCAAGCGCAAAACCCATCTTTCCGGAAGAATAATTACCTATAAAACGTACCGGATCAATCTTCTCGTAAGTAGGCCCTGTGGTTATCATAATGGTCTTGCCGACCAAATCCCCCTCTTTGGATGCGAAATATTGTTCCAGGTGGAGAATGATGTTTTCCGGCTCTTCCATACGCCCTTTACCCACCAGATGACTGGCAAGTTCTCCTGTACCCGGTTCTATGATATGGTTGCCATAAGAACGTAATGTTTCCAGATTCTTTTGGGTAGAAGGATGTGCATACATGTCCAAGTCCATAGCAGGAGCCACAAACACAGGTGCTTTTGCCGAAAGATAAGTGGTTATCAGCATATTGTCGGCTACTCCATTGGCCATCTTGCCAATGGTAGAAGCTGTTGCCGGAGCAACCAGCATGGCGTCCGCCCACAATCCCAGATCCACATGGCTGTTCCACGTTCCGTCACGCTGGGCAAAAAACTCACTGATGACCGGCTTACTCGTCAATGCGGACAGAGTGACAGGAGTAATGAACTCCTTGCCGGCAGGAGTAATGACTACCTGCACTTCGGCACCACGCTTTATCAACCCACGGATAATGTAACACGCTTTATAGGCAGCAATGCTCCCTGTAATACCCAATACTATTTTTTTCCCTTTCAGAGTATTTGCCATGATCAAAATTACGGATTACTTCATTTCTGTGTCATTTCGCGCAAGCGTATCTTTGTCAGCATCGCTTTGGTGTTCAGAGTAAAATCACTGTTCAGAATCCAGCTGTAATAACCCGGATCACGTTTCAGAACTTCCGAAACAGACATCCCCTTATACTTGCCGAAATTGAATACTTCCACTCCATTGTCATCATAAACCATGCGGCCCGCAAAGTCCACGTTCTTGTTGAAACTGGAATAGTCAGCAAGGAAAGCTACATCATTCTGCAATTCACCGTAACGGTCCAGCTGGGCCATCAGCACCTCATAAGTGGCACGGGTGTCGGCTTCGGCCGTATGGGCATCTTCCAGATTCTTGCCGCAATAGAATTTATAGGCGGCAGACAAGGTCCGTTGTTCCATCTTGTGGAAAATAACCTGCACATCCACAAATTTGCGACGGCTCATGTCAATGTCCACTCCGGCACGCAGGAATTCTTCCGCCAAAACCGGTATATCGAAACGGTTGGAATTAAAACCTGCAAGATCACAGCCTTCAATATCATTGGCTATCTTGCGCGCCACCTCCTTGAAAGTGGGACAATCTGCTATATCTTCGTCATAAATGCCATGTACGGCAGAGGATTCTGCAGGAATATGCATTTCGGGATTGATACGCATCGTTTTCGATTCTTCATTCCCGTTGGGATATACTTTAAGATAACAGATTTCAACAATTCGGTCAGAGTTGATGTTTGTGCCGGTAGTCTCCAAATCAAAAAAAACTATCGGATTTTTCAGATTCAATTTCATTGTTTTTTCGTTTTATAAGCTCTGGCTATGAGCTATAAATTATATGTTTGACTTACAAGCCACGAGCTACAAGTACCGTGCGGCATAATTGCGCAGCCACTTGTAGCTCGTAGCTCATAACCCGATTGCTAATATTCATCAGTCATTCAGCATCATCGGCATCAGCAGCATCAGCAAATCCTCGTTTTCTTCCTGCTCTACCGGAATGATGACACCGGCTCGGGACGGATCGGCCAATTCAATGATAACCTCATCGGCAGAGATGTTGTTCAGAATATCAATCAAGAAAGTAGATTTGAAACCGATGCTCATCGGGTTACCCGCATACTGGCAAACCAGCGTTTCTTCCGCCGAAGTGGAAAAGTCGATGTCCTGGGCAGAAATAACGATGAGGTTCTCCTGCATACGCAGCTTGATAAGGCTGCTTGCCTGCGATGAAAATATGGATACGCGGCGTAAGGCACCGGTCAACAACTGGCGGTCCACCGTCACTTTGTAGGGGTTATTTTGCGGAATAACCGAATTGTAGTTCGGATAACGTCCTTCAATCAGACGGCACACCATACGGTAGCTTTCCAAAGTGAACACAGCGTTGCGTTCATCAAACTCAATCGTTACATTGCCCTGTTCCTTAGGCAGCAGGTTCTTCATCAAAGAAGCCGGCTTCTTGGGCAGGATAAATGCGGCACGCTCGTTACCCTTGGCAGCCAATGTCTTACAACGCACCAACTTATGACCGTCGGATGCCACCATCGTGATGTCCTCCGTGGTAATGTCAAAATAGATACCGTTCATTACGGGACGGAGTTCATCGTCCGCCGTAGCAAAAACAGCACGGTTGATGCCGCCCAACAGAATCTGTGCATCCATTTCCACACGTACGGCATTGTCACCCAACATGGCCGACTGGGGAAATTCGTCTGCATTCTGTCCCATCAGACTGTACTTACCGTTCTGATACTGTACTGTTATTTCCAAAGAAGAGGTATTGATTTCAAAAGTCAACGGTTGCTCGGGAATTTCTTTCAAGGCATCCAACAAAGTTTTGGCAGCCACGGCAAAACGTCCGTCCATATCGCTTTCATTGACCTCGACCGTAGTAACCATAGTCGTTTCACTGTCAGATACAGTTACAGACAAAGTTCCGTCTTGCAGTTCAAAAAGGAAACAATCCAAAATAGGCAGCGCATTCTTCGAATTAATCACCCGGCTGATAGCCTGTAAATGACTGGAGAGCGCAGTACTTGAAACGATAAATTTCATATAATCTATATATTTAAGTTTTTATTTTGTCTTCTTATTTAAGCAACGGACAAAGTTAAAAAAAGAATTCCCTACGACAAAGAAATACAAAGAAAAAACAGCCGAATATTCGTCTCATATTACTAAAAAATTGTAACTTCGCAGCATCATTTAAAAAGAGAACAATGGAATTTACAGGAAAAATCATCGCTATACTCCAGCCCAGAGGCGGAGTTTCTAAGACCGGAAACGAGTGGAAAGTGCAGGAATATGTAATCGAAGACCATGGCCAGTATCCACGCAAAATGTGTTTCGATGTTTTTGGAGCAGATAAAATAGAACAATTCAACATTCAGATGGGTGAAGAATTGACCGTTTCTTTCGATGTGGATGCACGCCAATGGCAAGACCGCTGGTTCAACAGTATCCGTGCATGGAAGGTGGAACGTGTCAGTGCCGCCGCACCTGCACCGGGCGCCCCTATACCTCCCCCGGCACCAAGTGCCGCACCGGAATTCCTATCTGGAGACGCAAAGGACGATTTGCCTTTCTAAACCAGAAAGAATCACGATAACAAACAAGGCGTAAAATCCAAGGCACAAGATGCTTTTTCCGATTTTACGCCTTGTCTGCATACATCCAAACCGGATCAAGAGTCCTGCCCCTCTCCCTTATAGAGCAGCACGATATTAGGGTAAACCACCCCCTCCGTACATGTAAACTGTACGGCAAGCATGAATTTGCGGAAAAACTTTGCCTGGCGGAAAAATAAGTTCGGTATCAGCCGCACATACGTTTCCGGTTGCCGTAGCATTTCTTCCATGTCCACCATCATCACGAAGCTATATACCGGTGACAAGCTTCCTATCCCTTCTTCATAGACCTGCGTCCCGTCCAGCACATCGGAATTCTCTACAGCATCGATATAGGCAGAAAGACTGGGAGCATCGGGAGCCAGCAACAGGTTTCCCCTATAAAAACAGGCATAAGTATAAAGCGCAGACTCCGTAATACCCGTCATCTGGGTAAGCAACGTATTCCGCGGCAAAATATACTGGCGGAATCTTCTTGCCTTGGGATACCTGGCATATTCCGGATACAGCTGCGGTACCGGCGGTGCATCCTCCTCTTTGGGCGTCCTATTCAACAAGGATTGCAACCGGCGCTCGGCCGCACGTTCATCCTTCACAGGAATACTCATCACCGCGCAAGGCAGTTTGTTCAAAGTATCTTTCGACTGGAAAAGACAGGACATCACGCTCTCTCCCGCATAATCATGCAGGAAAGTCATCCATTCTTCATCACGCTTCTTGATATAATCGGAATAAATGGCCTTGGCATACTCCTGATAGGCCGTAAAACGGAATACAGCTTCTCTGTCCGAAAGCGCCCAATTGTCATAAAAGAATGTGGTGGAAGGAAGATATGTTCCTGGAAAACCTTCAATCGGTTTCTGCCGGCGCAAAGCGTTGATAAACGTCCGAGTGGAATCTTCGCCATGACTGACACCGGAACAATAAATAGCATTTTCATTGAACTTCATATCAAATTCGGCCCAACTGCCCAAGCGGGTCTGGGAACGGATTCCATCCGTAGGTTTCCCCATATCCACCTTCTTCATACGGACATATACCGTGGCCGCGACGTTGTCATGCTTACCCGCATGCATCGTACGGAAAGACCGGAGATGCATCAACGATTTCTTTTCACGGCGCGCATCAATCACCTGCTCTATAAGCCGCTTCTGAAAGCTGACAGCCAGAAAATCCGGTGTAAAGTAGGCAGCCAGGAAACGTCCGTCCGACATCGGATAAATCCGGATTTCCTCGCCTTTATAGTCAAAGAATCTAGAAGGGAAACTGCTGGAACAATATTTCCGGATAAAGGTTTCCACCAACTCATAATCACCCGAACCGAGGCTGCAATACAGGACTTGGTTCAGCGGGGTGTCCGGTTCATGAAAACTAATCAGCATCTTGTTCATTTCTCTGCTCAACCCGTGCGGGGTATCATCCATCAAGGTATATAGATGGTCCTTCAAATAAACAAAAAGCTCGGATACATAAAGATAGTGATTTTCCTTGCTGCAGTTCAGCTGGTTGATGTCGTCCACCAAATCTGCCATACGATCCGTTTCGAGTACGGCAATGGCATCCTGCGGCACCAGAGAATAAAGATTAAAATCCTGCTGGTTCTCTACCGCATTCATGCGGAAAAATGAATACACGCCAAACCCCGTACATAGCAGCACTACGGACAGAATGACAGCTATTCGTATGAGGAGTCGGAATTTCATGGCATTCATTCATCAACTTTTGGCAAAAATAACATTTTCTACTAATAAAACAAAACAAACGTTTCGAAAAGTTTAGAAAACTATTTCCTGTCCATCATAAGCCAAGTAGATATGGGGCGGCAACTGCTTGCTAAGCTCCACATGCAAACCCGCATGATGGCTCATGTGAATGAAATAAGTTTCCTTGGCACCAATACGTTCTGCAGCGACCAATGCTTCTGAAATACTTTGATGGGTGGCATGAGGCTGTAAACGTAAAGCATTTATAACCAGAACATCCAATCCTTTCAATTGTTCATAAGATTCTTCGGGCATCGTAAGCATGTCCGTAATATACCCCAAACGCCCCCCGATGCGGTATCCCAGGATAGGCAGTCTGCCATGCATGACCTGAAGGGGCAAAATCTCTGTCCGGTTAATATAAAACGGCTTGCCCGCTTCCACTTCCTGAAGATAGATACGCGGAACTCCCGGATAGACTTTGTCCACAAAACAATAGGGCATCCTCGCACGCAAATGGCCGGCGGTATAGGCATCCGAATAGACCGGTATCTCGCCAAAACGGCAGAACGGACGTAAATCATCCAGTCCGCCCGCATGATCGTAATGTTCATGAGTAATCAGCACCCCGTCAATCTTTTCAAAAGAAGACATTCGCAACATCTGTTCCCTGAAATCGGGACCACAATCAATCAATATCACCGCATCATCCGTATGCACGAACGACGATGCACGCAAACGGTTATCCCGCGGATCGGCAGAAGTACATACCGGGCAAGTACAGCCTATCTCCGGTACTCCCGTTGAAGTACCGCTTCCCAATATTCTCAGTTTCATACCTATATGAGTAGTTAGAGTAGTCAAAGCAGTTGGCTGCTTCAACCTATAAAGTTTACTTCCGGATAAATTTCAATCCCGAACTTTTCATATACCGAAGCTCTGACAGCATCCGACAAGAGTACTATATCAGCACCGGACGCACCACCCAGATTAACCAATACCAGTGCCTGTTTATCATGCACGGCAGCCGCACCCAAAGCCTTGCCTTTCCAGCCACAGCGGTCTATCATCCATCCGGCAGGAATTTTCACCCTCTCTTCATCCACATCGTAGTGTGGCATAGAAGGGTATTGCCGATGCAATGCCTCAAACTGCACACGGGGCACGATGGGATTCATAAAAAAACTTCCGGCATTTCCCAAGATTTTCGGATCGGGCAATTTGCTTTCACGGATACCAATAATCACATGGCGCAAGGTTTTTAAATCCACAGCCGGATATTTTGCCAACTCCTGACGGATAGTCCCGTAGTCCAACATATAAGACTCTTTCTTTGACAAGCAGAAATTCACATAGGTCACAAAAACCGACTTCATTTCCGGACGTTTAAAAATGCTTTTCCGGTAAGCATATTCACATTCCTGTACCCGGAAAACCCGTTTCTCCCCCAAAATGTTCACGGTTTCGACAGAAGTGACCAAATCCTTCACCTCTACGCCATAGGCCCCGATGTTCTGTACGGCACTCGCCCCCACCTCACCGGGTATCAATGACAGGTTTTCGGTGCCATACCAGTTATGTTCCACACAATATGCCACAAAATCATCCCATACCATCCCGGCACCGACGCGTACCCAGACCCGGTCTTCATCCTCCGCCGTCACGTCTATCCCTTTAATGCACGAATGCAGCACCGTCCCTTCATAATCCTTTATAAAAAGCAGATTACTGCCACTCCCTATATGCAGATAAGGCATGGTAATACTTCCTGCCACAATCCCCTCACACAGTTCATCTTCCGAACCGTATTCAAAAAAACTTGCAGCAGAGACATCAACACCGAATGTATTAGGAATCTTTTTTACCCCATCACCTATCATAAACTATAAACTTATAATATTTACGATTTGACGGTGCATAAAGTACAATACAGACTTCAATCGCAAACCGTCAAATCGTAAATACTTAAATACTTGTATCTTCGTATTTGTACAACTCCCATTCTCCTCCCCGTTTCCGGAAATAAAAAATGACGGAGTATCCATTGCCAATACCATTCACTTTCAATATTTTGGTATTGGACAAGTCTTCATTCTTCTGCCCGTAATTGATGTTAGACAGTTTATCCACAGGCATCACCGGACGGAAAGCATACCACTGATTCACATCAAGGGTAGTTTCCAGAATAGAGAATTCATCATCCGGATCAATGGTGATATACTGCAACGGATTACGGATGTGGCGGCTCTGGTACAGGCTATCGGTAACAAAACGGGTATAGAAGCTTACAAAGTCCTCATTTTCTCCTTCCTCGATATGGCGAAGGTTGATGGCCTCAAGCATCCACATGCCCTTGACACGCTGAAAGTAATACTTCTTCACCATACGGGTTTTCAGGAAAATCCATTCTACCTGTACAGCACTCAGTGCAGTATCACCTACCATATCCATATCACCCTCCTTGTCGAAAAGCATGGTATAATAACTCTGTTTCGTGAACAGATAGTCATGTTTCCAAAACTTCTCCTCTATCTTGGAAGGAGTATCCCCATTATAATAAGGTAAAGGGAAAACCGTCCTCTGCCTCTGCAAGGCATCATCCGAGGCATAGTTGAAGATAAAATCATCAAACAACTCGTCCGCCTCTATGGGTTCAGGCTCTTCCTTCACTCCCGCTTCCCGCAATGTATCGGCCTTATGACCGACCGAATCCACCATTCCCGTAATGGTAGTAAAGGGATCCATTTTCGTCTTTCCATTTCCACATGAAACCAACAAAGCGAACAATATGGATCCCAATAATACTTTTTTCATCTTTTACGGACCCTACGGTCACTTATTTAATTTAGCTCTTAATTTCTCAAGCATATCTACAGTCATGGACTCCAAATCATACTGCGGCACCCAATCCCATTCTTCACGGGCACAAGTATCATCCAGAGAATCGGGCCAACTGTCGGCAATCGCCTGTTTCAGCGGATCTATTTCATATACCATTTCAAAATCAGGCACATGCTTCTTGATCTCCTGATAAATCTGCTCCGGATCAAAACTCATGGAAGCGATGTTGAACGCGTTGCGGTGCTTCAGTCTTGCCGGAACCGCCTCCATCAAAGAAATCGCCGCATTCAGCGCGTCGGGCATATACATCATATCCATATAAGTACCTGCCTTCACCGGACATACAAACTTCTCTCCCTTGACGGCAGAATAGAATATATCCACAGCATAGTCGGTTGTGCCACCCCCCGGAGGAGTCACGTTCGAGATGATTCCCGGGAAACGCACCGCACGGGTATCAACCCCGTATTTCGTGTAATAATAGTCACTTAACAACTCAGTAGTCACTTTCGTCACACCATACATCGTACGGGGACGCTGAATTGTATCCTGCGGGGTCTTTATATGCGGAGTGGCCTCTCCGAATGAGCCGATAGAGCTGGGCGTGAACACGGCACAGTTGTACTCGCGTGCCACTTCCAATACATTCCACAAACCATCGATACCGATTTTCCATGCCATGGCCGGGCGGCTTTCAGCGACAACCGACAGCAAAGCCGCCAAATTGTATATCGTATCAATCTTAAATTGACGTACCACTACTTCAATAGACTGACGATCCGTTACGTCCGCAATGGCCGAAGGACCTGATGCCTTCAATTCTCCCTTAGGCATAGCGCTGGGAATATATCCGGCTACAACATGATCAGCACCATAACGTTTACGCAACTCCAATGTAAGTTCCGAACCAATCTGTCCGGTAGCTCCAATTACCAAAATATTTTTCATAAGACTTATTTAATAAGGTATTTATTAATATCGTGCGCAAAGATACACACTTTTTTTTCATATTTCTATCAAAAAGATATTGTTTATTCCAAGAAAAATGATGTCCTTTGCAAAGCATGTTCTTAACATGTATCACCATTAAATATTAAATCGCTATGTACGGTAAAATGCAAAACCATCTCAGCAAGACACTTGCTGAAATTAAAGAAGCTGGGCTCTATAAGGAAGAGCGCCTGATTGAAAGTGCACAACAAGCTGCTATCACTGTGAAAGGCAAGGAAGTGCTGAACTTCTGTGCCAACAATTATCTGGGATTATCCAACCATCCCAACCTGATTGCTGCAGCGCAAAAAATAATGGAACGCCGCGGTTATGGAATGTCATCCGTGCGTTTCATCTGCGGAACGCAAGATATCCACAAGGAACTGGAAGCCGCCATTTCCGATTACTTCAAGACAGAAGACACGATTCTCTACGCAGCCTGCTTCGATGCCAACGGCGGTGTATTCGAACCCCTCTTCACGGAAGAAGACGCTATCATCTCCGATGCCTTGAACCATGCTTCCATCATTGACGGTGTCCGCCTTTGTAAAGCAAAACGCTACCGCTATGCCAATGCCGACATGGCAGATCTTGAAAGATGCCTGCAAGAAGCACAGGCCCAACGTTTCCGCATCATTGTTACAGACGGTGTTTTCTCTATGGACGGCAATGTGGCTCCGATGGACCGGATTTGTGACCTGGCCGAGAAATACGACGCATTGGTTATGGTGGACGAATCTCACTCCGCCGGTGTGGTAGGTCCTACAGGACACGGTGTCAGCGAGCAATACAACACCTACGGACGGGTAGATATCTACACCGGCACTCTAGGCAAAGCCTTTGGCGGTGCTTTGGGCGGATTCACTACCGGACGCAAAGAAATCATTGACTTGCTGCGTCAGCGCAGCCGTCCTTACCTGTTCTCCAACTCATTGGCTCCAGGTATCATAGGTGCAAGCCTTGAAGTATTCAGAATGCTGAAAGAAAGCAATGCGCTGCATGACAAGCTTGTAGAGAACGTCAACTACTTCCGCGACAAGATGACTGCCGCCGGTTTCGACATCAAGCCGACCCAAAGCGCCATTTGCGCGGTCATGCTGTATGATGCCAAATTATCCCAGATTTACGCAGCCCGCATGCAGGAAGAAGGTATTTACGTAACGGGATTCTACTACCCGGTTGTTCCAAAGGAACAGGCACGTATCCGTGTACAGATTTCTGCAGGCCACGAAAAGGAACACCTTGACAAGTGTATTGCAGCTTTCATTAAGGTAGGAAAAGAATTGGGCGTACTGAAATAAGAGATCCATAACTAAAAAAAGTCCTGTAATATAAAATACATTACAGGACTTTTTTAGTTTTTGCCTATCTTCTATAAAGCTTCCAAGCAATATTATTTGCGCTCTCCCAATTTTACATCCACAAAGAAGATTCCGGTAGCGCCGGCTTTCTTAATCATATCTACAATACCGGCAGCGGTAGCTTCTTCTTCTACCTGCTCGCGAACAAATCCCCACAAGAAATCCTGGGAAGCCTTATCCTTTTCGGCAGCAGCCACATCAACCAGTTCGTCAACCATCTTAGACACGCGACATTCGTGCTCATACACCTGCTCGAACACTTCCAGCGGAGTCCCGAAATCATTGGGCACTACATCAATCTTATCCAATTTGGCCTTACCACCACGTTTAATAACATAAGAGGCCAATTCACAAGCATGCGCTTTTTCCTCGGATGATTGCTTCCTCAACCAAGAAGCCATACCGGAATAACCTTCTTTCTCCATATAGAAAGACATTGCCAAATACAGGTTTGAAGACCACATCTCAGCCGTAATCTGTCCGTTAATTGCGTTTTGTAATTTTTCTGTAATCATAATCGTATTTATTAGTTAAATTGAAATCATTACAAAAGTAACAACAACACATCAATTTTGTTCATCTAATAACATTTTTTATATAATAAATTACAATACTCCAAGTCAGACAGCGAAAGTCATTCCAGAGTGTTTACCGCATTAAAGCAGGATACAAAAAATTATCACACCAATTCTTCCGAAGTATATCCCTGCGGCAATTCCCGGCAGTTGTAACCGGACGCCATGATTTCACCGTATGCACCGGCGGAACGGAGAGCGATGAGATCGCCACGTTTTACACCGTTTAGGTCAATGGCCTTGCCGAAGACATCAGAAGACTCGCAGATAGGTCCTACCACATCATAAGTTTGCATTGGAGCATCCGAAGTGATATTCTCTATCTTATGGAATGCCTGATAAAGCGCCGGACGGATAAGGTCCGTCATACCCGCATCGAGGATGGCGAACTGCTTGTTGGTGCCTTGCTTTACATAGAGCACCCGCGAAATAAGAGAACCGCACTGTCCCACCACCGAACGTCCCAACTCGAAGTGAAGCGTCTGGTAAGAGCGCAACTTCAAATGTTCATCATAGGCGATAAAGTACTTTTTGAAATCGGGAATAGCCTGGCGGTTGGGATGCGCATAGTCAATGCCCAGGCCACCGCCCACATTGATGTGCTCGATACGGATGCGGCGCGCTTCAAGCTTGTCCTGCAACTCGTTGACACGATTGCACAATGCCACGAAGTCTCCCATGTCCAGAATTTGTGAACCGATGTGGAAGTGCAAGCCGATGAATTTGACATTATTCATTTCCCCGGCAACATCAATCACATGATCCATGTCCTGCATGCTAATACCGAACTTATTCTCCGCCAGCCCAGTAGTGATGTTTGCATGCGTATGCGCACCTACGTTGGGGTTGATGCGAAAAGCAACGTTGGCAACCTTGCCCTTGGCGGCAGCCAGCCCATTAATCACCTCCAGTTCGGGAACAGATTCCACATTGAAGCAGAATATATCATAGTCCAATCCTAAATTTATTTCCCAATCGGCCTTGCCCACCCCGGCAAACACGATCTTGCCGGAAGGAAAGCCTGCCTTGATGGCAGCACGTATCTCTCCGCCGCTTACGCAGTCGGCACCCAGACCGTTCTCGCGGATAATAGTAAGCACTTTAGGGTTGGCATTGGCCTTCACGGCATAATGTACTGAATAGTTGTCATACTTCGACGCTTCAGTGCGGATGCAGGAAAGCGTGTCGCGCAACACCTTCGTATCATAATAATAGAAAGGGGTACGCAACTCGCTGAATTTATTAATAGGGAATGTTCCTTTCATATAATAATTGTAATACAGGAAATCGTTTATTCCTCGTTGAACAGCGCATCGCTGAGCGACTGCAAAGCAGCTTTCTTATCACATTCACGGATAAGGAAAGAGATGTTGTAGTTGCTGCCGCCGAATGAAATCATACGTACAGGAATATCACGCATGGCATCCAGAGCCTTGGCCTCGAAACCTACGTTTTCCCATTCAAGGTCACCCACCACGCAGATAATGCACATGTCTTTATCTACAGTCACCGTGCCATACTTTTTCAAATCATCCAAGATTTCATTCAGATGTTTTATGTTATCGATAGACACGGACACTCCCACCTCGGAAGTACAAATCATGTCGATGGACGTCTGGTAACTTTCGAAAATCTCAAATACCTTACGCAGGAAACCGTGGGCAAGCAACATACGGCTGGACTTTATCTTGATGGCCGTAATGTTGTCTTTAGCGGCCACAGCCTTGATTTTGCCTTTTTCCGTATCGTTTGAAATCAATGTACCCGGAGCCGTAGGATCCATGGTGTTGAGCAAACGCACAGGAATGTTGGCGTACTTGGCAGGCTGGATGCAGGTAGGATGCAGAATCTTCGCGCCGAAATAGGCCAGCTCGGCAGCCTCTTCAAAATGGAGATGACGCACCGGAGCCGTCTTGTCCACGATACGGGGATCGTTATTGTGCATGCCGTCAATATCTGTCCAAATCTGAATTTCCGAAGCGTTAACGGCGGCACCTATCAAAGAAGCCGTATAGTCGCTTCCTCCACGTTGCAGGTTATCAATCTCACCGTATGCGTTGCGACAGATAAATCCTTGCGTAATGTAGATTTCAGCCTCCGGATGCAACTCCAGCTGCACCTGAAGCTTCTCCTTGATATAGATAGGATCGGGCTCAGCGTTCTTGTCCGTACGCATATATTCCAAAGCCGGAAGTAAAACAGACTTCACGCCACATTCCTGCAAATAGTAGTTCATCATGGCGGTAGAAATCAACTCACCCTGAGCCAGTACCACCTTTTCTTCAAACAAGGTGAAGAGATCTTTAGTGTAAGAACGGATATAGTCAAAATGAGATTTGATCAGTTCCAGGCCTTTCTGTTTATACTCCGGAGTAGCAAAAAGCTCATCAATATGCTGGCGGTATTTAGATTCCAGCTTGTTGATAATCTCGTTGGCACCTTCCGGATTCTTCTTGTACAGATAGTCCGAAATCTCAACCAATGTGTTTGTGGTACCCGACATGGCGGAGAGAACCACAATCTTACGTTCACCATCGGTAATCAATTTGGCAACTTCCTTCATTCGTTGAGCCGAACCTACAGAAGTACCTCCAAACTTTAAAACTTTCATTTTCGTTCCTGTATTAATTAGTTTATAGTTACAAGCTACGAGCTGTTAGCTACGAAGCTTTCATTTTTAATTCTTTAATTATCAATTTCCGCAGGATTGTATTCCGCCGTGACATCCGTCATCAGATGATCGGTACAGCGGTACACCTTTCCCGGAAACTCACGGAGCAACTGCAGATTGTGCGTTGTCATCACTACCAAGGCACCTGCCTCGCTGATATCATGCAACAACCCCGCAATGGCACGTCCTGTTTCAACATCCAGGTTTCCCGTAGGCTCGTCCGCTAGGATTATATCCGGGGAATTGAGCACGGCCCGCGCAATTACAATCCGTTGCTGCTCGCCACCCGAAAGCTCGTTGGGCAGTTTATACCCTTTGTTACTCATGCCGACCAACGTCAGCACTTCTTCTATACGGCCTTTAATCTCCCCCTTGTTTTTCCACCCGGTGGCCCGGAGTACAAATTCAAGATTATCATAAACCGTACGGTCGGTTAGCAGCTGGAAATCCTGGAAGATAATGCCAAGTTTACGGCGCAATTGCGGAATATGCTTACGCTTTATATGAAGCATGTCATACCCCATCACTTCGGCCTCTCCCGCTGCAATATCCAGTTCTCCGTAGAACGTCTTGAGCAGGCTGGTCTTGCCAGAGCCGACTTTACCTACCAGATACACGAACTCTCCCTTGTGAAGTTCCAAATTCACATCATTCAATACACACAACTCCTGCTGATGTATCTCTACGTTCCTATATTTTATCAGCGCCATTTATTAATTTTGAATTTTGAATTTTCTTAATTCTCAAATTCTTAATTCTTTAATTTAATCAGTGCTTCTTCCAGTTCACACTGTGGCGTTCTTCCAACTCACGGGCAAGATCCTCGATGCGGTAGCCTTTGGAAGTAAGCAACACAATCAGATGATACAGCAAATCGGCTCCTTCATAAATCAGACGTTCGTCCGTTCCGTTGCAAGCTTCAATAACTGTTTCTACAGCCTCTTCACCTACCTTCTGCGCCATCTTGTTGACACCGGATTCAAACAGGCTGGTCGTGTAGGATCCCTCGGGCATCTCTTCATGACGCTTGTCTATGAAATCTTGAAGAAGCTTCAGGAACATGACAGGCTGCTCGTTCTTTTCGCCCCAACAAGTATCTGCACCGGTATGGCAGACAGGCCCCACAGGATGTACCTGAATCAGCAGAGTATCTTTGTCACAGTCTTCTTTCATGGAAACCACATTCAAAAAGTTGCCACTCTCCTCGCCTTTCGTCCAAAGGCGATTCTTGGTACGGCTAAAGAAAGTCACCTTTCCCGTCTCTACCGTTTTGTCGTATGCTTCCCGGTTCATAAACCCCAGCATCAATACCTTGGCGGTATCTGCATCCTGTATAATTGCCGGAACAAGTCCGTTCATCTTGTCAAAATCCAACATCATTTTATTTACGATTTAGCTATTCACGATTCATTTTACTGCTTTAATGACCGGAGATTTATAATCCTCCCTTATTTTCTCATCGCAATTCCTTGGGCGCAAAGATACGATTTTAAATCGGGAATTTTAATTTCTCCGAAGTGAAAAACACTGGCAGCCAATGCAGCATCCGCTTTTCCTTCCAAAAACACGTCACGGAAATGCTCTTTTGCACCTGCCCCCCCCGACGCAATGACAGGTATGGAAAGCCTGTCCGCCAATACGGAAAGAGCTTCATTGGCATATCCGGTCTTTACACCGTCATGATCCATACTGGTAAAGAGCACCTCTCCCGCTCCACGTTCCTGCGCCTCTTTTGTCCAGGAAAACAGTTCCTTGTCCGTCTCCACACGTCCACCGTTCAGATAGCACCACCAGCCCTTCTCCGTCTGCTTGGCATCCACTGCCAGCACACAGACTTGCGAGCCGAAATGCTTGGCTATCTCATCTATCAATCCCGGACAGCGGATGGCAGAAGAATTGATGGAAATCTTATCCGCACCGGCATTCAGGAGGCGGTCCACGTCACCCAGCTCATGGATACCTCCACCTACGGTAAAGGGAATACTGATATTGGCAGCAATGCGTTTCACCAGCTCAGTAAAGGTTTTCCGTCCTTCAAAACTGGCCGTGATATCCAGGAATACCAATTCATCGGCACCCTGCCCGCTATAAGCACGCGCCAATTCAACCGGATCACCCGCCTGGCGCAAATTCACAAAATTGGTTCCTTTCACTGTCTGCCCGTCTTTGATATCAAGGCAGGGAATAATTCTTTTCGCTAACACAACGAACTGATTTATGATTTATTACTTATTACTTATGACTCGATTTATGATTAACCGCTATACCGCATGAATAAATCATAAATTACAAATCATAAATCTTTCCAATTCCTTAAAACTGATACGGCCCTCATACAAAGCCTTGCCGAAAATGACGGCAGGCACACCGGCAGCCTCCAGCATACGTATGTCATCAGCACAACTCACTCCACCGCTGGCAATCAGATACAGCCCCGGATGCCGTTCCAATATTTCCTTGTACAAAGACGTGGAAGGACCCTGCAGCATCCCGTCACAACAGATATCCGTGCAGATTACCTTCCGTATGCCTTTCTCCACATATTCCTTGAGGAAAGGGAACAGTTCACAAGCACTTTCGTCTTTCCAGCCGTTAACTGCAATCTTGTAATCTTTCACATCAGCACCGAGAATCATTTTCTCCGAGCCATACATCTGCAGCCAACGGCAAAATATTCCGGGATTCTTCACGGCAATGCTGCCACCCGTCACCATCTGCGCGCCATTTTCAAAAGCGATGATTAAATCTTCGTCACTCTTCACGCCACCTCCAAAATCAATAATCAAGGAAGTGCGCGAGGCAATCTGTTCCAATGTACGGTAATTCACCACATGATGCGAAGCCGCCCCATCCAAATCAACCACATGAAGGCGACGGATGCCGTGAGCCTCCAGTTTTTTGGCTACTTCCACCGGATTCTCGTTATACACCTTCTTACTGTCGTAATCGCCTTGGGACAGACGTACACACTTTCCACCGATAATATCAATGGCAGGTATCAGTTCAATCATTCTATTTTCGGTTTATTCCCTATGGTCATGGCGCATTTCTTGTCCTTAACACATAGGTACGTTGATGATTTACATTTTTCGTATTTCCTCATAACTCCAAAAAATTCCGCAAGATGCGTTCGCCTACACTCCCACTCTTTTCCGGGTGGAACTGGGTAGCATAATAGTTGTCCTTGTGCAAAGCGGCACTGAACGGCAGGATATAATCCGTCACGGCTGCCGTGCAGTCATTGACCGGAACATAAAAGCTATGCACGAAATAGACAAACTCTTCTTTCGTAAAGCCTTTGAACAAGTCGCTATCAGTCTGCGTAATGGTATTCCATCCCATGTGCGGAACCTTGTCTTCATGCCTGCGGGAGACAAAACGCTTCACATCGGCATCAAAGATTCCAAGTCCATCGACATTACCTTCTTCCGAATGACGACACATCAACTGCATTCCCAGGCATATTCCCAATACCGGTTGGCGCAATTCTTTTATCAGTCTGTCCATGCCTCCTGCCTGCAAAAAACTCATCGTGGTTTCCGCCTCGCCAACACCGGGAAATATCACTTTGTCGGCTGCGCGCAACACCGCCTCATCTGCCGTAATGACCGCCTCCACCCCCAAACGTCTCAAAGCGTAATCCACCGAACGGATATTACCTGCATTGTATTTTATGACCGCAACTTCCATCAATTATCCTTTAATTAAATATGACTGTTCTATTTTTATATGCCAGCACCTTGCGTTCAATATGTTTTTGAACCGCACGGTCTGTCTTTTCTTGAAGTATCAGGAAATCCTGCAATTCCCACTCAATACGCATGAAAAAGATATCCTCGACATGATCTATATATTGATTCAGATAGATAATATTCCCCTTATTTACCGTTATAAAGTCTGTCACTTCCGCCAAAATCCCCGGTCGGTCGGGACAATGAAGTAACAGTTTAGCCGTTTTCATCATTCTAAAATTCCGTTTTTACTGTATTTAAGTTACAACATTTCCGTTTTGAGTTCGCAAAAATAACGATTTATTGCAAATCAACGAACTTTTCAAGCAAGAAGTTTAAAAGATGCCTCAAAATGTTTCGTTTTCTCCAAGAATAGATTTTCCTGCAAGCATTAGAACCTCTCGAAAGCGAATTTCTAAACAATCGTTAAATAGCAACTTTTTTCATTCATACAATCTTCTCAATATGAGGATATAAGACAATCACAGCAAAATCGCATCAAAAAAATATTCATCACAGGTATTGCAGATTCCAAAGAAATACCTACCTTTGCAACCGCAATCGAGAGAGATAGCAATGATAAAATGAAATAATGGTGCGTTAGTTCAGTTGGTTAGAATACATGCCTGTCACGCATGGGGTCACGGGTTCGAGTCCCGTACGCACCGCAATAACATTCCAAAGTCCTTGAAAGTCAATCACTTTCAAGGGCTTTTTTCTTGGGGTCTCAATCGGGAGACCAATCCGATGACACACCGTGATGCGTTCTGATACATTGCGGTTTGCTGTAAACCACCCTCTTATTATATTCCTGTCTGCAAATAGCCTTTTCCCACAAATTACTGTGTTCATGCCTTGTTCTGGGCTTCTTCCGTTTCACTTGAAGAGGTACATATCTTGTAAATACCTACAGCCAACGCAGCAGCGGATGCGGCCGCTATCAGATAAGGGCTGGATGCAATGGCGATGTTCATCAGGCGTATCGCCCCCGTAGTGGAAGCTATGGCGGCACGGGCGGTGCTGACTTCGGCAGTATTGCCTGTTACTCCTGTTGTAGTAGCGAATACGGCCATCAGTTCATCAATACTGATGCCCAGCTGTGAAGCACTGCCACTGACACGGGGCAATGCGGCCGCTAATTGTTCAAAACTAGTTACACCGTTCTTGGCGGTCTTCTGTATCTTGTCCTGAATGCTTCCGGCAGTATCCCATTCCAGACCGTAGTTCTTGATGATGGTGGAAGTGACCGTGACCGTTTGCCCCAAATCGGCGATGCCACCCACGGCAGCCTTGCTGCTTTGTTCCAGGAAACTGATCCAGTTGTCTTCGGGTACACCGTTCGAGATAACCTGATACAGGCCACCGGCCAGTTCCTCACGAACCATGGGAATGTTCTTGCTCAGTTCCTTTACACTATCGGTCAACGAATCGAGATTTTTCCCCGTTTTACCTGCCATGGTATTGGCTGCACGCATGGACTTGTCAAAACTGTCATACCCCCCGGCAAGGCTTTGAATACTACTATTGAGCTGGTCCGTAGCATTGATGAACATATCCCAGTTAAGGTTCTTCATCGCCATATTCTGGATTTCATCCGATGCTTTCCTGGCTGTTTCCGTCACACGTTTCACAGCCGAGTCAAAAGATTCGGCATCAACGGTCAGATCATGGAAGGTATCTTTGCCGTCAGTCCTAATTTTTAGCTTGAACTCTACCTCGTTTGCCATTAATTCTTTATATTTGCACTGATTTACGGGCTAAATTCAGTTACTATGGTTTATGTTTTTTTTATATCGGTCACATTCATATTCTCACTGGCAGGATATTTGCTTTATACGGGCAAACATTTTGCATCAGGCACAATCCTTCTTTTGTTCGGATTGGGGCTTTTCTTTTGCCTGTTGAATGCCGGGATTCATGATTGCTTTTCATTTGAGACTTCCTATCTGATTGAAGACTGGTTAAAATATATATGGCCTCTCACTTCACTTGCCCTTATCGTAAAAGCCTTCAGAGACAATTCCCGTTATGATAAGGAAGAAGCCTGCAAGCGTGAGGAAGAGCGCAAAAAACCTATCGTTCTTAAATTCCGGATAACCTCTACTACAGTAGAAAAATAGTCTATTTCCTCTTATCCTTCCACCCGTTTCTTCAATTCTTCAAACCGATCCCGGGTGCTTTCTACCGCCAAGGATAGTTTCTCTTGCACGTCCCAACTGAACCTGCACACGTCCGTCACCTTCAGCGCCTTCTTGCTATAGGGTTGCAACACGCAGCAAGCCAGGAACCGGGCACGCTCCCAGGGGTCGCGCATCTGTGTCTGCTCCCAATGCCGGCTGATGCAGAAAAACTCGTGGGGAGTACAGTTACAGAAGTCGGTCAGACTCATTCCCATACTCCCCACGGCTAGTCCCATCAGTTCGTCAATGTCGGCGGGGGTGTCTCCTCCGTCTTTTTTTTTGAGCCGTCGCCTTGCAGGGTTTCGGCAAAGCCGTTGAGCACGGCCATGTCCAGACCGTCGGCAAAGGTGTCGATATCCAGGAGGAATTCCACCCCGTCGGCATTACAGGCGCTTGCCACGCAGCAGAAGAGGAAAATGATCATCAGGTCCACGTCCGTACCCATTTGGCTTACGTCCGTGCCTGTCTCACGCTTGAAGCGGCGCATAGCCCCCATGGTCATGCGCATGGGGTACTCTTTTCCATATACCTGAATCTTCTTCATCGCTTATTCCTCCACGGTTCCGTCCACTTTCGTGTCGTCTATGGCTACCGATCCGGTATTGTCGAAGGTGGCGTTGTAGGTGGCGTCGTCGCCTGCCGGCGCCGCTTCTTCTATTGAAGCAACAATGAAGCTGCCACTCATATAAGGCGCCTTTTCGCTGGCAAGGGGTTTTACAGCACGGTCTTTCGTTTCACTGGTATAGGTGGTAGTATGGCTGGTGCAATGTCCGCACGCCTTCTCGCCGATGGTCATCAGCAGGTCACTACCGTTTACATATCCTTGTTTGCCATAAATTCATTTACAATTTTAAGATTTACAATTTGGCTGCGCCACTTCTTCTTTTTAAGTAGCGTTTAATCAGCATTAAAATGAGAATCAAAAGGGCGATTCTTCCCGCACATATCTGGAACCATTGCCATCCGGTGGGTTCATTGACTACCTTCGGAGGAGGTTCCTCCACTTTTTCAAGCAGTGCGTTACGGATGCGGGTGTTCTCTTCTTTCAGCAGGATAACCTGGCGTGCCAGGCTGTCGCAGGTGGCGGTCACTTCTACTGAATCTTCCGATATCCGCGTCACATTCACCGTCGCCTGCCCGCTGCGCCGGCTAAAGCCTGTGCCCACCGGTATCGCTTCCAGCATCCCGGTCGGGAAGGTGGTCTGCGCCACGCTGGGCGGTACGGGTTGCTGTATCAGCGCGAATCCTTTTACGTCCTGCAGACTGTCGCTTACTTGGGTGGATGCCGTCATCCGCCCCGGACCTCTGCAGCTCGTTGTGGACAGGGCAATCGTTCCAGTGACGACAAGAAGTAGCGCGAGCCACCGTGCGGTCCAGTCGGGCGATGGCCCGGTAAAGTTTTCTGTTTTCATTGATAGCGTTCAATAAGTCCGAACGGAGATTCTAGGAATATCACTTTCGCTCAAGTCCTGGACAGGGATGGGATACGTCGTGTTGTTTATCAGCACGTCCGGGTCTCCGCCTATATCCACCATACTCACTTCTACCAGCCTGCATTTGGTAACGGTGGGACGTGTCTGCCCGGGTTTCAACAGTTCGGGGGCATCACTCAGAAGATGGGCTACGAAATCCGGGAAAAGCGCTACGAACAAGCCTTGAAGTACCTGAAGGATATACAGGCAGGAAACGTAACTCCGGACATCCCGACCCTCACCGGTCCCAAAGGAGAAGAGGACTACCACAACCCCGTGCGTTACGGGTCGGCCGAAAAGAACAATTATATCTGGTAAGATTATGGCAAACAACTATAAGAAACAAAACCCGATGAAGATAGGTAAAGTAAACCTGTCCGACCCACGGGAAAGGCGACGGGTTGGCAAAGTATCGGTAGAACTGCAACTGCAAACCGAAGCGCTCACCAAGAAAGACCTGCGCAACTGGCGCAACGCCTGGCAGCAAGCCATCAATGTGGAGTACCCCAACCGGGTGACGCTGTATGATATTTATGGCGATGTGGATGTGGATATGCACCTCACCGGCTGCGTGGGGCAACGCAAGGGCTATGTCATGAACAAGAGCTTCCGCATCGTGAACCGTGCGGGAGAAGAGAACCCCGACCTGACCAGCCATCTTCGAGTCGCCCTGGTTCAAGGAGTTCATGCGCCTGGCACTGGACAGCATCAACTGGGGCACTCGCTCATCCAGTTGGGCGACATCATCGTGGTGGATGGCGTGCCTGCTTTCAACAATGTGATGTTGGTTCCGCGCCGGCATGTAATACCCGAATACGGCGTGCTCGTTATGCGCCAGCAAGAAACCTGGCAAAACGGATTCGACTACCGCCACTCCGACATGGCCGACTGGATTGTAGAGGTAGGCGGCACCCACGACCTGGGACTTTACTTGAAGTGCGCCCAGCACACCATCCCGAAAAAGAATGTTTGTGCCTTCTGGGACATGTTCTCCGAAATCTTCGGCATCCCCTTCCGTGTGGGTAAAACCACCAGTCGCGACGCCAAGGAGCAAAGCCGCATCGAAAAGATGCTCGGCTCGATGGGTGCGGCAGGCTGGGCGCTCTTCCCCGAGGGTACGGAGATTGAAATCAAAGAATCCACCCGTGGCGATGCCTACAATGTGTTCGATAAACGCATAGAACGTGCCAATTCCGAAATATCCAAAGGGGTGCTGACGCAAACCATGACTACCGACAACGGCGCCAGCCTTTCGCAAAGCGAGGTACACAAGGAGATGCTGATGAACCTCATCAGTACCGATGCCGACATGCTGCGCGATATAGTTAATTTCCAGCTCATCCCCAAGATGATAAAGCACGGATTTCCGTTGCGCGGCTACCGCTTCGACTGGTACGAGGGCATTGACTTCACACCCGAACAGCAAGTGCAGTACGAACAAATGCTGCTGGGTGAGTTCGAGATAGACCCGAAATATTTTATTGACAAGTACAACGTGCCCATCATAGGCAAGAAAGAAGCCGCTCCGGTGGTGGTACCCGAAATCCGTCCGAATGGCAACCCGAAGAAGAGGAAGGATAAAGAGAAGCAGGAACTGGTAAAGCCCGCCGCGCCTTTTTTCGACTAAGCCCTTCCGATTACGAAGGGCTGCACAGCCGGGCGCTGCTCACTTATTTTGGTGGTAATATGCCGCTTGCATCCGATGATGAAGAGGAAACAGATGTAGACACGGCAAGCGTGGAAGCCGGCTTCGTCCTATTGATGGCATGGCTGCACCGACAAACGGAGTTCAGTCCCGAAATGCTGGCTACCGAAGAGGTCCGGCAGTTTATTCGCACCCATGCCGCCGTGCTCGATAATGCCGTCGATTACACTATCCGCCGGCGGCCGCTGGATGACATCAGCGTGCAACGCCTGAAGGAGTCGAATTTCGTATTCTCCGGTTACAAGACTTTTCATGAACTGAACGAAACGTTTCCCTCGCTACTCGATGACGATGGCACTCGAAAGCCGTTTGAACGTTTTTTAAAGGATGTTCAAACAGTGAACGAGAAATACAACCGGTTATATCTGAAAGCTGAATACAATTTCGCCATGTCATCCGCCGATATGGCAGCCAAATGGCAATCTTGGTGGACGGATGAAGACCGGGACCGCTACCTGCTGCAATACCGTACCGTAGGCGACAAACGGGTGCGCGAGGTGCACCGGGCACTGCATAATGTCACGCTGCCCATCACTTCCAAATTCTGGGATGAATATTTTCCTCCCAACGGATGGAACTGCCGCTGCACGGTGGCAAGAGTACGCCGGGGCAAGTACCCGGAAAGTGACGAACACCAGGCGATGTTGGCTGGCAGCCAGGCCACCGCGGGAAAGCACCAGGAGATGATGCGGTTCAATCCCGGCAAGCAGATGGCATGCTTCCCGTTCTACAATCCCTACACCATCAGCAGGTGCAAGGACTGTTCCGACAGACCGGGCACGCTCAAACTGGCCAAAGTGCCCGACAATGAGCTATGTGCAGCCTGCAAGGTGGTGAGGGAGATGAAGAAATCCAAAGAAAGTTTGCAAGAGCAAAGAAAAGAAATACGAGAGTGGGCAAGAGAGAACTTGGCAGGAAAGACAACTGTTATTTGCGGCATTCAATCTCCGGTAGAATTTACCATGAACGGCATTAAGGAAACATTGAACCAGCCTCATAAGAAACCTTCTGCCAAGAATATGGCCTTAATGGATATTATTTCACTGCTGAAAGAAGGTACTTATATAAAAGAGTGTCCTGAAGAAAAAGGAAATCCAATGGTCAAGAAATACCATTATATCAAGATAGAAATAGCAAGTGAACCATCTTATGCCATTATCCGAGAACTGAAGGATGGAAGAGCACAATTTTATTCCATTGTAGAAAAGCTAAGAGAGTGATTAAAGCCTTTAGTGAAGGATGTGCAATCCAACCCAGTACTTTAACCACTCTCTTTCATATCACAAAGATACAGTTAATTCTTTAATAAACAAACATTATGCCCCAAAATTCAGACATAACCAAGGAGCTGGAACGGAAGGTGAAACGCTTCATCCGGTTGACACTGAAGGATATTAGAGTGGACTTGGAAGAGGAGTTTGACCGAAACTTTGAGCGTGAAGCCTTCTTCAACGAAGCTTGGATGCGGAGAAAACACAACGATGACGAAAGCCGCGGACTGCTGACGCAAAGCGGAAAATTACGTCACAGCATCAAGAAAGAAGCCACTACCACCGACCACAGCGTTATCTTCACCAGTAGTGTGCCATACGCCGCCATTCATAACGAGGGTGGTACCATCACCGTGACCCGACGAATGAAAAAATACTTCTGGTACCGCTACCTGCTTATCATGGGTAGTAAACGCAATCGACCGGACAAAGACCCACTTTCCCCAAAACTACAACGCAAAAAGAATGGAGAGTTGCGCAACAATAAGAAGAACCTAGAGCTGACCGAAGAAGCTAAGTTCTACAAATACATGGCCCTAAAGCGTGTAGGCAGCAAGATAGTCATCCCCAAACGCCAATTCATAGGCATGCACCCCGAAGTAGAACGTATCATTCAAGAAATTATAGAAACTAACAGCAAAGAATTATGAGAAAATTCCTTTACCTCAGCATCATCGAGAAGCTGAAACAACTCACAGACCCGCATGGGAACCCAGTTATCCGCACCTTCGACCTCTGGAACGAGCAAGTAGAGTTCATCGAACAGGAAGAAGCTTTCGACACTCCCGCCGTCTTTATCGAATTTACACCTGTGAAATGGAATACCCTTGGCGGTGGCGTCCAGCGTGCCGAAGTCACCATCCGCCTGCATATCATCAATGGGTGGGACGGCAGTGCCCGGGACGGCAGCCTCTATCAGCAGCAAAGCCTGGACCGCTTCGACCTGTTGGACCGCATCGACCATCACCTGTTCAACTTTGCGGGTAGCAACCGGCAGACGGACTTCAACATGTTCCGCCGTGTGGGAAGCAGCACCAACCACAACCACGAAGAACTGGTAGAGGATATCAGCGATTACACATGTATGGTGATGGATGCTGTCAGAAAAGAGTGAGTTGTGCCCGCATCTCCTGTTGCCGGGCTATGATGCGCGGATCTGCGCTGGCATTGATGATATTGTAGAAAGTCTTCTCGCAGATATGATACTTCGGCCAAATGTAGCGGCGAAGGATTTCACGGTTGCTCAGTCCGCTCCGCGAATACTCGTCGTATATGCGCACGATGTCTTTCACCCGAAGCGCATAGCTGCAACCTATAATCTTTGACCGGTTTTTCTTCATATATCCCGAAAACTTTTACTGATTACCCTGAAACTGTCTGATTACCCGCTACAAAAATAATTATAAATACACATTAATGCAACTTATCAGACCAAAATGCACACAAACAGACTTGTCTCCGCCTGTTTACACCACCTTTGCAGTGTCAATTCGCGAAACGACACAAGCAAATAATTAATCATTAAACTTAAAAAAACAATGAGTGTAAACTATTCCCTTGCTCACATGAGCACCAAGCCCGGCGTTGAGAACGCCCCAAAACTCTATTACGCCAAAGCGCAGGCTGCGGGCGAAGTGACCATGGACGAGATGGCGGAGGCAACACCGGAGGCGGCGGCTCCGACGGTGACGAGAACGACAACCCGCTGGGCTAAGAAAACTACTACGTAGTAGCGCGGCAACTACTACCAAGTAAATGACCAACTACCCGTAAGTAGCCGACCGGTTACTTGCGGGTAGTTTTTTATGCCGCCGCAGCGCGGCTTTTCATTCTTTCATTATTAATTCTTAATTTGCAAAGCACTATGAACGCAATCTACATGAGTGACCTGGCACAAGCCTACTTCCCCAACTCCACGACCCGTAGCGCATCGGCACAGCTGCACCGCTGGATACAACTGAACCCGGAGCTGCAAACCCGGCTGGAGGAACTGCACTACAAGCCCCGGCAGCGGGCATTGACGCCGCTGCAACACGAGGCGATAATAGAGTGCCTGGGAGAGCCGGGGGAGTGACCATCTTACTGATGCCGGGAAGATGGTACAAAAAAGGAGGTGTGTCAAAATGCACACCTCCCTATCGTCATGTAAACAGCCCTATCTATATTCCGTCTTTTATTCGTTTACCGTAGGCCATCCCGGATTCTGCGTCAATTGTTTATTTAACAGTAGCTGTTCAGTAGGAATGCAATAAAGATAATACTTGTCATCCCAACCCTTGCCTTGTACTTTAGGACTCGGCTGTACATAGATATAACCTTCGGTCAATGTTTCATCCTTCAACCCGGTCGCTTCGTTCAAAATGCCATTTGTATTCCTATTGTATAATTCATCATTTTTGCTCCACCACATACCTTTTTCCTGACGGTTGATAAAATAAGGAGCCTTGGCCCAACGGCGCACGTCGTAGAATCCGAATCCCTCTCCCATCAACTCCACGATACGCTCACGACGAATCTCCCACAACAGAGGCGGTACTTCATAATCGTCCATATTGCCGGTCCAGTGTGGATTGTTGCCTTTATCACGGTTCGGATCAAAACCGGCATCGATATCAGCTACTGTCATATCAGCCACACCGGCGCGCTTACGCAGTTTGTTGATGGAAAAATCTGCTGCCGCTTGATCAAATTGCCCCAGTTCGCAAGCTGCCTCAGCATAATTCAGTATAGCTTCTTCCACTTTAAAGATCGGCTTGTCTGATTCGCATATGGACGAATTGTTGTTGCTTAACTCCCAACAATTGTAGTTTTTCCATAAATAGTATCCGGAGGAAGTGTTGCAGGGACCGTTATCCCCTCTCAGATTAGGCATTTTTTTGATAAGATTGCCCGCGTTCCAGTTACTGATAGGCAAGCGTTTCATTTGTCCCGCCGTGCCCGGATTCGCAACAGTCACATCAGCTCCCATAATATCTATAAACTTACGATATTTGGAATCCTTTGTATTGTATCCCCATTTACAATTTGGATTTTCCACAGGCTTGTTCTCGCCTCCTTCTATAACAGAATAAGGTGGGGTCACCGTATGGTAGAGACGCGGATCACGGTCGGTAAAGATGTCATAAATATCCCTGCTTCCCCCTTTATACTGCGTGTTGTTGGCATTGGCTATAGGGAGGCCGTTTTTCGTCAAATACATATCAGCCATATCCTGTGAAAGTTGGTAAACGGCTTGGTCATTGCGCTCACGGAAATTGAACATGGAGGTCAAGTAGTTGGTTTTGAATTCCCTATACAGTATAACCCCGGGTACATCGGCCAAATCAGGAGAAGTCCACATCTCTCCATACCCGGCAGCCGGCTGCCCGTCTGTTCCTGTATAGAGAGCAGGGTAGGTTTCTATCAGCTCTTTGGACACACGGACACATTCTGTCAAGTATTTTTCAGCGTCACCCAGCTTATGATACTTCCTCCAGGTTCCTTCGCGTAGCGCAAAACGCGACAACGCCATCTGTACACATGCCTTGTTAATGGCATTCTTTCCATCCTGGCTGGTAAAGTCACCTATATGTTCCTCCGCCCATTTCAATCGTGTCAGGATATTGTCTGCGACCTCGTCCCGAGGCGTACGAGGTCCATAAGGCTCATCGGTATCCGGGTTCAGCACCTTGTCAATCCAAGGCACATCACCGAAGCGGTTAATTAGTTCCATGTACCAGAATGAATGGAAAAAATAACCAACGGACTGCCAGTGCTCTTTTTCACTGGTGGGCATAGCCGAGTTTTCCAGACCTTTCAGCATAAAATTAATCCGATAGATATAGCCAAAATCCCAACCGTTTCCGGAAGAAGACGGACCGACAGCCTGGAATGCATAACTGTTATACCCTCCCTCAGCACGGCTAGACAGATAGCCGGCGTTACGGTCACCGTTATAGACAGAGGCATATCCGTGACCATTCGGGGAAGTCGCAATGGTAGTATTGTACAACATTTCGTAACAAGGCCACATATAGGCTTGTACCGTCTGGTAAGAATCGAAAGCCGTTACCTCGCTGATGGTGGTGGTAGGAGCTTTGTCCAAAAAACTGTCGTTGCAACCGGCGTTGCCCAAAGCAAGTACCGCAATAGCTGTATATTGGATAAGTTTCTTCATGATCAATCTATTTTTATTTTTGTTAAAGGGTTACATTAAAGCCGAATGAGACGGTACGATAAAAGGGATATCCCCAGCTGAGCCGTTCCGGGTCGTACCCGTCCGGCAATGAACTGATAGTTGCCAGATTCTCTGCGCTGACAAACAGTTTTAGACCGGAAAGTGATATTTTGCTGACCAGCGTGCGCGGGAAAGTATATGCCAAAGTAACATTTTTCAGACGCATATAGGCACCATTCTGCAGGTACTTGGTGGAAACACGCTGGTTAGAACCGGCATTCTGCATGTTGTCGTAGATACGGTACAATGATGCATTCGGGTTTTTAGCCACCCAATATTCACGGTCGTTTTCGGTATATTGCCCATTACAGCTTCCCATTGGTTCCCAATAATTAGTTTGGTTATAATATACGGGATAATAAGCTTTCCCACTACCTCCGAATGGAAAAAGAGACATGCCTCCGATCCATACGTCACGTTTGGCGGTTCCCTGTAAAATAGCACTTAACGAGAATCCCTTGTAACTGACCCCTAAATTGACACCGAAGTTATAGCGCGGAGTGCTGTTTCCGATTACTTTCTGGTCACCCGGACTGCTCACCGTGTTCAAGCCGCTGTTAATCTGATTTTCACCCCGATCGTCATTCAGGTTGACAAACTTTTCATCACCCGGACGGGGATTGACACCTTCAATGGAGGGAACCCCCTCATTCAGTTTCCATGACCCAGGAGCGTCAAAATCATCAATGGTATAGTAACCGTCACTCACATACCCCCAGATTTCTCCCAAGACACGTCCTTCATAGTAAGCATTGTTTGTGAAAACTTTATCTTCGTTGTTGGTATATTTGGTAATCTTTGATTTATAATCATAGAGATTGAACCCTACATTGTACTTCCAATCTCCAATCTGATCCCGCCAGTTTACAGCAACCTCCCAACCACGTGTACGCATGTCGGCCGCATTTCTCATCGGAGCACTTGTACCGACTACGGCGGGCAACTGGATGCCGGCAATCAACATGTCACGAGTGCTCCGTTGGTACCAGTCAAACGTCATTTGCAGACGGTTGTTAAGCAATGAAGCATCAAAACCAAAATCAAGGGTCTCAACGGTTTCCCAAGTAAAAGAATCAGAAATTAATCCAGGAACAGTGATGTAGGTTATAAATTCACCGTCTTTCAACCAATAATTGCTGTTGCCTACCGGTTTCATGGTAGAGAAATACTGGTAGTTGGCTATGTTCTGGTTACCGATCTGTCCCCATGAGGCGCGGAGTTTCAACTCGCTGACATAGTTCTGTATCTTTTCCATCCATGATTCCTTGGCTATGTTCCAGCCTAGAGAAAAAGAAGGGAAGAAGCCGAACCGGTCATTCTTGGGAAACTTGGAGGAACCGTCATAACGTCCGTTGGCCTCAAACAGATAACGGTCCTTATAACTGTAGTTGACACGATAAAATGCACCGCGGATAGCATAGTCTTCGTAAGAATTGTTGGTAATCACCTGTCCCGTGGCACTGGTGAAGGAGGGAGCGCTTGGGGCAATCATGTCATGCGCTTCAACTGTCAGCCATTTGTTCTGCTTACGCTCCTGGTTGAACCCACCCATTACTTTGAATACATGGTTGTCCTTGATATTGAAACTATAGGTTCCAAATATATTCAGTGCATTATAATCCACGTGCCCCTCACTTTGGTACAGATAATCAGAAGTGGTGGAGACATTTGAGCCCAGCTGTTCTGTAGTGTATTCCCATTTTTTCTGATAATAGGAATCCTGGTAGTTCTTGCGATCATAAGTGTATTCTCCTACAACCTCCAATCCCTTAAAAGGGCGCAGGATAGTACGTAGATAGACACGGGCATTGTCTGTGTCGGTCAGCCACGGATTGTTGATGCGGATTTGATTTTCCGGAGTAATAAGAGGCAGGTCCTTACCTATACTGGTATTTACTGAACCGGGCATAATGCCTGAAGGATAGAATGAAATATGGTTCATCGCATAGATACCGTCACCTGACCCTTGAGGCTGGGAACGGTCAGCCACGGTGTAGCGGATGTCTGCTTCCTGTGTCAGCCAGTCGGTAATCTCGGCACCGAGGAAAGAAGAAATGTTCTTGCGCATATAGGTATCCTTGCTTTCAATCAATGGACCATCCTCTTTTGTGAGACCAGCACTCAGGCGGTAGCGTAACTTCTCCGTCCCTCCGGTTGCAGTAAGATTGTGGGTCTGCATGAAACTGGTTTCTTGGAATGCTTTATAAACATCCTTTTCATTAAGGTAATACGGTGCACCGTCTTCACCGATATAGATACCGTCTCCGACAGTAGGATAGTCTCCGGGATTTTGTTTGTAGCCGGCAAGATATTCACGCCATTTGGACACTGAGCCATTTCCTGCATAGTATGTCTCAGAAAAACCTGCTGCCTGGTAAGCTCTCAAATACTCATCCAACGAAGCCTGTCTGGGACTGTTGATAGAACTTTGAAAGCCGAAATTGGCATTGTAGTTCAGAGAAAACTTATCCCCTTTCTTGGCTTTCTTGGTAGTGACCAGGATGACGCCTGCCGCAGCACGCGCCCCATAAATGGCTGACGAGGCAGCGTCCTTCAGCACGGTAACACTTTCAATATCTTCAGGATTCAGCAGGTCAATCTCACCTTCAACATTGTCAATCAATACCAACGGGTTCATGCCGTTGATAGAAACCGTACCACGGATGTTGAACGTTTTAGACTCACCGGGTGAGGAGCCACCGCTTACGGTAAGTCCCGGCATGGAACCTTGCAATGCATTTTTTACGTTGGTCACGGGACGATCTCCCAGCACTTCGTCCATTTTCACCTGCGATACTGAACCGGTCAGATTGGCTTTCTTCTGTGAGCCGAATCCTACTATCACGACTTCATCCAAAGTTTGCGTGTCTTCCTTTAAAATCACTGTTATAGGAGCGCCGTTCCATATAGTCTCTTCAGAAATGTATCCGATGAAAGAAATCAGAATGACATCCCCCTTGTTGACATTGTTGAGTGAGAAATCACCATCCAAACCGGTAATAGTACCATTAGTTGTCCCTTTTACTACTACAGATGCACCGATCACAGGTTCACCGTTCTGATCCACCACAGCACCTTTGCATACATCATTCTGTTGTATCACTTTGATGCCTGTTGCATGTGAGGCAACAGCAGCACCGACAACTCCCGTAGAGGCTCCCATAATTAACAACGTTAGGCAGGCTGAACTAAATTGTTTTAGCATAATTGTGTTTTTTACATTAATAATAAGGTTAATTGATACACTTTCCAAGTTCTTTTAGAACTATACTTGACGTGTATATTTCTCTTAAAAGAAAACCAAGAAGGATAGTAAACATCGATTGAGACATAGAAAGATATCCATCGTTCTACCGGAAAATATATTTATTCTGCTACATCCATGGCTCTATATATTCTTTTATTGATTTTAACGTAAGTTTGTCATAAGCCAACCACTTACATAAATATAATTTATCAATGTGAATAAAATGGAAATTAGGAGAGACATCTATTTATACATAAACAGTATATGCGAATTGATTAGAAAACATTTTCATTAAATATGTTTAGATAATGAAAATATTATTATATTTGCAGCGGATATTATACTTTTATAAGTAGAGTTCTAAAAGAACTTGGAAAGTGTATCAATTAA
>NZ_GL882614.1 GCF_000195635.1 Bacteroides fluxus YIT 12057 | reverse complement strand
ATCGTGTATTGGATGATAGTTGCGGATTTTAGGAATACAGGATATGAGGCGGTAAAGTCGGTCTTTCCGAATGCTGTTGTCATCGTTCATCTGGATAATGGCTACGATAACTCTTTATATACGTGGTTCTTTGATGAATTGAAGAAGAATGATGGAAAGTGGGATATGATAGGTATGTCGCTTTATCCTTACTGGACAATGCTTGAACATAAGGAATATACGGCAGAGAAAACAATCGAGGATTGTATCGCTAATATCAAGAAAGTGAGTACCAAATATGATTGTGATGTAATGGTAGTGGAAACAGGAATGGAATGTGCGGATGATAAAGGCCGGTTGGCTGCTGCATCTGTTTTGCAGGAAGGGAAAAAGCTGTTGACCCGCATCTTGAAGGAATGCCGTGAGAATACAAATGACCGCTGTAAGGGTGTGTTCTATTGGGAACCGGAGTGCAGGCCAAGTCAATACCGGTTGGGAGCGTTCACCGAAGACGGTTATCCTACTGTAATAATGGATGCCTTTAAGTGATGTTTCAAGGCATTTCTTTTTGTCTTTGTCTGTAGTTTTCTTTATTTCATATAAGTTATCTGTTTTTCTTATTCTTTATTCTTTATTTCGTCCCACGTATGTATGCCGGATTGCCCGCAAATGTGTGCTCTGTGGTTTGCATACGTGGGATGAACTTCTTTCTTACGTTTAAGACTGTCCGGAGAATAGTGGATTTCCCTAAAGTGTAACATCGTTTTCCTTGTATTGCATGCAATCGTTTGCATTGTTTGAGTTGCACATTTCGTATGTTTCCTGTATTTTGCTAAATTAATAAGTTTTATTTTTGTTTCATCATGCTATAGGTGCTTGAAAGACATCCTTGGCTGATACCGTGAAAATCAAGAATTATTTCTTGAATATATATAGGTAATTAATATTGTTAACTTTAATTTATTAAATGCATGAAGCAAGTTAATCTTAGAATCTGTCGAACGATTCTTACCCTAATCTTAGGGCTATTCTTGTCAGTAGGCGCTTATGCACAGAGCATCACTGTGAAAGGGCATGTAAAAGATGCCTTAGGTGCTGTGATAGGTGCGAGTGTAGTAGAAAAAGGAAATGCTACAAACGGAACAATCACCGATCTTGACGGTAACTTTACATTGAATGTACCTAAAGGCTCTACGTTGGTAGTGTCTTTCATTGGCTATAAGACGCAGGAGGTTGCTGCTGCCCCTAATGTTGCCATTACTTTACAGGAAGATACAGAAATGTTGGATGAAGTGGTCGTTATTGGTTATGGTGTGGCTAAAAAAAACGACTTGACTGGTTCTGTTACGGCAATCAAGCCGGATGAAATGAACAAAGGTTTGGTGACGAATGCACAAGACATGATGCAAGGTAAGATTGCCGGTGTAAGCGTTACAAGTGGTGGCGGTACACCTGGTGGCGGTGCAACTATTCGTGTTCGTGGTGGTTCATCTCTGAATGCAAGCAATGATCCTTTGGTGGTAATTGATGGTTTGGCAATGGATAATCAAGGTGTAAAAGGTCTTGCCAATCCTTTGTCAATGGTTAATCCTGCCGACATTGAAACGTTTACGGTATTGAAGGATGCCTCAGCTACAGCCATTTATGGTTCTCGTGGTTCTAATGGTGTTATCATTATTACTACTAAGAAGGGACGTAGTGGAGCTAAACCTACTATTACTTATAATGGTAATGTATCTGTCAGCACCAAGAAAAAAACGATTGATGTGTTGAGCGGACAAGAGTTTGGCGAATTTGTTGAAGAAATGTACGGTATTGGTAGTGATGCCTGGAATTTGATGGCGGGTGTGGTTACCGATAAAAACAACAATGTGATAGGCTTGACAAATGCCAAGCAGCTTGAAGATGGAACTTATCGTTATAACAATACTGATTGGCAAGATGAGATTTATCGTACTGCTATCAGCCATGATCATAATATTACGATATCGGGTGGTTTGAAAAATATGCCTTATCGCGTGTCATTAGGTTATACAAACCAAGACGGTATTTTGAAAACATCTAATTTTGAACGTTATACAGCTTCTATTAATGTGTCACCAAAGTTCTTTGACGACCATTTGACCGTTAACTTGAATGCAAAGGGGATGATTGCCAATAACCGTTATGCGGACGGTGGTGCCATTGGTGCAGCTGTTTACATGATTCCTACTTTCTCTGTACATGGTGCTACAGATATTTTGAACAATTATTTTGGTGGATATAGTCAGTGGGTATCAGATGGCTCTGCCTTGAATGACCCCACTTGGCCTTATACTTCTAACCGTAATGCTACAAAGAATCCGGTTTCTTTATTGGATTTGAAGGATGATACGGCCAATTCCAAATCGTTTATTGGAAATGTTGAACTGGATTATAAAGTACATGGATTGGAGGATTTACGTTTGCATATGAATGTTGGCGGTGATTTCTCAACAGGTAAGCAGACTACGCTTATTTCTCCATATTCAGTTTCAAACAACTATTATGGTTGGGATGGTTGGGAAAAAATATTTAAGTACAACAAGATGCTTAATGCTTATGCCCAATATAATAAAGATTTTAATGATGCTCACCATTTTGATATCATGGGTGGTTATGAGTGGCAGCATTTTTATCATAGAGGCGAAAAGGACGGCTGGGGACTTTATCAAAGCTCCAATACAGAAAAACCGGGTGAAAAATATCAGCGTGATGCTAAGGTATGGAAAAGTGAAAATTATTTGGTTTCATTCTTTGGACGTGCCAACTATACTTTGCTTGACCGCTATATGTTGACGGCAACTGTACGTTATGACGGTTCTTCCCGTTTTAAGGATCATTGGGCACTTTTCCCGTCTTTCGCATTTGGCTGGAGACTGAAAGAAGAAGCTTTCTTGAAGGACGTAGATGTTCTTTCTGATTTAAAACTCCGATTAGGATATGGTCAGACTGGTCAGCAGGAAGGTATTGGAGATTATAATTATTTTGCTTCTTATAATGTAAGTACTGGTAACGGTAGCTCTTATCCAATCCTTGGTGATGGTATTCTATATCGTCCGGATGCTTATAATGAGAACCTTACTTGGGAGACAACAACGACTTATAATGCGGGTATTGATTTCGGCTTTTGGAATGGCCGTTTAAGTGGTAGTGTGGATTATTATTATCGTAAGACTACAGATTTGCTGAATACCGTATATGTATCGGCCGGTTCTAATTTCCGTAATCAAGTTACTTCTAATATCGGTTCTTTGAAGAATACGGGTGTTGAAATCGCTTTGACTTATCGTCCTATCCAGACGAAAGATCTCTCTTGGGAGATTACGGCAAATGCAACTTATAATGATAATGAAATTACAGAGTTGATAGGTGAAGAAGGCTATTTTGTTCCAACAGGAGGCATCTCTGCCGGTACAGGAGGTAATTGTCAGGCTCACTCGGTAGGTCATCCGGCTAGTTCATTCTATGTATTCCAACAGGTATATGATAAAGCCGGTAAGCCGATTGAAGGTGCGTACGTTGACCGTAATGGTGACGGCATCATTAATCAGGATGATAAATATTTCTATAAAAGCCCGGCAGCTCCTTGGACGGCAGGCTTGTCTTCCAAACTTATATGGAAGAATTGGGATTTCGGTTTTTCTTTGCGTGCCAACTTCAACAATTACGTGTACAATGACTTGGAGGCTGGCTCAAGTAACGTAAACAAAGGGTATCTCTATCGTTTAGGTTTCTTAAGTAATGTTCCTACTATGTCCATTGAAAAAGGATGGCAGACTAACGATAATGTTTTGTCTGATTATTTTGTGCAGAACGCAACTTTCCTGAAATGTGACAACATTACATTGGGCTATAGTTTTGATGGTTTGTTTGGCTCTAAGCTTGGTGGACGTATCTATGGTGCTGTGACCAATGTGTTTACCATTACTAACTATAAAGGTATTGATCCGGAAGTATTCGGTGGTATAGATAACAACTTATATCCACGTCCGTTTACAGCTCAACTGGGATTGACTCTTAATTTCTAATCATAAAAAATACTAAGATATGAACTTGAAGAATATAAAACATATAGTTCCTGCGGCAATTCTTCTATTGTCGTTAGGGTTGGGCTCTTGCGTGAACGACTTGGACGTTACGCCTATTGACCCCAGTACGAATATGACTCCTGATTATGATGCACTGTTCACAAAATGCTATGCTAACATGGCGTTGGCTGGTAATGGTGGTGCCAATGGTGATTGTGATGTTGATGGTTTGGATGGTGGTACGACCGGTTTTGTCCGCCAAATGTTTAATGCTAATGAATTGACTACTGATGAGGCCATATGTAACTGGGGGGATGAAGGTATTCCCGCATTTAACTTCAATCAGTGGGGAGCCAGTCATCCTATGTTGAAAGGTTTTTATTATCGCCTTTATTTTGGAGTGACAATGTGCAACTTCTATTTGGCTGAAGCTGCTGAATATGATGCAACTATGACTGCTGAAGTTCGTTTTCTCCGTGCGCTTTATTATTTTCATCTGATGGACTGTTTTGGAAATATTCCTTTCTTGACTGAGGTTTCTCCTAATGCTGCTCCTCAGGCTACTCGCAAAGAGGTATATGATTTTATTGAAAGTGAATTGATTGGAGAAAATGGCTGCATTGCTTCTATGAAAGCCCCGAAAAGCAATACTTATGGCCGGGCTGACCAGGCTGCCGGTTGGATGTTGCTTTCTCGCCTTTATTTGAATGCCGAAGTTTATACTGGTACGGCACAGTGGGAAAAGGCGGCTGAATACGCTGACAAAGTAATGAAATCGGGTTATACGTTGCATAAGACAGGTGAAGGTCAGTGGAGTGCCTATCAGATGCTTTTCATGGGAAATAACGGTGAAAATGGAGCACAAGTTGAAGCAATCCTTCCGTTGCTGCAGGATGGTAATACAACAACCAGTTGGGGTACATCGCTTTTCTTGATGGCTTCTACCTTTAATGATAAAATGACTTATGTTGGTGAAGCTACCAATGGAACAACAGAAGCTTGGGGAGGTAATCGTTGCCGTCCTGACTTGGTGAAGAAGTTTTTCCCTAATGGTGGTATTCCCGAAGATACGGATACTTGGGGTGTGCTGAAAGCTGCCAAGGATGACCGTGCTCTCTTTTGGGGGAAAGGTCATACACTGGAGGTAGATGATGTGGCTACTTTTGAGAGCGGATTTGCTTGTACTAAGTTTACAAACTTTTATTCCGATGGTTCTGCTGCCAAGAATTCTCAGTTCTGTGATACGGACTTTTTCTTGATGCGTGCTGCCGAAGCATGGTTAACTTATGCTGAAGCTACTGCACGTTTGAATGGAGGTACAACGACAACCGAAGGTGCAGCTGCTATCAATGAGATTCGCAGCCGCGCTAATACCACAACTAAAGCCTCTTACTCTTTGAATGAAATTCTGGATGAATGGTCTCGTGAATTTTATTTCGAGGGACGCCGTCGTGGGGATTTGATCCGTTTCGGCAAGTTCGGTGGTAGTTCTGACTATAAGTGGCAGTGGAAAGGTGGAGTGAAGGAAGGTACCAACTTCAATGCAAATTTAAACATCTTTGCCATCCCTGATACAGACTTGAACGCTAATCCGAATTTGAAACAGAATCCTGGCTATTAATAGAAGTGTATCATTTGTAAATAACGGAATAATATGAAAAAAATATCAATATTGACTATTTTGTCCGCCGGATTGCTTTCATTCTCGGCGTGCGATTCTGACAGGGATTCAAATCCCATTTTACAGGAACCTACTGCTTTTGTGCTGAATACTCCTGCTTATGTCAACACCACTTATGATTTGACAAATTCCAAGTCTATCGAATTGACTTGCTCTCAACCGGACTTTGGATATACAGCTCCTACTATATATTCTGTAGAGGTGTCTTTGAACCAGGACTTTGCAGAGCCTGTAAAGTTGGATACTAAATATACGACAGCCAAGATGGATGTTGACGCTTCTGAAATGGCTCTTGCTGTAACCAATTTGGCTGTTGCTCAAGGCAAGGTGGAAGCTGATTTTCCGATAACGACTTCTGTATATGTACGCGTAATTGCAGAATTGGCTTCGGCAACAGAAACCATTTCTTCTATAACTTCTAATGTAATTAATTTGCCTTCTGTAAAAACAGACTTTGCATTGCCGCCGGTTGTATTGCCGACCAAACTTTATTTGATTGGCGAGTACTGTGCTTGGGACTGGGGCAAAGCTCTTGAAATGATTCCTTGCCATGACGGAACAACCGGTACTTTCTGGAGTCTGGTTTATTTGCCTAAGGGTGGCGTTAAGTTTAACACAGCTACTGCTTGGGATGGTAATGAAATAGGTTATGCCGGTTGTACGGCAGTTGATAACTATAAGGCTGGTCTGTCTGATAGTGGTGGTAATATTGGCGTTGATAGAGCAGGTTGGTATTTGATAGTAATCCGTTCTGCCGTTAATGGCCGTAATATTGATTACACTATTGAATTCAACGAACCGGCAGTATGGCTGATTGGTGGTGTGATAAAAGAAGGTGGTGACTGGACTGAATGTGCGGACGGATGGAAGTTTACAGTGCCGGAAACTGCTGACGCAGATTTTGTTTCACCGGCATTTGCGGCCGATGCTCCCGAAGGTCCTCGTGCTTTTGTCAAAGTTGACGGGTTTGATTGGTGGAAATCAGAATTCATGGTATTCGACGGTAAGTTGAAATATCGTGCTGCAGGTAGTGACTTAGATCGGGTTACTTCTAAAGCCGGTCAGAAGATGTACATCAATTTCACTAAGGGGACAGGAAAGATTGAATAAAAGAATCATGAAGAGTACTCTTGCAGAATGGATTATCCTTCTGCAAGAGCCTCTGAAAGAGGTTATAATCTGATAAAAGAAAAACAATTATGAAGAAAATATTATTCTATACGTTACTTACAGCAGTTGCTTTTACAACTGTATCTTGTGACGAGGATTTCAATGAAGATGTGGCTGCTCCACAAACGTGGCCGCAAGAAGAAGCCATTACATTACCGGGGTTTTCAGCTGCATCAACCGCTTCTGTCGATTTGGCTTCGGGTGACTCTGTTGCTGTATTCACTTATACCGCTCCGTCCAATTTGCCGGAAGGTACCACTGTTGATAATTTTCGCTTGGAAATAACTCCCGATGGGGTAGAGGGAGCCAAGGCAACTACCGTGAAGGCTTCTTCCAATGGTAAGGTCGCTTCTGTCGATTTGCAGAAAATTATTGAGGATAATTATGGAAAACGCCCCGTTGAGCGTACCTTGAACGCTAATTTGTATGCCAATTTGATGAAAGAGGGTCAGGCTTCTTTGCTGACTTGTGAACCCATTGCCATAAAGGCTACTCCGGAAGCTCCGCATATTGCTTCTAAATATTATATGGTGGGTGATATGTTCAAGGTTGATGATGTAAATAACGGCTGGAATGCTGCTACCATGAAGGCATTCAACCATAGCGATAAGGATGTTTATGAAGATCCTATATTTACTTTGATGATTACTACTACCGCCGATAATCAACATTGGAAGATTATTCCACAAGACAATATTGATAATGATGACTTCTGGGCTGTAGGAGTACTTGGTGTAGCTATTGACGGTGATGACAGCATGAGTGGTAGCTTGATTAATACGGGCGATGTAAAAGCCGCTAAAATAGCGAAAGCTGGTATGTACAGTATTACGCTGAATATGATGGACTATACTTATGCCATTAAAGAGGTTATTCCGGAATATTATATTGTAGGTGCCATGCAGAACTGGAACGCTGATGCTTCAAAAGGTAAGACTTGTATGCTCTATCCGCAAAGCAAGATGGTTCATTCTTATACCACCCAATTCAAGGACGATGCGAATCTGAAACTTTGGCTGGGTAGTGATTTTGGCAATTGGGACGCTTGCTACGGTGCCGCTGTCGATGGTGACAATGCCGCTTCGGGTACATTGGTGGGTATCGGTGCCGGTGCTGCCGTATGCCCGGAAAAGGGAGCTTTCTATACCTTTACGGCAGATTTCTCTACCATGACTTATAAATGGACGAAACTGGATAACCAAGAACCGAAAATTTATACTACCATTTCATTGATAGGAGCATTCAATGGTTGGGACCAAAAGACTAACATTGATTTGAAAGAAGTTACTCCTCACAACTGGTATGGAAGTGCTGTGACATTGGCAGAAGGACAACTGAAATTCTGTGCTAACGATGACTGGGCAGACAGTTGGGGAGGTACAGGTAACGACGGTGATGTGAATGTTGCAGACCAGAATTCCGGTAAGACGGTGTACAATGGCAAGAATATGTTTGCGCCTGCCGGTACTTATAATGTGTACTTCAATGATATCACAGGCGAATATGTATTCCAGGTTGTAGAGTAGGAAACTGTTCTTGAATAGTTTTTGATATAATAGTCAGACTGCCCGCAGCAATGTGGGCAGTCTTTTTTTATTTTCAGCCCCAATCAACAAAGAGTTGAACGCAGTTTTACCCTCATGCTCTCATAGATGTGCTGTATTCTCTTATTCATTGGGTGTATAGCTATGAGGGTAGTTATGAGGGCTAGGTGTTATTCTCATAGCGTATTGTTGCCTTAAAACATCATGTTTACTAACGGCTTGCTATAGTGAGCCGGGCGGCTTACTATAGTTGGCTGCTATTGTACATAAAGGATTTTATCAAAGGAGACGGTGCTGAAGCATAAGGAATGTCACTTAGAATAATTCGGAATGGCTTCCAATTCTAAGCAAATCAATTATATTCCCATCAATCCATATAAGAAGTAAATCATCCTCAATATGGCATTCCATACAGCCTCTGTACTCTCCCTTCAATAAATGAGGTTTGTACTCTTTGGGTATCGGCAGGTCATTGATAAGCAGATTGGCTATATTTTCAAAAGCTGCCAATTTCTTGGGGAACTTCTGAATACGCTTAAAGTCCCTTTTAAATTGGCTCGTTGGGTGCAATCGTTTTTTCACTTCATCAATTCCTCCATCAAACTTTCTACGCTATCAAATGTTTCTTTATCCTTTGCTTCACGTGCTTCTTTAATAGAAGCAACTGTTTCTTCATTGGGTTCTGAATACATTGCATTCATCAAAGTGCTCTCTACGAAGTTATTCAAGCTTCTGTTTGCTTTCTTGGCATGTTCCTGCAATACCTGCAACAAGTCTTCGCGCAGACGAAACGAAGTTTGTTTTCTTACTACTGCTTCCATATCATATTATTTTTGTATTTTATTATACTGCAAAGGTAATACATTGTAATACAAAAACAAGTTTTTCCCTTATTTCCTTTGCGTAAAAAAACGAACCAGAGGGGCAACACGATATACAATCGGATAGAACCTGTACGAAAAACATCGTGCTATGTATGAATAGTGTAGGTTATTAGGAATAAGGCTGTTTGGCGAAGCTTGACTTGATATGCAAACGTTTTCGTAATCTTATCCTTGTTTTCTCTTGCGTTAGTCTGTTTGCTGTTTTTTTTCCGGCTATATTTGTAGAGCGATAACTTTGAATACTTTATATTATGAAAATTATCAATCAACGTAAGAATTCTGTTCTATGGCATTTAATATGCTTCAGTTTGGTGTTGGCATTCACGGCATGTAGTGACGATAAAGAGGAGTTCCAGGAGTATCTGACCCCTGCTTCCGGTAGTGAATCAATCTTTGAACAAGGCTTTAGTTTTGGTGAAGCTGCCTCTTCGCAAAGCGTCAGCTTTGAGGCCGGACAGCAATGGACAGCCGAACTGAGTGGTGAGGATACCGGTTGGTGCAACATCAATCCGGCAAAAGGTACGTCCGGGAAAGCTACGATTATGGTTTCTGTCGGCAAGAATGAAACCGGAAAAGCGCGGACGGCACAATTGAATATCATATCCGGTTCAAAGAAGAAAGAAATATCTGTCACTCAGGCTGCCAATGCAATGGTTGTTCCGGACGGTTTGAGCTTTACGCCGGCAGCACCGGATGCCGACCAGCCCCTTGTAATTACTTTTAAAGCGGATGCAAAGTCTGCCCTTTATGGGCATAAAGGAGAGGTGTATGTGCATATCGGTGTGGTCAGTGAAGGGACCTGGCTGTTCGTTCCGGCAGACTGGGCGGAAAACACGGATAAATGTAAGATGACTTCAACCGAAGCCAACGTATGGAGCATTACGTTGACCCCGAATATCAGGGAGTGGTTTGGAAGCGGAAAGACACCGGTGAACCGACTTGGAATAGTGATTCGCAATGCGGATGGTAGCAAGAAAGGGGTAGAGTCGGATTCCTTTATTGAGGTGACCGACACAAAATACGAAGGCTTTGTGCCTGGTGAAATTAAAACAGCGGCAGTACCGGCTGGTATGGTTGAGGGTATCAATGTAGTGGATAATTCGACGGTGACACTGGTGCTTTATGACAAGGATACGAATGGGAATCATAAGGACTTTGCGCATGTAGTGGGCGACTTCAACAACTGGACATTGAGTAATGATGAAAAATCGCAGATGTATCGTGATGATACTTCCGGATGTTGGTGGATTACGCTGACGGGACTGGACGCAAGCAAAGAATATGCTTTCCAATATTATGTGGGTACAAAGGAGGGTGAAGTGATTCGTCTGGCTGATGCCTATGCGGAAAAGATTCTCGATCCTGATAATGATAAATATATTCCGGCTTCCACCTACAGCGAGAGTATGGCTTATCCTGAGGGGGGAGTAGGAATCGTTTCTACCTTCAAGATACAGAAAGACAGTTATAATTGGAAAGTCAATGATTTTAAGATAGCAAATCCGGAGCAATTGGTGATATACGAATTGCATTTACGTGACTTCACCGCTTCCAGCGACATCAATGGTGCGATGGGTAAGCTCTCTTATCTGAAGGCTATGGGAGTCAATGCCATCGAACTGATGCCGGTGCAAGAGTTTGATGGAAACGACAGTTGGGGGTATAATCCTTGCTTCTTCTTTGCGATGGACAAGGCTTATGGTACAAAAGCCATGTATAAGCAGTTTATTGACGCTTGCCATGAAGCGGGTATGGCTGTCATTTTCGATGTGGTCTATAATCACGCCACCGGGAACAATCCTTTTGCCAAGCTGTATTGGAATGGTGACAAGACTGCGAAAAATAATCCTTACTTCAATGTTGAGGCTCCCCATCCTTATAGTGTATTCCACGATTTCAACCACGAAAGCCCGTTGGTGCGTAAATTCGTGAAGCGCAATCTGCAATTCTTGCTGAAGGAATATAAAGTGGATGGCTTCCGCTTTGACTTGACAAAAGGCTTTACGCAGACAAGTTCTACAGAAGGCACGGCATCCAATTATGATGGAAAACGTGTTGCCATCCTGAAGGATTATAATGCAGCCATCAAGGAGACAAAGAATGACGCTTATGTTATCTTGGAACATTTTTGTGATTCAAAAGAAGAAAAGGAGCTGGCTGCCGATGGTATGCACTTGTGGCGTAATTTGAACAATGCCTATTGTCAGTCAGCTATGGGATATAGTCAGGACAGTTCGTTCGGAGGCCTCTATGAAGAAACACCGGCATGGGTAGGCTTCATGGAAAGCCACGATGAAGAGCGCATGGCCTACAAGCAGACCCAATGGGGCGATGGCGTGTTGAAAACAGATCTCAAGGCACGTATGGAACAATTGGAGTTGAATACTACCTTCTTCCTCACTGTACCCGGCCCTAAGATGGTTTGGCAATTTGGGGAAATGGGATATGACATTTCCATAGAAGAGAATGGCCGTACGGGAAAGAAACCTTTGCATTGGGAATATTTGGACAATGCCGATCGCAAAGAATTGCATGATGTCTATGTGGATCTGATGAAATTGCGTAATGATTATCCTGAGCTGTTCAGTTCCAGTGCCGCATTGACTTGGAAAGTAGGTACTGCCGATTGGAACAATGGGCGTTCGCTGTTGTTGGAAAGTGTGGCAGGAAAGAAATTGGTCGTAGTGGGCAATTTCACTCATGCGGCCATAGATGTTGCTTTTCCCGCAGCTGCCGGAAATTGGAAAGATTATTTCACCGGAAAGGATGAAACTGTGGGAGCTAAGGTGAATGTGCCTGCCCACGGATATAAGGTTTATATCAACTTCTGACAATTATACTGATTCATTCATACATCTTGATCAGCATCCGATTCAGCCATTCCCAGCGAAAGTGGAACCAGCGTCGGGTGCTGATTTGTTTCCCGCCGAAGCGGAGTACAAAATCCCGGTACCCATGTTTGCGGAACGGGAGGCCGACATCCATGAATTCCAGATGGCGGTAACCTTGTTCCTTGGCATCGTCCAATGCTTTCCATACGGCAAGAATTCCCGGATATTGCAAAGCGTACGACTTGCGCATACCGCCAGAGAACCATAAGTAGGCACTGTCATCGGAATAGATGCAGGCACTGCCTCCTATAATCTTGCCTTTATAAGTCACTATAAAGATTTTGCTTTGTTGCTCTTTCATGAGTTGCGTTTCAAGCTGCTGGAAGAAATTCCTGTTGGGGAAGTGGCGGCGGACTTTGGAGGAGTAAACATGATGAAGCATCTGGGCGAATGCCTTTATCTCTTCCGTACCATGTGCTTCACGTACTTGTGCTCCATTTTTTAATCCTTTCTTTATTTGGCGGATACGGGAAGGACTAAAGCGCTCTTCCGCCTTATCCAGACTGTGCAGCGAATTACGCACCCTTAACCAGTTGACCGCAAAATACCGGTTTTCCCGGAAAGCCTTGTAGCCGAACATGGCATTGTCCAGATTGCGGAATTCAATAAGAAAGCATTTTCTTAAGGCTTCACTGGTCAACCGTTGAAGCATGTCACCGAAAACGGACTCTTTATCCATGTTTTCTTCGAAGTATTCTCCCGTGCCATATATTTCGCATCGTTTGATGATGCCGGGAGGAAACAGACGGGCACTTGTACGTATGGCGGCAAGCAGTTTGGCTACAGGTTTGTCATCTACGGAAGCAACGATAAGAATGGGAGTATAACCCGGAGTAGCTTCATAAATGTGGAACAACTCTGTAGAATGGAACGTGTTGGTGCCCGGCAATTCCGGTACCTTGTTTCCGCCGTAATATGTGGTCAGTTTAAGGGGCATTGACTGCAAATTTAAAAAATAATAGATAAATTCCTTGTACTCGTAGGGGAAAACTCATTTTCCATGAGTTTATTTAATCGGATTTTTGCGTTATCTTTGCATCAAAAGGCGAAGATAGGCTGTATCTCTGTATAAAAAAGGATAAGTTCTTTTTATTCTACTTCCGGTTTACACTATCTTTGCATGTATTAAACACGAATAGGTTATGGAAAGTTTCAGCGAGTTAATAAAGGTTCGCCGTAGTATGCGGAAATTTACAGAAGAAGAGTTGACGCAAGAGCAGGTTGTCACCTTGATGAAAGCTGCTTTGATGGCACCTACGTCAAAACGCAGTAATGCCTGGCAATTTATCGTAGTGGATGATAAGGAAAAGCTAAAACAGTTGTCATATTGCAAGGAACAGGCTTCGCAGTTTATTGCAGATGCCGCTTTGGCAGTAGTGGTGACAGCCGATCCGTTGGCAAGCGATGTGTGGGTGGAAGATGCAGCCATTGCTTCCATTTATTTACAGCTTCAGGCTGAGGATATGGGATTGGGCAGTTGCTGGGTGCAGATACGTGAACGTTTTACGGCCACAGGCGTACCTTCCAATGAATATGTACATGAGGTACTTGATATTCCTTTGCCGTTGCAAGTGCTCAGTATTATTGCTATCGGTCACAAAGGGATGGAGCGCAAGCCTTTCAATGAAGACAATTTGCAGTGGGAGAAGATTCATCTCAATAAATACGGAGGGGAATAGCAGTGAGTGCAGCAAAAGCAAACAATAACCGGGACACATACAAGGCTACTGCCATCACCCTGATAGTGTTCGGCATTCTATATCTGGTGGATAAATTGGTGCATTTTTCTGCGATAGGCCTTCCATGGGTGATGAACAAGGATAACTTCTTGCTTTATACCGCAGTGATTTTTCTGATGTTCAAGCACGATAAGTCTGTAGGGCTGGTCTTGATAGGCTTGTGGCTGGTACTGAACTTTGGGCTGATTACCGCATTGCTTGGTACGATGTCAGCATATTTATTACCGGTAGCATTGTTGGTAGTCGGTGCTATCTTGTATTTGGTCTCAACAAGATAAGATGAAAAGAAGTATAGAAGATACGTCGGTAGCCTTTATCGGTGCGGGGAATCTTGCCACTAATCTGGCAAAGGCCCTTTATCGGAAGGGATTCCGTATTGTGCAGATCTATAGCCGTACGGAAGAGTCGGCGCAGTCTCTGGCACAGATGGTAGAAGCGGAATGCACTACAGCATTGTCTGACGTGACGAAAGATGCACAGCTTTATATAGTATCGCTGAAAGATGCGGCCTTGGTACGGCTGTTGCCCGAAATTGTTGCCGGAGGGGAGAGAAAAGCCTTGTGGGTACATACAGCGGGCAGTATCCCGATGGATATCTGGGCAGGACATGTAGAAAGATATGGCGTGTTTTATCCCATGCAGACATTTAGCAAACTGCGTGAAGTCGATTTTCGGGATATACCCATTTTCGTGGAAAGCCGTTCGGAAGAAGATACGCGGTTTCTGAAGGATATTGCGGCCGTTCTCTCGGAGCAGGTTTATGAGGCTACCTCTGAGCAGCGGAAAAGCCTCCATCTGGCTGCCGTGTTTACATGTAACTTCACGAACCACATGTATGCTTTGGCCGCCGAATTACTGAAGAAGTATCAGCTTCCTTTTGAGGCAATGCTTCCGCTGATAGATGAAACGGCACGTAAGGTGCATGAGCTGGAACCTCGTGCGGCACAGACGGGGCCGGCCCTAAGATATGACGAGAATGTGATTGACGGCCATATATGTATGTTGGCCGATGAGCCGGAAATGCAGGAGTTGTACCGGAAAATCAGTGAGAGTATCCATAGACTTGCAGCAGGCAAGTAGTTTAACAACAGAAAGAATACAATGAGTACAATAAACTATGATTTAAAGAAGATAAAGGCCCTTGTTTTTGATGTGGACGGAGTGCTGAGTGCTAATGTGATTCCTATGAGTTCAGAGGGAGAACCGATGCGTACGGTTAACATAAAGGATGGTTATTCGTTGCATTTGGCAGCCAAGCAGGGGGTGTTGCTGGGAATTATAACCGGTGGGCGTACGGAAGCTGTCCGCAAGCGTTTCGCTGCTTTGGGTTTTGATGACAGTAACATTTATATGGGTTCTTCCGTGAAGATACATGACTACTGCGATTTTCGTGACCGGCATGGGTTGAAGGATGAGGAGATTCTTTATGTAGGTGATGACATTCCCGATATGGAGGTGATGCGTGTCTGCGGTCTGCCATGTTGTCCGAAAGATGCTGCTCCGGAAGTAAAGGCGATTGCACGTTATATCTCCCATGCGGAGGGCGGTTATGGCTGTGGGCGTGATATCGTAGAGCAGGTATTGAAGGTGAAAGGGCTTTGGTTGGCTGATGAAAAAGCCTTCGGCTGGTAGTCTTGATTGCCAAATCGTCAATTGCTAAATCTGAAATAACATGATACTGGACAATCTGAAGAAATATAGAGTGATTCTTGCCTCCAACTCTCCACGCCGGAGGGAGTTGCTGGCAGGGCTGGGAGTGGAGTATGAAGTAAGGACTTTACCCGATGTCGATGAATCTTATCCCGATACATTGAAGGGGGCGGATATCCCTCTGTATATTGCAAAGAAGAAAGCAGACGCTCATCTTTCCATGATGAAGCCGGGAGAGTTGATGATAACGGCCGATACGATTGTCTGGCTGGACAATAAGGTCCTGGGGAAGCCTAGGGATAGGGAAGATGCTTTGCAGATGTTATGTGATATGGCCGGACGCACTCATGAAGTCTTTACCGGAGTATGCTTGACTACGACGGAATGGCAACGTAGTTTTACGGCTCAGACAGAGGTTCGTTTCTCCCGGTTGGATGAAGAGGAAATAGCGTATTACGTAGATAAATACCAACCGATGGATAAAGCGGGAGCATACGGTGTGCAGGAGTGGATTGGCTTTATCGGGGTGGAGAACATATCGGGCAGCTACTATAATGTCATGGGGCTTCCTGTACAGCGGCTTTACAAAGAACTTATTAGTCTGCCAAGTCCATCATCAGCGGAATGTCTTTCTCGTTGATTCCCTGTTTGATCAGCGTTTCCTTGTCCTTGCTGAACATCTCCCGGAATGCTTCCCTGCTACCGCTTTCCAAAGCTGCCTTACCGTAGAGCTCTGCTGCTTTTTCAAGATTCCCCAATCTCCAGGCAACATGTCCGGCATTGAGGTAATCGGTGGCAAGAGGCCGGGAGTCAAGTATCTTGTTGTAGTATTTCATGGCTTGTTCGTGCTTCCCGCTGACAAATGAACACCAGCCTATGGCACGCCATGCTTTGACATTGTTGTTTTCTATAAAATCCAGTTTAAAGAAGTACTGCAGGGCTTCTTCATACTTTTCTTGTTCTGCCAGGCAACTGCCTGTATAGAAAAGGATATTGTGGTTTTCCGGTTGGATCGTTTCCGCTTTTCTGTAATATTCCAGGGCAGAGGTAAAATCCCTCATCTGACGGTAGCAGGTGGCAAGATGGCGGATAGTCCACACATGGTCAGGTTTCAATATGTCGGCCTTGCAGTATGCGCTGACAGCTTCTTTGTAACGCTTTTCTTTTTGCAGGCAATAACCGGCTTTCTGGAAGATATCTGCATCTGTATGATTTTGGTTGATCAAGTTTTGATAAACTTCCAAAGCCTCGGTATAATGCTGTTTACGGAAATGGAAATCGGCCACGGCGGCGAGCAGTCCGGGCTTGCATAAGATTTCTTTTAAAGCCGGAATCCGGTGCAGCGCTATCTCTTCTTTAAAAATATCACGGAACTCCAATCTGCGTTGGTTCAGTTTGAAGAAACGATATAAATCATGTATATATTGATTGCTGTTGACATCCGGTCGTTGGGCATACTGGCGCAGACTGGAGGATTTGCTTTCATCCGCCAGGTCATTCAAATCCTGGGAGGTCATCTGGCTGAGCATCATTTCGCGCTGTGTCTGCGGTATGTGTGCCATGGTGAAACAGAGAGAATACTTGTCACTGTCACAAAAGAATCCCGATTGCAATATCAGAGAAAGGATGGCATTGTCTCCCGTCGGCTTGAAACCGAATTCTTTAATAAGGCTGGAGTGCTGCATGTCAAACGGGTAGAACCAGTTATACGGTTCTCTGAAGAACGGATAGCTCTTGAGTTGGGCAAATGTGCTCATATAAACATCTGCGCCTTCCAGTTGCAGTTCATTCATCTCGCGTATCTTGTCTCCTAAACCGGATTGTTCGAAAGCCTTTTCCCAGTCCGGATTCAAGTCATTTTCATCGGCGGCATTGTCCTCGAATCCGAATTTCATGTTGCGCATGATGCTGACATTCTTCATCATTTCCGGAATGATTTCCTCGCGCATCTTCTTGTCTATCTTCTCTGTTTCCTGGCTACGTAGCAGTTGGATATAGACCCGGTTCAGCTGTTTGCCGAAACTGCTGTCTTCATTGAAAAGAGACAGGCGGGCCGTCAGTTCGGGATAATAGGACAGGCGGGCAGGATAGATATGCAGCGCAATGGCTATTCCTACCAGGGCGCGCTGGTTTACATGGGTTTCGGCATGAGTCGTTGCATCCAGCAACCATGCGAACTTGCGCATGTCAAAACATTCCATTAGGCTCAGTGTCACGGCGCTGGTAAACAGGCATAGGTCGTTGACGGGCAATAACTCGGATTCCAGTAATTCTTTGGCTTGCTGCTCGTCCTTTGCCGTCCAGGCACTATTGCTCCATGTGGCAAGGAAAAGAACCTGGTTGGTCTCTTCATGGCGTTTTAATACGGCATCCAGATTTTGATTGTCTGGCATTAGCCGGCATACGGCCATATCGTCCGGAAAGGACTCCAAGACTTTCCGGAGGGTGGCAATGTCATATTCTTCGGGCAGCCTTTTCCTGTTTTTACGTAAGGAGTGGTAGTAATGGCTGGATACTTCATCGAGTGAACCCAGACGGACCTGGTCGGCAATTTCCCACGTTTCGGCAAGCAATTTCCGGTAGAGCTTCGGGCGTTCCGGGTCATTGACTCCTTGCTTCATATATTGCAGCATATACCGGTAGGAGATTTGCGCCTGTTCCAGACGGTTGCGTAAACTCCAGTTGCTGCTGTCCCATAAGAATGTTTCCAATAGGGATTGCGCCTCTTTCAATCGTTTCTGTTGCAGCAAGCTAATGATATGTTGGTATTGCTCTTGTATGGTTTGCTCGTTCATGGATTTCTGTCTTTTTAAAAGTATCTTTTGCAAAAGTACAAAAAGAATGCCAGAAAATTTGGCGATTTCTCAGAAACCGTTTGCCTGCTGTTGTAAAAAGATGAAGAGGTTGAATCCCATAAATGAAAAACATGGAATTCAACCTCTCTTTAGTCGTTGTAAAGCAGTGGGCTACAGCAGTCCGCTCGATCCTAGGAAGATCAGCATGGCATATCCCAGCACCAGTCCGATGGCTCCCATAATGAGACCGACTTTTTCCATATCTTTCTGTTTGATCATGCCTGTGGCATGTGCCAGCGCGTTGGGCGGTGTGCTGATGGGCAGCACCATTGCCAGGGATGAGCCGAGGGCTACGCCTACCAATAAGGTCAGTACGCCACCCATGGGCTGTAGCGTGTCGCGCATACTGATTCCGGCAATGGCGAGGATGGGCACCAACAATGCGGCAGTAGCCGTGTGTGAGATAAAGTTTGCCATGGCGTAACAGATAAGCCCCGACCCTACAATCATTACGACAGGTGACCATGTATTGAACGGAATGGCTTCAATCATGTGTTTGGCCAGTCCGGTCTCGTTCAATGCCACGCCTAAAGCGAAGCCGCCGGCAACCATCCAAAGTACACTCCAGCTGATTTCTTCCAAGTCGCGTTTGGTTATGACTCCGGTGATACAGAACACCGCTACCGGAATCATGGCTACTACATTGGAGTTGACACCGGTAAACTTGTCGGACATCCACAATAATACCGTGATGGCAAAGGTGATATATACCACAATAGACCGCCAGTCTTTTTTGGCTTCGCCTTCTATTTGCAGTTCAATGGTTTTCTGCTTGAAAGGGAACAGGCGGAGGAGGATGAACCAGGCAATGAATAGCACGATAATGGTATAGGGCATCATGAAACTCATCCACTCACCGAAACCGATGTTCATGTTCAAGCCTTCGGGGTCGTTGAGGTATTTCAGCGCGATGGCATTGGGCGGTGTGCCGATAGGGGTTCCCATGCCACCTACGTTGGCTGCTACCGGAATGGCAAGTGCCAGGCCTATTTTACCTTTTCCGTCGGCGGGAAGGGCTTTCAATACCGGGGTGAGGAAAGTAAGCATCATGGCGGCAGTGGCCGTGTTGCTGAGGAACATGGAGAAAAAGGCGGTTACTAAAATAAAGCCCAGCAATACGTAGCGTGACTGCGTGCCAAAGGGTTTCAGCATGACTCGTGCCAACAGCACGTCCAGACCGCTTTTCGTGGCGGCAATGGCCAGAATGAAGCCTCCGATGAACAGCATGATGATAGGGTCGGCAAAGCAATGCATGATGGACTTGTATTTTACTGCCTGCCCCAATTCTTCCGAGGAATAGCCTTGTCTGAAGAACCATAAGCTGCTGTCGGAGACGGTTAACAGCAATAATACCACAATCAATACGGAGGTGGTCCATGCCGGTACGGCTTCAAACACCCACATCAGGGTGGCAAAGACGAATATGGAAATTAAGCGTTGTTCTATGAAGGTCAGTCCTTCTACACCGAAAGCGTCTGTGGGGAGACCCCACAGTACTAAAGCGACTGTGGTGGCAATGGTCAGTTTGATAATTCTGGAAACGGTCTGGTCTTCCGCCAGACGTTTGGCTTTTTTAAGTTCCTGGTAGGCTTCCACTAAATGAAAGCCCCTAAACATTTTATACATGGTATTGGATTTAAAGGGTTATTGAATGCTAGAAAAAACAGACAGGGAAACTTTATTTAGAAACGCCAATAAAGTTGCAGGTCAAAAGTGTTATAATGGCCGTCATTGGCGGTACTCTTGTCGTTGGTGTATGTGTAGTTTGCTTGTATTTTCAGATTTTTATAGAAGTAGTAGTTGGCGGCAAGGCAATAGAGCGATTTTTGTGAGTTCCAGTTCTTGCTGTCTCTATACACGTCCCACTTGGCATAGACTTTACACTTCCGGCTGAGGGGGGCACCTACGGTCATGTACCAGGCGTCTGCCTTGTTCGAAGTACCCGCTTTCAAGATTCCGTCACTGCTGTAGTCGGTTATCTTATGTCCTTCGCTGGTGGCATATTCGGCACGTACGGTCCATACAGATTCATACTTCACTCCGAATGCCATGCGGTTACGGTCAACGGTGATTCCGTTCTTTGTATAGTCGCCTGTCCAGCCGAACACTCCGACGGCAAGTTGCTTGACGGGATAGACATAAATTCCTCCGATGACATCCTTGGAACGGTTCTCGTCCTTATGGTTGATGCCTTGCCCGTTGTAAACGCCTACCTGATAATGGATGAAATTGTGCCTGTCGTTGCCCATGGGCAGAAAGTCTCCTTGGAATTGAAGTCCCAGGTCACGTCCGTTGCTGGAATGCTCGCCGACACGGTCGTTCATGCCTGCCAGTTTGGTGATGAGCTGGGAATAGGCGCCAAAGCCTATGTCCCACGGATTCATGGGGTTCTCGAAGGTAAAGGCACGTTTGAATTGTCCGAAGCGTACATAGAAGAATTTATACTTCTGCCATTCTGCCCAGGCATCTACGATGCGCACGCCTTTTTCGTTGCTGTAGTCTCCCGGTTTGCCGTTCAGCTCTAATTGCAGTTTGTATTTAAAGTCCAGGACTTTACCGTCCACATAGGCACGTACCAACCTTATGTCAAAGTCGGTATGGCTTTTGGTGCTTGCATTCAAATGTTGGTCGGTAGCCGTTGCTTTTCCTATGACGTACCCGCCGAAAGATGTTTGTTGTATCAAGTCTTTTTTTGCTTTTTCCCCGATGGAAGTCTGTGCTTGGGTAAATGTAGTCAGCATCAAGGCTAATAGTAGCGTGATGTTCCTTGTGATTTTCATTGTTATTTAGATATAATAAGACAAAAAGAAGAGCTGCACTCAACTGTTCGGATTGCTTTCCGAAAATTAAGTGCAGCCTTTGTTATGCTTTACTTATTCTTATTCGTTGATAGCAGCGATACCCGGAAGAACTTTTCCTTCGATTGCTTCAAGCAATGCGCCACCACCTGTAGATACGTAGGATACGCCGCTTGCCAAGCCGAACTTGTTGACGCAGGCTACGGAGTCACCGCCGCCTACGAGTGAGAAAGCGCCGTTCTTGGTTGCTTCTACGATAGCTTCGCCTACGGCACGTGAGCCGTGAGTGAAGTTTTCGAATTCGAATACACCTGTAGGACCGTTCCAAAGGATGGTCTTGGAATTCTTGATAACTTCAGCAAAGAGTTCTTCAGTCTTGGGACCGATATCCAGGCCTTCCCATCCGTCAGGTATTTCGTCAACCGGACAGAACTTGGTGTTGGCGTCGTTGGAGAAAGCGTCGGCAATCTTGGCGTCAACGGCCAATACAAGGTTCACGCCTTTTTCTTTAGCCTTCTTTACCAGGTCGAGAGCCAGATCCAGTTTGTCGTCTTCACAGATAGAGATACCGATTTTACCGCCCATAGCTTTGGTGAAAGTATAAGTCATACCACCGGCAATGATTAGGTTATCGACCTTGTTCAGCAGGTTTTCAATGATCTCTATTTTAGAAGAAACCTTGGAACCTCCCATGATGGCGGTGAAAGGACGGTGAATGTCATTCAGCACTTTGTCAACGGCTTTCACTTCCTTTTCCATCAAGTAGCCGAACATCTTGCTGTCCTTGTCGAAATATTTGGCGATTAATGCCGTGGAAGCGTGTGCGCGGTGAGCTGTACCGAAAGCGTCGTTTACGTAACAGTCAGCGTATGAAGCCAATTTTTTGGTGAATTCTTTCTGGCTTTCTTTAACGGCGGCTTTGGCAGCTTTCTTTTCTTCGTCTGTAGCGTCTTCGGCCAGCCCACGGGGCTTGCCTTCCTCTTCAGCGTAGAAACGGAGGTTTTCGAGCAACAGCACTTCACCCGGTTGCAGGGCAGCGGCTTTAACGGCGGCTTCTTCACCCATGCAGTCGTTGGCAAACTGTACTTCAACTCCCAGCAGCTCTTCAAGATGCTTCAGGATGTGCTTCAAAGAGAACTTGTCAGCCGGACCTTTCGGACGGCCGAGGTGAGAACCGATAATTACACTACCGCCGTCGGCCAAAATCTTCTTCAATGTAGGAAGAGCAGCACGCATACGGGTATCGTCTGTGATGTTGAAGTTTTCGTCCAAGGGCACGTTGAAGTCCACGCGAACGAATGCCTTTTTTCCGGCAAAGTTAAATTGATCAATTGTCATAATACTCTGATTTTATTTAAAAGTGTTACTTATTTCTTTTTGTGAGTGCAAAGGTAATGTTTATTTCTTTTTTTAGCTATGAAATAATTATTTATTCTTCATCCGGAGCGCTCTCTTTACTTACTTTATATTTCCGGCAATAATATTTGCACATTAATTGCAAACCACAGTTGTCACATTGTGGAGTGCGTGCCTGACATACATAACGCCCATGCAGGATCAGCCAGTGGTGGGCAATGGGTATGTCGGCTTCCGGGATGTTTTTCACCAGCTCCTTTTCCACGCTGAACGGAGTTGTGCATTTGTCCGGAACCAGTCCCAGGCGGTGGCTGACACGGAATACATGGGTATCCACGGCCATGGCGGCTTTGTTGAAGACGACGGATTGAATCACATTGGCGGTCTTGCGTCCCACGCCGGGGAGTTTGACCAATTCCTCCAGGGTATCCGGTACCTGGCAGTTAAAGTCTTTCACCAGCATTTGGGCCATGCCCACCAGATGCTTGGCTTTGTTGTTGGGATAGGATACACTGCGGATATACTCATAAATGACTTCGGGAGTGGTCGCGGCAAGTGCTTCGGGAGTGGGGAAATCCCGGTAGATGGCAGGGGTGATCATGTTTACCCGCTTGTCCGTGCACTGTGCAGAAAGAATAACCGCTATCAGCAGCTCGAACGGGTTGTCATAATGCAATTCGGTTTCGGCTACGGGACGGTTTTCCCTGAACCAGGCGATTACTTTTTCATAACGTTCTTTCTTTCTCATCTTAATTTGTTTTTATGATAATGAGGAGATACTTTTCTGTTGAAGTAGAGCGTGGATATAATGGTAAGGCAGGCGCCGAATAGGTAGGCTCTGTCAAAAGTACTGACATCAGAAATATATCCTCCTGCCAGCATGCCTATACCTATTCCTACATCCCAGGATGTCAGATAAGTGGAAGTGGCCGTCCCCCGTTGGCTGTTTGGGGCGAGGTTGACGAACAGTGTGTTGTATGCCGGGAACATGATGCCGAATCCCACTCCGAGCAACAGGGCGATGAGGAAGAAGATGATACTGCATGCCACGGCGTTCCACTGGATGATATAGACACAGGCCGAGAGCAGGAAGAAACTGAATACCACGATATAGAGTCCTGCTGAAATGACTTGCGTCACTTTTCCTTTATCTACCAGTTTTCCCGAAAAGATGCGGGAAATAGCCATGCCTGCCGCCATGAAGGTGAAAAAGAAACCGGTTGTGACGTTGATGCCTATTTCTTTGGCATACATAGCCACGTAGTTGGTGGTCATGCCGTAGGGGATGGATAATAACAGCAGGCTGATACCTGCTGGGATTCCTTTCAGCAGGATGAACCGGTCAAGTGATACGGGCTCTTTCTTTACCGGAGGCTTATAGGGAGTTTTCACTGACATGGCACACATGAATCCGGCAAGGCAGGAGCAGAGCGAGCAACAGAAGATAGTTGTGAAACTCATGCCCGCGTCATGCAGGAACAGTCCGGACATGGGGCCTACCGCCATGGCTATATTGTTGGAAAGCCCGTAATATCCCAAGCCTTCTCCACGTCTGGACGAGGGCATGATGTCGATTACTACCGTGTTGCCCGCCACCGTTACCATCCCGAATGAAACTCCGTGTATGATCCGGAACAGAATAAACAGCGTGAGTGACCCCGCAATGATATATCCTGCAAACATTGTCATGAAGACAAAGTATGCCAGTAAATATAAAGGCTTGCGTGCGAAACTGTCCAGGAAGTAACCGGAGAAAGGGCGGATGCACAGGGCCGCGACCGTGTAGCAGGAAAGTATGATACCTATGGTGGAATTTCCGGCATTGAAGACCTCCGACAGATAAAACGGCAAGACGGGAATCAATAGCCAGAAACCAAAGTACAGCAGAAAGTTGGCTGCAAGGATGAAGCAATAGCCGGGAGTAATGAGCCGATCTTTCATTGGGCAGAATTTTAATAATGCGGAATTAACGATGAAAGAATTAAAGAATGGAAAACAACCTCACTTCATTTTCTCATTCTTTAATCCTTTCGTTTTTAGCGGAGGAAACTTCGCCGAATCAGTAGGCCGCCTCGAATTCCTTCAGGAAGCGTGTATCGTTTTCAGAGAAAAGGCGGAGGTCGTTGACGCGATATTTCAGGTTGGCGATACGCTCTATACCCATACCGAGGGCATATCCGCTGTATATTTTGCTGTCAATGCCGTTCAACTCCAATACGTTCGGGTCAACCATCCCGCAGCCCAGGATTTCAACCCAACCTGTACCTTTACAGAATGGGCATCCCTTGCCGCCGCAGATGTTGCAGCTGATGTCCATTTCGGCGCTGGGCTCTGTAAAGGGGAAGTAGGAGGGACGCAGGCGGATTTTGGTATCATTGCCGAACATTTCTTGGGCAAAGAGCAGCAAGGCCTGTTTTAAGTCGGTGAAAGAAACATTCTTATCTACATACAATGCTTCTACCTGATGGAAGAAGGCGTGTGCGCGGTAGCTGATGGCTTCATTGCGGTAAACGCGCCCCGGACAGAGGACGCGGATCGGCGGTTGTGACGTTTCCATCACGCGGCTTTGTACGCTCGAGGTATGTGTACGCAGAATAATGTTGTGTGATACGCTTTCGCTGTTGTTCTCAATAAAGAAGGTATCCTGCATGTCGCGTGCCGGATGATCCTCGGCAAAGTTCATGGAAGAGAACACATGCCAGTCGTCTTCGATTTCCGGACCGTCGGCGATGTTGAATCCCATGCGTGCGAATATGTCTATGATTTCGTTCTTTACGATGGTCAGCGGATGGCGTGTGCCCAATTCTACCGGATAGGCGGAGCGGGTCAGGTCAAGGTCGTCGCAACCGTTGTCCTGGCTTTCGAACTGTTCCTTCAATGCGTTGATTTTTTCCTGCGCTTTGTTTTTGAGTTCGTTCAATCGCATTCCCACCTCTTTCTTCTGTTCGGCGGCTACATTGCGGAAGTCTGCCATCAGTTCGTTGATGGTCCCCTTTTTGCTGAGATATTTGATGCGTAGCGCTTCCAGTTCCTCGGCGTTGGCGGCTTTCAGTGCTTCTACTTCTTGCAGAAGCTGATTGATTTTAGCTATCATATTGTTGTTATCTTGTTTATTTTCTCAGTTAAAAACGGTGCAAAGATACAATTTTCTTAGGATATCACTCCTTAGTCTGTTTAAATTTTCAGCATTGCGCCTCGATCCACCCACAGTTGTTTGGGCGGCGCTTGTTCCGCCGCTCTCTTGTTTCTGAAAGAAAAGACGGCTTTTTTAGGTCACTGCACGGAGATTTGTCTTATACTGGCATAGGTAGACATATTTACAAACTTATAAATATGTCTACCTATGCCAGTATAAGACACCCTCCGGTTACATTTGTAGGAGTTTCGCGGAATAGGCGGATGCAAATACCTTTTTTTGATGTTTTAAGGGTAAAAGCTTTCTTTTTGCTCTTGGAAAAACATAAATATGCATCGCTTTATAACTTTTAAAACATACTTTTATTATCTTTGCGCCCCACTATTCTATGGAGGTAGAATATGCGTCTGTTTAAACTTTATTGCTAGAACAACTAAAAAGAGACTTGACAGACAGGAATTTTAATATTAAAAGATAGAATTGAACTGATGAGATTAAAAACATTCCTGCCCATTATGGTAGCTACAGGCGTCCTGATAAGCGGACCCACTGTAATGTTGTATGCCGGCCAGTCTGACTCCGCTTTTCCCGAAGCGGCAGGATGGTTCCGGAAGAAAAAGAAGAGTGAAGCCAAGGACAGCGTCCGCTCCAGAAGCAACTATGAGAAGTTGACCGGTGACGGAGCCATTGTCCATACCGGCATGTTTAATGTTTACCGGAAAAAGAACGACTATTATTTTGAAGTCCCAGCAAAACTGTTGGGACGTGACATGCTTGTAGTGAACAAGTTGCAGCGTGTGCCTTCCGAATTGAATGAGGCGGGCGTGAACCGTGGCACGAATTACGAGAACCAGATGGTGCGCTTTGAATTGGATAAAGCTGCCGGTAAGCTGCTGGTGCGTCAAAGCCGTCCGTTGCCGCTGGCTCCGGAGGGGGATGCTATACGGCAGTCGGTACTCGATAATTATATTTCCCCGTTGATAGCGGGGTTCAAGGTAGAGGCGTTCAATGAAGACTCTACCGCGATGGTAGTGAAGGTGAACGACATCTACGACGGTACGGAAACGAGTATCAACAATGTGTTCACCAATATCAACCTGGGTACTTCAGCCATCAAGAACCTGTCACGTATTCTCTCCATCAAGTCCTTTGAGAACAATGTGGTGGCAACTTCCGAATTGACTACCAAGGTGACCGAAGGGACCACCACCGTCTATGTGACGGTGGAAGTAAGCTCCTCCTTGTTGCTGCTTCCGGAAAAGCCGATGATGGGGCGTCTGGACAGTCCGCGAGTAGGATATTTCACCAATCCGCTGTTGAACTATAGCGACGGACAGCAGCGCGTTGACAAGAAACCGTTCATTACCCGCTGGCGTCTTGAACCGAAGCCCGAAGACAGGGAGCGTTATCTCCGTGGAGAACTGGTGGAGCCCGCCAAGCCGATTGTGTTTTATATAGAGAACTCTACTCCCCGCCGCTGGAGAAAGTACATCAAGCAAGGTATTGAGGACTGGCAGGTTGCGTTTGAACGTGCCGGATTCAAGAATGCCATCATTGCAAGGGAACTGACGGACAGCATGAATGTGGATAAGGACGATGTGAACTATTCCGTACTGACTTATGCCGCTTCCACCAAGGCAAATGCCATGGGGCCTTCTATCCTTGACCCGCGTTCGGGCGAGATACTGGAAGCGGACATCATGTGGTGGCACAATGTGTTGGGCATGCTTCAGGAGTGGATCACGGTACAGACCGGTACGATACGTCCCGAAGCCAGGGGAGTAAAACTCTCGGACGAACTGATGGGGGATGCCATGCGTTTTGTGGCTTGCCATGAAGTGGGGCACTCTTTGGGGTTGCGGCATAACATGATGGCCTCCTGGGCTTTTCCTACAGACTCTTTGCGTTCAAAGACTTTTACGGACCGTATGAACAGCACCTCTTCTTCCATCATGGATTATGCACGCTTCAATTACGTGGCACAGCCGGGAGACGGGGTGACGGCTCTCTCTCCGCATATAGGACCGTACGACATGTTTGCCATAGAGTATGGCTATCGCTGGTATGGCAAGGAAACCCCGGAAGCGGAAAAGGAATTGCTTGCCGGTTTTCTGGATCGTCATACGGACCGGTTGTACAAATATAGTGAAGCGCAGGATGTCCGGGATGCGGTTGACCCCCGTGCGCAGATTGAAGACTTGGGAGATGACGCCATCCGCTCTTCTCTGTTGGGCATCGAGAACCTGAAGCGTATTGTGCCTCAGATCATTCAGTGGACTACCACCGGAGAGAAAGGGCAGACTTATGAAGAGGCTTCCCGCCTGTATTATGCGGTAATCAACCAGTGGAACAATTACCTTTACCATGTGCTTGCCAATATCGGCGGAATTTATCTGGAAAATACTACGGTAGGTGATGGGCAGAAGACCTATACGTTCGTGGAGAAGGAAAAACAACAGGCTGCCATGAAGTTCCTGCTCGACCAGGTATTGACTTATCCGAAGTGGCTGTTCGATGCGGAAGTGGGAGAATATACGTACTTGTTGCGCAACACTCCGCTGGGGGTAGTGGAAAACGCGCCGACACAAGTGCTGAAGAATGCGCAGTCGTATATCCTTTGGGATTTGCTGTCCAACAACCGTTTGATGCGTATGCTGGAGAATGAGTTGGTGAACGGTAGGAAGGCATTCACCGTGGTTGAACTGATGGATGGGCTGCATCGCAGTATTTTCGCTACTACTGAACGCGGAGCGTTGCCGGATGTCATGACGCGTGCCTTGCAGAAAAATTTTGTTGACGCGCTGATTACGGCTGCCGCCGAAAGCGAAGGGGTGAAGATCAACAAGAAATTGATGGACAGTCATTTTTTGCTGGATAACCGGATGCCCCTCTGCAGTTGTGACGAGCATGCCGGCAAGGCGTTGGATGCCGGTCGTATGGGAGCTCCCCGTGAACTGAACTTCTACGGTTCGCAGATCAACCGTGTGTCGGATGCCATCTCTGTGAAGCGTGGTGAATTATTGCGTATCAAGGATTTGTTGCAAAGCCGTCTGGGAACATCGGACATAGCGGTGAAGTATCATTATAAAGATATGATCCTACGTATAAATACAGCCTTGGGAATAAAGTAAAGGAGCAATTTCAATAGAGTATTAATTTTATTTTTAGTGTGACGCATGGAAAAACGTTTATTAATCGTTTTGCTATGCCTTGTGGGTGCTTTGTCTTCCGCCTTTGCTGCGGACAGACAGGTGCAGGGTGTAGTAATATCTTCAGAGGATAACCTTCCGCTTATCGGCGCTTCCGTTTATGTAACGGCGGAAGACTTGAAAAAGGCGGGAAGCTCTCAGACTACGGTTGGAGTTATCACCGACGTGGAAGGCCGGTTCTCTATCAGCATCCCTTCGGGAGTAACCCGTATCTTTTGCAGTTATGTGGGATACGAGGTTCAAGAGGTAAAACTTGTTTCGGGAAAAGATCGGTATGAGATAACTCTTCATACTTCTGCACAGATGCTCGACGCTGTTGTTGTGACGGGTTATCAGACGGTGGAGCGCCGCAAACTGACGGCTGCCGTATCCAAACTGGATATATCGGATGAAACCATCGGTGCGGTAAAGAGTATAGACCAGGCGCTTGCCGGACAGATTGCCGGACTTTCCGTAAGCCCGACTTCCGGTGCCCCGGGCGCTCCGGCAAAGATACGTATCCGTGGTACCGCCTCATTGAACGGCACGCAGGATCCTTTGTGGGTATTGGACGGCATTCCTTTGGAAGGGACGGATGTGCCCGAGCCGGATGAGCTGAATGACATCACCAATATGAAGCAATCTTCCATTGCGGGCTTGAATCCAGCGGACATCGAGAACATCACAATATTGAAGGATGCCGCGGCAACGGCCATCTATGGAGCGCGTGCTGCCAATGGTGTGATTGTGATTACGACCAAGAAGGGCAAGGTAGGGAAACCGGTTATCAATTTCTCTTCCAGATTTACTTATACTCCTACGTTGAGCCTGAAGCGGCTGAACTTGCTGAACTCGGCGGAGAAGGTCGGGCTGGAGATGGATATGATTCGCAATGACTATTCGCCGGAAAACCATAAGGGAGGAGTCTATAATATTCTCTCTGACTACAATGAACTGACGGCCTTCCGGTCCGGAGGGTGGGATGCGCTGAGCAGTGAGACGCAGGCTGCCATCAATCGCTTGAAGAGTGTCAATACGGATTGGGGAGACATCCTTTTCCGTGATGCTTTCAGTCAGGAATACAATTTGAGCCTTTCCGGTGGCACGGAAAGGGTTACTTACTATACGTCTTTCGGTTATTTTAAGGAAAATGGGAATATAGACGGAGTGGGTATGGATCGCTTCAACCTTGTAGGCAAGACCTCTTATAAGGTGAACCGAATACTGAAGGTGGGGGCTTCCCTGTTTGCCAACCGCCGCAAGAATACCAATTACCTGACGGACAAGTACGGCATGTCCAACCCCGTCTTTTATTCACGTAAGGCGAATCCGTATTTTGAACTTTACGATAAAGACGGGAACTATAATTATGATTACGATATACAGAATAATACGTACAAGGATTTAGGATTCAATATCTTTGAAGAACGCCGGAACACGTCCAATGAAGGTGTGGTGAACTCTTTCTCATCCATATTTGATGCGGAGTTGCGTTTCAATGATAAACTGAAGCTGACTTCCCAATTCGGCTATCAGCTGGAGAAAACCTCCAGAGAAGAGATTGCAGACTGGGAAAGTTATGCCATGCGTTATTATTATAAGCAGAGTGAATACTCCCAAGACGGTGAAACCAAGCACTTCCTGCCCGAAGGAGGTATGCAGAAGTCATACGAAAACTCCAACTCCCAGATTACCTGGAAGGCGATGGGAGAATATCGTGACAGCTTCAATGATATCCACGAACTGGAAGTGATGGCGGGTACCGAACTGCGCAAGACGTGGTATGAAACCTTGTTTTCCGCCGGATATGGCTTTGACCGTAAGACATTGACCACCAAACCGGTGATTTTCCCCAATGAGAGCTATGCCGCGTCTTTCCCGCTTCACCAGACCACTTATAAGGAGAATGCGTACGTATCTTTCTACTCAACAGCCTCTTATTCTTTGTTGAACCGCTATACGGTGGGGGGAAGTATCCGTTTTGACGGTTCCGACCTTTTCGGCGTGGATAAGAAATACCGCTATCTTCCTCTTTATTCTGTCAGTGCATTGTGGCGCCTGTCGCAGGAGCCGTTTATGCAGCAGGCAAAGTGGATTGACAACTTGGTGTTCCGGGCCTCTTACGGTCTGCAGGGAAATATAGACAAGAATACTTCTCCATTCCTGCTGGGGACTTATAAATCGGAAAGTATCCTGCCCGGCATGTCGGAAGATATGATTGTCATTAACTCTGCTCCCAATAAGAAGCTGCGTTGGGAAAAGACACAATCGGTCAATGCCGGTTTTGATTTTTCTGTATTGAACCAGGCCATCAACCTGAGTGTGGACTATTATTATCGCAAGGGTACCGACTTGATTGCCTTGCGTATGCTTCCTCTGGAAACCGGCTTCACTTCCATGAATGTCAATTGGGCCAGTATGGAAAATAAAGGGGTGGAAATCAGCTTATCTACACGTAATGTAACGACGAAGAACTTCTCCTGGTACACAAACTTCAACTTTGCCTATAACGGCAATAAAGTGTTGCAGGAAAACATTCCCGAACAGCAGACTACCCCGGGGCGTGAAGGCTATCCTGTAGGAGCCATCTTCGCGCTGAAGACTGCGGGTGTGGATAAAGAGACCGGAAACATGATGTTCTATAATCCGGAAGGGGAGAAAGTGACTCTGAAGGAACTTTACCGTCTGAAGGATGAGTGGGGGATCGGCATTGCCTCTTCCGATGTGACTGCTGCCGAGGAGAGAACTTTCTATTCGTATATAGGGAGCAGCGACGCACCATATACAGGAGGTCTGATTAATACGTTCAGTTATAAGAATTGGGAACTGAGCGCCAACTTCTCATTGACGTTCGGCGGATATGTACGTACCCAGCCTTCGTATGAAATTATCAATCCGGACTATGGCAAGAATTACAACCGTGATGTCTTGAACCGTTGGACACCCGAGAATCCGGATGCAAAGTTTCCGGCTTTTATGACAAGTGCCTCCAATCCGGAAGAATATTCCTGGTATGACTCTAAGTCTATCTGGAGGGATCTGGATATATGGGTAAAGAAACTCAACTATGTGCGCCTGCAGAATCTGCGCCTGGGATACCGTATCCCCGAGATCCTGACGAAACGTCTGGGGATGAATTCGGCTACGGTATCTATGGAAGGCCGTAATCTGTTTGTGTTCGGTTCGGGATATGATAACTATATGGATCCGGAATCAATGTACAATCCTTATGCCACTCCTGTGCCGAAGTCTGTAACATTTAGCTTGAGTCTGAATTTCTAATTCCAAAAACAGAAAGAAAATGAAGAAAACAATAAGTTTGATGATAATGGGTTGCATGCTGCTGCTTGCTGCCTGCGACAACTATCTGGACATACAGCCTACCGGTAGCGTCATTCCTAATTCCTTGGCTGAGTATAGGGCGCTGCTTGCCCGTTCGTACAAGGACGTGAGCAATTTCAGCGACCGGGGGATGGCTTGCTTCCGTTCCGACGAAATGCGGGTCAGGGATAATGAATATGACCAGAACTATTACATGGATATAGAACGCTGGAATGACTTGGCGCCCAACGCTTATACTTCGTCGTTTGAATGGGCTAAATATTATAATGTGCTTTTTATAGCGAACCATGTCATAGAGAGCAGAAGTGATATCAAGGACGGTTCTGGAAAAGATATAAACCAGCTCGTGGGAGAAGCGTATATGCTCCGTGCCTATGTGCATTTCTTGTTGGTAAACCTTTATGGTCAACCTTACACCAAAGAGGGTGCTTTGGATACGAAAGCGGTACCGCTGAAGCTGGACACGGACTTGGAGAAAGTCTTGAAACGTAATACAGTGAAGGAAGTTTATGCTTCTGTCCAGTCTGATATTGATGAAGCCCGTAAGTTGATTACGGAAACGGAGTGGGAGCAGAGATTCTCCTATCGTTTCAATGTGGCTTCGGTAGAGGCGCTTCAGTCACGCGTATCTTTATATAAAGGAGAATGGCAGGAGGCTTGGGATGCAGCCGAGGCTGTACTTGCAGGAAAATCCGTTCTGGAAGATTTGAACGATGCCGCCGCCGATGTACCCAACAGTTATAAATCTGTGGAGAATATTGCTGCGTTGGAAATCTCTTTGAGTAGCACCATCAATGGGGCTGCCCTGGCCACTCCGGATTTTCTTGCCCTTTATGCAGAGAAGGACATGCGCCTGGACAAATATTTTGCTGCAGCGGATGAAGACGGATTCCGGAAGAGCAAGAAGGCGGGAAGCAATAATTTCCTGTGTACTTTCCGTGTAGGTGAAATGTACTTGACGGCCGCTGAGGCTGCTGCCCGGATGGACCGATTGCCGCAGGCGCGTGCCCGGTTGCTGGCATTGATGCAGAAACGTTACGCTCCGGAGGCTTATCCTGTAAAAGCTGCTGCAGTCAATGAAATGAGCAAGGAAGCTTTGGTAAAAGAAATTCTGGATGAGCGTGCCCGCGAACTGGCATTTGAAGGACACCGCTGGTTCGATCTCCGGCGTACTACCCGTCCGCGGCTGGAGAAAGTGCTTGGTGGCAAGACGTATGTATTGGAAGAGAATGATGCCCGATACACGCTTGCCATTCCTAAAGAGGCGCTGGAAGCCAATCCCGGATTGTTGAACTGATGATGGAATAGAAACAAGAATCCCTTTCCGTATCTCTGAAATTCCTTATGAAAAGGTTGGTGGAGAAAGGAAGGGGATTCATTTCTTTATATAACTTTGCACCGGTTTTTATAAAAGACAGTATAAGATGATGCAGAACCAAAGACCTCCCATTCGCAGAATTGCTTTTCCTATACTTATTGCATTAAGCATTTCTCACTGCCTGAATGACATGATGCAGTCGGTAATTTCAGCGGTATATCCTTTGTTCAAGGAAGATCTTTCTTTGAGCTTTGCTCAGATTGGTCTGATTACACTGGTCTATCAAATGTCGGCATCTGTGTTTCAGCCTTTGATGGGATTGCTTTTTGATAAACGCCCTCTTGCCTGGTCCTTGCCGATAGGCATGAGCTTTACTCTGGTAGGTATAATGAATCTGGCTTTCGCCACTAATCTGTATTGGCTGCTGGCTTCAGTGTTTGTAGTCGGTATCGGTTCTTCCGTGTTGCATCCGGAAGCGTCGCGTATCGCTTTTCTGGCTTCAGGCGGAAAACGTGGGTTGGCACAATCTTTATTTCAGGTGGGCGGTAATTTAGGTGGTTCGCTCGGACCGTTGCTGGTAGCTTTGCTGGTGGCACCTTACGGGAGGCGTCACATTGCCTTGTTTGCTGTTTTTGCCGTGATGGCGATTATGGTGATGATACCTATTTGTCGCTGGTTCCGTTCCTACTTGAATCATATAAGGAAACGTCCGGCATTTGTGGTAGGAAAGTTAGAGCGTCCTCTTTCTTCCGGGATGACAGTCTTCGCCATAAGCATTCTGTTGGTACTGATCTTTTCCAAATACATTTATATGGCAAGTTTGACCAGCTATTATACTTTTTATCTTATCCATAAGTTTGGCGTCACCGTGCAGCAGTCACAATTGTTTCTGTTTATCTTCTTGGTGGCAACTGCCATAGGAACTCTGGTAGGAGGTCCGGTGGGGGACAAGGTAGGGCGCAAGTATGTGATTTGGGCATCCATTCTCGGTACAGCACCGTTCAGCATGCTGATGCCTCATGTCGGGTTGATGTGGACGATAGTGCTTAGCTTCTGTGTAGGACTGATGCTTTCTTCTGCTTTCCCCGCTATATTATTGTATGCACAGGAGCTGCTTCCCAATAAATTGGGGTTGGTTTCGGGCCTGTTCTTTGGCTTCGCCTTTGGGGTTGCTGGAATTGCTTCGGCTGTATTGGGCTCCATGGCGGACAAGCATGGCATAGAAGCGGTCTATAATGTGTGTGCATTCATGCCTTTGTTGGGACTGGTGGCTTGGTTCCTGCCTAATCTGAAGAAAGGATAACTACCGGCCGATTTATAGAAAAAAGAGGGATGTCTGAAAGAGAGAGAGATACCTTTTCAGAGTTTTGATACACTTGTCTTAAAACCAAGTTCTTTTAGAACTATACTTGTAAAAGCACAATTTTCGCTGCAAAAATAATAATATTTTTGTTATCAGAACATATTTAATAAAAATATTTTCTAATTAATTCATGAATTCCGTTTATTAAATAAAATATATCTATCAGAATCCTTGTTTTATTTATATTAATAAGGGATATGATTGTGTTTATCTAAAATATTTAATTTATCGAAGGATTGCCGTTAAAATCAATAAAAAGTATCACATAGCCATGAATGAGGTATAACAAATATACTTCCCGGTAGAACAATAGATACCTTTTTAGATCTCAATTTATGTTTTCAATGAAATTACTATCCTTCTTGGTTTTCTTTCAAGAGAAATATACACGTTAAGTTAGTTCTAAAAGTACTTACTGCTTTGTGGAGTACATTGTTAACTTTATTATTAATATTAAAAAAACAGTTATGTTAAAACGATTTAGATCGGTCAGCATGGTGCTGTTTCTCATGGGAATATCAGCAGGAACAGCTTATGCGGTAGCCAGTCCGGATGTGGCTGCTGTAAAAATCACACAACAGAGTGGTACGTGCACGGGTATTGTCAAAGATGAAACCGGTGAAAGTGTAATCGGTGCATCTGTAGTGGTAAAGGGAACCAGTAATGGAGTCATCACAGGATTGGATGGTGACTTTTCTTTGGGCAACGTTAAAACAGGCGACATTCTTCAAATTTCATTTGTGGGCTATCAGACACAGGAAGTGAAGTGGGAAGGAAAGGCACTTTCCATTGTATTGAAGGAGGATGCCCAAACTTTGGATGAAGTAGTGGTAATGGGGTATGGCATTAAGCAGAAACGAGGCAAATTGACAAACTCCATTTCGAAAGTAGGTGAAGAAACGCTTACTATGGGATCGTATGGTGACCCTGCCCAGGCACTTGTAGGTGCTGTGGCCGGTTTGAAAGTGAAGCAAACTTCTGGTTTTGCCGGCAGCACGCCTTCCATTGTACTTCGCGGTGGTACTAACTTTGACGGTACAGGGTCGCCTATCGTAGTCGTGGACGGGCAGATTCGTCCGGAAGGTCTAAGTGACTTGAACTCCAATGATATTGAGTCGATGGAGATTTTAAAGGATGCGGGAGCTACTGCCTTGTATGGTGCCCGTGCATCCAACGGTGTGGTGCTTATCACTACCAAACAAGGGAAAGCCGGAAAAGCCGCAGTTACGTTCAATATGAAGGTGGGAGCGCAATACTTTGTCAAACAGTATGACATGATGGATGCGGAAGGCTATATCTACTGGATGCGGAAGGCGCTTGCCAATACTCCGTGGGCAGCCTCTGCCAACTTGAATTCAGCCAATCATCCGGCAGGTATCGGCAGGACGCAGCTTGATGCAAGCACTATTTACAATATAATGAAATATACGGGTAGTGCAGAACAGGATGCACTTCTTGGTAAAGGATGGCGTTTGATGGACGACCCGGTTAGTGATGCCAGGATTTTATATAAAGATACGGATGCTTTTGACTACAACGTCAAGAATCCGGCTATCACCCAAGATTATAATTTGAGTTTTTCTGGTGGAAACGACAGGGGAAAGTATTATGCCGGATTAGGGTATTATGACGCCGATGGTTTCGGGGTAGGAACATTCTATCAACGCTATTCTTTCTCGTTGACCGGAAATTATAAAATTGCCAAATGGTTGGAATCAACTTCTATTTTCAACTATAACCGTGCAAACTATTTGGCCGATAATCCCAGAAGCCAGGGGGATGGTCGTTACTTTGGCCGTCAGATGTCAATGCCTCCTACTATGCGTCTGGCAGACGAAGAGGGAAATCTGTTGCTGGGTAGTTCAACGGCAGACGGAAACTTTGCTTACGAATTGGATCGGTTTATCCGTGAGAACCAAACTGACAAGTTCTCCATGACTCAGTCTTTGGAAGCGACATTGCTTAAAGGACTGAAATTGAAGGGCACCATGGCTTGGACATACAGTGAATATCTGGGAGAATCATTCAATAAGGATTACCATACCAACCAAGCGGAAACTGCCATTGACAAGACCCGCTCTTCATCAGCAAGTTTTTATCGTACTCTTGGCCAGACTTACAACCTGGTACTTTCTTATGACGGTACATTTGGTGACCATTCCATCAGTGCTATGGCGGGCACAGAGTATTATAACAGAGGCTATAAGAGCTTCAGTGCCTCCGGTAAAGATGCTCCTACCGGTGATTTCATGGATCTGGGCTATACCTCTACGGCCGAGGGCGCACGCGTCATTGACTCTGCACACGAACAACAGCGTATCATGTCTTATTTCGGTAGAGTGCAGTATGATTACTTGGGACGCTATATATTGGCTGCCACTTTTCGTGAGGACGGATACTCTTCTTTGATAGATAATCGTTGGGGCTTTTTCCCGGGTGTGTCTCTTGGATGGATTTTCTCTCAAGAGGGTTTCTTTGAAAATTATACGCATATCATAAATTATGGTAAGGTGCGTGCCAGCTTTGGTTTGAACGGTAATGCCAGCGGTATCGGTGCCTACACCTTGCAGGGACAGTACGGAGCCTATACCTATAATGGAAATACGGGATATCGTATAAGTACGCTTCCTAATCCTAGTTTGCGTTGGGAAAAGACACGTACTGCTGAAGTGGGACTTGATTTGGGATTCCAGGCTAACAAATATACGCTTGGCTTCACGTTCTATGATCGTTTGACTTCCGATAAGTACGCATCACTGTCTTTACCTAAAACCACCGGCTTCTCATCCGTTACCAATAATAACGGAAAGTTCCGTAATCGCGGTATTGAACTGGAATTCGGTGCAAACCTCATTCATAACAAGGACTTTCACTGGGATGTAAAAGGAAATATCTCATGGAACAAGAACACGATAGTGGAATTACCCGAAAACGGACTTGATAGAAACCGCCAGGGAGGTACTGAGATTTATACCGGCAACGGTGATGAAACCTATTTTGTAGGTGGCCTTCAGGAGGGAAAGACTCCTTATGATGTAATGGTAGGTTATGGTGTTGTAAAAATGGCACGGACTGCTGCAGATTTGCCGGATGGATATTGTGATGTGTCTCAAAGCGTAGCTGTATTTTCCGGTGAAAAGGGAAGGCAGAAATTGCAGGAGTATGGATGGACTGGTATGGCCTATGAACTTTCGCCGGGTGACTTGATTTATGAAGATAGAAATGGTGACGGTTACATTGACCAATATGACCAGAAAGTAATCGGCAATCTGGTACCGAAGTGGAACGGTGGTTTTAATACGACTTTCAGCTGGAAAGGCCTGTCGCTTTATGCGCGTTTTGATTTTGGCTTGGGATTCCATTCTTACGATGGCCTTCGTCAATGGATTAACGGTTGCGGACAGGGCACTTACAACATGACTACTGATATGTGGGATTCTTGGACGGAAGACAATGTCAACGCTAAATATCCCCGTTATGTATGGAATGATGCCGGTGGAACCAACAATTACATCCGTACATCCGAATTCTGGGCATCTAAAGGAAACTATCTGGCTTTCCGTGAGTTGCAACTCTCTTACAAGGTACCTGCCTTTATCACCCAGAAATTCCGTTGCCAGGAACTGACCGTCTCTGTAACCGGACAAAATTTGGGGTATCTTACGAGCAGTAATTGTGCCATACCTGACTATATACAGTATACTTCCGGTTCAACAGCCGGATACGGTGCCACTTATCCGCTGCCTCGTACTGTGCTCTTCGGACTTAATGTTACTTTCTAAATTCATATCATAAAAAGACAATTATGAAAAAAAATAAATTCTTCTCATTGTTCTCTGCAACTGTTGTTGCTGCAAGCTTGGGGCTTACTTCCTGCGAGCTTGATCTTGCTCCCATCGATTATTATGGAGCCAACAGCTTCTGGACCACAGAGGCTCAGGCCATAGGAGACATTCATGCCATGATGCAACATTTCCGTACCTTTGACTTTCAGACCAATATTACTTATGGGGAAATAAGAGGGGGGGCATATACTTTGGAGACGACAGGCTCTGATGGCTCTAACCTTGCTGCTGCGTATCTTCGTGAGCAGAACTTGAGTGTCACTAATTATGGGGTGGCTAATTTCGGCAATTACTGGGGGCTGATTGCCAATGTCAATCTTTTTATAGCCCGGGTAGAACCTGCTGATTACTTCTCTAGTGAAGAAACCAAGAATTATTGTCTAGGCATGGCTTATGGTATGCGTGCTTACTATTACTTTATACTTTATCGTGCTTACGGTGGGGTGCCTTTGCGATTGATACCTGACGTAGCAGATGGTAATTATGACCCGGTTACGTTATACATGAAACGTGCACAGCCTTCGGAAGTAATGGCTCAAATTAAGAAAGATATAACCACTTCGCTAAATTATTTTGGTAACCAGACTACTTTTAACTTCGACAATGAGAGCGGTAATGCCAAATATTACTGGTCAAAAGCTGCAACGGAGATGTTGGCAGGTGAAGTTTATCTTTGGAATTCCAAGGTGACCATTGGCGACCAGGCGGCTGATAAAAACGATCTGGCTACAGCCAAGACCCATTTTCAGAATGTGATAAATAATTATGGTCTGGGTTTGCAGGGGGACTTCTCCGCTGTATTTGATCCGGAAAATAAGCAGAATTCTGAAATAATTATGGCTTTTAAGTATGACGAGAATGAAGCTTCGAACGGTTTTTCCGGTTATTGCTACAGTGCCACTACCGGACTTACGCTTGGTAATGCCTTTGACATCAATGGAGAAACATGGGCGGATCCTCTCCGGATTGGTGGAAATGTGCACTATTATCAGTATTCTAATGCTCTCTGGTATCAGTATGATGAAGCCGATACACGCCGTGACGCCACGTTTATAAGTTCTTGGCATGACAAGGAGGCTACCCAACTTCGCGGAACTTTTGTACGCAAACATATAGGGAGCATTTCTGCTTTGACAAGTTACAGGACTTACGATAGTGACCGTGCTATTTATCGTCTGCCCTTGGCATACTTGTCTCTTGCTGAAATTGCGAATATGGAGGGAGATAACACCGGAGTAAAAAATAATATCAACAAGATCCGCGAGCGTGCATATGGTGACGCTTGGAGTGAAGATGTCTATGGATATACTCCTGGGTCGTTTGCAGAAAACGAAGTGGCTATTCTTCATGAGAAAGACAAGGAATTTGTTCAAGAAGGACAACGTTGGTGGGATGTCTGCCGTATGTCTGTCAGTTCAGCTTGTGGTACTACAGATCATTTGGTGTTCCATAATGAAGGACATGTGGCTTATGGACTTGCCGTTAATGACTTGAGGGAAGCAACTTCAAAATCATGGGCAGAGGCAAATTCGATTACAGTTCAGCCGCTGCTTTCTACAGAAAATGCCTATCGTGTCCTTTGGCCTATAGATACCAGTACATTGAGTTCTGATACGGAATTGGAACAGACACCTGGGTATTGATGACTTCCAGAGACAAAAAAGCTTGTGTAAAAGGACTTTTTTGTTTCATTCTTCTAACTTGATTCTATGCTCCTGTGATGAATATAATTGTTTAAACATATGTATTTTGGGGCTTATAGACTAAGCCAATGACCGCCTTGCTCGTGATGAGCCGGGCGGTTTTCCAATATTTATTCCTCAACGTATCCTTTCTCTTATAAAATTTCTCTCAAATTGCGTAGGGAGTTTTCAAAGAAAGCTTGTCTTTATGTTGCAATCAGATTTGAAGTCAGTAAGGTTCTGCTTTGCTTGTTGTTGGTAGGAACTATGCTATACCCCGGTTTTACGGTTGGGGGTTGTTTTTGAAGTAGTGTTGTGATTTAAAGATAAATGTTTAACTTAACTATTTAATTTATGAGAAAGTTTTTTTATGTTTTAATTGGAGTTTTTTCAAGTATAGTTGGATTACTTATTCTCATGTTTGTATCGTTCACTTCTTGTAGCAGCGATGAGGTAGAGCATTTTTCCAGAATCTCTGTAGAGCCTGACGAACTTTTACTGAGTTCTATGTACGTGAAGAAGGATTACCCGCCTTCTGTACGGCAGCTTGAGGTTTCCGGAATGAGAAAGGTCGATTTTATGTCCGAGGATGAGAATGTTGCGGTTGTCACCGAAAGGGGAGGTGTCGTGGGAATCCATGTGGGTAAAACGATAATAAAGGTACAGGCGGATAATCAAACAATAGATGTCAAGGTAGAAGTTGTTCCGAAATACCAGAACTTCATTGAACCTATACATGATTTTTCATTGACTAAAAATGATTTGTTGTCCAAACTTGGCGATAGCTATGAAATGCAGACAGATCCTGCTGTCTTTTATTATAGGAATGGTGGAGTTAGCCCTACAGGTGAATGGTATTTCTTTGATGAGGAGGGTGTATTATATACTTCATGTCTTATTTTGAGCAAAAGTAAGATACCCTATGATGAATTACGCCTTTTTATGAAAGAACGATATGAATATAATATTATTCGCGGAGCATATGTAGGTTACATTAATGATAAGAAACTCTTTATTCAGTTATCAGAGTACGATAGGGAGTATTATAAAATAACTTATACAAGAGGTTGAATCAGTGCCGCTCTTCTATATGTTTTCCGTTCTTCAGCGCAAGAACCAATTTTAACGAGTGGAGCGTATCGGACTCGAACCGATCACCTCGACACTGCCAGTGTCGCGCTCTAGCCAGATGAGCTAACGCCCCGTTGCTAACGTTTGCGGAGCTACCCGCATTTTTGATGGTGCAAATATAATGCATTATTCTGAAATAATTGCTATGTTTGCCAAAGAATTTGAAAAAAAGACGTTATGCTGATATATAATACGACCTATCACGTAGAGGAAGGACAGGAAAAAAACTTCCTGATTTGGATGCAGGAGTACTATCTTCCCGAAGTTGAGAAAAACGGTACTTTGCACGCTCCCCGGATTTCCCGCATATTGAGCCACATAGAGGAAGGCAGTATTTGTTTTTCGGTTCAGTTTGAAGTGGAAGATTCTGCCAAGTTGCACCGTTGGCATCAAGAACAGGGTGTCAAGTTGAACGGGGAGTTACTGAACATATTCAAGGATAAAGTAATAGGATTCCCTACATTGATGGAGGTGATAGTGTGATACAGCCGGTCAAGGAAAAGATAATTCTGGGTATTGACCCCGGCACCACTATTATGGGGTACGGTGTGTTGCGTGTTACGGGTGTAAAACCCGAAATGATAGCTATGGGCATCATTGACCTCCGTAAGTTTGGTGACCACTATTTAAAATTGCGCCATATCCATGAACGCGTACTGAGCATCATAGAGAGTTATTTGCCTGATGAACTTGCTATTGAAGCTCCTTTTTTTGGAAAAAATGTGCAGTCTATGCTTAAATTGGGGCGTGCGCAAGGAGTGGCAATGGCAGCCGCCTTGAGCCGGGACATCCCTATTACGGAATATGCTCCTCTAAAAATAAAGATGGCGATTACCGGAAACGGACAGGCATCCAAAGAACAAGTTGCCGACATGTTGCAGCGTATGCTGCATTTCCCAAAGGAAGATATGCCGGTGTTTATGGATGCAACGGACGGACTCGCTGCTGCCTATTGTCATTTTCTGCAGATGGGACGTCCGGCAGTGGAGAAAGGCTATCATGGATGGAAGGATTTTATAGCCAAAAATCCGGATAAGGTAAAAAAGGGGATAAAGTGATGACAATGGATAGGGTGATGAAATAAGACTTGAAATCTAATAAAATATTTAATACTTAAAGACAGTATCATGAAATTGAATGAACTTGCCATTATTGGAGTAACTGCAACGACCATCGCCAGTTGTGCTCCCGCAAAGAACGAATATGCTTCGTATGAACTTTATCCGGTCCGTTCCGGCAGTCTGACTGAAATGGAATATACACCTGCTGCAACGCAGTTTACCTTATGGTCGCCCACGGCGGATGAAGTTCGTCTGATGCTGTTTGAGGCAGGAGACGGAGGACATGCTTACGAAACAATTTCCATGAATCCGTCCGAGGAGGGAACATGGACTGCCAAAGTTGAAAAAGACTTGAAAGGCAAATTTTATACATTCAATGTCAAAATCAACGACAAGTGGTTGGGAGACACACCGGGAATCAATGCCAAAGCTGTTGGTGTGAACGGTAAACGTGCGGCGATTATTGATATGAAATCCACTGATCCTGAAGGGTGGGCGGACGACAAACGGCCTGCATTGGCTTCTCCTGCAGATGTCATTGTTTACGAGATGCATCACCGTGACTTTTCCATTGATCCGTCCTCGGGCGTTGAACATAAAGGAAAGTTCCTGGCACTGACAGAACAGGGAACGGTCAATCCCGATAAACTGGCAACCGGTATCGACCATCTGAAAGAGTTGGGAATAACCCATGTGCATATTTTGCCTTCTTACGATTATGCTTCAGTGGATGAGACCAAGTTGGATGAGAATAAATATAACTGGGGATATGACCCTCAGAACTACAATGTACCCGATGGTTCCTATTCTACTGACCCTTATACGCCGGAGGTTCGTATCCGTGAATTCAAGCAGATGGTGCAGGCTTTGCATAAGGCAGGCATCCGTGTAGTGCTCGATGTGGTATATAACCATACTTTCAATACTTCTGACAGCAACTTTGAGCGTACCGTTCCCGGCTATTTCTATCGTCAGAAGCCCGACGGCTCTTATGCGGATGCTTCGGCTTGCGGTAACGAGACTGCCAGCAACCGCCCTATGATGCGTAAGTATATGGTAGAATCTGTTCTGCATTGGATAAACGAGTATCATATCGACGGCTTCCGTTTCGACTTGATGGGAATTCATGACATCGAGACCATGAACGAGATACGCCAGGCTGCAACGGCTGTTGATCCTACCATCTTTATATATGGTGAGGGCTGGGCGGCTCAGGCTCCGCAGATGCCACAGGATTCTTTGGCCATGAAAGCCAACACTTACAAGATGCCGGGCATTGCCGCTTTCTCCGACGAGATGCGCGACGCTTTGCGCGGTCCGTTCAACGACAATCATCAGGGGGCTTTCCTTGCCGGGCTTCCCGGAGGAGAGGAGAGCATCAAGTTTGGTATTGTAGGTGCCATTAAGCATCCGCAGGTAAACAATGATTCTGTTAATTACAGTAAGGCTCCTTGGGCAGAGCAACCTACACAGATGATTAGTTATGTGTCATGCCATGACGATATGTGTCTGGTTGACAGGTTGAGGTCCAGTATTCCGGGCATCACTCCCGAAGAACAGGCAAAACTGGATAAACTGGCTCAAACCGCTGTATTCACTTCGCAGGGTGTCCCCTTCATCTATGCAGGCGAGGAAGTGATGCGTGACAAGAAGGGAGTGCACAACAGCTATGAGAGTCCCGATTCCATCAACGCCATAGACTGGAAACGCAAGACGGAACATGCCGATGTCTTTGCTTATTATAAAGGATTGATTCGGCTTCGCAAGAATCATCCTGCTTTCCGCATGGGTGATGCCGGCTTGGTGCGTAAACACCTTGAGTTCCTTCCAGTCGATGGCAGTAATCTTGTGGCCTATCAATTGAAGGACAATGCGAACGGTGATGCCTGGAAAAGTATAATCGTAATCCTGAACTCCCGCAAGCAGCCTGCAAAAGTTGCTGTTCCCGAAGGTAAATATACGGTGGTTTGCAAAGACGGCTTTATCAATGAACAAGGTCTGGGTACGGTGTATGGAACAGAAATACTTGTGCCTGCACAGTCGGCAATGATCCTTCATCTTTAAAAAAATCTTATCTTTGCGCCATCAACTATATTAAATACGTTTGAAATGGCGCAACCATACACTATACACATAGCGGGGGGCGTAGTACGCAACCCGCTTGTTCGTTTGGCCCGGCCCGTAACTCTCGACTTTCTGGCGGGAGAGCACATTGCCATTGTAGGTCCTAATGGGGCAGGGAAAAGCCTTCTGGTAGATATGCTCACGGGCAAGTATCCTTTGAGGGAAGGTGAACTGGCTTATGATTTTTCTCCGTCGGCTACCAAGACAGCCTATGATAATATTAAATATATAGCTTTCCGTGATACTTACGGCTCTGCCGATGCCAATTACTACTATCAGCAGCGATGGAACGCCCACGACCAAGAAGATACTCCCGAAGTGCGTGAGATGTTGGGGGAGGTCGCTGACAGCGCTTTGAAGGGTCAATTGTTCGAGTTGTTCCGTATCGAACCTATGCTTGATAAAAAAATCATTCTTCTCAGCAGCGGTGAGTTGCGTAAGTTCCAGTTGACAAAGACATTGCTCACCGCTCCCCGTATTCTTATTATGGATAATCCGTTTATCGGGCTGGATGCTCTTACCCGCGAACTTCTTTTCCATTTATTGGAAGAGCTCAGCCGTATGGATTCTTTGCAGATTGTCCTTGTCCTTTCCATGTTGGATGACATACCTTCTTTCATCACTCACGTGGTGCCTGTGTATAACATGACGGTGGGTGAAAAAGTGGAGCGTGAAGTATATATGCAGGCTTTCCGTGGGCAGGATACCGCTGTTGCCATGGATGAGTTGCAGCAACGTATTCTTGATTTGCCGTACGGAAGCGGGAATTATACTTCGGATGAGGTGGTAAAGTTGAACAAGGTCAGCATCCGTTATGATGACCGCACCATCTTGAAAGAATTGGATTGGACGGTGATGCGCGGGGAGAAATGGGCGCTGAGTGGAGAAAATGGTGCAGGCAAATCTACCTTGCTCAGTCTGGTGTGTGCCGATAATCCGCAGTCATACGCCTGCGATATCAGCCTGTTCGGCAGGAAACGCGGAACGGGTGAGAGTATTTGGGAAATTAAGAAACATATTGGCTATGTCAGTCCTGAAATGCACCGTGCCTATTTGAAGAACTTGCCCGCCATTGAAATAGTGGCGTCCGGTTTGCATGACAGCATCGGGCTGTACAAGCGTCCTCGGGAGGAACAGCTGGCTGTATGTGAATGGTGGATGGATGTTTTCGGTATTGCGGGGCTGAAAGATAAGCCTTTCCTGCAGCTTTCCAGTGGAGAGCAGCGTTTGGCTCTTTTGGCCCGTGCTTTTGTGAAGGATCCGGAATTGCTGATTTTGGATGAACCTCTCCATGGGCTTGATACGTACAATCGTCGCCGGGTGAAAAAGATAATTGAGGCATTCTGCCATAGAAAAGATAAAACGATGATTATGGTGACGCATTATGAGAATGAACTGCCCGGTACAATTACCGGTCATCTTTTTTTGAAGCGGAACCGCTAATAGCTTTATAAATGAAGTACGGAGTCTTTTATATATTGCTTTTGTTGCCCTTGCTGACCTCATGTGGAAGGCAACATGCGGCATCGGAATCCTTGCAACCTGATTCTGCCAGGGTAGCTTGGATATTTTATAAGAAAATCTGGGCAACTTCCACGTTGGACAGTGCAAAAAGGTATGCCGCTCTGGCATGTGATTATCTTTCGGACCAAGAACAGGAAGCAAGGGTAAATTATGCCATGGCACTCCGTTGTATGAAGTTGGGTGAGTTTGAACAGGCCCTGGCCTATTGTAGGAATATGGGTGAGAGGACGGATGGCTGGATGCAACAGGAGTTGTGCGTGATTATGCCCGAGGCGTATGCTGCCATGGGACGCTATCTTGATGCGATCCGTTGCTTGGACTCCATACGTGATTGCAGGGTATCGCGCTCTGTCATACCGCATTATTGTCTGGCTAAAGGAAATTTGTTTGTAATGACGGGGCAGGCTGATTCCGCATTCCACTATTATGAGATTGCTGCCAATTCCCTGAACCGTTGGGTGGCGGGGGTGGCCTCACTCCGGTTGAGAAATTTTTATGCTTCGTGTGGAAAGGATAGCTTGGCCTATAATTTGGCATTGAAGGCGGACAATATCTTGAAGAGTGAAATCCGGAAGGAAGAATTTGTGGAAAGCCGCACTAGCTATGAGAAAGAGAAGATGCAAAATGAACTGAATCGTTTGAAGATAGATAAGCAGCGCCAAGAGATTATGGTCTTATCCCTTGGATTGAGTGTCATTCTGATTGTTTTTGTCTTCTATTTCGTATGGCAGTACCGGAAACGCCAGACTGACCTATTGCTGTTGCAAGAAAAGACTGCCCGTCTGGAGCAAACCCAACAGTTGCTGGTGCAGGCAGAGGAACTGACCCTCTTGCGTGAAAAGGAAGCGCAGTTGCGCGAGTCGTTATTCCGCCGCATGAAGTCTTTTCATAAGATTCCTTCTTTGGAAGAGAACAGGGAGGAAACGGATAGCCACTCGCGTATTGCCTTGTCCGAAGAAGATTGGGAGGATATCCGGCAGACTGTGGATAAGAGTTATGATAACTTTACGCAACGGCTGCGACAAAACTTTCCTTCTCTGTCTGAAAAGGATATGAACTTCTGTTGTCTGGTGAAGATAGGAGTAAGTATCAAAGATCTCTCCGATATTTATTGTATCAGCCGTACGTCCGTCAGTCGTAAAAAGCAACGTGTGAAAAAGGATAAGTTCGGGCTGACCGCGGACGATGAGACTTTGGATTCTTTTTTGCGGCATTTTTAGAATTTGTCTATATCATTATCTGGTTGTTTGCAACTTATATGTCTGTATATTAGTAGTATATATGCCTTACGACTTTCTCGTATTGTCTATGGGAAAGTTTGCGCTTTTGCTTACTCTTCTCTAATTTTGTTGCCATACTATTAAAATAACAAGGACATGAGAAACAAGAAACAGATGAAAGCTTTTTTCCTGTTGGTGGGGATGGCTTTATTAGCAGGCTGCAATGGCACTGGAAAACAGGTAAATGATGGCTTGGCTGAACGGCCGGTAGTAGGCTCTGTAGAAGTTGTGAACGGTGATTCCGTATGGGTCTGTGATTTTTCCGCATTAAAGGATACGGTCACTTTGTATTTGAGCGCTGTTGCGGAAGATTTTCAAGTCGTGAAACTGGATAATAGTGACGAGGCATTGGTACCGGCAGGGAATGCTTTGGTTTCTGATAATTACATTCTGGTATATGGCAGGCAGCAGACTCCTTTCAAGCTGTTTGATAAGTCCGGTAAATTTTTGGCCAATGTAGGTTCCTTCGGACAAGGGCCGGGAGAGTATCAATTAGTGTATGATGCCCAGATTGATGAATCATCGGAACGTATTTATATCTTGCCGTGGAATGCGAAATCCTTGCTTGCCTACGATTTGAAGGGGCGGTATGTACAAAGTATCCCTTTGCCCACTCTGGTTCCGAAGGGTAAGTTTAAGGTGGACAGCCGGAATTCCACGTTATCTGTGTTCATTCTCCCTTTCAACAATCTGCCATACGTGGCATGGCGTCAAGACCTTCAGGGAAACTTGATAGATACCATTCCCGGACGTCATTTGGCGGTACGTCCGGACTTCAGTAATGAAGTGTCCAGCGGCAAGGTCAACGGTACATTTGACGTATTCCTCTTTACCTTCTTCGAACTTCGTTCCGATACGCTCTATCATTTTGAGGAGGGGCGTTTGAATCCACGCTTTACGGTAGATTTCAAGACCAAAGAAGTTCCAATACATTTTTATCAAGAATTGCCTCACCATTTTGTTGGTGACGCTACGGTGAAGAAGCAAGTGAGCGAAAATAACTATACTACTGAGGCCCCGTCTTATTACATCATGGACAAGAAGACACTGAAGGGGGCTTTTTATAGATTCGTGAATGACTATTTAGGAGATATGCCTGCTTATCTGTTTGCCTGCGGTGATTACTATATACTCAATATGGAACCTGCCAAACTGAAAGAAGCATTGGAGAAACATCTGGAGATCAAGACGAATCTTTCTTCCAAAGAACGTGAGCGTTTGCAGAAGTTGGCGGATGGCATTCATGAGAATGACAACAACTATATATTATATGCAAAATTTAAATAAGCCATGAAATACATTAACTTTCTTTTTTTGTTGGTACTTTTCTTTTTTTCGGCTTGCAAACACAGGACAGAAAAAGAACGGGCCATTGCTGATACGTTGTTTGTGGCTGTAGAACCGGTATGTCCTGCGGAACCGCCTTTGGTTGCCGGAAGCGTTACTTTAAGCGAGGATGATTTTGGCCCCCTTGTCGAATTGTCCGGCAAGCAACAACTTTTTGATGAGAATGGCCCGGTTTTCAAGCTTTCCGAACCGGAAGTATTGATCATTGAAGGATGTTTCCTTTTTCAGAATCGTCCTGCAGGAGGCATGGTACAGATACGAAACGAGAATGGAACTACCACTGTAAAACCGATGGGAGGTGAAGAAGGTGCATTGCCCAACTTCTTCCATTGGTATCACTTGCCTGATTTCCGGTATATGGCTTCTATGGGACAACAGGGAAATGGACCGGGAGAGTTCATTTATCCGCATCTGGTGCAGAGTTGTAAAAAAGCTCCTGGTGCCTATTTGTATGAAACGACTACATCCAGACTCTATATGGCCGATACTGCCGGAACATTGAAACCTGTGCCTGTTGATTTTCAAAAAATAAAGGGAAGCACTTATTCTAACAAGCAAATTGTTGTTGCTGCCCCCGATACTCTTTATTCGGTGGATAATGTCCGGGGTGGGAAAGCGCTTTTCCGTACGGTATTACGGGAAGATTCAACTGTGACGGAGCAGATTTACAACCTATCTTTCAGTAAAAAGCACAAAGGATGGGCAGCCTATATCGGAGACTTTGCCATGTCCCCGTCAGGCAGCCGTATTGTATATGCTTACAAATACTTCCGTAAACTGTTGGTGATGGATAAGGAAGCCCGTATTGTGCGTGACATTTCATTTGATGCGGAAGGAGTGGATGCCAAAGACGATGTAAAAACTTTGGGGCCTGATAATGTGACTTATTATTGGGGGATTTCTGCTACGGATCGTTACTTCTTTCTGGTTTATAGCGGGCGTACTCCCATTAAAGTAGGACAAGAAACCAATAAAGGTAACGGTTATATTTTTGTAGAGCAATACGACTGGGGAGGCAACCCTGTGGCGCGCTATCGGCTGGACCGCTGGGGGAAAGTATTTACAGATGGAACTACCTTTTATTTGCTGTGCTATAAGTATGACGATCCTCTCTTCCTTTATGCGTTGCCGGAAAATAAATAAAGGTATCCGCAACTTATCTATAGTATAAATCGTTATATTTGTACATCAACTGTTTAAACCATTTATACCATGAAGTTTTTTATTGATACAGCCAATTTGGACCAGATTCGGGAAGCCTATGATATGGGCGTGCTCGACGGTGTGACTACTAATCCTTCGCTCATGGCGAAAGAGGGCATTAAAGGTGTAGATAACCAGCGTAGGCATTATGTGGACATCTGCCACATTGTGCAGGGAGACGTTAGTGCCGAGGTGATAGCCACGGATTATGAAGGCATGATTAAAGAAGGGGAGGAACTGGCCGCCTTGAATCCGCATATTGTGGTAAAGGTGCCTTGTGTTGCCGATGGTATCAAAGCGATCAAATATTTCTCCTCCAAGGGAATACGTACTAATTGTACCTTGGTCTTTTCTGTGGGACAGGCATTGCTTGCCGCCAAGGCGGGAGCTACTTATGTCTCTCCCTTTGTAGGACGTCTTGACGACATCAGCGAAGACGGCGTCGCACTGGTGGGAAAAATCGTGGAAATGTACCGTTACTATGGGTATGCTACCCAAGTGCTTGCTGCCTCCATACGTCATACTGCACATATCATCCAGTGCATCGAAGTGGGGGCTGACGTGGCTACCTGTCCGCTTTCCGCCATCAAAGGACTGCTTAACCATCCGTTGACGGATGCCGGCCTGAAGAAATTCCTGGAAGATTATAAGCGTGTAAACGGATAATCTAAAAAAAAGCTATAAGCCTTTCTTTCACCGCAATTCTTGGCCAATAATGACGAGAATTAGAATAAAAAGATTTATTTTTGCGCCTTATATTAGATATAAGATATAAGAAAGGCACCGATGAAAGAAAGGCTTATAGGATTTATCAAGACATATTGTTTGTTTATCTGCATTTTTGCATTGCAGAAACCTCTGTTCATGCTGTATTACCGTTCGCTTTATGAAGATTCTTCGTGTGCGGACTGGTTCAGTACCATTTGGCATGGGCTACCTTTGGATTTGTCTTTGGCTGGCTATCTGACCGCCATTCCCGGTTTTCTTTTCATTGCTTCCGCATGGACACTGTCTAAAGTCCTTCATCGCATCTGGTGCGGATATTTTCTTTTCATTTCTATCCTGCTTTCCATTATTTTTATTGTTGACATAGGGTTGTACGAGTATTGGGGATTCCGGCTGGATGCCACTCCCTTATTCTATTTCTTCTCTTCTCCCAAGGATGCGGTTGCCAGTGTAAGCCTTTGGATGGTGATGGGCGGCATTATAGCGATGGCCGTTTATGCGGCAATACTTTATGCCGTTTTTTATGGAGTCTTGTTGCGGGAAAAACGGTTGCTTGGAATGAAGTTGCCATACTGCCGTCTGCGGGTGTCGGGGGTGCTGTTCCTGATGACAGGTATCTTGTTCATTCCCATCCGGGGAGGATTTACCGTATCGACCATGAATGTAGGCAAAGTCTATTACAGTCCTAACCAACGCTTGAACCATGCCGCCATAAATCCGGCCTTTAGTTTGATGGAATCTTTGTCTAAACAGAAAGATTTTGGCAGCCAGTATCGGTTTATGGAGGATGCGGAGGCAGGATGCCTTTTTAAAGGGTTGACAGATCCTGCCGTTTTCGGTGCAGAGGCAACCACTGCTGATTCTTTGCAACCATCGGCCGATTCGTTGCACGACCTGTTTACTACCCGTCGCCCCGACATACTCTTTGTGATTCTTGAAAGTTTCTCGTCCAGGCTGATGGCAACTTTGGGAGGAGAGCTGGACGTAGCTGTGAATTTGGATAGCTTGAGTAAGGAGGGGATTCTCTTTACAAACTTCTATGCCAACAGTTTCCGTACCGACCGCGGTTTGGTTGCCATCTTGAGCGGTTATCCGGCGCAGCCCACTACCAGTATCATGAAATATCCTCGTAAGACGCAATCCATTCCGGCCATTGCCGGCAGTCTGAGGAAAGCCGGTTACGGAACTGAATATTACTATGGAGGTGATGCCGACTTTACCAACATGCGTTCTTACTTGGTGTCTTCCGGTTTCGAGACGATTGTGTCCGACAGGGATTTCCCTGTTTCGGAGCGTTTGAGTAAATGGGGGGCGCACGATCATCTGGTGTTCAACCGCCTGCTGGAAGATTTGAAGGCAGAAGCTTCGGAAGAGACTTCGGCAAAGCGGCCTGCTCCTCATTTCCGTGTCTTGCAGACTTCCAGCAGCCACGAACCGTTTGAAGTTCCTTACCGCCGTCTGGAAAATGACCGTTTGAATGCATTTGCCTATACTGATAGTTGCCTGGGTGATTTCGTAAGACAGTATCGTGAATTGCCTCAGTGGAAAAATACGGTCATCGTATTGGTGCCCGACCATCTGGGAGCTTATCCCGAGAATCTCAACAACCTCACGGTGGAGCGTTATCAGATTCCCCTGCTTATGATAGGCGGCGCTGTCCGTGAACCCAAACGTATTGATGTATATGGTTCCCAACAGGATATTGCGGCCACTCTGCTGGCGCAGTTGGCGTTGCCGCACAATGAGTTTACATTCAGCAAAGATATGCTCAACCCGGCTTCTCCCCATTTCGCATTCTTTACAGTGCCTGATGCCTTTGGTATGGTGACCCCGGATAACCAGGTAATATTCAATTGTCAGGCCAATGCCGTAGCGCTGGATGAAGGACCGTCAAAAGGAAAAAATTTGCCGTTGGGAAAAGCGTATCTGCAAAAACTATATGATGATATAGCTGGAAGATGAAAGGAATATAAACTGCAAAAAACTTATGATGATGTTAATGGACGCTTTACAAGGTCTTGTCAGTGTGGATACTGATATATTCCTTTTCTTCAACGGAATGCACAACACGTTCTGGGACTACTTTATGAGTGCCTATAGCGGCAAGTGGCAGTGGATTCCCATGTATGCCGCGCTGCTTTACGTGATAGGGCGCAACTTGTCGTGGCGCACGGCGCTGATGTGCGTGATAGGTGTGGCGCTGGTAATTACCTTTGCCGATCAGGTCTGCGCCACGCTGATACGTCCATACGTGGAACGTATGCGTCCTTCCAACTTGGACAATCCCATTTCAGAGATGGTGCACATCGTGAACAATCATCGCGGCGGGCGTTATGGTTTTCCTTCCTGCCATTCGGCAAATACTTTCGGACTGGCATTCTATCTTTTTTTTCTGTTCCGCAGACGGTGGCTCACGTTTTTCATGATGGCTTGGGCAGTGCTGACCTGCTATTCGCGCGTATATCTCGGTGTGCATTATCCGGGCGACTTGCTGGCGGGTATGCTGGTAGGGCTGGCGGGAGCTTGCCTTGTTTTCTTCCTGTTCCGGAAAGTCAGCGGATATAAGCGTGCCGGACACGTCACTCATGCCAACGTTCCCATACTGACAGGCGGACTGACTGTCGTGGTGATGCTGGTGTATGCGGCGGTCATGAGTGCTTAGAACTGATAGCTTGCCAGTATCGTCGCTTCCCGTGGACGGATGTTCAGCCGGGCAGTGCTGCTTTGTGTAGCCGAATAGGTAGTATAGGTATATTCCTTCTTGTTGAACAGATTGTTTATATTGGCTTCCAGCCGCCATCTCTTTCCTTTATAGATGAGGGACGCATCCGCAAATAGGGTGTTGAGGTGGGTGTCATCTCCGATTTTGCTGCCCCCATATCCCAGCGTGGCATGATATTCCGTTTAAAAAAACTTCGGTTGGCGACCAGATCAGTTTGGGTTCCGCTTTCAGATAATCATAACGGTAGGTTTGTAGAAGACTTTTCGGGATGCCGTCGTTTCCCGGCAGGGAGGTGAGTTGCTCACCGTTGCTGCGGCTGAATGTGAATAAGATCGTCGGTCGCGATGCGCTGCTGGATGCTGTCTGGGGAGCTTCTTCATACGCCAATTTCCTTGCCTTGAATGTACAGATTACTTATTTGCGTAAGACGCTTCGTAATGACCCGGCGGTAAGAATTGAGTCACTGATGAAGAAAGGGTATATGCTGAAAGATATGACTGAGAAAACCGCTTGACAACATAGCTGCCGCAGTTGCTGCTTAAAAATAAGAAATCTACCCCTGTTCTGTTCCGTATCGCTCTGATATTTGCCCTCATTTTGTTTCTATAGTCTTATGTAATGCTTATATTTGCATATTGATAAACAAGAAGATATGAACTATAAACGGACTATTGAAGAGAAATTGAAAGCGTGGAGCCAATCTTCATATAGAAAACCTTTAGTATTGAGAGGAGCTAGGCAGGTGGGGAAAAACAACTGCTGTCAAGCTGTTTGCCCGTAACTTTCACCAATTTGTGTTTTTGAATTTAGAAACGGAGGATGCAAAGATGTTTGAATCTGCAACCTTTGTTGTTCTGGGTAAGGGAGAAAAGCGGTTCCAATGCCGAAGTTGATTTCTTGCTTCCAACTCCGCGAATGATTCCCGTTGAAGTGAAGTCAGGGGCTACAGGACATTTAAGGTCTCTTCTCTTGTACATGGATAAAACGGATGTTTCACTGGCTGTCCGTTTGTATTCTTCCCTACTGCTTTGCCGGGAAGGTACGGGAATATGTTGCAGAGGTAAATAGTTTATAAATCTGTAAAACAAAGTAGGATATTCGAATTATGGGAAATTTGGAATTAGCAGGATTATTGCCTTTTTCTAATGAGGTAGTTTTTGATGAGATTATAAGAAGAATAGTAAACAATCATTTTAAAGTCTTCTTCTCGGAAAATATGTATTACAAAATATTGTCCGAACATTTTTTGCAAGGTTATGAATATGATTTAGAAAGCTTGGAACCGGTGCGGTGTTGGGATTCGGAGGAGAATATCCGAAGAAGTAGTGATTGGTCGAATTTTAGGAATGTATATTATGAATTACAAGGAAGTCCATGTCATCATCCTTGGGAAGAGTTGTTTGAAAAAAACTGGATTGATTATTTTAAAACTTGGGTACTGCCAAATCATGATGCTTCATTGGTGATAGATTGGATATTGTCTGTTCCGTTGTTTAGTAAGAATAGAACAAGATCTCAAATAGCGGAACTGTTGGGATGCACTGCGATCGGACAGAATATGCATAAAGAAGAGTGTCCGGATAAGACTATAACTAGTATTGCTTATACTCAAATAAATAATGATTATAGTACCCATTGTCGTAATGAACAACAGGTTAACGTTGAAAATGAACATTGTCATAATGAGCAATATACGAGCGTAAATGTAGGAAAACCTGTTGAAGACAACCAAGGTAAAACCGATTTAGATAGCGAAAAAAATAATGATACACAGCAAAGAAAGAAAAAAAACGGTCGTCCTAAGAAGACATACCAATCCTTTCGGAAGTTGCTTCATGTGGAAGATAATGACGAACTTTGGGAGAATATACACAAAAAACTTCAGGAACTATTTGATGAGTATCAAAGGGATAATGAAAGAGCGCGAATAATCTGGATAGTATGCAAAGTAAGAAAAGAGCCCCAGGGGCATCTGCCATCGGCACCGGAGCTTGCCAAAGCTTATAACGATGCTTCTCTCCCTGCTATTAAAATTAGCACCTTTAAACAAAATAAATTAGGTTCAATTAAGGATGGAGAATTTGAGGATAAGATAAAAAGATTGTTTCAAGGAATGAAATAAAGCTTTGTTTCCAGTATGCCTATAATGTCCATAATGTCTATGTGTGTTAACTAGACATTATGGACATCTTTTTTTTTCAAAAAAAAAACCACCTTTGCGGTCGATGAAGCGCTTCATAACAGAATATTAATTTAAAAAGTAATAAAAACATGAGAACCAGATTATACTATACCGATACCGAGTATCGTAACGAAGACGGTGAACGAGTGAAATATGTCTATGTACCTTTACTGGACGAGTGGATGACTGTAGATGAATTCTACTTTGAGAAGTCAATGTACGACGACAGCATGGAAGATGCCGAGCGGGACGACAGAGAACACGGCAGATATTGATTTCACTTTTAGTTATCATTAGTTATGAACCAATCTTCTTCTTCGTTTCTTTACAGCCGGCTTATAAGATATATGCTGGATGACCGGATGAATGCCCGTGCTTGCCGTATAGGGTTGAGGTTGAATCGGACCGTTTTATATCGGAAGTCCGCAGATAAGCTACTGTATGAAGCGAATGAAGAGGAGTATAAAACAAAAATTCTTATGAACAATATTACAACAGGCATTGTGCTAAGCCACAATGAAACGATTTATCAAATGAGACTGGAAGAAGGTGTCACTGAACAAATACCGGTGAAAACCATGCACTTTGTGAATTATCCGGAAACGATGACAGATGAACAAGGATTTTTGAAACCGGGTGCACGAATCATTCTTTATGAACGGATTTCTAATAATGGCGATAGGAAACTTCTATATCCCGATCATGGTACTTATCGGGTGGCAGAAGCAACTGCTACTGAACGGAATCCGGAAAGACAGCCCAATGTGCCCCTTTTCAAGAACTTGGTAGAACGTGACTTCAATACTCCGCAGGACTTGGAACGCTTATTGGTGGCATATATGAATAGAAAGAATGATTTTACGGAAGACATACATCGCCGGGTTGTCGCAACCATCATACGGAATGACCGGGTAGAAACGTGTAATTTGTTGAGAGGAATCCTTCGCGAATCCATCTTTCCGCAAGAAGATGCCTTCAATGAATACAAAGCCTCTTTTTTGAAGTCTCCCATACCCTGCGCAGACGAACAAGAACAGCGGAAAATGCAGTTTAAGAATATTATAAAGGAACTATTGGCATTCGCCAATTCCGGTCATCAGGGGACACTGCTGGTAGGAGTCACTGACAATGGTGATGTATGTGGCATTGAAAATGAGATTACCGAGTTTCACCCTGCCTTTACCATCGAGAAGTTTGAGTCGATGTTCAGAAATGTGGTGAAGCAACTGACGAATACCGCTTTTCTTTGTTCCTTGGATATTCAATGGGAGAAGATTGATGAACATATCATTTGCCGTATTCAAGTACCTGCATGGCAAGGTGACGTATTGTTCTTGAACGGTGTGGAATTGTATGTCCGTACCGGGGCATCCGTCCATCAACTCAAAGGGAATGACTTGATTGATTTCATTCGTAGTAAACAGATGCACATTCATGCTGCTAATTGTGCTTAATATAAAGGAGGTTACATATATGAACAAGATTTCTTTTTTTTCTGCGTTGATTTGGAGCATTTGCGGACTTACTGTGTTGATTTATACTCCCCTCGTCTTCTATAGAAGCATGATGATGTGGGCTTTTACTGTTTTGTTCTCTGGCTTTTCCGCAATACATGTATATACGTATTACTTGCAGGAGCATGGCGAAACGGCAAGATACCGACGGTTCCAAAAATTGCGTATGGGAATAATGATAGTGGTCATCGGTTGGTTTTTAGGAGTCGCTTCGGTGATAACGCAATATTCCCCACAGCGTACATTTAAAGAGAGAATAGAACTCTGGATAGATCGTTTGAAAACAATTTAAACAGAAAAAGCGGGCAGCTTCTCGATCTTTTACTTGCTTTTGTTCTCTTTTTGCAGAAACTTTTATAGCTTTGCAGTTGTAAACTTAAAATGTAAAAACAGAAAGAATAGATAGAAAGTAAAATATTGTAGAACGTTTGAGGACGTATTATTCTGAAGGTTAAATCTGGTAAATTGAACTTTTGGTCATGAATAATATAAGTCTGAGCATTGTTCACACCCGTACGGGCGTGAAGCTGCTTCGCTTATTTCATGACCAAGGCTTACCAGAGCCGAACCTTCAAGGAATTTGTGAGAGTAGGTTCGCGCTCTTTTTGTGTTTGCGCATATACCTTTCCTCCACATACGAAGCGCGGGCTATTAACCATTTAAATCATAGGATATGACATTAAAATCATGCATGAAATGCGTAGGACAACTACTGTGTTGCTTCCTTCTGTCAGTTGCTTGCAGTGACGACGCCATTGAGGAACAATCCTCTATTACCTTACCTCCCGAAACGGAGGAGATATTTGAAAAGGGGGTGAATTTCACTACCACTGCCGGAACTCGGTCATTGGCCTTCGAAGCTACGGAAGACTGGGAGATAACTACCGCCGCTACACGCAATGGAGAAACCTGGTATCGGGTTTATCCGCTTAGCGGTGGTCCGGGAAAAGCTGAAATTTCTATCAGTGTGGATGAGAATGAAGGCTACGACGAGCGCAGTGTCGCCATTACCATCAATGCCGGAAAAACAAACAAGACTTTGATGATTTCACAAAAGCCGAAAGAAGCTTTGCTGGTGACCAGCAACCGTATGGAGATGAAACAGGAGGGAGGCACACTGAATATTGAAGTGAAAGCTAATGTAGAATACAAAGCGGTCATTGCAGATGATTGTCAAAGCTGGATTAAACCGTCAACTGCTTCTACACGCGGACTGACTACCACAACTGCAAGCTTCACAATCAGCCCGAATGAGGAACGTGTGAAACGTGAAGGGAAAATTTACATTACCGATGGCAAGTTGACGGAAGAGATAGACGTGTATCAGCATGGGGGAGATATTGTGCTGTTGAACGAAAATGAATATCCTGTTGGAGACCGTGGCGAGACTATAAAGGTAGAGTTGCGCAGCAATTGTGCTTATGGCGTTAAAATGCCCGATGTGGATTGGATGAAAGAAGCTACACTGACCCGTGGAATGTCCAGTCATACGGTTTACTATACAATCAGCGCCAATGAAAAAAGTGAAGCCCGCAGAGCGAAGATTATTTTCTACGATAAGGACAACACGTCTATTGCAGACACGCTGACCGTGATACAGGCGCAAAAGGATGCTGTTGTGATAGATGCCAAAAGCATCGAACTGAAATCTCCCAACGACACCATTATCTCTATTGATGTAAATGCCAATGTAGAGGTGGAAGTACGTCCGGCTGATACTTGCCAATGGATTACGGAAAGTACGGCTACCCGTGGTTTGCAACTTCGCAAAATCTATTTGAAGGCGGCACGGAATGAGAGTTTTGCTCCCCGGCGTGGCAGGGTGCTGGTAAAAAGCAAGAACGGGAATGAATGTGATACATTAAAAATTTGGCAAGCCGGTAAACCTACATCCGTGAAATTGGAAGAAGCTGCATTGAATGTGCCGAAAGAAGGAGGAACGTATCGGATTAAAGTAGATGCGGATGTTGCGGTGGCAATGAAGCAGTGGCAGGTGTTGGAACCGGAATCAGGCTATTTGGATCGAGACCCTATTGACCAAGTGACCGATGAGGAATTCTGGAGCTCTGCTCTATTCTATTATGAGAATAAAGCCGGAATATCATACGAAGCCGCATTGTCGGCTGACGGACAGTACTTAGAGATAAAAGTAAATCCTGCATTAAGCTCACAGCAAGCAGCTTCCGTTATAGTGACAATCTATGGAGAGCATGAGAACAAGGAAGCGAAACTGACAATCACGCAAGAACCTGATCCTACCAAAGTGGTTCGATTGCGTTTAGCAAAATTGGGACAACAGGTATTTGCTGGTATTTTAGATCAGTCATATACAGCTTTAAAGCAGGTTTATACTCAAGAGGAAGCATATAGTCGCCAAGGTGAGCAAGAACAAATATATAATGAATGGAGAGCTTTCATCAATCATGAGTTGACAGCAGATAATAGTCGTGTGGCAGGGGCACGTAATCTTTGTTATTCGGCAATAAACCGTATGTTGTTTATGAAGTACGGTGTACAAATCTCCAAACAGGAAGAATTAACACCTACAGATAGTACGTTTGTGATGGCTTTATTAGACATGCAACGCTTTATACTACATTATCAAATGGGAAATATTTGGGGGCAAGCTGTGTGTCTTGATGAATACTCTACAAGTTTAGAGGGTACTAATAGCCCTGCTATGACAAAAAAAGAATTGTTGCTGCATTTCACAGATCCTTTGTTATTGTTACGTGAATACCTGCCTGCCGAAAAATCAGCATTAGCAACCGCAGATGATTATTTCTTCCCCTCTCGTGATTTCCCTTCTTTGTTGTTGGCGCGTATCTACGTCGAACAGAATAAATATGCTGAGGCTAAAGCGCTACTGACTGAAATCGTGAATAGCGGTAAATACAAATTGGGTGATATGATTTATGTAATGCCCAATCCGAATGGAACTCGAACACCTCGTGGGGTACAAAGTTTTGAGTATGTTTCAGATATTTGCTTTAGCTATGTGGAAGTGATGCTTATGCTATCTGAATGTGAGAAACGTCTAGGCAATATAGCCCGTGCAGAAGAGTATTTGAATACAGTAGTTATTGCTAATGTCGGTACACCGGCTTATCCGTCTAATGTAGAGCTTGCAAAGACCCGTTCTACTGATGACTTTATCAATCGCTTGGCAGATGTCTGGCAGATACAGTTAAAAGGTACAGGCACTTACTTTGCTTTCATGAAACGCAACGGCATTGCCGAAGAACGTTTGAATGTACCGGCATGGCGGTTACTCTTCCCGATTCCTATGGATGAAATAAATACCAGTCCGGTAGTAAAGCAGAATCCGGGATATTGATGACGGATACTATAAATACAAAAAACTTGCTATCTATGAATTGATTGTGAATAGTTACTTAGCAGGAATAGTGCAGCTCCGGAGAGAAATAATAGGACTCCGGGGCTGCTTTTTTATTATAGTTTCCGCGGTTCAAAAACATCTTTTCTCCTTATGTTGTTATGCTTAATAAAAAACACTAAGGATTTATGACAAGTTTAGGAAGTTGGATGAACAAAATCCTCATTGATTGGGGTATTGACCCGAAGTTGGCAAATATGTTTGACGAATCGATTATCGCAGTGCTGATGATTGCGCTGTCGATAGGGTTGGATTATCTGTGCCAGGCGATATTTGTAGGTGGCATGAAACGTTATACAAAACGTTCGCCCCATAAGTGGAACACACTGCTCATGAAGCGGAAAGTGGTGCATCATCTGATACATGTCTTGCCCGGCATCCTGATTTATTTTTTATTGCCTTTGGCTTTTGTACGGGGCAAGGAGATGTTGGAGTTCTCACAAAAGATATGTGCGGTATATATAATTACCGCTGTGTTGCTTACTGTCAACGGTCTGTTGTTGGTTATGCTTGATGTATATAATGCAAAGGATACCCAGAAGAACCGCCCGATGAAGGGATTTGTCCAGGTGCTGCAGGTATTGCTGTTCTTTGTGGGGGGGATTGTCATTGTTTCTGTGCTGATTGACAAGTCTCCCATGACGTTGTTTGCCGGTTTGGGCGCTTCGGCGGCTGTATTGATGCTGGTTTTTAAGGACAGTATTCTGGGCTTTGTGGCCGGGGTGCAGCTTTCTGCCAATGATATGTTGCGTATCGGAGACTGGATAGCGTTGCCCAACGGTGTCGCCAATGGTACTGTAGAAGAAATAACTTTGAATACGGTGAAGATACGCAATTGGGACAAGACTATCTCTACCGTGCCGCCCTATACGCTTGTGAACAATTCTTTCCAGAACTGGCGCGGAATGCAGGAGAGTGGTGGACGCCGGGTAGATAAGAATATTTACTTGGATATGACCACCTTGAAGTTCTGTACCCCCGAAATGCTGGACAATATCCGGAAAGAAGTTCCTCTGATGGCAGATTATCAGCCGGCAGAAGGGGAAGTGCCTACCAACTCGCAACTTTATCGCATCTATATTGAACGCTATCTGCGTAGTCTACCGGTTGTTAATCAGGATATGGATTTGATTCTCAGCCAGAAAGAACCTACCACATACGGTGTGCCGATTCAGGTCTATTTCTTCTCCCGTAACAAGGTCTGGAGGGAATACGAACGCATCCAGTCTGATATTTTCGATCATCTGCTGGTGATGGTACAGAAGTTTGATTTGAAGTTATACCAATATTCCGACTAATAGATTATACGGAAATCTGCCCATACAGGCAGGTGATCGCTGTACCCGGCTTGGTATTTCATGCCGTAATAGGTGCGGAAGGGTTGTTTGCCTCCATAATTGGGGTCTTCTGTCAGAAGAAAGGGCAGGCTGAAGACATCCGCTCTCTTCTCGTCAGCAGATAGGGGAGAGCCGGCTTGCAGTAAGTTACCCGATACGATGATGTGATCCAGTAATCCCCATTCTCCCTGGTACTTGTAACTGCCGAAATGTTTTCGGGCCGCAGCTTTTCCGGCTAAGAGATGGTAAAGCCTGTGAGGATTCAAAGAACCGGAGACAGATGACGGAACTTCGGCTTTCAATATCTGCCGTACGGATTTGTTGGCAGGATAATCATTGAAATCTCCCATAATAAGTATTTGCGCCCGGTTGCGTACTTTATAAAGACTGTCGACAGCGTCTTTCAGCCTTTGCGCCGCCAACAGCCGGTAAGGTTCGGATTCTTTGGCCCCGCCCGACCGTGAAGGAAGATGTACGACAAAGACATCCAGGCTGTCATGGTTCAGTAACTGTCCGCAGACGTGCAGTATGTCTCGTGTCGGGCGACTGTTTTTGTGTGGCTTTTCCACTGACAGACTTTGCGAAGAAAGCAACTTGAAGCAGCCGCGTTGATACATCAGTGCCACGTCAATCCCTCTTTCGTCGGGTGATTGTGTCATGACGTAGCGGTAATCGGCTTCCTTTAAAATGGAATAGCAGGTTAAGTCACGCATTACGCTGTCATTTTCAACTTCACATAAGGCGACGATTGCCGGTGGATTCCATTCTCCGGCAGCGATAATGGCACGGGCAATATTATCCAGTTTCTTTTTGTATTTGGTATAGTTCCAGTGCCGGGTGGCGCCGGGCAGGAATTCATAATCGTTTTTAAGGCTGTCGTGGCGGTAGTCAAACAGATTCTCCACATTGTAGCCCAAGATGCGGAAAGTAAGGGTATCTGCTTGCTCTTGTGCATGCAGGGAGGTAGATAAGAGAAATAAGAAAGGCAGACAGAATGCTTTCATAGCGATAGAACAGGAGGTGAAAACTACTTAGTAGTAGTCGGCTGACTACTACTAAGTAAATGGTGAACTACTACTAAGTAGTTGTTGGATTACTACTACTTAGTTGGAATATTCTTCAATATATCCAATAAATGCTTCCAGAATTTTTCCACGGTGGGGATAAGCATCCGTTCATCGGGAGAGTGGACGCCCTGCAGAGTGGGACCGAAGGAAATCATGTCCAACGAAGGATATTTGTCGAGGAACAGGCCACATTCCAGGCCTGCGTGAATGGCCTTTACCTTGGCTTCTACACCGAACAGGCGTTTATAAGAGTCAGTCGCGATTTCCAAAATTTCTGAATGTGGATTGGGCTTCCAGCCGGGATATCCGTCACCGAAGGTAACTTCTGCTCCGGCCATCTCGAATACGGTACGTACCATGTTGGCGATGTCTTGTTTGGAAGATGCCGTAGAACTACGTTGGCTGGTTTCAATCCGGATAATATGGTTGGGCTTCATTTTGATGGAAGCCAGATTGGTAGAGGTCTCCACCAATCCCGGAATATCCTGGCTCATGGCATATACCCCATGAGGAACTGCATAAATGGCTTGCAACAGATGTAGGGTCGTTTCTTTGTCAATTGCTTTCGGACGTACAGTTTCTGATTCCAGCGTGAATTGCAGGTCGGGATCAACCACGGCATATTCGGCTTCTGCCTCTGCGGCAAAAATATTAAGGTCAGTACGCAACGCATGCTTGTCCGCATCCGGAATTGCGATGACGGCGTATGCTTCACGGGCGATGGCATTACGCAGGTTGCCGCCGTCTATCTCGCAAAGATACATATCATACTTTTTGAAAGTCTGGCTCAAAAAACGGTTCAGCAGTTTGTTGGCATTGCCGCGTCCCAAGTGTATGTCACCGCCCGAGTGCCCGCCTTTCAATCCTTTCACCTGTACTTTACAGAAGAAATAACCGGCAGGTACATCCACTTCTTTGTAGCTGAACTGTGCCACGGAATCCACTCCGCCTGCACAACCGATGAAAAGCTCGCCTTCGTCTTCCGAATCGAGATTCAACAGGATATCTCCGTTCATAAAACCTTCTTTTAAGGCAAAGGCCCCGGTCAGTCCGGTTTCTTCATCGATGGTAAACAGGCATTCTATAGGGCCGTGTTCAATGCTGTCGTCGGCAAGAATTGCCAATTCGGTGGCAACACCTATACCATTGTCGGCACCCAATGTAGTACCTTTGGCTTTTAGCCATTCGCCGTCTATCTCGGTTTCGATGGGATCGGTGAGAAAGTCATGTTGCACGTCATTGTTTTTTTCGCATACCATATCTACATGTGATTGCAGGACAACGGTCTTACGGTTCTCCATACCTGGAGTGGCAGGCTTCTTTATCAGCACATTACCTGCTTCATCGGTCAAAGTTTCCAACTTGTGTTTTTCTCCGAACGCTTTTAGATAAGCGATTATTTTCTCTTCCTTCTTGGAAGGACGCGGCACTTGGCAAATTTCTTCAAAAAAATGAAATACGCCTGCCGGCTTTAAGTCTTTCTTTTCCATAATGTATAATTTCTAATGCTGCAACCTCATTGTGCAGCCTTGTTTTGATTTTAAATCTGATTTTATAGATAAATACAGTAAGGCCCTCTCATGATGAATCATTACCAAATCCCAGTTTATTAACGTCATATTATTAAATATGGTTAAAACAATTGAGGATTTTATTTCCCTTTCTCTTTTTTTAGAGTAAAAAAGGCGGCTTAGTCCAATCAAAGCCCTATATTTGCACCCACAAAAATAGTGTAAATCGGATGCAAATGAAAATTTATTTTCATTTTTGATGGGATACGGCTATTTTCGCATAACAAAATTAATGGAAATGCTCGATACAGTATTGATAACTTTGTTAATAGTTGCTATTTGCATTGTTTTATTAGGTGTGAAAGTCTTTTTTGTGAAGAATGGCAAGTTTCCTAACGGTCATGTCAGCGGTAATAAGGCAATGCGTGATAAAGGTATCGGATGTGCACAGTCACAAGACCGTGAAGCCCGGCGCAAGCCTCGTTTTTCCATTGACGAGTTGGAAAAGACCTTAAACGATAGTATGAACTAATTATTAAAAAACAATATTTGATCAAATTATGAAGAGATTAAACTACCTTATGAACGGTTTGGCAGCTCTTGCTATTATCGTTTTATTTTCTCAATGTGCCGGTAATACAGATAAACAGACAGCGAGTGCCCCTGCGCAGACCGGCGGATTATCTGAAATGAAGATTGCTTATGTTGAGATAGATACACTTTTGGCAAAATACAATTTCTGCGTAGATTTGAATGAGGCCATGGTCAAGAAGAGCGAAAATGTCCGTTTGACCCTGAACCAGAAAGCCAACGAACTGGATAAGCAGAAACGGGAATTCCAGACCAAGGTGCAGAACAATGCCTATCTTACCCAAGAAAGAGCACAGCAGGAATATAACCGTATTGCCAAACTGGAGCAAGACCTGCAGAACTTGAGCAACAAATTACAGTCTGAATTGATGAGCGAAAATGAAAAGAACAGCTTGCAGCTGCGTGATTCTATCAATGCTTTCCTGAAAGAGTACAACAAGACAAAAGGTTATAGCATGATTATCAGCAACACCGGTTTTGACAACCTGTTGTATGCCGATAGCATTTATAACATTACCCGTGAAATCTTGGAAGGCTTGAATGCCAGATATTCTTCTCCTGCAAAGAAATAAAAGGGATATTTAAATAGAAAAGCCCGGATGCCAATGGTGTCCGGGCTTTTTATGTTTCTGTGCAAAATTTATTTGACTTGGATGATATCATAGTTCAAGTCGCTTACAGCTTCCTGCAGGCTATCGTTTACCAGGCGTAAGGTGGTATCGTTTACCACTACGAAGTAAACAGGGGCTTCGCCATTGTCCGGAGTCAGTTTGATGGCTGTCTTCTTCTTGTTGTTGACGTCTTTCTGAATCATCTCTTTCTTGCCTGTGGTAGTGAAACTCTTGTTCTTGCCAGGACCATCGGCGTCCAGATAGGTAGTGACTAACGTATAGCCGCTTTCTCCGTCAGGGCCTATACTATCTACGCTCAACACATATTGGATGCCCGGACCGTCGGCTGCAGGAAGAATTCCTTCATACACGGCTACGGCGGAAGAGTCGTTGCCTGTAACGGTCATTACACCTTCATCCATGGCGGTGTCATTGTTTTGAGTTCCTTTTGATTGGCAGGATACCAATGCAGCGGCAATGGCTGCAATCATCATTACTTTTTTCATTGCTTTAATGTTTAAGTTAAATATAAAAAGACGCCCGATAGCGTTGCGTCAGTCATCTTCATTCTCTCTTTTGATGACGAGTAACTTATCTACCCTTCCGCGATCCATATCCACAATCTCAAAATCCAGGTTCTTGTAAGTAAACAGGTCACCGGCTTTCGGTACCCTTCCTATCAGGAACATGGCAAGACCGCTGAGGGTGGTAAAGTCCTCTTCTTTCAGGTCATCGTAGTTCAAGATACCCATCGTTTCCATGAAGTCGTCCAGGTTCATGGAGGCTTCGACCAGCATTGAACCATCCTGCCTCACGATAATATCTTCTTCCTCCGTTTCATTCTCTTCAAGGATGTCTCCAAAGATACTTTCTGTCAGATCGTGCAGGGTGATGATACCTTCTGTATTTCCATACTCATCTACAACAACTCCGAACTTGTTTTTGTTCTTTTTGAATAGCTCTAAAACTTTCTTTGCATACAAACTTTCCGGGATAAACAATGGAGGGCGTGCGATATTGCGTAAGTTGAAGGGTTGCTCGCCTCCCATCATCAGTATGATATCTTTTACGGAAACCACTCCGATGATTTCATCTTTACCTCTTTCTACCAATAAATATTTGCTGAAGTGCTGCTCGCGAATGATGTGCAATACCTCTTCGGGAGTATCGGTAGGATGCAGAACGACGATGTCTCGCCGGTAAGTCATCAGGTCATTGGCACGCTTGTCCGAGAAACGGAACACGTCGCGTAGCATTTCCGTCTCTTCCTTGTCAATGATGCCCTGTTCCGAACTCTGATGTAAAATCATCTTCAACTCATCTTGCGTCATCTGGCGTTCCTCACCATTGTTCAGCCCTATCGCTTTATTCATAAGTTTGGTAGATGCGCTGAGTAAACACACGAACGGATAAGAAACTTTAGTCAACACAATCATAAACGGGCTCAGCATGGTGGCCCACTTCTCCGGATTGTTCAATGCTATGGACTTGGGTACCAGCTCTCCGATAATGAGGGACAAATAAGTAATGACGGCTACTACCGTTACCATGGCGAGCGTATCGGCATATGCGGCTGTTCCCGGGACCATCAAAAACAAAGGTTCTATATCATCGGCAATGGTGGCGCCGCCATAAGCACCGGATACGATGCCGATCAACGTAATGCCAATCTGAATGGTTGAAAGGAATTTTTCCGGTTCTTCCAATTGTTTCAATACTCCTCTGGCTCTTTTGTTTCCTTTGCCGACAAGGGTTTCAAGACGCGCTTTACTGGACGATACCAATGCAATCTCATACATGGCGAAGATACCGTTTAAAACAAGTAAAAGCAGAATGATAATAAATTCCATACTGGGATTCCGAATAGTTTATGGAGCAAAGATAATGTTTTTTGGGTATTTATTATTAATATTGTCCTCCGTTAGAAAATTTAAACAATATAAAACATGGAAAAAAGAAAAATCTTGTTTGGCAGCTTGATGCTCCTATTGGCTGTGGCAGTGCAGGCTGCACGTGTAGATACGGTGATGGTGAAAAGTCCCTCGATGGACAAGGACGTAAAAGTTGTGTATGTTTTGCCGGATAAGGCTATTGATGGGAAGGCATGTCCGGTGGTTTATTTATTGCACGGATATAGCGGGAATGCATTGACTTGGATTACGCTGAAGCAGGAGCTGCCTCTGCTTGCCGATGAAAAAGGAATTATCTTTGTGTGTCCCGACGGAAAGAATAGCTGGTATTGGGATAGCCCTAAGAATCCGTCATACCGGTATGAAACGTTTGTCTCGTCTGAACTTGTGGAATACACGGACACTCATTATGCCACAATCCCCCACAGGAAAGCACGGGCTATCAGCGGTTTGAGTATGGGCGGCCATGGAGCACTCTGGAATGCTATCCGCCATAAGGATGTATTTGGTGCGGCAGGGAGCATGAGTGGAGGAGTGGATATCCGTCCGTTCCCTAAGAATTGGGAAATGAGCCGGCAACTGGGTGAATTTGATGCCAATCGTGAGGTTTGGGATTCCCATACGGTGGTCAACCAGCTCGATAAAATAGAAAATGGCGATTTGGCTATAACCGTTGATTGCGGTGAAGCCGATTTCTTCCTTGAGGTGAACAAGGATTTGCACAAGCGTTTATTGGAAAGGAAGATAGATCATGATTTTACTACCCGTCCCGGCGGACATAACGGAACTTATTGGAATAACTCGATCGATTATCACATTCTCTTTTTTGACAAGTTCTTCAATAAAAAGTAATCCTGAAAATGGTTCTTCTGTAATATTACGGTACGGGCATAATCCGTACCGTAACTGTTTATAATTTCTTTGCCTGCCTTGCCTCGTTTATTCTTGATTGATTATTACTGCATGACTTCTGCGGCGTTCGATAGAATTGCTTAGAACGGACGTTTGCAATGATGAAGTCTTCTTTTCCGGTATGGCAATACTTCCGTCTATTACCCCTAATGCAGTATATAACATCAGTTCGTTGGGGTCGCCGAAGGGCAGGAATCTGGCTAAATCATTGTTTTCATTGATTGCAAGATCCGGTGTGAAGCCTTTTTCATAGTCTGATTTGCCTTCTGAGTTGTATATTTTGCAGACGATGGGACTCATGGTAATCATTAACTCCGGGTTGGAGAAGGCTCTGGAACCGACGTTCTTTCCTTCGGTGGTGCCGCCTATGATGACGACCTTTTCCATAAGGGGTTTCAGACAGTTTATTACCATTTCGGAAGCTGATGCTGTCTGGGAACTGGTAAGTATATAAAGGGTGTTCAGATTCAAGTTGGCCCCGCTCTGTATCAAGTTTGCATCCAGTGTAAACGAAACCTCCCGGGGAGTGAAGCGGCTGTTGAATTCCAGAAATCCGAGTTCCTGCCCCAGCTGGCTGGCAGGTGCCAATAAAGCACACATCAATTCGGCGCAAGAAAGCAGACCGCCGTTGTTGTAACGCAGGTCCAGAATCAATTCGTTGACCTGCTGACCGGCAAAATATTGAGAAGCACTGCGCAAGTCATCGTCATATTCGTTGCTGTTGCCGGTTGCTCCCGAGCTGAAATGGTTATAGACCAGATACCCCACGCGCTTATTGCCTTTGGTATATACATTCTTATAATAAACCGGATTGTCATTGACGGTGCGTGCCGCGGCAATGCTTCTGGGTTCTTTGTAAGCAACGATGGTATCGTTTACGGCATCATAATAACCTACCGTAAGTTCCATGGCGCTGCTTCCGTATAGTTTTTCATAATTCTTGCTGGTGATGGGCTCACCGTTCATTTCCATGATCCAGTCTCCGCGTTCCAGCCGGATGGCGGCAGCGGGACTGCCGGAAGCCACATACAATACGTGGGCATAGAGGGCGGTGTCATTGTTTTCCACCCGGTTGGTTGTAAATTGGAAACCATAGCTGTAATCCGTATATGGAATGCTCCGGGTAACGTTTGCCAGACTGTCTATGGTAGAGTAATGTGAGCTGCCCTTGCCGTCCTTTTGGGAAAGAAGCGATGCATAGAAAGTGAACGGTTCTTGAAAATAGTTCAGATTCTTGCTGTTGGGGATCTCTTCATTCCAATAGTACCACACCCGCATGGTATCGTCAATCCAACGGTCTGTCCGGGTTTGTCCGGCGTATGCGGCCCAACGGTCTTCTCCACAGGAGGTCAGGCAAATGGGAGCAATTAGTACTCCCAATATGAATATCAGTATATTTCTAGCTTTCATAGCTGCAAAATTAGGAAATAGTTTGTTTATCTACCATAAATATGGTATAAAATTCCCTATCATATGTCATAGGTTAGCTTCATGCTTCCCTCTATCTTTGCGTCATCCGAATGGAAAGGATTATTCACCTAAAATACAAACGACAATGGAAACAAAGAAATTGCATTTTGAGACTTTGCAGCTCCACGTTGGGCAAGAGCAGCCGGATCCGGCTACGGACGCACGTGCTGTTCCTATTTATCAGACCACTTCATACGTATTCCGTGACTCGGCCCATGCTGCCGCCCGTTTCGGTTTGCAGGATCCGGGAAACATCTACGGACGGTTGACAAACTCTACACAAGAAGTTTTCGAGAAGCGTGTAGCTGCCCTGGAAGGCGGTGTTGCCGGATTGGCGGTAGCGTCGGGTGCGGCGGCAGTTACTTATGCCTTTGAGAATATTGCCCGTGCAGGTGACCATATTGTGGCTGCCAAAACCATCTATGGCGGCACCTATAATTTATTGGCCCATACGCTGCCCGCTTATGGTATTACCACTACCTTTGTGGATCCGGCTGATTTGGATAACTTTGAAAAAGCTATCCGGGAGAATACCAAAGCCATATTCATTGAGACTTTGGGTAATCCGAACTGTAATATCATTGATATTGACGCTGTGGCCGGAATAGCACATCGGCATAAGATTCCCTTGATTGTAGATAATACTTTCGGTACTCCCTATCTGGTCCGTCCTATTGAGCATGGGGCCGACATTGTTGTCCATTCGGCAACGAAGTTTATCGGCGGACATGGTACTTCTTTAGGAGGAGTCATCATTGACGGCGGCAAATTCGATTGGGTGGCCTCCGGCAAGTTTCCTCAGCTGACGGAACCCGATCCGAGTTATCACGGAGTACGTTTTGTCGATGCTGCCGGTCCTGCCGCATATGCTGTCCGTATCCGTGCCATATTGTTGCGTGATACAGGTGCTGCCATCAGCCCTTTCAACGCTTTCATCTTGTTGCAGGGGCTTGAGACATTGTCGCTCCGTGTAGAGCGCCATGTGGAAAATGCCTTGAAAGTGGTCGGGTTCCTGAGCGGGCATCCTAAAGTGGCCGCGGTCAACCACCCGTCTTTACCCGAACATCCCGACCATGCGCTTTATCAGAAATATTTTCCGAATGGGGGTGGTTCCATCTTTACGTTTGAGGTAAAAGGAGGTGTGAAAGAAGCGCAGACTTTCATCGACCACCTGCAGATATTCTCATTGTTGGCAAATGTGGCCGATGTGAAATCTCTGGTTATTCATCCTGCCACCACTACACACTCCCAGTTGAATGAGCGGGAATTGGCGGAGCAAGGTATCAAGCCGGGAACGGTACGCCTTTCCATCGGTACGGAACATATAGATGATCTTTTGGAAGACTTGTCGCAGGCATTGGATAAAATTCAGAAATGAACATAGCTGTATTATTGTCGGGAGGTGTTGACAGTTCTGTCGTGGTACATCTCCTTTGTGAACAAGGTTATCGCCCCTCCCTGTTTTATATAAGGATAGGGAGGGATGATACCGATTATATGGATTGTTCCGCTGAGGAAGATCTGGAGATGGCTTCCGCCATTGCCCGTCGTTACGGGCTTTCGTTGGAAGTGGTCGATCTGCATCGGGAGTATTGGGACAATGTGGCTGCCTATGCCATCGATAAAATACGCCGGGGACTGACCCCCAATCCGGATGTGATGTGTAACAAGCTGATCAAGTTCGGCTGCTTTGAACGGCAGGTGGGCAGGGAGTTTGACTTTACGGCAACCGGACATTATGCCACGACTGTCCTTCTGGACGGGAAGACTTGGTTGGGTACTGCCGTTGATCCCATTAAAGACCAGACCGACTTTCTTGCCCAAATAGATTACCTGCAGGTTTCCAGACTGATGTTCCCTTTAGGCGGATTGATGAAGCAGGAAGTGCGGGACATAGCTTTGCGTGCAGGCTTGCCCAGTGCCAGACGCCGTGACAGTCAGGGAATCTGTTTCTTGGGCAAGATTAATTATAATGATTTTGTCCGTCGTTTCCTCGGTGAGCGCGAAGGAGATATTATAGAATTGGAAACAGGCAAGAAATTGGGAAAGCATCGTGGATATTGGTTTCATACGATTGGCCAGCGCAAAGGATTGGGGTTGGGCGGCGGCCCTTGGTTCGTAGTCCGCAAGGATATAGAGGGAAATGTGATTTATGTTTCCCGAGGATATGATACGGAGTTGCAGTTCGGCAATGAATTCCGTATGCGGGACTTTCACTTCATTACGGACAATCCGTGGAAAAAAGAAGAGAATGGAGCTGTAGAAGTGACTTTCAAGATACGTCATACCCCTGAATTCATGAAAGGGCGCTTGTTCCGGGAGCCGGAGGGATACCGCATCGTTTCGGACGAAAAGTTACAGGGAATTGCTCCCGGCCAGTTCGGAGTGATTTACGATTCTGCTTCCCGGCTTTGTGTCGGCAGCGGTGAGATTGGCTTGTAGTTGCTCTGCGGCATGTCGTTTTCGGCCCTATATATAATATTCCACCAGATCTACGATGCCTGCCTTCATGGCATATTTGGTAGCCTCATGTGCATTGTTCACGCCCAACTTCCGGAAAATATTTTTCCGGTGGCTATTCACCGTGTGGAAGCTGAGATTTCTGTCGGCGGCTATTTCCTTGGTCGTTTTTCCCAAAGCGATTTCTTTCAGAATGCTTCTTTCGGCAGGTGTCAGCAGGTTGTCTTTGATTGCAGGATGGGCAGGAGAGGAAGCATTCCTTCCCGAAAGCAGCAAGTTGCTGGCGTGATTGCAGATAAAGCGCTCTTTTCTTGACGTGCATTGCAATGCCGTCAGGATTTCTTCTTTGGAGTTGTCTTTCAGGATTACCCCGAATGCCATGCTGCTGAAGAGCACCTGGCGCAGGAAAGGTATGCTCAGCTCATCGGAAAATAGTAACCAGTCCGTTTCCTTGAAACGTTCGTGTAATACGATCAGTTCCTCGGCTCCGGAAAAATCAAATAAGGTATAGTCTAAAATTACGACTGCTGCGGGGTGCAGGCGTAATTGCTGTATCAGCTCTGCCTTATTGTCTGCTTCCAGCAGTAAGGAGGTGTCTTTCTGCTTGCTCAGCAGAAACATCATGCCCGCTTTGGTGATATCTTGATTGTCCGCTATGATGAATTCTCTCATGACCTTTATACCCTTATAAAAAACTCCGCTGCAAATGTACACTTTTTCAGCGATTTGCAGCGGAGTGGGATTATATTAATTTGTAAGGGGTTTACCAGGAACGTCCTTTGAAGATGTTGGACTGACTCAAGGGAACAAGGTTACCGCTTAATGTCATTGTGTTGGAATTGAAATTGGGGCTGATGGTTACGGTTGCGTTGTTGCCGCCGTTGGTCAGCGTCAGGAATATCTGGGCGGAGATGCCGATGCCCTGGATGCTGAAGTTGCAGTTTACGTTGCCCTTCTTGTCCGTGGTCATCTGGATGTCGGATACGGTTCCGTCCACTGTCACGCCGCCAATGCCGTTGGGGCCGGGATATACGGTGTTGAAGGCAACCTGTACGGTGCCGCGGCCTTCATTTACCAATACAAAGTTCGTGTTGGAGTTTACAAATGCAGTCTGTCCGTTGCGGAACATTACCTGGTCGGCTTCCATTACAAACTGTTTTGCCTTCAGTGCCGCTACGGCATCGTCATAAGAGATGGTGTTCGCTACTTGTTCTTCTGCTTTCAGGCGTGCGCGTTCTGCGTCTCTCTGGGCTTTACGGTCTGCACGGCGTCCTGCTCTACTCTCCTGGGCATAGACGGTGCTTGCAGTCATGCCCAGCATTACCAATGCTGCTAATGCAATAAACTTTTTCATACTCAATTTTTTGTTTAGGTTTAAATAAATTGTTCGTTATAAGTTTATTGCAAGAACAATGCCTAACCGGGATTGTTCACCGGTTTTTTAATTATTTTATATCCGACGGTTGCAATGAAGATGCTCATCAGCGGACTGACCAGGTTGAAAAAGCAGTAAGGAAGGTATGTCAGCGTGGGTACACTCAGGATGGTGGCTTGCGTCATGCCACACGTATTCCAGGGTATCAGGGGGGAAGTTACGGTAACGGCGTCTTCTGTGGTACGGCTCAGCAGGCGGCTTTCGTATCCTTTTTTATCATATATATTGCTGAACATATTTCCCGTAAGGATGATGCTGATGTACTGGTCTGCAGTGGCCAGATTCAGGAATAGTCCCGAACAGACAGTTGAAGCTACCATGCTGACCGTGTTTCTCATAAAGCGTACAAAGACCGAGGTAATGCTGCCCAGCATTCCGCTTGCGGTCATGGTTCCCCCGAAGCACATGGCGCACAGAATGAGCCAGATTGTATTCATCATGCCCGACATGCCGCGTGTGGCGATTAACTCTGTCAACATGTCACTGCCGGTCTGTAGGCCGGTACTGCCGTAGAAAGTTGTCATGATACCCTTGAATATATTGTCATCTCCTGCAATCTCCAATAACAGGCCGGGCTGGAAAATCAGTGCGAATATGCCTGCCAGCATGGTGGAGAGGAACAGGGTGATGATTGACGGTATTCTGCGTGCAATGAGTATGCCCGTAACGATGGGTACAGCCAACAGCCAGGGAGTGATATGGAACTTTGCATCGAGAGCAGCCGTAAATGCCGCTATCTGCTCCGTGCCGCTTGTCTCGTGAGTCAGCCCCATCACCGTGAAAATGACCAGCGTTATGGCAAGTGACGGGATGGTGGTAATCATCATATACCGGATGTGGCTGAACAGGGGAGTATCCGTGACAGAGGAAGCCAATACGGTAGTGTCTGACAAGGGAGAGATTTTATCCCCGAAATAGGCTCCCGATATGATGGCTCCTGCTATCCATCCTTCTTCAAATCCTTGTGCCTTGCCTATGCCCAGCAAGGCTATACCGATGGTGGCAATGGTAGTCCATGAACTGCCTGTCATGACCGACACCAATGCGCAGATTACACAAGTGGAGGTCAGAAAGAAATCGGGGTGGATAATCTGCATGCCATAGTAGATGAGGGTGGGTACTACGCCGCTTACCATCCATGTTCCGCTCAACGCACCGATAATCAGCAGGATAATGAGTGCTGTGGTGACTCCCGCCACGTTGTTGGTGATTGCCAGTTCATAATCTTTCCAGGGAATGCGGTAGAACGCCATGCCGATAAAGATGCAGAGGGCGGTGGTGGCAAGTAGAGAAACCTGGCTGCCTCCACTGAGGGCGTCACTTCCAAACGTGTGGATGGTGGCAAACAGCATTCCTACTAAAAAAGTAATGGGAAGAAGGGAAACCAAAGGGGAGGGGATTTTATTTTCTGAATTCATTGTACCATATCTCTGTTTAGCGGCTGCAAAGGTACGATAAATTCTGTATAAAATACCTATAAACCAAAGTGTGAAACCGAGGAATCCGCTATGTACGGCTGGTACACCTCCCGGTTGGAGGCAGAGGGGCAAATTCCCGTCAGCAGCCCTGCAATGACGACACCTACGTTGCATCCTTTATTTTCCGGACGGGAAAATTGGGAAGCGATCGGAATAAAGATTTGAGGAATCATGGAGCAGACACCTGTGACAAGTGATGCCGCCCAGATGATGTAAAATCTTCTAATTCCTGTTTCATACTGTAACAAAGCTAAGATGCTGCAAATCTAATTTTTTGTGTTGTCAATCTCGTCAGGATTGTTATCTTTTTCTCTTCTGATTTGTTGTACTCTTATTCCCGTTTGCTTAATAGTACAGCTGCAAAGGACTATTCGTTCCACCATGGGGGAAATTTTATTCCACCATGAGGTAAATATCGTTCCACCATGGAGGAACGATATTTACCTCACGGTGGAACGAATTAATCTCAGGCAATGTTTTCTTTGGCAACAGGAATTGCTATAATAAACAGAGCAGCATAAGAGTTCCCTCAAATGCTGCTCTGTTTTAAATTAGTCAATCTTCTTTATAAGTGGTCGTAGTAATGTCGTCCAATTCCGAACTACCATCGTTCAGATTGTCCCAATCCTCAAAGGCAAGTATCAGCTTAGTAGCTGTAAGTTCATTGACGGTAAGGACATCTGAATAACCATCATCGTAAGAGATAGTCAGCTTATTTCATATTGTTGCTAACTGTTAGAGTGTATAAACAGAAAAAGGACACCTAACTTAATAGATGCCCTTTCAATTAATAGTATGTATGAGTTGGTTTACTTCTTAGAGTAATGGTGCTTCATGGAGAATATATGCACTTCTATCTTATCATCGTTTACAGAGTAAACAAGACGATGTTCTGCGGTGATTCTCCTTGACCATTTACCAGTCAATTCATATTTTAGTGGTTCTGGCTTCCCAATTCCAGTATAAGGATGTTCTGCAATATCGATCAGTAAAGCTGTAATCTTATTCAGAATTATCTTATTGCCACTCTGTGAGAAGAATAGATATTCCTTCCGTGCTTGGTCAGATAATATTATTCTGTACATGATGCTCGCTTTAAAAAGTCTTCTATGCTTTCTCCATCTTTCTGTGCTATATAATTGCCATTCTTTATATCTTCCTCACCTTGACGTATAGCTTCCATTGTTGCAGGTGAGGACATTATATATTCAGTCTCTTTCAATGAATTGTATTCATCAAGGGAAATCATCACTACTCCTTTACCATTACCACGATTGACGATTACAGTATCGTAATCATCAATTACTGAATCAATATAACCTTTAAGATTTGCTCTTAAATCTGTGTAATTGGCTGTTCTCATAAATCCTCCTTTTTTATGATGCAAATGTATGTACTTATTTGCGTACTTGCAAATATAATTAGTTAATTATTAAATATGAAGAAAGGACACCAACTTAATGATGTCCCTTCCTCTGTCAATCAACAATCCACTCAGCCCAAGAACCAAGCGTATTCACTATCTCCTAATTTGGCACGTTGAATGCTGGTACGTGTTTGCCTGTGCTAAAGTAGATTCTCTTTCCATTCGTGGTGATTGAAACCTCAATAGGTGATAGACCTTTCTTGTTTTGCTTACTTTCTCTCAATGAAAAGTAAACCATTGTACAATGTTTCTCCATTTTAAATTAAATGTTATATGGAGTGTATCGCATTGTATTATAGTTGATTATGCCAATTCTTGCAGCCGTTTTTAAAGAATGGCAAATTCGGCTGCAAATCGGCTGCAAAAGTAACCTGTTTATGGCTTGATTTGAGAAGTAATTGGCTGCTCTTTACATGAGTTGTTTGGACTTAAATAAAGCAGAGTTTATCTCCTTACTGATTCACCATTCATTCACTCTAAATAGTGAGTGGTGCAAGGTGCTTCAATCTGTTATCCAAACCAAGTTACCACAAATAAAAAAAACTCCTGCAACCACAAGGATTACAGGAGTTTATCTATATTTAATTGTCTAAATTACTTGCTCAAAGCTTGAGCTACGTCAACCGCGCAAGCCACTGTACATCCTACCATCGGGTTGTTACCGATACCCAGGAATCCCATCATTTCTACGTGAGCAGGAACTGATGAAGAACCAGCGAATTGAGCGTCTGAGTGCATACGGCCCATCGTGTCCGTCATACCGTAAGAAGCAGCGACACAGCATCCCCATAACCACTTACTAATCTATTATAGATAGCTGTGTTACAGTTAGATATTCAAGTATATTAAAGAACTCTCCAGTTTATTAGTTACTGTTATATTGTTAAGTGGTCGTGAATAAGTCACAAACCTTATGAATTTAGCAATGCAATGACTTCATTTTTTTAGTTTTGGTAAATGATTAATAACCATACTCCAAAGTATATCTTCAATGGCTATCAGCATGTCTTGCAAATGTTTTTTTGGTTAAATCATCCATATATCAATGCTTTTGTTGCATCCACATTTTTTTTCAAATATGGATTCTTTATGGTTTGCTCTTCTAATAAATCAACCTCTCTTCCGAATAAATTTTCCAATGAATATTTAAAATCGAAGTAGTTATCAAAGTAGTCTTCCACTTCTGCTTTTTTGAAATCGACTACCAAGTCCACATCGCTGTCGTCATTGAAGCGATTGGTAAGGATAGAACCGAACACAAACAACTTGTTTACCTTGTGTTTCTTACACAAAGTGATAATTGTCTGTATGTTGTTTTCTATCAGCTTCATAAAGCGTTTATTGATATAACAAAAATAGTGGTTTCTGTTCGTATTAGCAAAAAGAAGTTGTTAAATAGTTTATTAGTAGAGTTGTTTGTGATTTCTTTTTAGGATCTTTGATAATTCAAACGCACGACTTTCAGAACCGGAATATCCTTGACGATTTAGCGAGATTCAGTACTTGTCAATATGTTATAAATCTCTGATAATGTTGATTATTCAACAATGCAAAGATACTGTTTTTTGAAAATAATCAAAATATGTATATTTGTAGTTACTAACTTTAAGATTTTCAATCATGGAAAATAAAAAATCCAATTTACCTAAAGGTGGATGGGTTATAGGGCATATTGATTTGTCTGCATTAAATCAAACCTGTCGCCCCCAAAAAAAGATTCGTACAGAGATCCGACGGATAACAGATGCTGATTTAAAAGAAATCAAGGATGGTTTATCAGTCCTTATAGACGAAGATTTTACGCCTCGCACTTTAGATTTTTTTCAGAACCATCCATTACTACATTTGATTGTACCAGTACTGAAAGAAAGAATTCAAACTGACTATTTGAGCGTGGAATTATTTATAGAAATTGCCTTACTACTGTCTCAGATTCCTTTACTTGAAACAAAGGATATTAAATCTTTAATTAATGATACCTTATGTAGTGTGTATGATATTGAAGAGAGTCAGAATTATCCTATGATACCAAAAGAAGATTTTAAATTGTTAGACGAACTTAGATACTTATTAAACAAGTATTCTTCCAATAAAGGAAATATCCGAAATTTTGACCAAGATAATTTTGAATGGCAGTCTTTAATATCAAGAGAGGATTTTTTATCTGTAGATTATGAAGAATTATATGTAAGTAAGGATATTTATGAAAACAAAATTTTCCAATATTTCCACTTTTTCAAATTAGGTTCCCTGATATTACCCTCATATTTCTCCTTATATCGAAAGGTTTTTACTGAAGATTATCAGGTTGAAATTTTATATGATGAACTATGTGTAAAAGGCAATGTCGTTGAGGTAGTAACAGAATCAGGAAAAATATCTCGTGAAGCTGTTCTTGATAGAATGGATTACCCTTTAGCACTTTGCTATATTATAGCTTTAGACAAACTAACGGCATCGGGAACAATAAATGACAAATGGATTATAAATAATATAGACTATAAGTATATTCAAACTTTTCGCTCATTATGGTGGGATTGTTCTGTATATGCAAAATGCAGTGAGGACTCAAAAGATGGTTTAAGTTTTGAAGAGCGTGTGCAGAAGAACTTAACATTAGCAGAGATGGAAACAGGAGAGAGATTAATCATGCCGGATGATTATTTTGCGACCAGTATCCTTTGGGAATCTATGGAAGTAATAAAAGAGACTTCGGAAATAAAGACACATTTGGATAATACCACTCCAAAACCGTCTAAAATTGAAATAACTCCACAGGAACAGCCCCATAAAATGCCGGATGATAATGTTCGGAAAGTTACCCAAAGAGGTCGTCTGCCACGCCCATTCAGAGATTGTTTTTATAGCAACGATAATGACATTCAGAACAAATATATAGAAAAATTTAAAGCTATTGCAGAAGGTGGAAAAGGGAAGAAAGTTGGGTTTATGATAGCCGCTGCATTTGAAATAAAAATATTGAAAGTGACTCCATCTTTTAAAGAAGCCCAAAAAGAATTTGGAGAGATAGGAGATGAATCTGGATATAAGAAATACAAACAAAGTATAGTTAAGAAAGACCAAGAATATGAAGATATAAAAAATCAGTTACTCAAGGCTAAAGAAGAAATTGAGGGAAAAATGCCGTCAAGTAACAATGGCTTTTAATAGCCTTAATTCCATATATATTATAAAATAGCTAATTTTCAAATACTTATAAAATTATTCATTAAGCTATTTAAGGGGTATTTTAGTTTCATTTTAACCTCATATCTTTGCGATATCCTAAGAGACAGAAGCTGTAGTCTCTAATATTGGGCATTTTGTTCAATAATAGGAGGTGGTAAAGTGTCAGTTTACAGCTTGCTATCACGACCACAAAAGAAAAATATTAATTATTTTTTAAAATGGTAAATATCAATAAAACAATCGAGCAGATTAAAGAGTTAGGTCCCAAGAAAGCGGCTGGATATTCCCTTTTAGCTATAGGGATTTTTGGAGGAGCCTATTATGTTTATAACTGGATTAAAAGAAGCAGTAAAACTGAAGAGCAAAATAACGCATCAAAAAATAAAATAGAGGAAATTGAAACAGCTTCTAACTTTAAAAAGCAAGAAATCGAGCAACTCCATGCCCATCGTAAAGAAGAAGAACGTTTGCAGACAGATCAGAAAATAGAAGTGATTAATGCGCAAAAAGAGGCAGATATTGAAAAAATGAAACTGCGGAATGAATTGCGCAAGGAAAGAGATGCTGCAAAAGCCGTTTCTACCTTTGTTGACGGCGACGGAACTGATAAAATTGAGAGCTATCGTGAAGCTATGAGAAATGGTACGGTAGGCAAGAACGTAGGAAAAGCATTGGGATTTCCATGGGTTCGTGAAGGTTTTGATACAGGTTTGGTCGGACCGACCGACTGTGGAAAAACATCTTTCGTCATGCAAAATGTCATTGCGATAGCAAAAGGGAAATGTGACATAAAATTAGCTCCTGAGTGGTACGACATACCACCGACACCAGTTCTCCTATTTTCTTTGGAACAGAGCTATGAGGAAATTAATACATATTATGGCTCCGTTATTAATAATCTGCCTATGCTTGAAATATATGCAGGTTCCCAAATAACGCCAAAGAAGATTATTGATATCATTAAGGAGAAGAAGGATATAATTACCAGTACAGGAATGGTCGTTTTTGTTGACAATTATTCCAAACTGGAAGACAAGGCTGGTGTCAAAGCCATGAAACAGTTCTGTGAGGAACTGGATGACTTGTGTAGCCAAAGTTTGAAAGTAGGGAGGCCGATAACCCCATTTAAGGTATATCATGCCAAACCAGACTGGAATCCAACTAAACCGCTGACTCCGGCAAGTGTAAGGGGAAACAAGAAGAATGTTAATTTTACAAACAATTTTGTGTACTTTACCTATTGCAAACATGGATCTGACAAAAGGGTACTTGGTTATATAAAATTGAAACATGGAAATAAAGAGACCCTTTCAATCCTGGAATATGCGGGGACGGAAATAGATCAGTTTCGTTACGCCGGTAAAGGAAGCAAAGAAGATTTAGGAGAAGCATCTACAGAGCAAAAGAGTTGTGATGTAAAGCAAACTCCCGGGCGAAAATCCGAATATTGCCTTGATGAAATTATGGTCTTATATGATATGGTACAGGCTAAAGAATGTACATACGCAGAAATTGAGGCATCCTACGGAATAAAGAAGAGTATGATAAAAAAAAGAATACAGCGTGCCCGTAAGAACACTTTGACATAAATAGGATAAGATACACTGGCAGAAATCGGTACATTCTGTTGGAATCAGGGGGGGACAAATACCTTGGAATAACTGATTAGGACAAATTGTAATTTATTGATTTGCAATATAATAAAAAATAATAGGTGTATATTCAATTTGTCCCCCTCCCTCCCTACCTAATTAGAAATGTGCAAGCCACAGTCCATAGTAGCCAATACACATCAAAACAAATAAGCAGTACCGCCCTAAAATAGTGTGTACTGCTTTCTCATTATTATTCCAGAATCTCGATAAAGAATACCCGTTTACCTTCATCATTCAATTTTTGCCTTTCACGAACAGAAAGGTATTGTGCCAGTTCTGTTGCTTTGGCTGTTTTACCTGAAAGTCCCAAGTTGTCGTATATCTTCTGTAACTTGGCCTTTACTTCCTGTTTGGAATAAAGCATGCCGGAAACGAACTCCTGTCTGCAAGCATCCCTTATCGGAGCCTGTGCGCATAAATTATTATAGGCACCCTCAACATCAACCTCACGAAAACCAAAACTTGACAAGGCATCATAACCAAGAGTTCCATACCACTCGTGAAATCTGAAATCAATGAACGGATTTTGTAAGAGTAGTGAATCATATTGCGGATATTGGTTTCTGAAATTCGCATATCCTGCAAGCCTGTCCTTGTCAGCTGCATTGTAGAACCACTGCTCAAACTGTTTCACCTCATCCGGTTTCTTCCACATCCCAACCGCAGACTGAATGCTCGTCAACAATTGGCAGGAGTTATCATAATAGTAACTTCTCTGGTACCACCTGTTCCACATTGCCGCCATTACCAGATGATTGTAACCTATCGTTGTTTGCCCGTTCTTCCGTATGAGGTCAACATAATCATCCACAAATTTTTTCTCCAATGCCTTGTCTCTATAGAGTTGCACCAATAAAGTCTTGGCTTCCTCCGGAGCATTGTTGAAAGTGTCAAGAATCTTATATGTATTCTGCTCCATCATCTTCTGCTTTTGTTCAAACTCTGCTTTCGTCACAGTGGTAGGGTAGGTCTTGTAATATATCGTAGCATCATGCCGGAACGGATTTGTATCAAGCCTCTGTCTGCCGAGTATCTGAGGTATATCCAGCATGATGTCAAGGGTCTGCCACTCCTTCCCTGCATTGATGAAGATATAGGTACTTGCATTATCCGAGTAGAAATCCACACCTTCAAAAGATGACTTCGTGCAGAAAGTGAAAGGTTTGTTTTTGGGATTGTTCCTGTCCGTATCCAACCCGCCTATCGTGAATCCTTTAGGCAGCTTTGAGAATTGGCTTTCAGAACACAAGATAGTCACCTCATCCGGCTTCAAACTGTTTTGCCTGATTATTCTTATGATTGACTTAACCTCATTGAGAAATATGCAGGCTTCACGGGAATAGACAATATTTCCATTCACTATTTTCCTTTCAAAATATCCGTCCCTTCTGTAACGTTGTATCAATTCCTCACATAGTTTTTCCGCAGTTTCACCGTTCTTCATTTGCCTCTCCTTCAATGTCGGCTCCACAATCACATCAGGATCCCATTCCAATTTATAGTAAGGAATGTTGGCGAATTGAGGTATATAGTTCAGATAGATGTCAGGGATAGGGGTAGCGGATAAGTAACAGATGCGTTTCACTTCATTGTCAAGGGATGCGAGAAAATTCATATCCGTACTACCCTTGAATGTCGCATCACCCATAAGACATTGGAACTCATCAACCACAAAGAGGCATGAATCCAACATGTTATTTCTTTTAAGGACATCGAGAACCTTGTCCGATGAATCCAGTGTAACCAGTGTCTTGGCAGGTTTTGACAAGGGAGCAAATGGTGTGTTCCCATGATGATAATTCAAGTACGAATCAAGATCCTGCATCTTTTGAATTATTGCTTGCCCTCTGTTATTGCACAATGGGACATGAAAGTGAAAACTATCGGGGTATTGTCTGTGCTTCTCTTTCAACACCTGAAGTCGTGGCGAAATTACCACTACCGGAAAGTCTGAGTTGAGAAACAGGGATGTACCACCACAACCGGTTACAGTCTTGTTGAGGATAAACTTTCTATCCAATGGCAAAATTCCATTTAAAAGATTGGCATAATCACTCATATACCTACAACCTTTAGGCATGTCAATTGTAATAATATTGTTCATAATTCTTTTAATTATTTGTTTCATCTATAAAGGTTTGAAACTTTTCTTATCTCCATTTTACACGTTTGCGAGTCAACGGGAACGCAACAATATTTTTTCCTTATGCAATCTATTCTTTTAAGTAATATTCCCAATTCTGGTAAAAAAAGTTGCATAAAATATATTTCATTCTTGTTCTTCGTTAGTTGTAGGCTCACGCCGCTTGAGTGGGTATTATAATAAAACATGCAGTATATGTATAATTAACTTGCCTTCGGTTAACTCACAAGGTGTTGTTTTGCAATGCTTTTTACCTACATCTTTAGCATATAGATTCTTTATTGGCTTTGACGAAATTTTAAAGGAGAGCTTATACAGCATCTCCTTTATCTTTCCAGTCAGTCAAGACATTCTCAAATCCAGCATTTGGCATTGGATTTGACTACCACTTTGGTAAATTTCTGAAGTTCGGTTATCAATCCCTGTACTTCATTTTTTGTCGGTTCGGGAAGAGTGATATCCTGTCGTGAGTTTTTGCCGATATTGACCTGTACAGGAGAACACATCTTGATAAGTTCAACCATTTTGGGCAAGTCGAATTTTATCAGAGGTTCACAGGTCACATAGGTTCTCATTCCAAGGCTCGCCAGTTTTTGCATGGCTTTGGCACGTTTCCGGGTATTTGGAGCATTCCTTACGATGTCCGGATAAAAGACATTGGTTTCTATGGTCGTACACAAAACCGATTTTTGCATTACAGGATGACTAATGAATTCCAAAAAACGTGAAGGGTCTTTGGATTGGAAAAGATAGTTGTTATTAAACAGGTTACAATAATCCAAAAAACAGGTAATCCAGTCCGAAGGTATGTCGAAAGCCCATGCGTCTGTTCCGCTGCCTACGAAAATGAAATTACCATTACCCAGGTTCACTTTCAGTTCCTTGGGGTCAATCCGTACCGGAAACAGACCATCGAATTTTTTCATGTAACAATAGGGGCAGTCATGAAAACATATCCCTTTTATTGCATTCCACGTGTGGGTAACAAAAGGATACATGTTACCCCAGCTTTTTGTCAGTGCCATAATTGTTTTTTTAAGGGTTAATTAAATCAGTGTATTGTAAATATCAATGTTCCAAAGTTCTTCTCTTCGGTCTTATAGGCATTGCCTACATGGCTTCTGATTTCCTTTTCATCCATTGTGTCATCTTCCCAGCCATCAATGAAATACTCTGTAGCCAATCCTTCGTCAACACCCCATTTGCACATCCAGCAAGCTAACATAAAGATGCTGTTTCCCCTATTGCCTTTTTTCCAATACTCCGGATAGTTCTTCTTCCAGTGGGAGTTCATAATGCTGATGATGCTTTTGTCCGACACTGTTCTTGTTCCGGATGATTGTGGTATCTGCATCTGTGGCTTTATGGTGGGAACATAATGGAATGGTTCAGGAGAAGGGTTAACCCAAATATAAGGATCGTAACTCAGGTAATTTCTGCGTGCAAGGTCTTTACAACTTGCATCATTTCTGTTAGCCACATAGAACTTGTTTAGTAACTGATCGTATAAATCTCCATGTTTGGTCGGATCTGTATTGTCATGCAAAACCAAAGCTTTCAGTCCATTTCCACTGGGTGTAATGAAAACACTTAGAACGCATGGTGTTATTTTCAGTCTGTTTTCCAAGCTATACATATCGTATGGCGTTGCTATATGGTCAAAATCCAATGCTGTCACATGCGAGTATTCAATCAGCCCTGCACTGTTAAGTTCCCTGAATGTACCGTTATAGGCAACAGCGGGCAGGAGTCTGGCTTTCCATTTCTGCCTATCCCTCGGAGCTACACTTCTGATATGCTCTATTGCTTGCTTCAATGTATAGCTATTAAACTCATTGTCATGTAATTGCATGTTTCCTGTACGAATCATCTCTATAATATCTCCTAGTTTTAGATAAGCCAAATTGTACTTTGTCCAATTAATCTTTTCTGTTAATGTTATTTTCATTATTCAATTTTTAAAATTAATAAATTGGTTATTTTCACAATGGTAAGGATTTTAGGGTCTTCTAAAACGTCATTTTTGAGGATAAAAAAGAGCCGCCATGCAATGATGCACGACGACTCTTTTAAAATATCTTCTATTGTCACTTCAACCTCAGTATCAAGGAATGGTTTCCGATTTCCAGTTTCGACCATTTCACCTTATCCGCTCCAAGTTTTAATGCACTTGCCTTATAACACTTCTTGAATACGGACTGCTCGAAATGATAAGGATAGTCCAAAGGAGGTTCATACCACATTACCGGCAATCGGAATTTGTTTGAGTCGATGCCGCAAACCATATACGCATCTGCATCCAAAATCTCAGTATCATATTTAGCCATTCCATAATCTACATTTCTCCTGAATATGAGGTTTATTCGATTTTCAGTAATTCCAATATTGAATATCACTTTATCTCTTCCAATCCAAGCATCAATGTCAGATTGCACGGATGTTTCAATCTCTTTTTCCGTTAAAATAGCGGTGTCGTAAACTTTACCTACGACAAAAATCTTCTTTGCCAAAGGGGATTTGGCAACTTTATTATTTTTCTGTTTCATACTATTTATTAATTAATTGTATATAATTTTTCCATTCTTCTCCCTCTTTTCTCTGAATACCTATCTAAAGAATTTGCTACTTCCATAGCCCAAATACACGTGAAATCGGATGGCATGGAATACTCGGAAATAAAGATCCGGTGCCCTTCCGACTTTTTAAGAAAACACCATTCATAAAACTTCGGGTAATCAAATGCTAAACCGTAACCTTCCGTCCCTCGATAGGGAGGATCACAGTAGATTATAGAATTGTCTGGAATTTCAAGATTTTCATAGGAACAACATATCAACTCACATCCTTTCATGGAATCAATTTGCTTGTAAATGTTGGCTATGCTAGCTTGAACATAATCCTTGCCATCCGATGCGCTCACTCCAGAATAAGAATGATAAAAGATTCCATTGTAAGAAGCCATAAAACCAGTCCAGCCAAGTTCTCCCATAGAATAAGTCGTGCTGTCATTGGTCTTATAAGCCGTTTTTGCCTTTTCATAATCTTCTTTACTTATTGTTTCCGGGTATTTTTCTCCATGCAATAAATCTTTCCACATGGCTATCAGATAAGGATTGATGTCGGCAGCTATTCTTAAACCATCTACTTGACAGATACTATTACAGCCACCACAGAAAGGTTCTACATAGTATTGTTTTTCTTCTCTGTTTTTCAATATGATAGGCGCAATATATTTCCAGATGCGCCTTTTACTTCCCATATATTTCATAGGAGTATGAGCTAAAATATTATCTGCATTAAGATGCGATCCGAATAGCATCTTAAGCCGATGTGTTCCACTGTCTGCCCTATCTCTTCAAACAGTTGGAATTTATAGAACCTGATAAAGCTTGTAATATCCGTGTAAAAATTCTTCCCGGCAAATTTTAGCGGATGTATCATTGGGTATCCACCAACAGTCTGAAGTTGGAAGGCTCCTATTCCCACTCCGGTTATCAAGGCCATATCCGAATCGTAGATAATCGGTTTGTCGGGGTTATAGTCGAAATCCCTGACAAAGAACATTCTGATTTCTTTCTCGCTGACTTCCTTGATTCTGAATTGTGCCATTCCAGAGGTGTTCTCATCTAATGTTGCCTGTACTCGTGATTCCATTTCTTTAATGCTCATATTTGTATTGAGCACTTCTCCGTTTGCTATAAAATAGTTTTTCATAATGATTTAGATTTAGTTTTTTGTGATGTGATTGTTAGTGTAATTCCTAGTTCTCTTTTCAGATATGAGATTAGACCAGAATAAGCATCTACTCTTTTTCGCTCTCTCTGCATAAGTGATAGTGCTTCTTGCAAAGTTAGATCAATGCAGAATCCAGTTTTAAAAGCATCCCCATATTTGCTCTGGAGTAATGCTACGTCTTTTCTGTATTTCTCAGGGATAGATTTGGGGGATGTCTTATTGCTGCCTTTTTTCACGATGACACTCGGCGCAGCATTATTTTCCAAGCGATTAGAAACCGAAGGTCTTCGTTCGGCACCTAATATTCTGTTTATAAAATCGGTGAACATAATGATTACGCTATTTATGTTTCAGATATTAGGAAATGAGGCGGCAAGAATCGCGTTTTTAAGGTTAGGACAAAAAATAACGCACTAAGATTTGTTGTGTCCTAGTGCGTTTGATACTTTCGGGTTATTTTCAATTTGGGAAGTTTGTAAAGATTTTGGAAATCAATTTTGAATAATACTCTTTCTCATTATTAGGATAATGTAATTCTGCCGTTATAAATACTCCATCCTTCAAGACAGTCTTTAAATAAAATATATCCCCATTTTCCGTATAATCAGATACGACAAACCAGTTATCTTTTAATCTATAATAAACAGGAGATTTGGATCTATATTCGTTATATTTATCCTCAATAGTTTCATTTAAGACATTATGCATTCCATATACAATTAAACAGGTATGACTATCCTTAGAGAATCTACAACCATCCCCATTTTCAGATTCATATATATTGCTAAAAGAAGATGGATATAAGACATTGTAGCCAAAACGAGAATTATGGTATTTTTTTAGTGTAGTTTCTTGTGGAACTACATTGTGATTGTCTTTTTGCAGTTCAAAAGGCATTTCAATACCTTTATAGTTAACAAATGTACCATAGAAAGAATCACTAGTAAATCTTCCTTTGAAATCACCCGTTTGTTCTCCTTTATTATTAAATTCAAGCAACACAACATCACCACTATCTGATACACCACCATATAAATGTAAACAACTATCACTACCGTTCTTATCATAGTAATATTTACCATAGATTTTGTCGCCTTGCATTGATAGCTGCATTGTAATAGGGTATTTGTTATTAATTTGACCTTTCAGATAATAAGTATTTCCATTATAAGACGGTGCGATTAATCTTCCTTGTAAGTCGTAATGAATATCAACAAAGGCATATTCACTTGTAGCATTACAATCTATAAATTTAGTCATTACCATTCTATGAGCTATATATCCATCATCATTTTTAGTTATCGCTCTTCCTGAACAAAGCTCTCTAATTTGCCAGTTAGAAGGATTTAGTTCTAATACATACTCTATATGTCCAATACTATTAGCACCATTATTACCAGAAATGAGTAATGTATTATTTTCTTGATTAATCAGTACATCATAATTAATCAACAATACCTCCCCGGCATTATTTGTTGGTAAAGCTTCTGTGTCAAACTGTTTTAGTTCCTTCCTATCCAAGTCATATATTAAAAGGTAGGGAAAGCCATAATCGTCTTCACCTTTTAACCTAAAAGTGCAATATTGGGATAATTCTGGATATTTATGATCAACTTGTATTTTATTACCATATTTGGCTGTCAGTTCTTGAATAATAGCGTTTGATCTTTGTTTGTATATATCCGATGTCGATTGCGTACTATGCTGTTGGGTAGCACCGGTAATAGTATTCATTTTCTCTTGTTGAAGTGTTGGCATTACATCTTCATCTTTAGTACATTGCCACACTACAGATATAGCTATAATGATAATTGCAATACCTCCAATTGCAAATCCAATATAGGAGGATTTAGATTGCTTTTTGACACTGGCTTTAATAGAATCGTTACATACGTTCTCATTCGTCTGTGGAGTACTCTCCTGAATATCTGATGATGTTATAGTTTCATTTGGGGATTTTATTACTTCGGACTGCTGATTGGTACTTGAAATATCTCCTGTTATAAGCTCAGAATTGTTTCCTTCTGTTGGCGTGTTAGAATATTCTATTGGATTTATACTGCTTGCCGCTGTTTGTGGGCTAGGCTGTTCTTGTTCTTTGTTTTCGTCTTGTTGCTTGATAAATCTTGATTGCAGTACCACCCAAGCATAATATTCATTCAATGTTTTATGATAATAGAAATGTTTTATAATCAGTATTAATGGCAATATCCAAACACTTCGTATTATCAAATCCATTGTAGAATAAATGTCTGTACCTAATAATCTTCCTATCCATGCTACCGTTTGTAAGGTTACTCCATCACGTATTATCATTTCATATAGGTCGGTACTTGATTTAGCAATCCAACAACAAGCCAATGTATTTAATATAGCTAATCCCTCAACAATCCGTCTATCAAGTTTTCTCCCAATGCTACCAATTACAGTTGCCGAAGAAAAGACAACAGTTATTATGATGAAGATAATAGCGAATGTATGCAAACTGTCCGCTTCACTCATTAAATAGTTGAAATTGGAAGTAGTATTGATGCCAGTATATTCATTTACTAAATCACCAACTACTGAATATTCTTGAACGAAAGAACTTACATCTTCATCCGTTTGCTTATATACTGGTTCGACTTGTAAGGCATAAACACATACCAGACTACCAAAAAGAATCTGCCAAAAGGACATAGATAACAAACCTTTAGTTATTCTTTTTTCAGTAGATGAGTGATATTGATTATGAATAAAAGGAATTATCACCTTATAGAAGATGATAATTCCGATGATTATAGAAATAAACATTACTATGATAAATTAATAACGTTGTGCCCACATAGATATTTTGTATGAAAGCATTGAATATTCTCCTAATATTTTACAATCCTTATTTAATAAAATACTTTTCCCATTATAAATTCCATATATACAATTTTCATTTATTGATGATATTTGTGTAAATGTCTGAGGTATAAGTTTTGTTTCATTCATAGATAGAAGAGTATATTCATTTCCTTGTTTTGCAATAAAAAAATTCCCATTACAATACGTAATTCGTTCATATTTATCTTTTATAACTATTTCTCCATTTTTATTCATAATTCCAAAACCTTGATTTGTTACAAATATAGGATATCCTTTTTCTGTTATAAAGGTTAGTTTGTACTCGTCATTTGCTTGAACTAATATTTGTCCGTTAATATTTTTAACGCCCCAAGTTCCTTCAGAAGTAACATAAGGTACTAAATTCTCATATATACCATTGATCCAAATTTCAAAAGTGTTTCCTATATAATCTTCATTTTCTCCATTTGCATCAGTTATAGTATAAACTTTCTCTCCTTTCTTGTTGATATAATATATATCCTTTTTATCATTCATAACTAAAGCATATCCCCTTTGATGTGGACTAGCAAAACGATATTGAAGTGGAATTATTATTTTTCCTTGCATATTGATAAATCCAAATTGATCATCTTCGTTTATAACAACAGCTAATCCATCTTGAAAACTAGATGCTTGTATAATTTCATTAGGTAGTTCAAATACTTTCTCACCTTGTTTATTGATATATGAAATATTCTCACCTTGTTTTATAACAGGAGCTAATCCACCGTAAAAAGCTCCAACACTAGTGTAATTTACATCTATAATTTTTTCAGGTTCATTTATATTATGCAATTCATAAGTACCATTTTGCCTAGGTACAAAAAACATATCATCAGTTACCGAAGTTGGCATACCTTGAAATGTTGGTTGTACAACAATTTTTCCTTCTGTTGTAACAAATCCCCATTTACCATTTTCTGTTTCTTGGTAAGCTAAATGTGTGATGCCTTCACGATTTCTATTAGCACCAGTATTATCACAAGCTGATAAAAAGAATGATATTATCATTCCTAGAAAAAAAACACATTTTGTTTTCATGATTAAATCTTTTGTTAGTATTAATATTTATTCTTCCAATTCGATTAAGGTATAACGACATTTAAATATGTAGCAATCCACCCTAATGTCTTCTTTTTATTAGTTATATCTAATTGCAAATTAGGGCATAATGGCTTAATCCAATTATCATATAGTTTCTTATGCCATCCTTTTTCTCTTCGTTTCTCTTTTTGAAGTAAATCATCCCAATCAAAAGGTGTAAATTTATCGCATTGCCCATAAAGTTCAATTTCCCAAGATTTACGTAAGTTCGATTTCTCATTTCTAATATTATTGTATAAAAGCTGTATATCTAGATTATCCCAAATATCTATGGTTTTGTTATCTGGATCTTTCATAACTTGCAAGTTTACGATGGAGTTTTTCTTTTTCTCCAGAAAATGTCTGACTTGATTTTCCCATTTTTCAAACCAAAGTTCTTTCCATTCAGCATCATTTTGTGATTGGGAATTTTTAATATCTTCTTTTATTATTTTCTGAAAGAAGCATAAGAGAAGACACTTTTGGTTAAGTGGCATTTTGGGGTTGGGAAAGATAGGCTTCATAGTTTAATCTCTTATTACTACAAGCCTCCGAGTAGTAATTTTTATATTCAAAAGAAAGCGTGAGGCTTGTCTATGTTCATCAAAACTGAGGTATCGCCAAACACCCTACCATAAAATGAACGAAGAAACAATACTCCTCACGCTGAATGATATGTAAGGAGTATAGCATAAAACTACACGCATACATATACAAACAGAAATGAGCGTCAATATTGCCTTCTATCCCTTATGGTAAAAATTTGGCGAATTTTCAGTTTTGGGATGAAGCAAAAAACGCTTTCCATATAAATCCAACCATTTCTCCGATTGGACTTTGCAAATATACGTTTTTGTTTTAATATTGACGCTCTTATTATGAGTATTATTTCTTCAAATATAAGGAAAACAATGTTTTCGGGACGGTAAAATTAGGAAAATATCATTGAACGGCGGGCTTTGAAATGAAATCAAATGTAATATTCCGTTCTTTTTTACATCATAATCATCTATGGGTTAACCGAAGGCTGGTTTTATAAGAACTATACCAAGGTTATTAATCCACTCAAGCGGCGTGAGCCTACAACTAACGAAAGAATACAATGAAACTTTTCTTATGCAACTTTTTTTGTCAGAATCGGTATTATTACTTAAAAAGAATAGATTGCATAAGGAAAAATATTGTTGCGTTCCGTTTACTCACATACCCTCCTAATGAACAAATAGAAATATTGCAGAAAAAGAAAAATAAGAGAAGCCAAGCATTACCTTAGCCTCTCTTTTTCTTTATTTGTCTATTCCACTACCGTAAACTCGTGAAAAGAGTACCAAACATCATCATCTTCTTGTTCGTCCATATATTCTTCCAATGCAGTTTCAATTACATTCTTATCCGGCTCTACCATCTTGCCTACTATCTCAGAAACACATTGAGCCGCTTCTTCGATAGTTGTAAAATACTCCGAATCATCATTGCCCGAATCCAAGTAGTAACGTTCCGGGAAATATTCGCCACCTGCATCATTCGTGGAATATACACAACATCCCGATTCTTCCTCTTGAAAATATACTTTAATGGATGGGAATTTTTCTTCGATAATATTTCGTACTCCTTCCTGCTCACACCAAGCTGTGGATTGACAGATAGTGAGAATATTATTATTCAGTTCATAATAAGTGATTTCGCCACGACATCTATACTTTTCCCAGTTACTTCCTAGTTTTGTGACTAAATTTCCCAGCCACCACTTGCCAAAGCCATTTTTCTCAATGCTGGTCTTACGTCTATCAATATACTTCAAGATCTTATACAACGACTTTACTTCCTTCAAGTCACCGACACATTTATAAGTACAATCGCACCAGTTAGGCATAATCCTCTACCTCCCTTCCGTTTTCGTATCTGCAAATATTCAATTCCTCAGTTGTCATCCATTGGCAGTTACTGAGCCTGAATCCGTACTTTTCTTCGATAGTTGAAAGGAAAGATTCAAAGTCCTCATATTCCTCCGATTCTCTTAATTCTTCATCCGTCAGCTTTATGATATTCAAACAGCCCACACAAAAGTCTAAAATTAAAACATATCTTGGTTCCATAATTTCAATCTTATTTTAAGTTATACCTTTTGATTAATTTATATACAGTCGATTTTGAGAAGTTACATCCCTGAGAAGTAACGAAACCTTCCCTGTTCAAAGTGTCCGCCATGCTTTTCAGGGTGTATTCTTCCTTGATTAATGTCCGAAGCATCGCAACGGCTCTTTTGTTATTAGGGTTGTTGTCAGCTTTCTCCTTACAACTTCTGATACTGTTCCGGATGGCTTGTTTATGCTTATCCATCAAGTGCTCAGGATTACCCAATTTAAAACCTCTTGCTTTCTTGGCTTGTAATGCAGATTTGGTTCTTACCGCTATCAGTTCCGCTTCGTATTGGGATATTGCGGATAAGATATGAAGTACCATTTTATTTGCTTGTGGGAAATCACAGAAAACAATCTCCACATCACTCTCTAAAAGGTTTGACAGGAAGGAAACATTTCTCGCCAGCCTGTCCAGCTTGGCTACGATAAGTGTCGCGCCTTCTTTTCTGCAAAGGCTCAACGCTTCTTTCAGTTTGGGTCTCTCTTTTTTACGGCCGGATTCTATTTCTATATATTCAGCAACTGGAACTTTGTCTTGAAGGTGTTTATGTATTATCTCCCTCTGTGCCTCAAGTCCCAGTCCTGAATATCCTTGTTTTTGTGTACTTACCCGTAGATAAGCCACATATTGGGTTTCATTCTTCATTGTTATTCGTTTTTTAACAATAGTTCCACTGCTTAGATGGACGTCTAATCTTTGGAACCATGTCGGTTGGGCATAAAAAAGGGGGAATACATGAGTTTCTATAATCTGAATTCTCACATATTCCCCGATAACATAAATTATCGTCTGCCTTATACGGCTACCTTATATATAACTCCGTATTTGGAGCAGATAAAATCATAGGAGGCTAAACCATAACTGACGGTATCATTTATTACAGCCACTATCTTATCAAGCGGCACACAATCATAGGTGATTTCTGTTTCCTCATTTTCTGGTTTAACTGTTATCTGATAAAGGTTCAGTTCTGCTAAGTAACGAACCTCAATCCAACACTCGGTTTTGAAAAGGTAAAACTCAGTACCTTTATCTGTCACCTTTATGTCATTAAAGTCCAATCCCCAACCAAAGGGGAGAAAGGATTTTTGCAAAGCATCATGCCAGATTACTTTTGCTATTTTCTCGTTTTCGTTCATAAGTCAAAGTCCTAAGATGTAGTTCATAACTTTGGCATTGTAGTCCTCAACCAAATAGTTCTCCACATTTTGGTCAATCACTTCAGCCAGATTATCTAAATACACATCATCAATTCGTTTCACCTCATTCCCTTCTTCATCATAGAGAGAAACTTGAAATAGATCCACTCCTTCAATATATGTAACTCTGACATTCCCTATATGAAGGAAACCCTGTATATGGAACTCTAAAGCATCGTCACTACAAACAAAGCTGTCCGTATCGACTCCCCAGCTCATAGAAAGGGAAGGGTTAGCGGCAATGATACTCCAAATGTATCTCGCCATTTCTGTTGTTATCTTCATTTTTTTGCTGTTTTATTATCAATCCATCTTTTTGCTGCATCCAAAGACTGAAAATGTTTGGTTTCTACTTCGTCATCGTCATTGAGTGCAAAGGCTTGAAAATCTGCTGTAGAAAACTGAATAATCAAGTTTTCATTATAAACCAGTTCTTCAGCCATAGTATTCTTTCATATAACAGGTTTCACACAAAGAACCATAGTCGTTTACATCACTACGGCTCATAGGTTTACCACAATAATCGCAATGTCTTACCACTTCTTCGTGCATATATCTTGCGACTTCCATTAACGGTGTTCCGGAATAGGAAACCGTTATCTTACTTTTCTTAGTTATCTTCTTCTTTGCCATTGTCATTCAGTTTATCGTTATACTTGTTTTTTATGTAGGCGGTCAGAATAGCTTTGATAACCTTAGCTCTGTCTGCCCGGTCGTAATTGGCTGGAACATCATGCTCATAACCATTTCTAAAAGACTCGTGTAGCTTTCCCAGACATTGATTTTCAGATCTGTTATCCAAGAAATACTTTAGCTTATAATCCGTATAGGTGTCTGTATCGTCTCCTTGGATGTAAACTGAGAGATATATTTCATCCTTTTCGCTATTCCAGATTGAAGTTACATTGCTGTTCCAGTTGTTGCCGGTATCAGAAAGGAATAGCGTTTTGAACTTATTTCTCGCTTTTCCTGAATCTCCTTTTCCAGCCTCCTTGATTATTCTGAGGATGGTAGTGTAGGAGATTGAGAGTAATTCGCTTTCACTGAGAGAGTTTATAATCTCCAGTTTCTTCTTGGGAGCGTATCTTTTGAATAGCTCCACGTTGATATTTGTTGCCATATTGCTTATTGCTTTTGTTCGTTAATGACTGTGAATTTCTGACGCAACCCTTCAATTACGTCTGCAAACTCTGTAAACTCTTCGTAATTCATTTTGGCTCCGTAAGATTTGATTTCGATAGAGCCACCATTAGCTGTGTTAAGTGTAAGAGTAATATCATTTTCTCCCTTAACTATTTGACTGATTGCTATTTCGTATTTCATCGTTTTAAGTTTTATATAAAAAGAAAGCGGGGAGAACTTCATTATTTCAGAAATCCTCCCCGCTGTTGAAAGTGGGTCTGTCGCTTTTATACCGCTATCATAAGACTTCCTGCGACATTGGAAGTCTTTTCGTAAAGAGAGTAATCAATCTCAGGGTGTTCAGCTTTCAGTTTGCTGGTATTGAGAGAGATTCGTGTACTTGGCATTTTTCTGGTAAGACGCATCGTTTCGGTAGTCCAGGTCTTTACTCCTGAACTTTCCATATCGGAGAGAATCTTGGCTTTGATTTCTGCCAGTCTTTCCTCCGCATCATTCTTGGTTTGGATGAGGGATCTGATTTCATCTTCCATAAACTTATACTCTTCTGGAATGCTAAAAGGGTTATTGAAATTTTCTTCTTTAAGATCTGCTTCTAACAATTCCTTGCAGATTTCGGAAGGTATTCTGTTTACGAAGATAACTTCATTGATATGGTCAACAGTTCCATCCTTCTTAATCTTGTTACGAAGATGGATGATGAAAAGCTTGTCAATCTTAGCCTTCTTGTTCTGTAATTCAAAGAAGTAAGCATAAAGACTGAGTTGCCATCTTGCTTTTTCGAGTTTCTCTGAGGTCATTACGCCATAGGTCTTAATATCGCCTATACTGAAAGTGTCATCAGAAACTCTATATACCTTATCAATCATGGAAGCCCAGTTCTTGTTGTCTGAAACAATATATTCAGAGGCTTCATGAACCAGTCCGTGTTCTTTACAGATTTCAATATAATCCGCTACTTCCACGGTTCCATCATTGTTCCAGTTCTTGTCGAAATCTTCAATGGAAGCGTGTACGTTTGTTCCGTAGGTAGCTGCTGCATTGAGAACAGCTTCGTCCACGTTATCATACTCGTCAGGAAATAATTGTCTTTGAATCATTCCTGTTATACCGCTCAGCTGTTTGTCACCAAGCCAGTATTCGTGAGGTTCTTCTAAAAAGATTACCTCACTGTTTTTCAGTTCAATTCTTTTTGTTGCCATAATCATGCTACTTGGTTAAGTTGTAACTTACGCTCCGTAAAGAGAGCCTTGATTTCACTGTTAGAATCCACTTCGTTCTTATGTTGCTGATACAATCCCATAAGTGCCTGCTGATTAATACAAGCGTTTAGGGCTGCTTTTATCCCAGCGTACTTCTCCAATGGTTGCTGTGTCGTTTTGGTTTTACGGGTTGTTGTTTTCTTTGATGCTGTTTCTGCATTTTGGCCAGCATCCGAACTTTCATTCTCCGGCACATCTTCTCCGGCATAGATATACAATCCCAGCCCGAACATGGCGAGGTTCTTTACAAGGCATCGCATCAGGGTCTTGTTGATGTCGAACATGGTGGCAGCTTCTACTTTCTTTTCGACATACTGCTTCTTGAACTTGTCATATACATTATAAGTATAGGGTTCAAACTTCATGGCTTTGTTGGCACCATTCATTACAGGTAGCCACATTTCGTGAGTAATTTCATCTACGGTCACTTCTGTATATACAACTATCCCTATAAATGGATCTGCAAAATAAGGAAGTCCTGTTGATGGATGTTTGACAATCTTATACGTTGCACTAGGGTAGCATCGTTTAAACTCTGCCCAAGCGTTTGCCCAGCTTAAATAAGTCAGGTCGTTGTACTTCTCAACTTTGTCGCTGAGGTCTAATGAATAAAGTGCATCAAACATGACGGCTCTTCTTTCGTCATCCGTAGCATTTGCCGGGATGACAGGTTTTTGAAATTTACACATAATGATAAAAAAATTAGTGGTTGATAATCCGATAAAATAAAAAAAGGGAGATACACAGAATCTTGGTTTGATGAATAAACTTTGATAATGTGTACCTCTCTTTTAAAAAGTAGGGTTAGTTGTCAGTTGAGAAACCATGAATAGCCTTCGGTATCGTTACCTTCTATGGCTCTTTGGATTCCCAAAGCAAAATCGGTGCAGTTTTGGTTGCGTTCAAGCCAACGGTCAATGTAAGCTGATTTGGCCGCTTCGTTGGCGAGTTGTAACAGGTTCCAACAGGTTATGTTCTCGTTTTCCTTCTTCCTGAAATTAGGATTGGAAACATATCCTTTCACCATCGCATTTACGGCTTGGTCACCCATTTCCAGCGATGGCAGGTTTCGTTGTTCGTTTACAGGTAGAAACTGATATAATCTTAATCTGCCTATGATTTTACAGAACAATTCTTCGGAGATTGCTGTTGATTGCAAATTCTCCAGAAGATTGAGTGTTTCTTCTTTATGAGGATTGAAACCGCTGAACAGTTCCAGAGCCTTCTGCGTGATGTCCGCTTCAGTCATACATTCTATCGTTCCCGAAAATCCGTCGCAAGTCAGGCATAAATTTGAACATACCCTTACTTTCCAGCCGACGAATATTTTAAACTTCATTGCGGTCTGTCCTCTGTAGAGTTTGTCTTCACTATAACTTCTGACACCTCCGACAGTCAGATTAACATTCTGTCCGTTGATGGTCTGAACCAATCCTTTTATATGTGTCACCCATGCAAGACGCTGATAGAATATGGTTTTCTCATCTTCTCTTAGTTCGCTTGCTTTCTTGTGCTGAGCTGATGGAACCCTCCCGATAATGGGGTGTGATACCCTGCATTCAACAGGTGTCATTTCTCCGAATATCTGTCCTGCCGCTTCTGTTACAGCACCGATGAAATTCTGGTGCGATATGGTCAGGCTGTTGTCGCAGAACGTTGGAATTACGTTCTTCTCTGTAAGTTCTTCCAATGTGATACCGGAAGTGTTGCTCTCGATGAAGTTAGGATGAAACTTCTGATTTTCTTCTGATACTGTTGCTGTATCTTCAATACCTGTAATCACTGCTGCCTGTTCTTTGATAGAATCGGCTGCTTGTCTTTTTGTTGTTCTCATTTTACTGTTATTTTTTAGTTGGTTGATAAAATCTGATAAAAACAAAAAGCCAAGAGGTCATTTCTTTGCTTTTACAAATATTCCTCTTAGCTTCTTTATGCCTTTAAGTATCGAAGTTGCTACCTCCAATACCGTTATTATTATGTCCTGTGTCTTGTCATAATCCATTCACGGACATTTTATCAGTTTTCAGTAACTGCATTATCTACAGCCACTTTACTTGCAGCGGATTTTTTCTTGGATCTGCTGCCATACTTCTCAACAAGTTCAATTACTACCGAACCTGCAACAATAATCTCAGCTACATACGCTGCGATTTTAATTCCTTTCATTAAATTTCCCATTTCTCTTAAATTTTAGTTTGTTAATAATATTGTTTTCTATTCTCTTATATACATTTTTCATATATAAGGCTTTGAGGGGAAATCAAGGAAATGGGGAGAAAAAATAAACCAATCTTTCGACTGGTTGTGATAGTTGAACCGTTGTAAATAGCTCCTCGCATTTACTTGGCCTATCATGCGGCATACATTCTTTCGTGGGGAACTATGTCTTGTCCATATACTAAAATTGCTACGCATCATCGAATCTCCATCTTATCCATCGTCTGAAAATAAGTGTGACTCGGTAAATTATTTTTTATATATGCTTGAAGCTACGCACCTTATCTTAATGGTGCATGAATAATGCTTCAAGTTATTTTCTCATATATAAGAGTTTGAGGTGATTTAAAGAGGAAATAAAAGCAATAATCCCTATTACTCAATAAAATTAGAGCATAGGGATTATTATGTTATAAAGGGATATACTTTAGTAATCAGAATCTCCTGTAAACGTATCCATAAGTTTATCCATCTGCTCGCCTATGCACTTGTCTATTAGCTTTGCATAGTGGGCAGTCATTCGTGTATTGGTATGTCCCAACATCTTAGAAACGACTTCCAGAGATATGTTATTGGCTAAAGTAACGGTACTTGCGAATGTGTGCCTACTTGTGTGAAAGCAAATTCGTTTATTGATTCCACAAAGTATAGCTATATCCTTTAGATATTTGTTGATGTCCGCAGGGTCTTGAATAGGGAGTAGTTTCTTTCCACCCTTGTACTTATCCAATATCAGTTTGGCAATAGGGAGTAGGGGAATGCGTGATAGAACTCCTGTCTTAACTCTACGCTTCTTAATCCATATTCTGCCTGCACTGTCCTTCTCAAAGTGTTCTGGTGTCAAGGTCTTAATGTCAATGTAACTAAGCCCAGTGAAGCACCCAAAGAGGAACATATCTTTAGCTCTCTCCAATCGTGGCAGGGGAGTATCAAAGTTGATTATCTTCCTCAATTCTTCTTCGTCCAAGAAATCAACTTCCACAGGTTCACGTTCTACTTTATAAGTAGTGAATGGGTTGAAACTAATGTAAGCATTGGCTACGGATAGGTTGATAATTTTCTTCAATAGTTTTAAATGCTTGGTGCATGAGTTTTGTGCCATACCTTTATCAATTTTTAAGAACGAATGAAACGACTGAATGAAATTAATGTTCAGTTCACGTAAATATAAATCGTCACGTTTGTATTTCTGTTGAACAAACTCCCTTAATAATCTGATGGTATAGACAGATACCCAAAGAGTGGCTTTAGAAACTCCATTGCCAACAAGTTTTTCTTGTTCTTTGTTGTGTTCTTCAAAGACTTCAAATAGGCTTTTCTCTTTTAGAGATTCTACTTTATCAAAATAAGCGTCACGTAATAGTTCCGCTGTGATTACAAAACCTCTATCTAACAATTCTGCTTCTTTTTGATAGAGTTTGGCTCTGATAGCCTTTAGATAGTTGTTTAGACTTTGGGCTTCTTTATCCTTGCCTTTTACTTGTTGTTTGGTTTTATCCCAATTACAGGATTTTACTTTTTTACCTGTAGAAAAAGCACATCTTTCTCCATTAACTGTGAGTACTACCTCTATTGAAGCTGTACCATCTTTCCTAACTCTGCTATCTCTTATGAAGAATAAGATAGCAAATGAACTTCTTACCATAGTTTAATCATTTAAAATTAGACATTGGGAAGTCCTTTAAAATGTGATATATCTTTCTGTATATTAGATAGATGAATTGATTTTTGTGTGCAGTTTTGAAAAAACATCAAATTGCACACAGATTGCACACAAAATAGCCTCAATTTAGCTCCAAATTAAGGATAATCAGCCACGTTTACCCTTAGAGATTCAAGCTCCATTTAAGCTATAATTTGCTTCAATTCCATCATTCAATCACAGCCAATTATAAGAAAAACAGCAAGAGGAAATGAGTGTCAGAATAGGGGATAAGCATTACAGTATAACTAAAACAAAAATCCCCATAACCATTACAGTTACAGGGATTTATATATTAGCAATGTATTATATTACTTGCTCAAAGCAGTAGCTACGTCAACCGCACAAGCCACTGTACATCCTACCATCGGGTTGTTACCGATACCCAGGAATCCCATCATTTCCACGTGAGCAGGAACTGATGAAGAACCGGCGAACTGAGCGTCTGAGTGCATACGACCCATAGTGTCCGTCATGCCGTAAGAAGCGGGACCTGCAGCCATATTGTCCGGGTGCAGAGTACGACCTGTACCACCACCGGAAGCTACAGAGAAGTAGGGCTTACCTGCCAATACACGCTCTTTCTTATAAGTACCGGCTACCGGATGCTGGAAACGAGTCGGGTTTGTAGAGTTACCTGTGATAGATACATCTACACCTTCTTTCCACATGATAGCTACACCTTCGCGAACATCGTCGGCGCCGTAGCATTTTACTTTGGCACGGGGACCGTCGCTGTATGCGATTTCACGAACTACTTTCAATTCACCCGTGTAGTAGTCGAATTGAGTCTGAACGTATGTAAAGCCGTTGATACGGGAGATGATCTGGGCAGCGTCTTTTCCAAGACCGTTCAAGATGCAACGCAAAGGTTCTTTACGTACTTTATCAGCTTTAGCTGCGATTTTGATAGCACCTTCGGCAGCAGCGAATGATTCGTGGCCGGCCAGGAAAGCGAAACACTTGGTCTCTTCGCGCAACAGCATGGCAGCCAGGTTACCATGACCGATACCAACCTTACGGTCGTCGGCTACAGAACCCGGAATACAGAATGCTTGCAGGCCGATACCGATAGCTTCAGCAGCATCAGCGGCATTCTTGCAACCCTTCTTGATAGCGATGGCGCAACCTACAACATATGCCCATTTTGCATTTTCGAAACAGATAGGCTGAGTTTCTTCACACGTCATATAAGGGTCAATACCGGCAGCTTCGCAGATAGCGTTTGCTTCCTCGATGTCTTTGATGCCGTTAGCGTTCAAGGCTTCAATAATGCCTTTGATACGACGGTCTTGACTTTCAAATTTTACTTCTCTAATCATAGTTTCTTTCCTCCTTATATTATTCGTGACGTGGATCAATGTGTTTAACAGCTCCCTGTTCAGCAGTGAAGCGTCCGTAAGTACCGGTTACTTTCTTCAATGCTTCGTTGGCATCGGTACCTTTCTTGATTTCATCCATGAATTTACCCATGTGAACGAATTCGTATCCGCAGATTTCGTCATTCTTGTCAAGAGCGATAGTCTTGATATAACCTTCTGCCATTTCCAGATAACGGGGACCTTTAGCCAAAGTTCCGTACAATGTACCTACCTGGCTGCGCAGACCTTTACCCAAGTCTTCCAAACCGGCGCCGATAATCAGACCGCCTTCAGAGAAAGCCGACTGAGTACGTCCGTAAACGATTTGCAGGAAGAGTTCGCGCATTGCTGTGTTGATAGCGTCGCAAACAAGGTCGGTATTCAATGCTTCGAGTATTGTCTTGCCCGGAAGAATTTCAGCTGCCATGGCGGCTGAGTGAGTCATACCTGAACAACCGATAGTTTCAACCAGTGCTTCCTGGATGATACCTTCTTTAACGTTCAAAGTCAGTTTACAAGCACCCTGTTGAGGAGCACACCAACCTACACCGTGTGTCAGACCAGAAATATCGACAATTTCTTTAGATTTTACCCATTTGCCTTCTTCGGGTATGGGAGCTGGTCCGTGGTTAGGACCCTTCTTTACAACACACATGTGTTCCACTTCGTGTGAATAAGTCATAATTAGCTCTTTTTTAAGTGATATAATTAAAAAAAACGTAGTTTCGCTTTTGAAATCGTTCGCAAAGTTAGTTGTTTTCTTGGTTTCTGCCAACCGTCTGATTTGACTTTTTTATTAAAAATAGGTAATAGGTCGTTGAATTTCTGTGGAATGTAAAGTTGAGTTTGCAGTTTTGTCTTAACTTTGCCGCGTAATTAATGGATACAAATTATGATAGAGGTGACAGATGCTGCTTTGCGCCGGTCGGCAGGTGAAGGAATGGATGCGTTTATAAAGGTCTTTACGGATGCATACAAAAATAAAATCGGTGACGTATGGACTGCTGAGACTATGTCTTTGCTTACGGGTGAACAACATTCTTTGCTCGCCTATCAAATATTCCGGGATGAAATAATGGAAGGCGGTTTTTGCCAGTTGATACAAAATGGATACGGGGGGTATATCTTTACCAATCCGTTTGCCAAGGTGATGCGCTTGTGGGAAATCGGTGATTTGAGCAAGTTGGTCTATGCGGCAAGGAAGATTTATGATGAGAACCGTGAAGATTTGGAGCGTGAGCGCACAGATGAAGAGTTTATGGCCATGTACGAACAATATGAGGCTTTCGATGACTTGGAAGATGAATTCCTGGAAAAAGAAGAAGGATATACTGCTATGGTTGCAGGATACGTGGATGAACATCTGGATTTGTTTGCAAAGATTGTGTAGTAATGTTAAAATAAGGTTGTTCGTGCAGTATTAAGATTAATATTTCATTTAATCTTAAAAACAATGAAAAAACGAGGAGAGTGCTCTATTACTCAATTCTTTTATCTAAATTTGCGAACTCTAATTTTTATAAGAAAGATGAAACAGTTAAAATTCTTGATGGTTGCCTTTACCTTATTAATGGGCGTTTCTTTAACTTCGTGTCTAAATTCGGACAATGACTATGCACCTTCTGTAGGTGGTTTGGTTAAGGTAAGTGATAGTATGTTTGGTAATTCATTCACTATGCTTGACGGGGTTACTAAAATAAGTCCGACGGCGGCATCATTGGCTACTTTGGAAAGTAATATGGGATTTAAGCCTTCAAGTACGAATATTGCATATGTCACAGGGACATACGACGAAACTTTGAATTCCAACCTTATAGAAGACAAAGAGTATAAATCTGTAAATCTGCTTTGGGCCGTATCTTTGGATGCAAAGGTTGAAATAACGGAACGGGGCGCAGAAAATGACTCTGTGAATAAAGCTCCGGTTATTGATATTGACAATTCAAGCCAGATGGGATATGAAATGGAAAAGAAATTGCATAAACCATGGTTCTTCTATGACAAAACCACGTTGATATTGCCTATCAATTATTTTGTCTATAAGGCAGGTGCCCATAAGTTTACATTGGTTTATTATCCGGAGGAGAATGCCGATGGAAATAAAACTTTGAAACTGTATTTGAAGCATTATGATGCAGATGATAAGTCAACGAACACTAATTCTTTGAATAATTCCGGTGCATATCCTCAAATTTATTATTATGCATATGATTTGCGAGGTGTGTTCTCTCAATATTCTAAAATGACCGGTGAAATGCCGACAACGGTGACTGTTGAATATGTAACAAATGCCAATAGTTTAAAATTGGAAGATGCGGAAACTAAAACCTGTGAGGTTGAAGTAAAAGGCATCAATGAATCAACAACTGATAAATAAATTTGAACTACAAAGAATTATTTCATATAGCTCTACAACTGATTTCCTCTCCGGCTCGTGCCTGGGAGGAAATTCGTTTGGAAGAGGATAGGCGAAAGGTGTTTACTTCTTTTGTTTATCCTATGATTGGTTTATGCGGGTTGTCCGTCTTCATCGGTTCCTTGTGGACGATGGGATGGGGTGGTCCGCAAAGTTTTCAATATGCCATGACACAATGTTGTGCCGTGGCTGTATCCTTATTTGGAGGATACTTTTTGGCAGCCTATCTGATAAATGGGTTGCGTGTCCGTATGCTGATGACGGACAGTGACATACCATTGACGCAACAATTTGCCGGGTACGCATTGGTCGTACTCTTTGTGCTTAAAATCATCATAGGCATCTTGCCGGATTTTAGGATTATCTCTTGGTTGCTTCAATTCTATATTGTTTATGTAGTGTGGGAAGGAAGTGCAAAAATGATGCAAGTGGAAGAAAAAGACCGTTTGCGCTTTACTATTCTTTCTTCTATTTTGTTAATAGCTTGTCCGACGGCTATTGAATGGATATTCACTAAGCTGACGGTAATGCTGAACTGATTTGATTTATGAAACAAGCTCCTGTAAATATAAAGAATAAGCGTGCTACGTTTGACTATGAACTGATAGACACCTATACTGCGGGTATTGTACTCACAGGTACGGAAATCAAGTCTATCCGTTTGGGTAAGGCAAGCTTGGTCGATACTTTCTGCTACTTTGCCAATGGTGAGTTATGGGTGAAGAATATGCATATCGCCGAGTATTTCTATGGCTCATACAACAACCACAATGCACGCAGGGAGCGCAAGCTTCTCTTGACTAAAAAAGAATTGGAGAAGTTGACACGTGGTTCCAAAGATCCCGGCTTTACTATTGTTCCTGTGCGTATGTTCATTAACGAGAAAGGGTTGGCGAAAGTGGTGGTAGCCCTTGCTAAAGGTAAAAAACAATATGACAAGCGCGAATCTTTGAAGGAAAAAGATGACAAACGCGATATGGCGCGTATGTTCAAAAGATGAAAATAGGGATTAATTCCTAATCCTTTCCCTAACCCTTATATACAATGGCTTCTATTGAAAAGTTGGTGCGTGAGCGCATCCTTATCCTTGACGGTGCCATGGGCACTATGATCCAACAATACAACTTGACGGAGGAAGATTTCCGGGGGGATCGCTTTTTGCGTATCCCGGGACAGTTGAAGGGAAATAATGATTTGCTCTGCTTGACCCGTCCGGATGTAGTACAGGATATCCATCGCAAATACTTGCTTGCAGGTGCGGATATCATTGAAACCAATACTTTTAATTCTACGCGTGTCAGTATGGCGGATTACCACGTGCAAGAGTATGTGCGTGAAATAAATCTTGCTGCTGCCGGACTGGCACGCCGGATGGCCGATGAGTTCACGGCTCTTACTCCCGGCAAACCCCGTTTTGTGGCAGGTTCCGTAGGACCAACCAACAAGACCTGCTCCATGAGTCCTGATGTGAATAACCCTGCATATCGTGCTTTGACATACGATGCGCTTGCGGCTGATTACCGTGAACAGATGGAAGCTCTGCTGGAAGGTGGGGTAGATGCACTGTTGGTCGAAACAATATTTGATACCCTGAATGCTAAGGCTGCCGTTTTTGCTGCGACGCAGGCAATGGAAACTACCGGAATCCGTGTACCGTTGATGCTTTCCGTGACAGTTTCCGATACGGTTGGACGTACACTTTCCGGCCAGACGTTAGAAGCTTTTCTTGCTTCCGTGCAGCATGCCGATGTTTTTTCGATAGGGCTGAACTGCTCTTTCGGCGCCCGTCAGCTTAAACCATTCCTAGAACAACTTGCCCGTCGTGCTCCTTACTATATAAGCGCTTATCCCAACGCAGGACTGCCCAACAGTCTGGGAAAATATGACCAGACACCGGCTGACATGGCACATGAAATAAAGGAATACATTCACGAAGGCTTGGTAAATATCATTGGGGGGTGTTGTGGAACTACCGATGCTTACATAGCTGAATATACGGCTTTGGTGGAGGGAGTTACTCCTCATGTACCTGCTCCGAAACCGGAGAACCTTTGGCTTTCTGGTCTTGAACTTTTAGAGGTCAGGCCGGAGAATAACTTTGTGAATGTGGGCGAACGTTGCAATGTTGCCGGTTCACGCAAATTCCTGCGTCTGATTAATGAGAAGAAATATGATGAGGCCCTCAGTATTGCCCGTCAGCAGGTTGAGGACGGTGCACAGGTCATCGACATTAACATGGATGACGGTCTGTTGGACACCCGGACTGAAATGATTACCTTTCTTAATCTCATAGCTTCAGAACCTGAGATAGCGCGGGTGCCTGTCATGATAGATTCCTCCAAGTGGGATGTTATCGTTGCCGGGTTAAAATGCCTGCAGGGAAAGTCCATCGTCAATTCCATTTCTTTGAAGGAAGGTGAGGAGAAATTTCTGGAACATGCCCGTACCATCCAGCAATATGGCGCTGCCGTTGTGGTGATGGCTTTCGATGAGAAAGGGCAGGCGGATACCTTTCAACGTAAGATTGAAGTCTGTGAACGCGCTTACCGTCTTTTGACGGATAAAATCGGGTTCAATCCTCATGATATTATTTTTGATCCGAATGTGCTGGCCGTAGCTACAGGCATGGACGAGCATAATAACTATGCTGTCGATTTTATTAAGGCTGCCGGTTGGATAAGAAAGAATCTGCCCGGTGCGCATGTCAGTGGAGGGGTGAGCAATCTTTCATTCTCGTTCCGCGGCCATAACTACATCCGCGAGGCCATGCATGCCGTGTTCCTTTATCATGCTGTTCGCGAAGGGATGGATATGGGCATTGTCAATCCTGCCACTTCCGTACTTTATACGGATATTCCGGAGGATATTCTGGAGCGCCTGGAAGATGTGGTCTTGAATCGTCGTCCCGATGCTGCGGAACGTCTGATAGAAACCGCCGAGCGTTTGAAGGCAGAAACTGATACCGCTAAAGCATCCGGCAATGTACGGCATGCAGTCCAGTCCCAGCTTTCTTGGCGGGAGAACGCCACGGTGGAAGAACGCTTGAAATATGCTTTGACCAAGGGTATCGGTGATTATCTGGAAGAAGACTTGGCTGAGGCTCTGGAGCAATATGCGAAGGCAGTGGATATCATCGAAGGCCCACTGATGGCAGGCATGAACCATGTCGGTGATTTGTTCGGTGCGGGTAAAATGTTCCTTCCACAGGTTGTGAAAACAGCACGTACCATGAAGAAGGCGGTGGCTATCCTGCAACCGGTCATAGAATCGGAAAAGCAGGAAGGTTCTGTTTCTGCCGGAAGAGTATTGCTTGCTACCGTGAAAGGTGATGTTCATGATATAGGCAAGAATATAGTTTCTGTAGTGATGGCTTGTAATGGTTATGAAATCATAGATCTCGGAGTGATGGTGCCTGCCGAAACTATTGTACAGCGTGCCATGGAAGAAAAGGTGGATATGATTGGTCTGAGTGGCTTGATTACCCCTTCTCTGGACGAGATGGTGCATGTGGCTCTTGAACTGGAGAAGTCCGGTCTGGATATACCTCTGTTGATAGGTGGTGCCACTACTTCACAGTTGCATACGGCATTGAGGATTGCTCCGGTTTATCATGCTCCGGTAATCCATCTGAAAGATGCCTCGCAAAATGCGGCAGTTGCGGCGAAGCTGATGAATCCCGAATCGAAAGAAGAATTGAGCGAGGAATTGAATGAAGAGTACCGGCGCCTGCGCGAGAAGAACAGTGAGCGGCAGGTTAAAACAGTTTCTCTTGAAGAGGCTCAAAAGAATAGGCTGAATTTATTTTAATGTTTTATTTTTTTCTTGTACTGGTCGAAGCGTGATGTGATGTCCCTTACAAAGTTGTAGGTCTCTATACCACGGAAATAACCGTTTTTGCAGACTGGGTCGGAAAAGTATTCTTCGTTGCTTTTCAGCAGGATGAAGTTTTCTACATTGTCCCGCCAAGTGTACTTGTCTTTACCGTACTTTTCTGCCAATGCCATGGCGTCCTGCACGTGTCCTATCCCTGAGTTGTAGGATGCCAATATAAAGTTGATGCGCTCTTCTTCGGGAACTTTGGCAAAACTTCTGGCTGTGGCGGCTATGTATTTGACAGCAGCTTTTATGCTTTCTTCCGGGTTCTGTTCCTTCCCTGCGGGAACTCCCATGGCACGTGCGGTGCCCGGCATCAGTTGCATCAGTCCTCTTGCGCCTGCCCAAGATACAGCGGTGCTGTCAAAATTAGATTCTGTATAGGCAAGGGAGGCAAGCAACCGCCAGTCCCAGTTGATTTCCGGTGCGTATTTCTTGAATAAATCATCGAAATGGGAGATTTTACCTTCCCGTAAAGAAAGAATCGGAGAGTGGGGAATAGCCTTGCTGATTTCAAAATAACGCTTCATGCTGGCTGTATAGGCTGGTGAGGTCATGTTTTCTTCATGCCATTTGTTGGCGGCGGCAGCTAGTTTGGGACAATTTTTGCGCACGGCCCATGATGCGCGTTGGTCAAAGCTGATGGACAGTCCGATATTCAGATTGGGATAATACGTGGTGTTGAGTTGGGCAAGGTCGTTGTCGGCTACGGTATAGGGGATTTTCCCTTGTGATACCTGGGTTATCAGGTCTTCCATGCTGATGCTGTCATTCGTGACTTTATGGATATGGATACCGCCTCCCAACTCTTCGTCCAGATTGACCAGCCGATTATAATACTTTCCGGGTTTTACATAGACATCCTTGCCTATCAGTTCGGTCACGTCCTTCAGAGGCTTGGTACGTCCGCCTGCCCGTTGGACTATTACTTGGTGGGTAATGACCTCTTCTCCGCAGTAAATCAGGCTGTCCTTCCACTCTTTGGTGATAGGCAGGTTGTAAGCAATCAAGTCTCCTTTGCCTGCCAACAGCTTTTCGATGAGTTCATGCACATTTCTTGCAACCTCTATTCGGAGCTTTACTCCCAGGCTGCTGGCAAACTGTTCACTCAATTCATACTGGAATCCCATGTCCTGCCCGCGGTAGATAAAGTAGGAGGTAGAACTATATAAAGTCAGTACCACCAATTCTCCACTATCTTTTATTTGCTGCAAGTCGTCACCTGCCTTTTCTTTTTCCGCACGATGACTTCCGCCGCATCCCAAGATGCAACACAGGAAAATAACGAGAAGGATCGGCTGTCCGTATTTCATCTGCTCGCGGCATTACTGATTGTCAATTGCCCAAATGCTTCTTTATATACATTGTTAAAATGTCGATAGCCACCTGGTTGTTTCCGCCTTCAGGCACAATGAGGTCCGCATATCGTTTGCAGGGCTCAATGAATTGCTGGTGCATGGGCTTCAGGATGCGTGTATAGCGTTCCATTACTGCCTCGGCAGTGCGTCCGCGTTCTACCACATCGCGTTGTATGACACGGATCAATCGTTCATCCGGATCTGCGTCAACAAATATTTTAAGGTCCATCATGCTGCGCAGCTTCTTGTCACATAAGGCAAGGATTCCTTCGATGATGATGACTTCGCGCGGTTCGATATGGATGGTTTCGGGCTGGCGGGTACAAGTGAGATAGGAATAAGTGGGCTGTTCAATGCTGTTTCCCTCACGCAATGCTGCAACGTGCTTGGAAAGAAGGCTCCATTCGAAAGCATCCGGATGGTCGAAGTTTATGTTTTGCCGTTCTTCTACAGGAACGTGGCTGCTGTCCTTATAGTAAGAATCTTGTGGTAGCAGTACCACTTCACCGGCCGGCAGGCTCTCGATAATTTTGCGTACGACGGTGGTCTTTCCCGAACCTGTTCCGCCTGCAATTCCTATTATTAACATCCGTTTAAGTGTATTATTGAAACAAAACTTGTACTTTTGCACTTGTTAAAAACAACTGCTTCAGCTGACAAATATAGACATAAATCATTTAAATAGCAAAGTTATGGTAAAGCACATTGTATTATTTAAGCTTAAAGATAACGCTCCGGCTGACGAAAAGTGGGCGGCGATGAATAATTTTAAGAAAGCAATCGAAGCGCTTCCCGTTAAAATATCCGTGATTCGTAAGATTGAAGTCGGATTGAATATCAATCCGGGAGAGAGTTGGAACATTGCTCTTTATAGCGAGTTCGATACATTGGAGGATGTAAAGTTTTATGCGACGCACCCCGATCATGTGGCTGCGGGCAAATTGATTGCTGATGTGAAAGAAAGCCGTGCTTGTGTGGACTATGAAGTGTAGTTCTGCTTGCATCGGACTGATAGTTGATAATTAATAATTAATATTTTAAGAAGACGTGAAGAAAAGTGTTTTTTCTATTTGGCTGTTGCTTCTCACTGTGGTGGCACAGGCGCAGATACATGACCCCGTTAAGTTTAAGTATGAGCTGAAGACTTTGTCGGCCGGTGAAGCGGAGGTCGTATTTACCGGAACTGTTGAAAAGGGGTGGCATGTCTATTCTACGGATTTGGGCGACGGCGGTCCTATCTCGGCTACCTTTAATGTTGAGAAACTGTCGGGAGCGGAACTGATAGGTAAGTTGAAACCGGTAGGTAAGGAGATTTCTTCATTTGACAAATTGTTTGAAATGAAGGTGCGTTACTTTGAGAATACTGCCCAGTTCGTGCAGAAGTTGAAGTTGACCGGTGGCGCCTATCAGATAGAAGGTTATCTGGAATATGGTGCATGTAATGATGAAAATTGTTTGCCACCCACTCAAGTGCCGTTTAGTATCTCTGGCAAGGGAGAGGGGACGGCTAAAGAAGATGCTGTGGGAAACAAGGCTGAAGGACAGTCTGCGTCACAGGAAGTTGCCGCTGATACAGCATCCGTTGCCGTGATCGGCGGTGCGGATGTTCCTACGGGAATCAATGTGGGAGGTGGGACAGACCTTTGGAAGCCGGTTATCAATGAACTGAATTCTTTGGGTGAAACGACTTCCCAGGAAGATATGTCATGGATTTATATCTTTATTACAGGATTCGTCGGTGGATTGTTGGCGCTGTTCACTCCTTGTGTATGGCCTATTATTCCGATGACGGTCAGCTTCTTCCTGAAACGTAGTAAAGATAAGAAGAAAGGTATCCGTGATGCTTGGACATACGGTGCGTCCATCGTGGTGATTTACGTGACGTTGGGGCTGGCTATTACACTTATATTTGGTGCCAGTGCATTGAACGCACTCTCTACGAACGCAGTATTCAATATCTTGTTCTGCTTGATGCTGGTAGTATTTGCCGCTTCTTTTTTCGGGGCGTTCGAAATTACGCTTCCTTCCAAGTGGAGCAATGCTGTGGATAGCAAGGCCGAAACGACGGGAGGATTATTGAGCATCTTCTTGATGGCGTTTACATTGTCTCTGGTATCCTTCTCCTGTACAGGTCCTATTATCGGTTTCCTTTTGGTACAGGTTTCCACAACGGGCAGTGTGGTGGCTCCGGCTATCGGCATGTTGGGCTTTGCCATTGCTTTGGCGTTGCCGTTTACCTTGTTTGCGCTGTTCCCGTCCTGGTTGAAGTCAATGCCTAAGTCAGGCGGTTGGATGAATATTATCAAAGTCAGTCTGGGATTCCTGGAACTGGCATTTGCTTTGAAGTTCCTTTCGGTTGCCGACCTGGCCTACGGATGGCGTATTCTTGATCGTGAAACCTTCCTTGCTTTGTGGATTGTTTTGTTCGCATTGCTCGGTTTCTATCTGTTGGGCAAAATCAAGTTCCCCCACGATGATGATGATACCAAAGTCAGTGTGCCGCGCTTCTTCATGGCTATGGCCTCATTGGCGTTTGCGGTTTATATGGTTCCCGGTTTGTGGGGTGCTCCGCTGAAAGCAGTCAGTGCTTTTGCGCCGCCTATGCAGACTCAGGACTTCAACCTCTATAACAACGAGGTACATGCCAAGTTCGATGATTATGATCTCGGTATGGAGTATGCCCGTCAGCACGGTAAGCCTGTTATGTTGGACTTCACCGGTTACGGTTGCGTAAATTGCCGTAAGATGGAGCTTTCTGTATGGACAGATTCAAAGGTGAGTGATATCATTAATAATGATTATGTACTCATCACGCTTTATGTTGATAACAAAACTCCACTTTCTTCTCCGGTGAAGATTATGGAGAATGGCACGGAGCGTACTTTGCGGACGGTGGGCGACAAGTGGAGCTACTTGCAGCGTGTCAAGTTCGGAGCCAATGCACAGCCTTTCTATGTGTTGATTGACAATGAAGGCAAGCCGCTCAACAAATCCTATTCTTACGATGAAGATATTCCTAAGTATATAGATTTCTTGCAGACCGGATTGGAGAATTACAGAAAAGAGAAATAATAACAGAAGAGGAGGATGCTTTGTTAGGAAGCATCCTTTTTTATAAATGTCCTTTTACATACATGAAACATATCATTGACATTGAAAATTGGGAACGTCGGGACAATTACGGTTTCTTTCGTGGATTTGTAAATTCGTGGTATTCTGTTACTACGGAGATTGACTGTACGGAAGCGAGCGTTGCGGCCAGAGCTGCAGGGCATTCTTTTTTTCTTTATTATCTGTATGCCGTGTTGCGTTCGGCCAATGAAGTGGATGAATTGCGCTTTCGCGTAGACAAGGAAGGGCAGGTCGTCTTTCATGACCGGGTAGATATCATCTCTCCCATAGCCGTTCCGGGGAAAACTTTCTATACGGTGCGTATTCCTTACCATGAGGATTTTCAACGTTTTTATTCCGAGGCTCAGGCGTTGATTACTGATATTCCGGAGGATGGTGATCCTTATGCGGCGGAAAAGAAACTGGCGGAGCAAGGAGATTATGATGTAGTGCATTTAAGTGCGGTTCCGAAAATGTATTTCACGTCAACGACCTATACGCTTGCCGAGGCGGGCAATGCTTGCAGCCATCCATTGATGACTGCCGGGAAGGTGGTAACCCGTGAGGGACGTCTGGTATTTCCCCTTTCCATTTACGTGAACCATGCTTTTGTGGACGGTTCGCATCTGTCGTTGTTCTTCCAGAAGATAGAAGAGCACTTGAAGAGAATTTCCCGAAAATAAATAAATGATTATCCGCAATATTATCCCTATGCCACTCTTCCATATTACGGCACATCAGTGCAGCGGGGAAACGGGATACGTGTATAAGGCTTTTAATGCCATCTCACTATAGGACTGAGATGGGTAGATGCGGTGAAAGAATAAGGATGGGCCATGACAAGAGCTTATTACATGAGCCATGGCCGATGTCCTGTAGTTTGCCATGCTAAGTTATGTTATAAAACATGCAAATGTTTATTGCTGATATTAAATAAATTACCTTTCTTTGTGGCAGGATGGTTCAGCACGGTTTGCGAATCACCGGTTACTGTGATATCTAATTTGTTAATCTTAGCATGAAAGTGGCGTTCGGACAACAGACTACCAAAGTCAAGCAATTGGCGGATCTTATCAGCCAGGATATCTCGATGGGAAAATACAAGGTGGAGAACGCCTTGCCTTCCATCAATCGGTTGAGTCAGGACTATAAGGTATCCAGAGATACTGTTTTCAAGGCCTTTATTGATTTGAAAGAACGTGGAATCATTGATTCTACTCCGGGAAAAGGATACTTTGTGGTAAATAGGCAAAAGAATATCCTGTTGTTGCTTGATGAATATTCTCCATTCAAGGACACGCTCTACAATAGCTTTGTCAAACGTCTTTCCACTAAATATAAAGTCGATTTGTGGTTTCATCAATATAATGAATCATTGTTCAATACCATAATCCGTGATTCCATAGGCAGATACAATAAGTATGTGGTGATGAACTTTGACAATGAGAAGTTTTCTCCTTATTTATATAAGATTGACCCGTCACGTTTGTTGTTGCTTGATTTCGGAAAGTTTGATAAAAGGGAATATTCATATATCTGCCAGGATTTTGGAGAATACTTCTATCGGGCCATGTCACAATTGTCTGCCAGGATACAGCACTATCAAAAACTTGTCCTGTGCATTGCCAAAGGAAGTAAACATCCGGAGGAGACAAGTGAATATTTCAAGAGATATTGCATGGACTGCCATGTGGATTATAGCGTGATGGAAAATATGGACGAGTTGGAAGTGCGTCCGGGAGAGGTATATATAGCTGTTCGCCAAGTAGATGTGGTGGAGATAGTAAAAAAGAGCCGGATTGCCGGGCTCACCTGCGGAATGGATTTCGGATTGATAGCTTATAATGATACTCCTGCCTATGAGGTGATTGACAAAGGCATAACTGCCATGAGTATCGATTGGAGGAAAATGGGAGCCATGACAGCGGATTTTATTCTTTCGGGTAAACGAATACAAGTTTATTTGCCGATTGAAATCCATTTAAGAGGTTCCTTGTAGTTCTTTTTTTAAAGTAATGAATTCAGCATAGTTCGGTATAGTTTAATTTATTAACTCAATAGAAATAGTATGAAAAAGTATCCTAAAATCGGGATTCGTCCCACAATTGACGGTCGTCAGGGAGGCGTACGCGAGAGTCTTGAAGAAAAGACCATGAATCTGGCTAAAGCTGTAGCCGAATTGATTTCAGGTAATCTGAAGAATGGCGATGGAAGTCCCGTAGAATGCGTCATTGCCGATGGTACCATTGGACGTGTGCCCGAAAGTGCGGCTTGTGCCGAAAAGTTTGAACGCGAAGGGGTAGGGGCTACCATTACTGTAACTTCATGTTGGTGCTATGGTGCCGAAACGATGGACATGAATCCTTACTATCCGAAAGCAGTTTGGGGATTCAATGGTACGGAGCGTCCGGGAGCCGTTTATCTGGCAGCTGTATTGGCTGGGCATGCTCAAAAGGGGTTGCCTGCTTTCGGTATTTACGGACGTGACGTACAAGATTTGAATGATAATTCCATTCCGGCAGATGTCGCCGAGAAACTTTTGCGGTTTGCCCGTGCCGCACAGGCTGTAGCTACCATGAGAGGAAAATCTTATCTTTCTATGGGCAGTGTGTCTATGGGTATTGCCGGCTCCATTGTCAACCCCGATTTCTTTCAGGAATATCTGGGCATCCGTTGTGAATCTGTTGATTTGACGGAAATCATCCGCCGTATGACTGAAGGTATTTATGATAAGGAAGAGTTTGCCAAAGCCATGGCATGGACAGAAAAATATTGCAAGAAGAACGAAGGCAAGGATTTCAATCTTCCGGCAAAAACAAAAACTCGTGAAGAGAAAGATGAGGACTGGGAGTTCATTGTGAAGATGACCATCATTATGCGTGACCTTATCCAAGGCAATCCGAAACTGAAAGAGATGGGCTTTAAAGAAGAGGCGCTCGGACATAATGCGATCGCTGCCGGATTCCAGGGACAACGCCAATGGACGGATTTTTATCCGAACGGTGACTATTCCGAAGCGTTGTTGAACACTTCTTTCGATTGGAACGGTATTCGGGAAGCGTATGTCGTTGCTACTGAAAATGATGCTTGCAACGGTGTTGCCATGTTGTTTGGCCATCTGCTGACCAACCGTGCGCAGATTTTCTCGGACGTACGTACGTATTGGAGCCCCGAGGCCGTGAAACGTGTAACGGGTAAGGAACTTACAGGACTGGCTGCAAACGGTATCATCCATCTGATTAACTCCGGAGCTACCACACTGGATGGAACCGGGCAACAGAGTAATGCCCAGGGAGAGCCTGCCATGAAACCTCATTGGGAGATCTCTGAAGAAGAAATGGAGAAATGCCTGGAAGCTACTACCTGGTATCCTGCCAATCGTGACTATTTCCGTGGCGGCGGTTTCTCCTCGAACTTTTTGTCAAAAGGTGGAATGCCTGTGACGATGACACGCCTGAACCTTGTCAAAGGTCTTGGCCCTGTGCTTCAGATTGCCGAAGGATGGACAGTGGAAATTGATCCGGAGATTCATAAATTGCTGGATGAACGTACTGACCGTACCTGGCCCACTACCTGGTTTGTGCCCCGCCTTTGCGATAAACCCGCCTTTGAAGATGTATATTCGGTGATGAACAATTGGGGAGCCAATCATGGTGCCATCAGCTATGGGCATATAGGTAAAGATCTGATAACGTTGGCTTCTATGCTCCGCATACCGGTTTGTATGCATAATGTGGACGAGAAGGATATATTCCGTCCGGCGGCATGGAATGCTTTCGGCATGGATAAGGAAGGTGCCGATTACCGGGCTTGTGCTACTTACGGTCCTATTTATAAATAATTCTGAGATAAAATAGAAGAGTCATGATAAACAGATTCATATTGAACGAAGTGTCTTACTTCGGACCGGGAGCACGTGAAGTGCTCCCTAAAGAAATCGCTCGTCTGGGATTGCGCAAGGCATTTGTAGCTACGGACAAGGATCTTATAAAATTCGGCGTGGCCGATAAAGTGTTGGATGTATTGAGAGCGGCGGGCATTCCATACGAAGTGTTTAGTGAAATCAAACCGAATCCTACGGTTGGCAATGTGAAGGCCGGAGTAAAGGCTTTTGCGGCGTCGGGTGCAGATTTTATATTGGCAATAGGTGGCGGTTCGTCCATTGATACATCGAAAGCCATCGGGATTATCACAAATAATCCCGATTTCTGCGACGTCGTTTCTTTGGAAGGTGTTGCGGATACCAAAAAGAAGTCTGTTCCTATTATTGCGCTTCCTACTACAGCCGGGACAGCTGCTGAGGTGACCATTAATTATGTGATTACCGATGAGGAGAATCAGAAGAAGATGGTATGCGTCGATCCTAATGATATTCCGGCGATTGCCATTGTAGATGCCGAACTGATGTACTCGCTCCCTAAAAGTTTGACTGCTTCTACAGGGCTGGATGCGTTGACTCATGCCATTGAAGGTCTGATAACGAAAGGGGCTTGGGAAATGAGCGATATGTTCGAGATTAAAGCTATTGAAATGATAGCGCGTTATCTGGAGACTGCCGTCAATGAACCTTCCAATGCCGAAGCACGCAATGGTATGGCTGTGGCACAATATATTGCCGGAATGGCCTTTTCCAATGTGGGACTGGGTGTGGTGCATGGCATGGCACATCCGCTGGGAGCCATTTTTGATATTCCGCATGGCGTGGCAAACGCGTTGTTGCTTCCGGTGATAATGGAGTTCAATGCTCCTGCGGCGCTCGACAAGTATGTGGATATTGCCAAGGCCATGAATGTATATCAACCGGGGATGAATCGGGAAGAGGCAGCCGGTGCCGCCGTTGCGGCAGTGAAATCGCTTGCTGTACGTGTAGGTATACCTCAGCATTTGTCAGAGTTGGGTATCAAGGAAAAGGATTTGGAACGTTTGGCTGAATCTGCTTTCGCTGATGTATGTACTCCTGGCAATCCGCGTGAAGTGTCCAAGGAAATTATTCTCGGACTTTATAAGAAAGCTTTATGATCACTATAGAACAAATTAAAGAATTTGTATCTCAGGCCCACCGTGTGGGTGTCGCCGGGCTGACGGTTTGCAATAGCGGTAACCGCGTCATCACCCAGTCAGAAGGTGATTATACAGTACTCACACAGGAGGAAATAGATGATCTTGAAACTTACATTTTAGGTAAAAGAACTAAATGAATAACACATATTTAGCTGTGGACTTCGGAGGGGGAAGCGGTCGTGTAATGGCCGCTTCCATCCACCGGGGAATACTGAAGCTGGAAGAGATTTATCGTTTTCCGAACAGGCAGGTTCGTATGGGAAATCATATCTATTGGGACTTTTTGGCCTTGTTTGAAGAAATGAAGACGGGAATTCGCCAAGCGGTCCGTAGAGGGTATTCTGTCAGGAGTATAGGCATTGATACCTGGGGAGTGGACTTTGGTCTGATTGACAAAGAGGGTAATTTGTTGGGAAATCCGGTTTGCTACCGGGACTCCCGGACGGACGGGTTGCCCGAAGAATTTTTTGACGGTCCTGCACTTTCGGCTCATTATGCGGAAACAGGTATTCAAGTGATGGCTATCAATACGCTTTTCCAGCTTTACAGTATGCAGAAAAAAGGTGATGCGCAACTTGAGGTTGCCGATAGGTTGCTGTTCATGCCCGATCTTTTCAGTTACTATCTGACCGGTGTGCCCAACAATGAATACTGTATTGCTTCCACCTCGGAATTGTTGGATGCCCGTACACGCACTTGGAACCGCACTTTGATTGAATCTTTAGGTTTGCGGCAATCGCTTTTCGGTGAAATAGTGATGCCTGGAACCGTACGGGGAAAGCTGAAAAAGGAAATATGCGAAGAATTGGGAGTATCCGAAGAAGTGGAAGTTATTGCAGTGGGTTCACATGATACTTCGAGTGCTGTTTTTGCAGTTCCTGAAGCAGGCAAGAACAGGGCTTTCCTCAGTTCGGGTACTTGGTCGTTGCTGGGGGTGGAATTGGACGAGCCTATTCTTTCGGAGGAAGCCCGTAAAGCCGGTTTTACAAATGAGGGTGGAGTCGGTGGAAAGATCCGCTTCTTGCAGAACATTACCGGATTGTGGATGTTGCAGCGGCTTATCGCTCAGTGGAAAGAAGAAGGTAAGGAGACCGATTACGAATATTTGATGACAACGGCCGAAAAATCCGAGATCACTTCGGTGATAGACGTGGACGACAAAGCTTTTCAGAGTCCTATGGATATGGAGGCCGCTATCGCCGGATACTGCCGGAAGCATGGATATCAGGTACCTGCTTCGCAAGGAGAATGTGTACGTTGTGTCTTGCAGTCGTTGGCACAGCGCTACAAACAGGGAATTGAACAATTAAACCGTCTGTTGCCTGCTCCGGTAGAACAGTTGCATATTGTAGGAGGAGGCTGCAGGAATCATTTGCTTAATCGGCTGACTTCTGAAGTAGTGGGGATTCCCGTATATGCTGGTCCTGTGGAGGCTACAGCTATCGGAAATATTCTGGTACAGGCTCTGGCGGCAGGAGAGATAAAGGACCGTAACGAGATTAAAGAAATCATTTAAATGAACTTTCACCATGAATAACATAAAGAAAACTACTATAATGAGTAAAGATGGCGTAAGCTATCTGATACCTTTCATTTTGATTACAAGCTGTTTTGCTCTTTGGGGCTTTGCAAACGATATTACCAATCCGATGGTGAAAGCCTTTTCTAAAATCTTTCGGATGAGCGTTACGGATGGTGCATTGGTGCAGGTTGCCTTTTATGGCGGTTATTTTGCGATGGCTTTTCCTGCGGCTATGTTTATCCGTAAATATTCTTATAAGGCGGGTGTGCTCTTGGGGCTGGGTTTGTATGCCCTTGGCGCTTTCCTGTTCTTTCCTGCTATGCTGACGGGTAGTTATTATCCGTTCCTGATAGCTTATTTCGTATTGACTTGCGGACTGTCTTTCCTTGAAACCAGCAGTAATCCTTACATCCTTTCTATGGGGACAGAAGAAACAGCTACCCGCCGGTTGAATTTGGCGCAGTCGTTCAATCCGATGGGATCATTGCTTGGTATGTATGTAGCGATGAATTTTATCCAGAATCGTCTGAACCCGATGGATACGGTTGAACGTAGCCAGTTGGCTGCCGCAGATTTTGAGGCGGTACGTGATTCGGACTTGAGCGTGCTGATCGGTCCTTATCTTGTTATTGGCATCATTGTTTTGCTTATGCTTTTTTTAATTCGCATGGTAAAGATGCCAAAGAATGCGGACCAGTCTCATGAAATAGATTTTTTTCCTACGCTGAAACGTATTTTCCGTATCAAGCATTACCGGGAAGGGGTCATAGCCCAGTTCTTTTATGTAGGTGCACAGATTATGTGCTGGACATTTATCATACAATATGGTACCCGTTTGTTTATGGCGGATGGTATGGAAGAAAAGGCGGCGGAAGTACTGTCACAGGAGTATAATATTATAGCGATGATTATCTTCTGTTGCAGTCGTTTTATATGTACATTTATTTTGCGCTATCTCAGTCCCGGACTGTTGCTGAAAGTGCTGGCCATCGTTGCCTGCTTGTTGACAGGAGGTGTGATAGGCTTTCAGAATATCTGGGGTATGTATTGTTTGGTCGGAGTATCCGCTTGTATGTCGTTGATGTTCCCTACGATTTACGGAATTGCATTGCAGGGCTTGGGCGATGATGCTAAATTCGGAGCTGCAGGATTGATCATGGCGATTCTGGGTGGATCTGTATTGCCTCCTCTTCAGGCAAGTATCATTGACCAACATACATTGCTGGGCATGCCTGCAGTGAATTTATCCTTTATATTGCCTCTTATTTGTTTTGTGGTAATCACCATATACGGACATCGTTCGTATGTAAGACAGAAATGCAAATAAGTAGGAACTTCTCATGTATTACAGATTTATTACAGAATTAATCTGTAATTTTGTACTTTTAAATCTGTATAAATATGATGTATTCGACAAATAGGATAGAACCATCTTCTTTCGGAAGGAAAATTTGCGGCTGGTTTGCCGGACTGCTGTTCCTGTGCCAATGTACAGTGCATGCGCAGGAGAAGGACTTCACCACTTGGACAAATGTCGGCTTTACTTATGGGGTAAGGCCGGCATTTGATGTATCCGGAGGATTGGAATGGCGGACGAAGGATGATTTGGGTATGACAGACCGTTGGGGAATGGATATAGGGGCTTCCTATAAACCATTGCCTTTTTTGAAACTTGGTGCAGGATATGAGGTGCATTACCGCAACCGGGGTGAGGACGGGTGGAAATTCCGTCATCGCTACCGGGTGGACGGTACGTTTTCCGCACGTGTACAGCGATTGAAGATATCCTTGCGTGAGCGTTTTCAACATACTTTCGACGGTAATGGAGATGAATTCCGTTTGCGTTCCCGTGTAAAGTTAGCCTATGACACTCCTGGGTGTAAGTTAGAGCCGTATGCATCGGTCGAGATGTACAGCGGGTTGAACCGTGGCGAGCATTTTGATGTGCAGCGTATGCGCTATCGGGGAGGTTTGGCATTTCCATTGTCCAGTCATTGGGAAGCGGATGTATTCTATTGTCGCCAGTGGGAGCGGGATAAGCGGAAAGACATTGTAGGTGTGGAATGTTCTTATCGTTTTTAAGAAGCAAGTCGAAGCTGTTGCCGGGTTATTTTGATTGAATCGGTTTGGTTTTCCGGTGTTCCTTTTTCAGATAGAAGTTGAAGCCGGCATATACTTGCAGGGTACCGAAGCCATTGTTCAAGGAAAAATTGTTCCGGTAATAATCATACGTCCTGCCAAGGAACGAGGTGCCTATGAAATATTTGCTGTTATTGTAAACAATGCCTGCCCGTACGATAAAGTCTATATTGAAATTTTTGTACCAGTCTTTTTTTTCATTTTCTTCTTTCTCTATTTGGGATGTCTTATATGCGATGGACGGATTGAGCGACAGGCACGCAAGGCAGTTGCGTGCGAACACCCAGTTGTAGGCATAGCCGAAGTTCAGGCTGATATTGGTGTATTTGATATGCTTTACTTTCATGCCGGGATTCATGTTTTCTTGGATAATTGCAGGAAGTTTGGTGTAATCAAAATTCAGGTTGTGTGTGGATGTGGAAAAGCCGGCAATGAATGAGCCTGCATTGCGGCGTTGGTTGGTGGACTGGCTGAATGCCGCCGGATAGGAAAAACGACGGTTGTTGAAAATGTAATATAGGTTCAGACCTTTCATCCTCACTTTCAGTCCGCTGAAATCTTCAGAGTAATTTGAAGGAATGTCCTCGGAGAATCCTGTAACCTTGTCTATCCTGTAATTATTGCCGGTGCGGTGGTAGAAGATGTCCACTCCTATCTTGGAACTGTAAAGGCTGAGGTCGAATTCCGTTCCTCTGTCCTTTCCGCTTTTCTTTCCGTAGAGTCCGTCCGTATCGATAGCCCATCCCAGAAATATCCAGCGCCAGCCGAAATAAACTCCGATTTTATTATGAGGTTTGGGCGAGAAACTGAGGCGCTGGGGGGTGGGAGAGGTATTCTTGACGGAATAATACTCGTAATTCGTGAAATGATCGAGCATCAGGGCATAGTTATACCGGTTGGGGCTTATATAGGTCGTATCGAAATCACTGAAGTTGAGAAACTTCTTGATTGTTTCGACAAAGCCCCGTTGCCGGGCTGTAGGGGCAATGCTGTCATGCATGAGAGAATCTTTCACTTCGTCTTGGGCAAACAAAGAGAAAGGTAGGCATATTATCCATAACCAACCGATACCCCTTTTCAGCATTACTTCTATTAAAAATGAGTTTTTACAATTAATCATTTTAGGTCTCTTGTATGAACGAAGATAAGGAAAATGCCGTAAAAAGGAAAGATAATGGAGTGTTTTTTTTGTTCCGTCTTATTATGCTCTTGATTTTGTGCTATCTTTGTCTCATTGAAGAATCAATAGAAACAGTTATGAAGAAGATTATCAATCCATGGAAAAGTATGGAAGGCTACAATTGCTTCGGTTGCTCTCCCGATAATGAAGCCGGTGTAAGAATGGAGTTTTATGAGGACGGTGACGAGATAGTGAGCATCTGGAAACCGCGTCCTGAATATCAAGGATGGCTGAATACGTTGCATGGTGGCATCCAGTCGGTATTGTTGGATGAAATATGTGGTTGGGTAGTATTCCGCAAATTGCAAACCGGTGGGGTGACATCGAAGATGGAAACGCGTTTCCGCAGATCCATTTCAACGGAAGATACACATGTCGTATTGCGTGCTTCCCTCCGTGAACAAAAGCGTAACATTGCCATAATAGAGGCTCGTCTGTACGATAGCGCCGGAGAACTTTGTACGGAAGCTACCTGCACTTATTTCACCTTTCCGAAGGAGAAGGCTGAAAAGGAAATGTATTTCCATCATTGTGACGTAGAACCGGAAGAAATATTGCCGTTGATTTAGTTCTTTCTTATAAGATTATTGGTCGTTTGCAATGAATTTGAAAGAAAAAGTGAACTTTTTGTGATAAATCCTTGGAAGTTCCGAACGAAACGTTTACTTTTGTCGCATTAAAATAAAGAATATGAAGAATATCGTAGCACATCATTATCATCATCATCCTGACGAATAACTCGGTGGGCGTATGAGTGTATGTGTATAACGTAGAACATAAAGGACGAGGCTTACCGATTATCGGTGAGCCTCGTTTTTTGTTTTCTGTCTTCAAGCAAAACGGTAAATCATAACTAACAAATAACCTTATGTTAAGAATTGCAGTACAAGCTAAAGGGCGTCTCTACGATGAGACAATGTCATTTTTGGAGGAATCGGATATTAAACTGAGTGCCATGAAACGTTCGCTGCTGGTACAGTCTTCGAATTTTCCTTTGGAGGTGTTGTTCCTGAGGGACGATGATATTCCCCAGTCTGTGGCAACCGGAGTTGCCGATATCGGTATCGTGGGCGAGAATGAATTTGTAGAAAAAAAAGAGGATGCGGAGATTGTAAAGCGGTTGGGTTTCAGCAAATGCCGTTTGTCATTGGCAATGCCGAAGGATATTGAATATCCTGGTGTGACTTGGTTTGAAGGAAGGAAGATTGCCACCTCTTATCCCGGAATCCTTTCTGCTTACTTGAAGGAACAGGGAGTGAGTGCAGAGATCCATGTTATCACCGGTTCTGTGGAAGTGGCGCCGGGCATCGGTCTGGCAGATGCCATTTTTGACATTGTGAGTTCGGGTTCCACATTGGTAAGCAATCGTCTGAAGGAAGTGGAAGTGGTGATGAAGTCAGAAGCCTTGCTGATTGGAAACAAGAACATGAGTGAGGAGAAGCTGGAGATCTTGCGGGAGCTCCTTTTCCGTATGGATGCTGTAAAAACGGCTGAAGACAAGAAATACGTGCTGATGAATGCTCCCAAAGATAAACTGGACGAGATAGTCAGCGTTCTTCCGGGCATGAAGAGTCCTACAGTGATGCCGTTGGCACAAGAGGGATGGTGCTCTGTGCATACGGTATTGGATGAAAAATGTTTCTGGGAGATTATAGGCAAGCTGAAAGCGTTGGGAGCGGAAGGAATATTGGTGCTGCCTATTGAGAAGATGATTCTTTAAAAGATAATTCAAGAATAACTTAACGAAGACCCCAATTTATTATGATTCTGATATCAAATCCAGATCAATCACAATGGACTGAAATGCTGAAGCGCCCGGTGATGAATACCGAAAATCTGTTCGATACGGTACGGAGCATCATCAATCGTGTAAAGGCAGAAGGCGACCGGGCTGTCCTGGAATATGAAGAGAAGTTTGACAAGGCAATTCTGAGTTCACTTGTCGTGTCGGCTGAAGAGCAGGCGGAGGCCGAAACGCTGGTTAGCGAAGATTTGCAGGCGGCTATCCGGCTGGCGAAACAGAACATCGAAACCTTTCATGCCGCACAACGCTTTGAAGGGAAAAAAGTAGAGACACAACCGGGAGTTGCCTGTTGGCAGAAAGCTGTTGCCATAGAGAAAGTGGGACTGTATATCCCGGGGGGAACGGCTCCGCTGTTTTCTACTGTGCTGATGCTTGCCGTTCCCGCCAAGATTGCCGGATGCAAGGAGATTGTACTTTGTACCCCTCCGGGCAAAGACGGTAAGGTGCATCCTGCCGTGCTGTTTGCGGCGAAAGTTGCCGGTGTGAGCCGTATCTTCAAGGTCGGTGGTGTGCAGGCCATTGCTGCCATGGCGTATGGTACGGAGAGTGTACCTAAAGTATATAAGATTTTTGGTCCTGGAAACCAGTATGTTACAGCGGCCAAGCAATTGGTAAGTCTGCGTGACGTTGCGATTGATATGCCCGCAGGACCTTCCGAGGTGGAGGTGTTGGCGGATGAGACTGCCAATCCGGTATTTGTCGCGGCTGATTTGTTGAGCCAGGCAGAACACGGGGCGGATAGCCAGGCAGTGCTGGTTACTACTTCTGCCCGTTTGCAGCAAGCGGTGAAAGAGGAGGTGGAGCGCCAGTTGGCTCTGCTGCCGCGTAAGGAGATTGCGGAACAATCATTGGCCAACAGTAAGCTGATTGTGGTACGCAGCCTGGAGGAGGCCATTGAACTGACCAATGCCTATGCTCCCGAACACCTGATCATCGAGACAGCCGACTATATGTCTGTTGCAGGCAAGGTTGTGAATGCTGGTTCGGTTTTCTTGGGCTCATTGAGTCCGGAAAGTGCCGGGGACTATGCTTCGGGCACCAACCATACCTTGCCGACAAATGGTTATGCCAAAGCTTACAGCGGTGTCAGTCTGGATAGTTTTATCCGTAAGATAACTTTTCAGGAAATCAAGCCGGAGGGAATCAGGGCTATCGGTCCTGCCATTGAAGTAATGGCCGCCAATGAACAGTTGGCTGCGCACAAAAATGCAGTCACTGTGAGACTGAAGGAATTGGAGATTGAAAATTGATTTCGTACACTCATGGAGGAGACAGATAAAAGATAGAGATATGAATCGTTAAATCGTAAATAACATGTTGAAAACATTGCAAGAACTTACCCGTCCGAATATCTGGCGCTTGAAACCGTACTCTTCGGCACGCGACGAATATAATGGTGCGGCTGCATCCGTATTTCTCGATGCCAACGAGAATCCGTATAATCTGCCGCACAACCGTTATCCGGATCCTATGCAGAGGGATTTAAAAAAGGCATTGTCCAAGATAAAGAAAGTAAACCCGGAAAACATTTTTTTAGGCAACGGCAGCGACGAGGCTATCGACCTTGTATTTCGTGCTTTCTGCGAGCCTCGTGTGGACAATGTGGTTGCCATCGACCCTACATACGGCATGTACCAGGTTTGTGCGGAGATAAATGATGTGGAGTACCGCAAGGTGCTGCTCGACGAGAACTTTCAGTTTTCAGCAGATCGGTTGCTGGAAGCGGCGGACGGGCATACCAAGCTGATTTTCATTTGCTCTCCCAACAATCCTACCGGGAATGACCTTCTCCGCGGCGAAATAGAGAAACTGGTTCGTGGTTTTGATGGTTTGGTCATATTGGATGAAGCCTACAATGATTTCTCGGAAGCTCCTTCCTTTCTGGAAGAATTGGGCAGATACCCCAATCTCATAGTTCTCCAGACTTTTTCCAAAGCATGGGGATGTGCGGCTATCCGTCTGGGTATGGCATTCGCCTCGGCGGAAATCATCGGTATTCTCAGTAAGATAAAGTATCCTTATAATGTGAATGAACTGACTCAGAAACAGGCTTTGGAGATGCTGCACCGCTATTATGAGATAGAGCGTTGGATAAAGACGCTGAAGGAGGCGCGTGAAGAGCTGGAGGCAGAGTTTATGCAGTTGCCTTGTTGCGTAAGGATATTCCCTTCGGATGCTAACTTTTTCTTGGCGCGTGTAACGGATGCGGTGGCGATTTATAATTTTCTGGTAGGGAAGGGGATTATCGTCCGTAACCGTAATTCTGTTTCTTTGTGCGGAAACTGCCTGCGTGTGACGGTGGGGACAAGAGTGGAAAATGAGAAACTGATTGAGGCGTTGAAGAGTTTCCCGCAATAGCAGGGGATGATAATATGGAAAAATTTATGAAGAAACTATTATTTATAGACCGTGACGGTACATTGGTCATTGAGCCGCCGGTGGATTATCAGTTGGATGCTTTGGAAAAGCTTGAATTTTATCCGAAAGTCATGCGTAACCTTGGCTTCATCCGCAGCAAACTGGATTTTGAGTTTGTCATGGTGACGAACCAGGACGGACTGGGTACGGCATCTTTTCCGGAAGAGACTTTCTGGCCGGCACACAATCTGATGATGAAAACGTTGGAGGGGGAAGGCATTACGTTCGATGAGGTTTGTATTGACCGCAGTATGCCGGAAGACCTTGCCCCGACACGTAAGCCCCGTACGGGCATGCTGACGAAGTATCTGGATAACCCGGATTACGACTTGGCAAACAGTTTTGTGATAGGAGACCGCCCTACAGATGTGGAACTGGCAAAGAATCTGGGATGTCGGGCCATTCTTCTGCAGGATGATACCGCTTGCCTGAAGCCCAAAGCAGAAGGTGGAGAAGCTGCCTGCGAAGGTCTGGAATCAGTCTGCATGCTTGCGACAAAAGATTGGGACAAGATTGCCGAATTCCTTTTCGCCGGTGAGCGGAAGGCGGAAATACGCCGTACTACGAAAGAGACGGATATCTATGTGGCTGTGAATCTTGATGGCAACGGAGCATGTGATATCCACACCGGGCTTGGATTCTTTGACCACATGCTGGAGCAGATAGGCAAACATGGCGGTCTGGATCTGACTGTCCGTGTGAAGGGCGATTTGGAAGTGGACGAGCATCACACCATAGAAGACACGGCGCTTGCGTTGGGTGAATGCCTGTACCGGGCATTGGGCAGCAAGCGGGGCATCGAGAGGTATGGCTACGCCCTGCCTATGGATGATTGCCTGTGTCAGGTATGTCTTGACTTCGGGGGGCGTCCCTGGCTGGTGTGGGATGCCGGGTTCAAGCGCGAAAAGATAGGAGAGATGCCTACGGAGATGTTTCTGCATTTCTTTAAGTCATTGAGCGACGCAGCCAGGATGAATCTTAATATCAAAGCAGAGGGGCAGAACGAACACCATAAAATAGAGGGGATTTTCAAGGCACTGGCGCGTGCGCTCAAGATGGCCGTGAAACGGGACATTTACCATTACGAATTGCCAAGTTCGAAAGGGGTACTGTAAAAGTCTCCTCCGGAGATGTGGGGCTCTCTGTTCGTTTGCGGACATCTCTACTGTCCGAAAACGAACACTTACCCCTCTCCGGTACCATTCTTGCCGCTTGGCACGGTCTTTGCTTTTCTTCTGGCGGAAACTTTAAAGACCGAACATGAAAAAGAATATTTTACTTATAGCTTGTTTTTTAATGCCGTTGGCCGTTTCGGCACAGAACGATGCGCGGGAACATGAACGTGACATTACCCTGGCGGAGGCCATTGCCTTGGCGCGTACCCAGTCTGTAGATGCTGCCGTTGCTCTGAATGAGTTGAAAACCGCTTATTGGGAATACCGTACTTTCCGTGCGGACCTGTTGCCGGAAGTGAATTTCACCGGAACGTTGCCCAACTACAACAAATCATACAATACCTATCAGAACTCCGACGGTTCCTACAGTTTCGTCCGTAACAATACGTTAGGTTTGTCCGGCCAGCTTTCCATTGACCAGAATATCTGGTTTACGGGAGGTAAGTTGTCTCTGGCTTCTTCGCTGGATTATATCAAGCAGTTGGGATCCGGGGGCAACAAACAATTTATGTCCGTTCCCGTGAGCCTTGAGTTGACCCAGCCTGTCTTCGGGGTCAATAACCTGAAGTGGAACCGTCGCATCGAGCCGGTGCGCTATGCAGAGGCAAAGGCTGCCTTTATTTCGGCCACGGAAGAAGTGACGATGAAGACCATCACTTATTTCTTCCAGCTGCTGTTGGCCAAAGAAGCGCTTGCCACGGCGGAACAGAACAAGACGAACGCCGACCGCCTTTATGAAGTGGCTATCGCCAAACGTAAAATGGGGCAGATTTCGGAGAACGATCTGCTGCAGCTTAAATTGAATGCCTTGCAGGGGAAAGCCGATGTGACGGAATCGGAAAGTAATCTGAATGCCAAGATGTTCCAGCTCCGTTCGTTCTTGGGAGTGTCCGAGCAGGATGTCCTGAATCCGGTATTGCCGGCTTCCGTTCCCGATATAAAGATGGAGTACGACCGGGTACTGAACAAGGCATTGGAACGTAACTCTTTTGCACAGAATATCCGCCGCCGCCAGCTGGAGGCCGACTATGAAGTTGCCACGGCGCGGGGAAACCTGAGGAGCATTGACCTTTTTGCCAGTGTGGGTTATACCGGGCAGAATCATGAGTTCTCCTCTGCCTATCAGGACTTACTTGATAACCAGATTGTGAAAGTGGGTGTGAAGATACCTATCCTCGACTGGGGAAAACGCCGAGGAAAGGTGCGGGTGGCAAAGAGCAACCGTGAAGTGGTTCTGTCGAAGCTCCGCCAGGAACAGATGGATTTCAACCAGGATATTTTCCTGTTGGTGGCAAACTTCAATAACCAGGCGCAACAGTTGGATATTGCGGAAGAGGCCGATGCGATTGCCGAGAAACGTTATCAGACCAGTGTGGAGACCTTTATGATTGGCAAAATCAGCACACTGGACTTGAATGATGCGCAAAACTCTAAGGATGAGGCCCGGCAGAAACACATTTCGGAACTTTATTACTTCTGGTACTACTTCTATCAACTCCGCAGCCTCACTCTTTGGGACTTTGAACGCAATACTGAGTTGGAAGCAGACTTTGATGACATTGTAAGGGGGTGACCGGAAAGTTATAAGTTATCAGTTATCGGGCTGAAAATAAGAATATAGTGTACTGTTGCAGGCAAATAACCGATAACTTATAATCAAGAACTGTATTTTTTTCTTTATTTTTGCGAGAAACAAACTGCAAAATCCATTATGATACTGATAATAGACGATGATAGCGCTGTACGTTCTTCACTTAGTTTTATGTTGAAACGTGCCGGATACGAAGTAAAGACTGCTCCGGGACCCCGCGAGGCTATGGACATGGTCCGTGCCGAAGAACCTGCCTTGATATTGATGGACATGAATTTCACTCTTTCCACTACCGGAGAAGAGGGACTCACGCTGTTGAAGCAGGTAAAGGTCTTTCGTCCCGGCGTGCCGGTCATTCTGATGACGGCCTGGGGGAGCATTCAGCTGGCCGTGCAGGGCATGCAGGCGGGAGCTTTCGATTTCATCACCAAGCCGTGGAACAATGCAGCCTTGTTGCAGCGCATAGAAACCGCCCTGGAACTGACCGCTGCTCCGAAGGAGGTTTCCGAAGAAGCGGGCAGCGCTTTGAACCGCAGCCACATTATCGGAAAGTCGAAAGGTTTGACGGATGTGTTGGATACGGTTGCCCGCATAGCCCGCACCAATGCTTCCGTACTTATCACGGGAGAAAGCGGAACCGGCAAGGAACTGATTGCGGAAGCCATTCACATCAACAGCCAGCGTTTGAAGCAGCCTTTTGTGAAAGTTAATCTTGGCGGCATCTCACAAAGCCTGTTCGAGAGTGAGATGTTCGGGCACAAGAAAGGTGCGTTTACCGATGCGAGCGCCGACCGTATAGGCCGTTTCGAGATGGCAAACAAAGGTACTATCTTTCTGGATGAGATAGGGGATCTTGCCCCGTCTTGCCAAGTGAAACTGTTGAGAGTGTTGCAGGACCAGACTTTCGAGGTCTTGGGCGACAGCCGTCCCCGAAAGGTAGATGTGCGTGTGGTGTCCGCTACCAATGCCGATTTGCGCAAGATGGTTGCCGAACGCACTTTCCGCGAAGATTTGTTCTATCGCATCAATCTGATAACCGTAAAATTGCCTTCCTTGCGTGAGCGCCGTGAAGATATCCCCCTGTTGGTACGTCATTTTGCCGACCGCCAGGCCGAGGCAAACGGTCTGCCGCATACGGATTTCTCGGCAGATGCGCTGAACTTCCTTTCACGCCTGCCTTATCCGGGCAATATCCGTGAATTGAAGAATCTGGTGGAACGGACGATTCTGGTCAGCGGGAAGCCGGTGCTGGACGCCTCTGACTTTGATGCCCAGTATATGCGGCATGACGAACCGGCAAAAGCGGCCGAAGGCACCTCGTTTGCCGGTATGACGCTGGATGAAATAGAACGGCAGACTATCTTGCAGGCTTTGGAACTGCATAAAGGAAATCTCAGCCAGGTGGCCGTGACATTAGGAATCAGCCGTGCGGCACTTTATCGCCGGTTGGAAAAATATAACATAAATTATGAGTAACTCCCGTGCGCATTAAATTCTTCTTTTTCATACTCGTTCTCTTTCTGCTCGGTCTGGGCGGATCGCTGATTTATTTTGTCGGCAAGATGCACTTTATGCACCTGTATATCATCGAGGTGTTGATTGCATTCATACTGATTTATCTGATAGTGTTCTATCGTAAAATAGTGAAGCCGATGAATACGATTGGCAGTGGTATGGAATTATTGCGCGAGCAGGATTTCAGCAGCCGCCTCAGCCGGGTGGGGCAGTACGAGGCGGACCGAATCGTGAATATATTCAACCGCATGATGGAACAGCTCAAGAATGAGCGGCTGAGGATGCGCGAGCAGAATCACTTCCTGGACTTGCTTATTCAAGCCTCCCCGATGGGAGTTGTCATCACGAATATGGACGGTGAGGTATCCCAAGTGAATCCGATGGCTGTGAAAATGCTCGGAGTACGGCTGGAAGAGGCGACGGGTAAACGGCTGGAACAGGTGGACTCTCCTTTGGCTGCCGAGCTGGCGACTATCCCCAAAGATGAAACGGCGGTGGTTCGGCTGAACGACGCCAATGTCTATAAATGTACCCATTCTTTTTTTATTGACCGGGGGTTCAGACATCCTTTCTTTTTGATAGAACGCATGACGGAGGAAGTGATGCGTGCCGAGAAACGGGCGTACGAGAAGGTGATCCGCATGATTGCCCATGAGGTAAACAACACGACTGCGGGTATCACTTCCACGCTGGACACCGTGGAGCAGGTACTTTCTGCGGAAGATGACATGGAGGACATTTGCGACGTGATGCGTGTCTGTACGGAACGTTGTTTTTCGATGAGCCGCTTCATCACCCGTTTTGCAGATGTGGTGAAGATTCCCGAACCTACTTTGGCGCCTGTACGGCTGAATGAATTGGTATCTATGTGCAAGCGTTTTATGGAGGGCATGTGCAACGACAGGCAGATTGCCCTGCGCCTGGAATGTGATCCGGAAGTGGGAACGGTCCGCCTGGATGCTTCCCTCTTTGAACAGGTACTGGTAAATATCATCAAGAATGCCGCTGAAAGTATAGAGGGGGACGCCGGGCGGGACAAGCCGGGAGAGATTATAGTTAGGACCACTGCCCCCGCTTATATAGAAATCGTCGACAATGGTCCCGGAATTGGCAAAGAGGCCGAAGCTAAACTCTTCAGCCCCTTCTTTTCCACCAAGCCGAACGGGCAGGGAATCGGCCTGGTGTTTATCCGTGAAGTACTGACCCGTCATGGTTGTACATTCTCCCTACGTACCTGCAATGATGGCTTGACTCGCTTCCGGATTCTATTTAACGCTTGATCATATCAATTTCCGTGTAATAACCTACGCGCAAGGGGATTTCTGCCATGAAAGAACGTAAATGAGGACATCCGGTGAATAATTTCCATCCATGCGGTGTATTATATCTTTCCTTGCATGAAATTAATCGTCCGATATATGTTTCCTATTCGTCCGACAGCTGTTGAATTATCGTCCGACAGTTGTTGAATTATCGTCCGACAACTGTCGGACGAATAAATATTGGCAAGGGAAAAAATAGTGGCCTGCATTTCCGGCCATACTTCTTCGGATCGTTCAAATTAATAGGTACCGGTGCCCGATTGTCTTATATCAGCAGGCCGACAGCAAACAGGAAAAGTAGAAAGAATACAGATTTTATCGGACCGGGTACGGCATCGATGCTCCTTCAGGCCTCGTTTCGCTATACAACGGCTTTTAACGTGAAGTGTTTGGAGGAAAAGTGGTTTTTTAGAACATTTATTCCGTAAAACCGAACTTTTAGAAAAAGTTTTCTTCCGTACCTTTGCGGACTAAATCAGGTAAAGATTGGGTATGAAATTGTTTTTTAGGGTATTTCTGTTCATGCAGCTGGTTATTCTGCCGTTGCAGGCGCAGTATAGGGTGCAGGGCGTTGTCACCGACTCATTGACCAAGGAGCCGCTGCCTTATATGTCCGTTTATCTGAAAGGGACTACGGAAGGGGGCATGACCGACAATGAGGGCCGTTTCTCCTTCAAGACTTACCGTCCGGAAGCCACATTGGTCGTTTCGGCCGTGGGGTATAATGAATATGCATGTTTGATACATCCTGCGCGGGCCGAGCGTTTGAAGATAGCGCTCTCTCCGGCTACTTATGCGTTGAACGAAGTCGTGGTGAAGCCTAAACGGGAGCGCTATAGGAAAAAGGACAACCCGGCTGTGGAATTTGTGCGGAGGATGATCGAGCATCGGGATGACTATTCTCCCGACGAGCGTGACTTCTGGCAACGTGACCGTTACGAGAAGATGACGTTTGCCATCAATAATTTTGATAGCTTGAAGCAGCAGAAATGGATTTACCGTAAATTCAAGTTCCTGACGGACTATGTAGATACATCGGCCGTGACGGGCAAGCCTGTATTGGCCATCTCCAACCGCGAGCTGCTTGCAACGGATTACTACCGCAGGTCCCCACACAGCGAGAAACAGTGGGTGCAGGCACGCAGGCAGGCGGGAGTGGACGAGATGCTGTCCCAGCAGGGCATGGAGCAGGCCATCAGCGTCACGATGACCGATGTGGATATTTATGAGAACAACATTACGCTGTTTACCAATAAGTTTGTCAGCCCGCTTTCTTCTTTGGGACCTTCTTTTTATAAATATTATCTGATGGACACGATTTCCGTTGCAGGGAGGCCATGTGTAGATTTGACGTTCGTGCCGTTCAATTCCGAATCGTTCGGTTTTACGGGACATTTGTATGTCATGCTCGACAGCACTTACTTTGTCCGGCGTGTAGTCATGAACTTTCCCCAAAAGATCAATCTGAACTTTGTGGACTACATGAAGATAGAACAGGATTTTGACAGGGCGGAGGATGGCACGCGGCAGCTTGTCAATGAGAGTATCACCACGGAATTCAAGCTGGTGGATAGCAGTGACGGTATCTATGCCAAACGGGATGTGTACTACCGGAATTATAAGTACGAGGCGGATGACAAGGCTTTGCAGGCGTTCCGCAAGCCGGAAAAGGTGATTGAAGATTTGACTGCTTCCGCACGGCCGGAGGCTTACTGGGATGCTAACCGCCATGTGGAGGTCAGCAAAAAGGAGACTTCCGTAGATAAGATGATGGCGCAGTTGCGTAGCTATCCTGTGTACTACTGGACAGAGAAGGTGCTGAAAGTGCTGTTCACGGGCTATATCCCTGCCCCTAAGGAGAAGGCGCCTTTGTTCTACATCGGCATGATGAATACCACTATCAGCGGAAATGCACTGGAAGGCGTGCGGTTAAGGGCGGGCGGTATGACTACGGCATGGCTGAACCCGCATTTGTTTGCCAGGGGATACATGGCCTATGGTTTCCGCGATCACCGGGTGAAGGGGCTTGCGGAACTGGAATACTCTTTCAACAGGAAAAAGGAATATGCCAATGAGTTCCCCATCCACTCGTTGAAGGCCAGTTACTTGTCCGATGTGAACCAATACGGACAACATTATCTCTACACCAGCCAGGATAATGTTTTCCTTGCTTTGAAGCGGCAGAAGGATGACCGCATCGGCTATCAGCAAAAAGCGGAGCTGACCTATACCAGTGAGTTTCATTCCGGTTTTTCCTATCAGCTGATTACCCGCCTGAGGCGTGACGAGTCTTCCCGTCTCATTCCCTTCATCAGGCAGGAGGAGGCTGCGGGAGAAGTTCCCGGCCATACTGATTATGTGAAAAGTATCCATACCAGTGAATTGGAGCTGAAGTTGCGTTATGCTCCGAATGAAAAATTTTTCCAGACACAGTGGAACCGTTTTCCGGTCTCGCTGGATGCTCCGGTATTTTCCCTCTCGCATACGATGGCCGCCAAAAATGTTTTGGGAGGCGATTACACCTATCATTATACGGAGGCGGGTTTTCAGAAACGTTTCTGGTTTTCGGCTTTCGGCTACACCGACATTATCCTGAAGGCAGGAAAAGTCTGGAACAAGGTGCCTTTCCCTTTGCTGATTATTCCGAATGCCAATTTGTCCTACACCATCCAGCCCGAATCCTATTCACTGATGAATGCAATGGAATTCATGAACGATGAATATGCTTCCTGGGATGTGACCTATTATCTGAACGGCTTTGTTTTCAACCGCATCCCCCTGCTCAAAAAGTTAAAATGGAGGGAAGTGCTTTCCTGCCGCGGATTGTACGGCAATCTGAGTGACAAGAACAACCCTGCTTTAAGTGACGGACTGTTCCGTTTTCCTGCGGGAAGTACTGTTATGGGGCATACTCCGTATGTGGAAGTGGGTGCGGGAATTGAAAATATCCTTAAAGTATTGCGCGTCGATTATGTATGGCGTTTGACTTACCGAAATTTACCGAATATCGACAAATCCGGGCTAAGAATAAGCCTGCATATGACATTTTAACTTAAATCTTACTAATAGAACATTAAATCGGATAAAATGACTAATCCCAATTGGGCAAAATACCCTAAATTTGAGCAATTTTTTAAACTCTAAATAATACAATGGCAATGAAAGAAAACATTAAACCGGCAACCGGACGTCTTGGCGTGTTGGTAGTCGGAGTAGGTGGTGCGGTTGCAACTACCATGATTACAGGTACATTGGCTGCTCGCAAGGGCTTGGCAAAAGCTATAGGCTCAATCACCCAAATGGCTACTATGCGCATGCAAGACGGCAAGGAAAAGCTTATCAAAGACGTTGTGCCTTTGGCAGATTTGAATGATATCGTTTTCGGTGGCTGGGATATCTTTCCGGACAATGCATACGAAGCTGCAATGTATGCTGAGGTTTTGAAAGAAAAAGACTTGAATCTTGTAAAAGATGAGTTGCAGGCAATCAAACCCATGCCGGCCGCTTTCGACCATAATTTTGCAAAGCGTCTGAATGGTACTCATATCAAGCATGCGGATACCCGCTGGGATATGGTGGAACAGTTGCGTGAAGATATCCGTAACTTCAAGGCTGCCAATAATTGCGAGCGTATTGCCGTGCTGTGGGCTGCAAGTACTGAAATTTATATTCCTCTGGCAAAGGAGCATGAGTCTCTCGCTTCTTTGGAAAAGGCGATGAAGGAAAACAATACCGAAGTCATCTCTCCGAGTATGTGTTACGCATACGCCGCGATTGCGGAAGGTGCCCCGTTCATCATGGGTGCTCCCAACTTGTGCGTAGATACTCCGGCTATGTGGGAGTTCTCCAAGAAAATGAATGTGCCTATCTCCGGAAAGGACTTCAAGAGTGGACAGACGTTGATGAAAACTGTTCTCGCTCCGATGTTCAAGACCCGTATGCTGGGTGTGAGCGGCTGGTTCTCTACCAACATCCTGGGTAACCGTGACGGGGAAGTGCTTGACCAACCGGAAAACTTCAAGACAAAGGAGGTCAGCAAGCTGTCCGTTATCGACAATATCTTCGAACCTGAGAAATTCCCCGACCTGTACGGTGATGTTTATCACAAAGTACGTATCAACTATTATCCTCCCCGCAAGGACAATAAGGAAGCGTGGGACAACATTGATATCTTCGGCTGGATGGGTTATCCGATGGAAATCAAAGTCAATTTCTTGTGCCGTGACTCGATCCTGGCTGCTCCTATCGCGCTTGACTTGGTAATCTTCAGTGACCTTGCATTGCGTGCAGGCATGTGTGGCATCCAGACTTGGCTGTCATTCTTCTGCAAGAGCCCGATGCATGATTTCGAGCATCAGCCTGTACACGACTTGTTCCAGCAGTGGCGTATGGTGAAAGAAACGCTCCGTAATATGGTTGGCGAGACTGCACCGAGCTATCTGGATTAAAAAATAATGATAGGATGATAGGGTGATAGAGTGATAAAAAGGTCCCGGTTCAAGACTTTTTCACCCTATTGCCCTATCATTTTACTGCTTTGCTATATTTACACCTTATCCTTTTCTTTGATGAAGAAACCCTCTCTCCTCCCTGTGATTATCGGCACGGGCTTCGGCTCGGGCTTTTCTCCTTTTGCACCCGGAACTGCGGGGGCTTTAGTGGCGGCTCTTATCTGGTTGGGGCTGTCTTTTTTAGTTTCGGAGACTTGCTTGTTATGGCTGACGGTAGCATTGGTCTTAGTGTTTACCTGGGCAGGTATATGGGCTGCCGACCGTCTGGAGGAATGCTGGGGAGAAGATCCTTCCCGTGTGGTGGTGGATGAAATGGTGGGGGTATGGATAACTCTGCTTGCGGCGCCTTCCGGACATATATGGTATGCCCTGGGGGCATTTGCGTTATTTCGTTTGTTTGATATTTTTAAGCCATTGGGCATTCGCCGGATGGAACGTTTGCCGGGTGGAGTGGGAGTGATGATGGATGATATTTTGTCCGGTGTTTATGGCTTCATTGTCTTGATTGTTATAAGATGGGTGTTGGGGTGAAAGAAAAAAGCAAGGGTGTGAAACCGCGCCATGCCGCCTGGGTCTTTTTCAAGGCACAGCTGTCTGCGCAGTTTGCAAGTTTTGTCGATTTTCTGGTCACCATTCTTTTGGTAAAAGTGTTTGAAGTATTTTACCTTTATGCCACATTTACCGGTTCCATTGTAGGTGGAGTGGTGAATTGTGTCATTAATTACGGTTGGGTGTTTCATGCGGAGAATTGCAAGAAGACACATGTCGCCGTAAAATATGTGTTCGTCTGGGGGGGCAGTATCCTGCTCAATACTTGGGGGACATTTGCCTTGACAGAATGGCTCACCGGCATGACATGGGTGAACGGTCTGTTGGGCTATTATGTTGACAATGTATTTATCCTGTCAAAGGTCGTCGTAGCTGTATTGGTCGCTTTCTTCTGGAACTATCATTTGCAGCGGGTTTTTGTTTACAGGAATCACAATATAAAGGGCTTTTTTAAACAGTATCTTGAGAATAAAAAAGATGAGTATGAATTATAGAGATTGGTTGCAACAGGTGATTTATAAGATTATCAATCCTGTTGTGCGTGGTATGATTAAGATTGGCATTACGCCCAACTTTATTACAACTACCGGACTGGTGTTGAATATCGTGGCTGCTGCCTTGTTTGTCTATGCGGGTATGTATAAAAGCGGTGAACTGGCCTATGTGGGCTGGGGGGGCGGCATTGTGCTTTTTGCCGGATTGTTTGATATGATGGACGGCCGTGTGGCGCGTGTGGGGAACATGAGCTCTACGTTCGGGGCATTGTTTGATTCGGTTCTCGACCGTTACAGCGAGCTGGTGACTCTGTTCGGTATCTTCTACTACTTGATATTGCAGGGATATCTGTGGGGTTCTATGATTACGTTCATAGCTTTGATAGGCTCGTTGATGGTAAGTTATGTGCGTGCACGTGCGGAAGGTCTTGGCCTGGAGTGTAAGGTCGGGTTCATGCAACGTCCCGAGCGTGTTGTCCTGACTGCTCTCGGCGCTATTTTCTGCGGTGTCTTTGGAGATTGCACGGCCTTCGACCCTATGTTGATATTGATTGTACCTCTGGCATTGATTGCCGTTCTGGCAAATCTGACCGCATTTGCCCGCATATCGCATTGCTATAAACTTCTGAAGAACAAATGATGGGCAATAAGTTGTTTCCTTCTGTGAAAGAGGCGGTCCTGGTGATTGTCATTACGGCATTTTTTCTGATTCTGACGGCAGCCTGTATCGGGCTCCGTCCGGAACACTTCTTGATGGCCGGTGTGTTTCTCGCCTTGTTTTTTGCGGGAAATACGACGCGTAAGCTGGCGGTGGCACTCTTGCCGTTCTTTATATTCGGCATTTCGTATGACTGGATGCGGGTATATCCCAATTATCAAGTGAATCCTATTGATGTACGGGGATTGTATGAAGCGGAGAAATCCCTTTTCGGGGTGTCGGTAAATGGTATGACGCTTATTCCTTGCGAGTATTTTGCGCTGAACCATTGCCCGGCGGCCGATTTTTTTGCGGGCGTCTTTTACTTGTGTTGGGTACCTGTGCCCATTGCTTTTGGTCTGTGGCTTTACTTGAAGGGCGACCGTAAAGTGTACCTGCGCTTTGCGATGGTATTCCTGTTGGTGAATCTCATAGGTTTTGCCGGATATTATATCCATCCGGCTGCGCCGCCCTGGTATGCCATGAACTACGGTTTTGAGCCGATACTCGATACTCCGGGCAATGTAGCGGGTCTGGGACGTTTTGACGAGTTGCTGGGCTGCTCCGTTTTCAACTCCATTTACGGCAGGAATGCCAATGTCTTTGCAGCGGTACCTTCGCTGCATGCCGCTTATATGGTGGTCGCTTTAGTTTATGCAATCATCGGCCGTAGCAAAAAATGGCTGGCAGCTGTCTTTGCTGTAATCATGGTGGGCATCTGGTGGACGGCGGTTTATTCGGGACATCATTATCTGATAGATGTACTGTTGGGCATATCTTGTGCCTTGCTGGGTATTCTGGTCTTTGAAAAAGGACTGATGAAATGGGGGGCGTTTAAGCGTTTCTTTGAAAGATACAGTAAATATATCTGCTGATAAGTATGAATAATTTCGTTTTTTATAGTCCTACCGAGTTTGTTTTCGGCAAGGATACGGAAATGCAGGTCGGTGCATTGGCACATAAATATGGCGCGCGCAAGGTTATGATAGTGTATGGCGGCGGTTCTGTTGTCCGTAGCGGTTTGCTGGACAGGGTAAAGAAATCCCTGCAAGAGTCCGGTGTCGGCTATTGTGAATTTGGAGGTATTCAGCCTAATCCCGTGGATACGAAAGTGTATGAGGGAATTGAAATATGCCGTCGCGAGCAAGTGGATATGATGCTTCCGGTAGGTGGTGGATCCGTAATCGATACGGCAAAGGCCATTGCTGCCGGTGTACCCTATGCCGGTGATTTCTGGGATTTCTTTATCGGGAGAGCCAAGGTAAGCAGGGCGTTGAAAGTGGCGGTAGTGCTGACTATTCCGGCTGCCGGCAGTGAAGGTTCCGGAAACTCGGTAATCACTAAGGTGGATACTCTTCAGAAATTGAGTCTGCGTGTGCCGGAGTTGTTGCGTCCGGTGTTCTCCATCATGAATCCGGAGTTGACTTATACTCTGCCTCCTTTCCAGACAGCATGCGGCGTTGCCGATATGATGGTACATATCATGGAACGTTATTTTACCAATACGCAGGATGTGGAAATCAGTGACAGACTTTGTGAAGGTACACTGACGGCCATTATCAAGGAAGCATATCGTCTCAAACAGAATCCGGAAGATTACGGGGCCCGTGCCAACATTATGTGGTGTGGGACTATTGCCCATAACGGTACTTGTGGCGTGGGTTGTGAGGAAGACTGGGCTTCCCATTTCCTGGAACATGAGATAAGCGCCATCTATGATGTGACGCATGGTGCCGGATTGTCCGTAGTTGTTCCGGCATGGATGACTTTTGCGGCAGAACATCATCCGAAGAAAGTAGCGCAGTTTGCCAGCCGTATTTTTGGTATTCCGGAATCGGAAGACTTGGAGGAGATGGCTTTGGCCGGAGTGGCGCGCTTGAAACATTTTTTCCGTTATCTGGGATTGCCTGTCAACTTCAAGGAGCTGGGTATTGAACATCCGGACATAGATCGGTTGGCAGAAAATCTGCACCGTAATAAGGGCGAGTTTGTCGGTAACTATGTGAAGTTGACAAAAGAAAACAGTAAAGAGATTTACCGTCTGGCTTTGTGATGACTGCCGTTTGCCTTTATTGAAAGCGGACAAGTAAAATAAAAAAGACGGCGAAGATTTTTTGTCTTCGCCGTCTTTCTTTTATTTGATTTCAATTTCTTCCTTCATATCAATCTCTTCCCCTTGCAGGTCGTAGAAGATATATTCCAGGAAAGCGAGTTTCTGGTCGGGAATAATCTTGATACCGAATCCGTACTTCATCTGCCATTTCCGTTTCAGGGAAACAAGTCCCTGATTGATATAGGCTGCAATGTACGGGTGGATGTGTAACGAGAATTTCTTTATCTTCAATTTATTGACCAGGTAGTCAATTTTACTCTCTAAGGTGTCCGTAAAGAGGATGGACGATTTGATTGTGCCTTTTCCAAAACAGGTAGGACAGGTTTCCGTAGTATTGACATCCATGGCCGGGCGCACGCGTTGGCGTGTAATCTGCATCAGCCCGAATTTACTGAGCGGTAGGATGTTATGGCGTGCCCTGTCTTTTTGCATATTCTGGCACATGCGTTCGTAAAGCTTCTGTCGGTTTTCGGCTTCGTTCATGTCAATGAAGTCCACCACGATGATACCACCCATATCTCTCAGTCGTAGCTGGCGTGCTAATTCATCGGCTGCTCCCAGATTCACTTCCAGTGCGTTGGCCTCCTGCCCGTTGGCATTTTTGATGCGGTTACCGCTGTTCACGTCCACTACGTGAAGCGCCTCGGTATGCTCAATAATCAGGTAGGCACCACTTTTGTATGAAACAGTCTTTCCGAATGAGGACTTAATCTGTTTGGTGATACCGAAATTGTCATAGATGGGAAGTTGTCCTTTGTACAGTTTCACGATTCCTGCCCGTTCAGGGGCAATGAGTGTCACATAATCCTTGATTTCATGGAAAACAGCTTCGTTGTTCACGTGGATGTTTTCAAATGAAGGATTGAACAAGTCGCGCAACAATCCGACGGCACGGCTGGTTTCTTCGTAAATCAGAGTCGGAAACTTGGTAGCTTTCTGTACCTTGGTAATGGCGTCTTCCCAGTGTTTCAGTAATACTTTAAGCTCTCCGTCAAGTTCGGCTACGCGTTTTCCCTCGGCAACGGTACGGACGATGACACCGAAGTTTTTAGGCTTGATGCTCATCAGCAATTGTTTGAGGCGGGCGCGTTCCTCGCTCGATTTAATTTTTTGTGATACGGAAACCTTGTCATTAAAGGGAATCAGCACGAGGTATCTTCCGGCAAAGGAGAGTTCGGAAGTAAGTCGCGGCCCTTTGGTTGAAATAGGCTCCTTGACAATCTGCACCACTACTTCTTGTCCTACCTTGAGTGTGTTGGAAACGGTTCCATCCTTTTCAAGGTCGGGAAGTATGGTTGCTTTCGTAATGGGATTCAGCTTTTTTTTGTCGCTTAAAGTCTGCTTTACGTACTTCTCTAATGAGTTAAATTGAGGACCTAAGTCCAGATAATGAAGAAAAGCATCTTTCTCGTAACCCACGTCCACGAAGCAGGCATTCAGGCCGGGCATCAATTTCTTGATGCGTCCTAAATACATGTTGCCCACTGAGAAGGAGATATTTCTTCCTTCGCTTTGAAGTTCCACCAGGCTCTTGTCTTCGAGGAGTGCGATGGATACCTCTTTGGGCTGTACGTCAACAACGAGTTCGCTTGTCACAATAATTGCTTTAGTTAATGATTATTCAGTAGCGTAATTGCTACTTTTGCTCTCTTAAACAAAGAACAAACTCGCGAGACATTTTGCTTCACAAGTTTGTTCTTTATTTTGTCCTTCAGACTAAAAATTACTTTTTGCTTTTATGTCTGTTCTTTCTTAGTCTTTTTTTACGCTTGTGCGTTGACATTTTATGTCTTTTTTTCTTCTTTCCGCTTGGCATAGCTTCATTTTTTTATGGGTTAATACTATTGTTTATTATTTCTTCACTGATAGGGTGAATGTTTTAGCAGGCTTAAAGGCCGGAATGTTATGTTCCGGAATAATGATTGTAGTGTTCTTGGAGATGTTGCGAGCGGTTTTCTGAGCTCTCTTCTTCACTACAAAACTACCAAACCCGCGGAGGTAAACATTTTCATCTTTAGAAAGAGATGCTTTTACTGCATCCATGAATGCTTCAACGGTTGTAAGTACTGTGACTTTGTCAATTCCGGTGTTTTTTGTAATTTCGTTTACAATATCAGCTTTAGTCATTTTTCTTTAAAAAAAATATTATTACTATAGTTTTCCTAATTTTTTGGACTGCAAATATATAGCTTTTCCGTGGCTCTAAAAAATATATTTCGGACAATTTTCTAAAAAAGTCGAAGCATTAAGTTTTGTTAGGCTGAAAAACAGTACTTTTGTGGCATGGATATGTTAGCGAAAAGATTACTTGAGTGGTATGCGGAGAATAAACGCGAATTGCCTTGGAGGGGTACTACGGATCCTTATCTGATATGGATATCGGAAATTATTCTACAACAGACAAGGGTGGCGCAGGGGTATGAATACTTTCTTCGTTTTGTTCGTCGTTTCCCGGATGTGGCATCATTGGCCGAAGCTCCGGAGGATGAAGTCATGAAGTATTGGCAGGGTCTGGGGTATTACTCCCGTGCCCGGAACCTGCATGCCGCTGCGAAAAGCATGAAAGGGAAATTTCCCGTATCTTATGAAGAGGTACGTGCCTTGAAAGGGGTAGGGGACTATACGGCTGCCGCTATTTGTTCCTTTGCTTATAATATGCCCTATGCTGCGGTAGATGGTAACGTTTATCGGGTGCTTTCCCGTTATTTCGGCATTGATGTCCCTATTGACTCAACAGAAGGCAAGAAGGTATTTGCCGCTTTGGCGCAAGAGGCGCTGGACAAAAAACGTCCGGCTGATTATAATCAGGCGATTATGGATTTTGGTGCAATCCAGTGTACGCCGCAGTCACCCGATTGCCTTTTCTGTCCTTTGGCGGAGAGTTGTTCGGCCTTGTCAAAAGGGATCGTTGCACGGTTGCCGGTAAAACAACATAAGACAAAAACAACCAACCGCTATTTTAATTATATATATGTACGCATGGGCGCATATACCTTGATACATAAAAGGACGGAGAATGATATCTGGAAAAATCTGTTTGAATTGCCGTTGATAGAGGCAGAGGGAGATTTGTCCGAAGAAGAGTTTCTGGCCTATCCTCCGTTTCTTGCCCTTTTGGGGGGAGAAGAAATCCCGGTTGTGCGTTCGGTGCTTCGGAGTGTGAAGCATGTCTTGTCCCACCGGGTGATATATGCTAACTTTTATGAGGTGGTGTTGCCGGAAGATTCCCGGGCATTTCCAGGTTTCCAGAGGGTTTTGACGGAAGATTTGGATCAATATGCCGTCCCTCGGTTGATACACGCCTTCTTGGAAAAATATGTATAAAAGTTGTTTGTATTCTTGCATTGTGTGAATATTCTCGTTAATTTTGGCAGCAAATTTAAAAATGGAAGTTTATGTCAGTGAATAAAGTGATATTGTTAGGAAATGTAGGCAGAGACCCGGAAGTGAGATATCTTGATAATGGGGTGGCTGTAGCTACTTTTTCTTTGGCTACTACGGAAAGAGGATATACTTTGCAGAATGGGACTCAGGTGCCGGACCGCACAGAGTGGCACAATGTTGTACTTTGGCGCGGCCTGGCAGAAACTGCGGAAAAATATGTGCATAAAGGAGATAAACTTTACATAGAGGGCAAAATCCGTACACGTTCATATGATGACCAGACGGGAGCCAAACGCTATGTAACGGAAATATTTGCAGATACGATGGAAATGCTGACACCTAAAAGTGCCTCTGCACCGGCTAATGCGTCGTTTGCTCCACAAACGGGTACACAGCCTGTTGCTCCTGCACAACCGACAGCGCAACCGCAGAATAATCCTGTACAAAATAATCCGGCAGACGACTTGCCGTTCTAATTGTTTAACTAAAACCAAATTCTTTGGACCCAGACGCTTATTTATGCCAATTGGCAGATATTTTTAACGGTATATCCGTACATGCTCCTTCAATTCCGGCTATCATAGCCATTGTGTTGGCAGGCTTGCTCCTGCTTGTTTCCGGCTTTGCATCAGCTTCTGAAATCGCGTTTTTTTCGCTCTCGCCGTCTGATCTCAGTGTAATAGCAGAAAAGAAACACCCTTCGGATGAGAGAATCAGTAAACTGTTGGAAGACACAGAACGTTTGTTGGCTACGATTCTGATTACGAATAATTTCGTGAACGTAACCATTATCATGCTCTGTAACTTCTTTTTCATGGATGTATTTCAGTTTCATTCTCCCATTGCAGAGTTTCTCATCCTGACGGTAGTCCTTACTTTTTTGCTGCTGCTATTCGGTGAAATCATGCCTAAGATTTATTCGGCGCAGAAGACATTGGCCTTTTGCCGTTTTGCGGCGCCGGGCATCAATGTGTTCCGTTCTGTCTTTTACCCTTTGGCTTCCATGTTGGTACGCTCTACGTCTTTCTTGAACAAGCATGTTGCCCGCAAGAATCATAATATTTCAGTGGATGAGCTTTCACATGCCTTGGAATTGACGGATAAAGCCGAACTTTCTGAAGAAACCAATATCCTCGAAGGGATTATCCGCTTTGGCGGGGAGACGGCTAAGGAAGTGATGACTTCGCGTCTGGACGTGGTTGATCTGGATATCCGCACCTCTTTTAAAGAGGTACTGAAGTGCATTGTTGAGAATGCCTATTCCCGCATTCCGATTTATGCCGATACGCGTGATAATATAAAGGGGGTGCTCTATATCAAGGATTTGTTGCCCCATCTGAACAAAGGTGATAATTTTCGCTGGCAGTCTTTGATCCGTCCGGCGTATTTTGTACCCGAAACCAAGATGATAGATGATTTGCTCCGTGATTTCCAAGCGAATAAAATTCATATAGCTATTGTGGTAGATGAGTTTGGCGGTACATCGGGCATTGTGACCATGGAGGATATCATCGAAGAGATTGTGGGGGAAATTCATGATGAATATGATGATGAAGAACGTACCTATGCCGTATTGAATGATCATACATGGGTGTTTGAAGCCAAGACGCAGCTGACTGATTTTTATAAGATTACCAAGATAGATGAAGAGACTTTCGATGAGGTGGCAGGGGATGCCGATACATTGGCCGGACTTCTGCTTGAATTGAAAGGCGAGTTCCCCGCTCTTCATGAGAAGGTGACTTACGGCCGTTATGAGTTTGAGGTGCTTGAAATGGATAACCGCCGCATTCTGAAAGTGAAATTTATTATCAACCCTGCGGCTGGAGATGTCCCGGCAGTCTCTTGACCCTTTTAAAATTAAGTAATCACGTGTCCCTGTTCATGTCACATAGAGAAGACTCCTGCTTGTTGGGAATCTGGAAGATGGAAGAATCTTTTTCAGCTTTGTGTGATATGTTGCCCGATTCCACCCTTCCCGAGCAGGCAAGGCAACGTTTCACTGCCCCGCACCGCCGGTTGGAATGGCTGTCTGTACGTGTTTTGTTGCACGGCTTGTTGGGGGAAGAAAAAGAAATAGGCTACTTGCCTTCGGGGAAGCCTTATCTGGCAGACGGTTCCTTTCATATCAGTATCTCGCATACCAAAGGATATGTAGCTGTTATTCTCGGTGATACACCGGTAGGGATCGATATCGAACAGTATGGGCGGCGGGTGCACAAAGTGGCTCATAAATACATGCGTGAGGATGAAATGGCGCTTCCTTACCGGGGGGACGATACGTGGAGTTTGCTGCTGCACTGGTCTGCCAAGGAGGTTATGTTCAAGTGTATGGATACGGCGGAGGTTGATTTTCGCCGGCATTTGCATATCAAGCCTTTTGCTGTGCAGGAACAGGGGGTATTCTATGCACAAGAATACAGGACGGACCGGCAACGCCATTTTCAGATTCGTTATCTGGTCCATCCCGATTTTGTCTTGACCTGGCAAGTGGATTTATAGTCTTTCCAACTGTACCGTGAAATGCCGCATCAGCGGAGCTTCCCAGGCAATCCGCACTCCGCGGGTAATGCTTTCGCGTTTGTCATAAACGTTTTTCAGTGCTGCGGCTATCACGTTCATGTGATTGTCGGTATATACCCTGCGGGGAATGGCAAGACGCAGCAAGTCCAGTCCGTTGAAACGGTTTTCCCGGGTCACGGGATCACGGTCTGCAAGCAGGTAGCCTATCTCACAGCCGCGTATACCGGCTTCCAGGTATAGTTCGACGGTTAAGGTCTGGGCGGGGAACTCCTCTTTGGGAACCCGTGTCAGGACTTTCGGGGCATCTACGAAGATAGCATGTCCGCCGGCAGGACGTTGGTAGGGTATTCCGTATTCATCCAGTTTCTTTGCCAGATACTCTACTTGGCGGATGCGAGTTTCCAGATTGTCGAACTCTGTGTTTTCATCCAGACCGATGGCAAGCGCGTTCATGTCACGGCCGTTCATGCCTCCATAGGTGAGGTAGCCTTCAAATTGTACGCAGAATCCTTTGGCACCTTCATACCAGTCCTTCTTGCGGGTGGCGATGAAGCCGCCCATGTTGACGATGCCGTCTTTTTTGGCACTCATTGTCATGCCGTCTGCAAGTGCAAACATCTCGCGGGTAATTTCCTTGATGCTTTTGTCGCTATATCCGTTTTCTCTTGTCTTGATGAAGTATGCATTTTCCGCGAAGCGGGCAGAGTCGAACAGGACGGGCTTATGGTATTTGTCGGCTATGGCACGGACCTCGCGTAGATTCTGCATGGATACAGGCTGGCCGCCGGCGGTATTGTTGGTGACGGTAACGATGATGAAAGGTATGTGGTTGCTGTGTTCCTGCAATGCCTTTTCCAGTTTGGCGGGATCCACATTGCCTTTGAAAGGAATCTCCAACTGTGTCTGCTTGGCTTCATCAATGGTGCAGTCCAAGGCTATGGCTTTACGTCCTTCAATGTGTCCTTTGGTCGTGTCGAAATGAGAGTTCCCGGGCACGATGTCTCCCTCGTGTACCAGATAGGAGAAAAGTACATTCTCCGCTGCACGGCCTTGATGTGTGGGTATGACATATTCGAAGCCCGTCAGCCGTGTGATGGTTTCTTTGAGTTTGAAGAAGGAGGAGGCGCCGGCATAGCTTTCATCTCCCAGCATCATGCCTGCCCATTGCCGGTCGCTCATGGCACCTGTGCCCGAGTCGGTAATGAGGTCAATATATACTTGTTCTGATTTGAGCTGGAACACGTTGTAATGGGCTTCTTTCAGCCATTGTTCACGTTCCTGGCGGGTGCTTTTACGAATGGGCTCCACCATTTTGATTTTCCACGATTCGGCAAATGGTAATTCCATAGTCTGTATCTTTAGAGTTTGACAATAGGTTAATAGATTATCCGTTTGATATGATATTCTGTGCCGAATGTAGCTATTTCTTTAGTGATATCCAATAAAAAATGTGACTTTTTGATATAAATAAAATGTCCGGGCGAAATCACTTCGGCCGGACATCATTCAAATAAACTTGGCAGAGTTTATTTACCTTTTTACTTTCTCTGAATCAGTTTGGATGAATAAAATGACGTGGATGGTTAGTCCGGCTTCATTAGACTCAACGCTTTTTCCTCGAAAGCAATGATAATGTTTGCATGGCAGGTCTTCTGACTTGTTTCCGTTACAGGCGCCTTCCCGGAAAAATCCAGTGGCATGAAAGAGTTTGCCTGCAACAATATGCGAAACTTACAGCAGCGGGACTGTTCAGGATTTGCACCTGATTCCCTTTTAATTGCCACTTTCGGACGAAAGTGGCAAACCAATGCATCGCAAAGATAAGAAAGTTTTCTGAAAATACAATCGGGCAGGCTTGATTTTCATACGATAAAAATGGACTCTCGCATAACTTTCTTGAAAACAGAGGCGGGAATAAGCTTTCCACTGGCTTATTTCTCCTTCGCCAGCGTAAATACAAATTCTAGTCCCCCGCCTTGGTTGTTTTTGGCCGATATGGTTCCGCCATGGATGATGACTGCGTTTTTCACGATGGCCAATCCCAGACCGGTACCTCCTAATTTGCGGGAGCGACCTTTATCTACCCGGTAAAAACGTTCGAACAGGCGGTTCAGATGTTCCGGGGAAACCCCGATTCCTGTGTCGGCAAAACTGAAGTAGTAGAAGTTCTCGTCTTCACGGAAGCAGCTGATGTGGATATGTATGTCCGTACCGGCATAGGCAATGGCATTGTCCATGAGGTTACGGAAAATAGAGTAAAGAAGGGAGTAGTTTCCTTTTAGCTGTATTTTGGGTTTCAGCGAATTGACTACCGTGATATGCTTCTCTTCCAGTTCCAAGGATACCTCGTTCACGATGTTTGCCACCAGCATGCTGATATCTATCTTTTCCATATCGATCATATTGGCTGCCTCGTCTATACGGGTCAATACGGAGATGTCACGCAGCAGCCGGCTTAGCCGGTTGCTTTGGGCGTAGCAGCGTTCAAGAAAAACGAGCATCTTGTCGTGCGGGATATTGCCGTTGTTTACAATTGTCTCCAGATAGCCTTGTATGCTGCTTACCGGAGTTTTCAGTTCATGGGCGATGTTCTGTGTTAACTGCCGTTTCAGCCGTATCTGCTCCTCTTCTTGCGTGATGTCATTGATGGAGATTTCGAAACTTGAATCTTGAAAGATGATACATTCCACGATAAAGATACGACCGTTTTTGTTGATGTTGATGGACATTCTCTTCTCTTCTTTTCCGGCAGGGCGTTTCTGTGCTTTGCTGATAAAGTCTGTAATCTTCTGTAATTCGCAGATGGAGAAGATTTCTTCTGTAGTTTGCAGATTGGAGTCGGAAATCAGGTTGCTGTATTGAGTGAACAGGTTGTTTACCAATATTTCCTTTTTGTCTTTGGTGAATACCCCCAGTCCTTCGCGGGATGTCTGTAAATGGGTAATCAATTTTTCGCGCTCAATGTATAATGCTTCTTTGGTTTCGCGCAGACGTCTGTAAATCTGTATGATGTGTTGGGATATTTCTCCCAGTTCATTATGGGGGAAGGCGGATTGTATATCCATCTCTATCGGTTCGTTCTTGTCTGCCCGTTTGGCAAACTCGCGCAGTTGGTTGATGGCAGTGCCCAGTTTGGATGTAAACTTGTAGAAGATGAATATCAGCAGCAGGGATACAATGACGGTAAACCAGATATAGTGTGGGTCCGCAGCCAGATTTTTTATCAAGTTTACGTCATAGGGCAAGGCGGAACGGATGATGTAGTCATTGTAAACGGTGGCCGAATAGAAATAGGGGGTACCGGTGGTTTCCGAAGTACGGCGCACGTCATAGCCTTTACCCTCTTTCAGGGCAGTCTGTACTTCCGGGCGCTGGAGGTGGTTGTCCAGTTCCCTGCTGTCGGGTTGATGACTGTCGAACCGTACATTTCCCTGCAAGTCCACGATAGTGACACGAAGGTCTTTGTTTACATATTTCCCGATATATTTATTGAGCGAGGTGTTCCATGCGCTGTCCGGAATATCCTGCAACTCTTGTTGCAGGCGGTCATTGTAATTCTGCAGCTGCATGTCGAGCAATTCTATCTTGTATTCTTTCTCCCGCTGATACTGATAGGCTATGAAACAGGCCGCAAAGGCAAGAAACAGTGATATGACCGAAAGAAACAGCTTCCGGCTGAAAGACAGGAAGTGCCTTTCTTTATTCGGCTTCGAAACAGTATCCATATCCTAGGCGGGTTACAATGCATTTACCATAAATTCCTATCTTCTTGCGCAGGCGGGTGATGTTTACATCTATGGTGCGGTCCAGTACATATACTTCATCGCTCCAAATGCGGCCCAATATATCTTCACGGGAAAATACGCGTCCCTTGTTCTGCAAGAGCAGCAACAGAATCTCAAACTCTTTCTTGGTGAGAGATGCTTCTTCGCCGTCGATGCTGACCTTTTTCTTTATGATGTCCAGTACCAGTGATTTGTATGTGATTTGTTCCGGTGCACGTTCGGTTTCTGCCTGTTGCGTACGGCGTAGTACAGCCTTGACGCGAACGGCTACTTCACGCAGGGAGAACGGTTTGGAAATATAATCGTCTGCTCCCAGGTTGAATCCCGTCACGGTATCGTTTTCCGTATCTTTGGCGGTGATAAAGATGATAGGTACATGGGCGGTCTTCTTGTCCTTCTTCAGCAAACTTGCCATTTTGAATCCGGATATTTCCCCCATCATGACATCCAGCAATAATAAGTTATAGCGTCCGATGTCCATTCTCAAGGCTTCTTCGGCTGAATTTGCCGTATCTACCTCGTAGCCTTCATTTTCAAGGTTGAACTTTAAGATTTCACATAAATCTTCTTCGTCATCCACTACTAAAATCCGGTAATCGTTCATTGCATTTTTATTTATAGGTGACAAGGGGCAAACGATTCCCCCGTCACAAAGTTAAACTTTATTTCTTTTCTATTGCAAAGATAATGCAAGCCGTAGGCAGAATGACAATGAACTTGTTCATTTTTTATGCCGAGACGCGGCTTATCTTTGTATTTCGGTACAAAGGTGCGCCGATTTTGTTACGATGGAATGAAACAAGTGTTACAATTCAGTTACAGATGAAAAAATCCCGTATCTGTTATCTTGTCTTTATAGAATAACGTGTCGGTGGAATTAAGAAGATACAATGTATTGGCGGTATTGCCGTTTGTCAGATGCTATATTTCCCGGCTGCCAGGTATCTATTGGAAACTTCCATGAATGCTAAGGAAAAGACTTTTGAAGTTAAGACTAAAAGGTCGCGGAGTTAAGTGAGATCTCTGTTCGCAGTGCGCGAACGGATATTCAAAGGCTGCGAACATATATTCAAGGCTTGCGAACGGATATTCACAAGCTTTGAATAAAGTTTGATAAAAGAATTCCGCTAATGGGTTTAAATAGTATCTTTGTATTGTCATAATAGACTGGTTGTATGAAAGAACTTATATACATGGGCAAAGAATCCCATAAATGGCGCTTGCCGATCATTATAGCCGTATTGGTTTTTGTCGGACTGGGCTCTGTCTGGCTGAATTCGGCACCTTTCCGTTCCGGCTTTGAAATAACGGATGAATTGGGAGGGAATATCTTTCCTTCCAGTATCCTGTCGGTTGCCACTACGGATGCACAGGTCATTGTCCCGGTGGATTCCATGTATGTGGGCAATCCGAAGTCGTGTATTGCTGTCCGTATTCGTTCGGGAAAGGCCTATAGCCGGGTGAGGGTGGAAGTGGCGGAAACCCCGTTCTTTTCTCGTTCGGTATCGGAGTTTGTCTTGGCTAAACCCAGGACGGACTACATTATCTATCCTGACATTATTTGGAATTATGAGGCTCTGAGGAATAATAACCAGGCGGAACCTATCAGCGTGGCGGTTACGGCAGAGATGAACGGCAAGGACTTGGGGCAGCGGGTACGTACTTTTTCCGTGCGTAGCATAAATGAGTGTTTGTTGGGTTATGTGACGAACGGTACCAAATTCCATGATACGGGCATCTTTTTCGCGGCCTATGTAAACGAAGAAAATCCGATGATTGACCAATTGTTGCGTGAGGCATTGAATACGCGCATTGTCAACCGTTTCTTGGGGTATCAGGGCGGTGCCGAGGTGGTGGACAAGCAGGTTTATGCCTTGTGGAATGTATTGCAGAAACGTAATTTCCGGTATAGTTCGGTATCGAATACCAGCTTGTCCAGTAACGTGGTTTTTTCACAACGTGTCCGTACATTCGATGATGCTTTGGAATCGTCGCAAATCAATTGCGTGGACGGCAGTGTGTTGTTTGCGTCCTTACTTCGTGCCATCAACATAGAGCCGATACTGGTACGCACGCCGGGACACATGTTTGTGGGATATTATACGGATTCCAACCATAAGGATATGAACTTTCTTGAAACGACGATGATCGGTGATGTGGATTTGGAAGACTTTTTCCCGGACGAACAATTGGATTCCACTATGGTGGGAAAATCGCAAAATCAGATGTCGCGCATTACTTTCGATAAGTCCAAAGAGTATGCCAACAAGAAATACAAACAGAATGAAGAAGGAATCCATTCCGGTAAATTGAACTATATGTTTCTGGAGATATCCAAGGAGGTGCGGAGGAAGATACAGCCGATAGGAAAATAGTGTGTCTTGGGAGTAAGAGTATGTAAAAAGCTATGGTTGTATGGGAATTTGCTGCAGGGTGGCCTTTCTTTTAATAGTCATTCACAAGTTTTAAAGTATTTCGTTTTCTGTGATTTCCATGAGTATTCAGTTTTTGCCTATCTATTTGCCTGGCGATAATCTTTCATTTCTATATGTCAATGTTATAATTTGATTTAGTTTAGGAATATTTTACAAAAAGGTGTATCTGATAAATCTGCGTGTTATACTCGTTTGTTGGGTGTATATACTTGTATATATGGTGCTTATGTTTTTATTATAATAAAGATGTTCCTCTTGTGATATTTTGAATATATTAAATAAGGTTTCATATGTTTCTTGTTTATAAAAGCAAATATATTAATATTCTTTTAGTATTTTTTAAATCTGCGCATATGCGTAATTTTAAATTAATTTATATGTTTGCAAATAAATCCAAATACATAGAGCTTATGAAAAGAAATTATTGCTTATCATTGGTATTGCTTGCACTATTTGGGATGGCCACACCATATTCGGTAAATGCTTCCGAGAACGAGCCAAGCTCCCAGAGTGCTCAGCAAATTAAAAAAATCACAGGTAAAGTTGTTGATGCGTCAGGTGAACCGGTCATTGGTGCCAGCGTGTTAGTGAAGGGCACCGGTACAGGTGCCGTAACCGATATTGACGGAAAGTTTTCTGTAGATGCATCTGTTGGCAGTACTTTGGAAGTGTCCTTTGTCGGATATACTCCGATAGAAGTTAAAGTGACATCTTCCAATGTATATAATGTTGTTTTAAAAGATGACACACAAGTTTTAAGTGAGGTAGTTGTTACTGCTATGGGTATCAAGAAAGAGAAAAAAGCTTTGGGATATTCGGTGCAGGATGTAAATAGTAATGAACTGCTGAAGAATAAAAATGCCAATATCATCAATTCATTGAATGGTAAAATTGCCGGTGTGAATATTACACAAGGCAGTGGTGCCGCCGGAGCCGGTGCAAGTATCATTATCCGTGGAGGTACATCTCTGGAACGTGATAACCAGCCCTTGTTTATAGTCGATGGTATCGTATATGATAACGGAGTGGATATTGGTGGTAATTCAGGGTTTGACGGTGCGCAATCCACAAACTCTACCTATAGTAATCGTGTAATGGACATTAATCCGGAGGACGTGGAAAACATGTCAGTGCTGAAAGGTCCTGCCGCTGCAGCTCTTTACGGGTCACGTGCCGCTGCCGGTGTAATTATCATTACTACAAAGAAAGGCCAGGAAGGTCGCGTGGAGGTAAACCTTAGTAGTAAACTTTCAACTATGTGGGTAAACCGTTTGCCGGAACAACAGAGCACTTATAAGAGAGGTACTTTTGGCGATACCGGTATTTTTACGGATTTAGGCGTTTTGAATTCCTGGGGTGAAAAATTCCAGCCGGGAGAAACTATTTATGATAATGTAAGTGATTTCTTTGAGAATGGTATTACATGGGATAATAACGTAAGCATTTCCGGTGGAGGAAAGAACAACAATTTCTTCTTGTCCCTTTCACGTTTTAACCAAGACGGTATTATTCCTGAAACCGGTTATACCAAGAATACCATTCGTTTTAATGGGGAACAACGTTATGGCAAGTTAACGGTAGGAGCTAACATGGCTTATTCTATTGCGGATTCTGATAAATCGCTTACAAGCGGCGGATTGTATGATTCTGGTGGTACCGGTGCCATGAATTCTGTATTCCGTTGGCCGAGAAACGAAAGAATGTCACATTGGCTGAATGAAGATGGAAGTAAATATCGTTTGTTTCCGGACCAACAACTGGCGGATGATATTGATAATCCGTACTGGATTGTAAACAAGAACCGGGTTACGGACAAGACTACTCGTTTTACGGGTAACATTAATTTGAAACTTGATGTGTTTGATTGGTGGAAGATTACTTATACGGCAGGTACTGACCGATATACAACAAATACCCGCCGGTTGATTGAGCCGGAATCAGGTGTAAAATTATTATGGCAGAAAGGTATGCTTTCGGAAAGCGACCGTACATATGAATATCTGACTTCTAATCTGATGATGAACTTCAATAAGAAAATCGCTGATTTTGATTTTAATTTATTGGTCGGTAATTCTGTAGAAGATACGAAAACAACAGTCAACAGACGGATGGGATGGAATTTCGTGGTGGATAATTTCTTCTCAATAAATAATACGGCGGAAACAGACCGCAGCATTACACAAGCGAATAGCCGCAAGCGTCTGGTTGGTGTATATGGTGAATTTAGAATCGGTTATAAGAGTTTGGCGTATGTAACGGTAACGGGACGTAATGACTGGACCTCAACGCTTCCGGTCGATAACCGTTCATATTTCTACCCGTCAGTTGGTGGTGCCTTTGTTTTCTCGGAATTGCTTCCTGAAAACAACATACTTTCTTTTGGCAAGGTACGTGCATCTTGGGCGCGTGTAGGTAAAGACGCTGATCCGTATGTAACGAATACATACCTTGATCCTCCGTTTATTACCATTGGCGGGAATGGATTGCAGAATAGCTGGACACATGGTAATACCTTGCTCATACCGGAAACGACGGAATCTACGGAAATAGGTCTGGAGATGAGATTCTTGAACGGGCGTATCGGATTTGATTGGACCTATTATACCAATAAGAGTTATAATCAGTTGCTAAGCCCTCGTACCAGTCAGGCTACAGGTTATATTTTCATGACAACCAATGCCGGAGATATTGTAAACAAGGGTATGGAATTGGCTATTAGCGGTACACCGGTCAAGAATAAGCATTTTACTTGGGAAACGATGTTGAACCTTTCCGGTAACCGTGGTAAGGTAAACAATTTATTGCAGGGACTTGATATTCTTTATGTGACCGACGTTCAAGTAGGTAATGCTAAAGCTGCCTCTTTTAATGGAGGTAATTTTATGGCTATATCGGGTTCTAAGTGGTCAAGAGATGACCAGGGCAATGTTATTTTGGATAAAAAGACGGGTATGCCTACTTCAGACAATCAAGCTACTTATGAGTTGGGTAACCGTGAACCGAAACTCCTTGGCGGATTTAATAATACGTTCACTTATAAGAACTGGTCACTTTCTATGCTGTGGGATTTCCGTATAGGAGGAGACATTTATAATGGGACAGATTATTTTATGACTTCTGCAGGTATGAGTGTACGTAGTGCCAACCGTGAAAATCTGACTATTAATGGAGTGGTTGCTACCGGCAAAGATGCTAATGGCAAAGAAACTTACAGTCCGGCAACTTACAACTTCAGTGCAGACAAGTTCTATAATAGGAACGACTATTCCCAAGAGGTTCCTGCCGGGTCTGACAATGCACTTAGCGGTAAATCTATCATTCGCAACTATTGGACAGGCAGTTATACTTTGGAGTCCAGTAACTATATGACAGATACCAGCTGGTTACGTTTGCGCTCTATATCATTGACTTATACATTCCCTAAAACGTTGTTGCAAAAGACTAAATTCATAAAAGGATTGTCTGCCACTGTTACAGGCACTAATTTGCTGCTTCTCACCAACTATAAAGGAATGGATCCTGAAACCAGTGCCGCCGGTGCGGGAGCTATTGGGTCAAGTTCGGTAGGCATTGACTACTGTGGTGTGCCTGCTACTGCAGGAATGTCATTTGGAGTAAATGTCACATTCTAAATTCAAGATTTATAGTTTTATAAATAAAAGAACGAGTATGAAAAAATTTAGATATTTTTGTTTGAGCACTCTTCTTGCTCTTGGTTTGGGGGCATGTTCCGATTATTTGGATATCAATGATAATCCGGACAACCCTAATAGTTCCGTTCCTTCGGCAGCGTTACGCCTGCGTGCTATTCAAGCTAATTTTGTAGATGCCTATGAGTCATCCGGAACCCGCGGTTGCTGGATAACCGGCAATATCGTTAAGACTGCCGGTACGGCTTATAATGACTATATAGTAAAATGGATGCCCCAATCGGCGTCTGTAACTTGGCCTTATCAGATGTGGTTTGTTTATACGGCAAGCAACCTTCCTGACCTTTTTGCAAAAGCAGAATCAGAAGGAGCCTGGCATTATCTAGGGGCAGGGCAGCTAATACATGCCTGGGGGTTCATGACGATGTTGGACATTTACGGTGAAATGCCTTATTCGGAAGCCTTGACATCTTCTATTACCCCCAAATATGATGATGGCAAGGCTATTTATGAAGGATGTATGGCTATGATTGATGAGGCTATTGCCAACTTTAAAAAAGAACAGCCTGTTACGGCGGAGTCTTTGTCTGATGGTGACTTATGGAATGGCGGCTCTACTGACAAATGGCTGAAATTGGCCTATGGCTTAAAGGCACGTTGGATGCTGAATACTTCCAAAAGGACAGACTTTGACCCTCAAAAGGTCTTGGACTTATTGGCTAATGCAGCCCAGTCCAATGAAGAGGGTACAATCATGCGTTATGTAAACTCTAATTTGTCACAGGAAAGTGGCCTGCAAGCATTGCAGTTTGGAAATTTGTCAAATACGACCTCACGTATCACTAAATGGTATTTGGATTTATTAACTAATACTTTTACAAATGGCAGCGGTGTGGAAGATCCCCGTACTGATTTGTTGGTACCTAGTGCACAATTCCTTAACGCCAATAATCAATTGGAATATCGTCGTACTGCCGGAGTGGATTTGTATAGCAATATCCGTAATGCAGGGGGACCTGTAAGTTTCGATGTATTCTCGTCGGATAAAGAAACGGCTGTTAAATTCCTGGATGGTAAAATTTTAGATCCGGTGCGTGATATTTGGGCGTCAGGAACCACAGATCCTGCCCGTAAGGGAGATTCCATATATATACCTATTTATTCGGAAAATTTGAGTTGGATTACAAGCAAGCCCGGTGATCCAAAGGACGATCGTTATATAGCGAACCGCTATAATGGCAATTCTACACGCATCATTTCCACAGGTACATTCTATACACGTGCAGATGCTCCCGGACATTTGCTTGCCTATCCGGAAGTGTGTTTTATGAAAGCTGAATGCTATTTCCGTTTGGGACAAAAAGGACAAGCTGTACAGGAATACAAGAAGGGTATTCGTGCTCACATGGAATTGATGAATGAGAAACTTGCAGACTATGACCAGAGTATCTATGGAAAGCAGGTTATACCGGCAGAGGACATTGACGCATTTTTGGCAAGCGCTGCAGTCGCACAAAATGAATCGGAAATAACAATGGCTAAGATTATGCAACAGAAGTTTATTGCATGTTCATATTCTATTCAGAATCTGAATGATATGCGGCGTTTCAATTATAGTGCCGGTAATATTAAAGATTTTGGAGTTGTATATATAGATTATGGACGTCCTACGGAATTTGATGCAGAAAGTGCCAGACGTTATATGTCCGACTCACCCAATGATACGCGCTATTGGTTCCGTCGTTTCCAGCAGGCAAGTTTGGAGCAGTCATATAATATTGATAATCTGAAAGCATCCAATAAGGAGGCGCTGGAATTGACCATCAATTCTTGTCCTGTATGGTGGGACTGTGCATCCGATGAAGAATATTACAGTTATATAAAATAGTTTTCATCGATAAAATCCCGTAGTTTATAGAATCTTCTTTTAAATATCTTAAAAACTTAGGATTGTATTTATTTCATTGATTATCTTTGCATCTGAAAATTAAAGATTTCATGGATTTTCATTAATTGAAATATACTATTGAAGGCTCTAAAGGTCTTCATTCATAGATGATGATTGGGACAGCCGGTTCGTGAGAATCGGCTGTTTTTGTTTTATTTGTTTGCATATCAGCGGTGGTAATGTTACTTTTGCGAGAAATAGTGAAGATGGGTTTGTACTGTCTTTGCAAGGATTAGTTAATGTATATGGAACAAGGCAAGAAATTTATCTCTCCGGGGGCATGGTTTTCAATGATATATCCGGCAGACTGGAGCGAATTCGAAGATGGGGAAGGCTCTTTCCTCTTCTACAATCCCGCAGACTGGACGGGTAATTTCCGTATTTCGGCTTATAAGGGAAATGCGGCGTATGGCAGAGATTTCCTGCGGCAGGAACTGGAAGAAAATACGTCGGCCACTCTTGTGAAGATAGGGAAGCTGGAGTGTGCTTACAGTAAGGAAATGTTTGAGGAGGAGGGAATATATTATACTTCCCATCTTTGGATTACAGGCATCGATGAACTCGCTTTTGAATGCTCGTTCACGGTGAAGAAAGGAGAGTCCGTTACAGAAGCGGAGAAGGTGATAGCTTCGTTGGAAACACGCAAGGAAGGGATAAAATATCCGGCTGAAATCATTCCGGTCCGCCTTTCCGAGATCTATCAGATTAATGAGGCCTACGAGTGGGTGGATTCCGCTGTAAAGGAAGTATTGAAGAAAGACTTTCAAGGCGCTGAAGAAGATGTTGTCAAGATGCAGCAAATCATAGACAAAGGAGAGATAGGCCCTAAGAAGAAGGAGGCTTGGCTGGCATTCGGCATCGTACTTTGCGTGATTTTCGCCAATGAGGTGGATAATATGGAGTGGCGTACCTTGATCGACGGCAACCGGGAAGCACCTGTTTTGCTGAACATTTCTACCGGTGCCCGGATAGATCCGATGAAGCTGGTATGGAGTAAAGTGAAAGCCGGTGTACCTTGCAACATGGTGGAAACTTACAAAAGCATATTTGACAATCAGTAACTAACTTCATTAAAATAAAAGAGAATTTGGCAGCAGTAAATTCAATACTTCAGGTGGAAAATCTGACCAAGTCATTTGGTGACTTGGTTTTGTTCGAGAATATATCCTTTGGTTTATCGGAAGGACAGCGTGTGGGACTGATTGCGAAGAATGGCAGCGGTAAGACAACCTTACTCAATATTCTTTCGGGAAAGGAAGGGTATGACAATGGTATCATTTCCTACCGGCGTGATTTGCGGGTAGGTTATCTGGAGCAGGACCCGCAATATCCGGAAGGGCTGACCGTACTTGAGGCCTGTTTCCATCATGGCAACAGCACGGTGGAACTGATTAAGGAGTATGAGCGTTGCATGGAAACGGAGGGACATCCCGGACTGGATGAGATATTGGTCCGTATGGACCATGAAAAAGCCTGGGAATATGAACAGAAAGCCAAGCAGATTCTCTCGCAACTGAAAATCCGTGATTTCGACCAGCAAGTGAAACAACTTTCCGGTGGCCAGCTGAAGCGTGTGGCTCTGGCCAATACTCTGATCACCGAACCCGACCTGCTGATACTGGACGAGCCTACCAACCACCTCGACCTTGACATGACCGAGTGGCTGGAGGAATATTTGCGCCGGAATAACCTCAGTCTCCTGATGGTGACGCACGACCGTTATTTCCTGGACCGGGTATGTTCTGAAATTGTAGAAATAGACAACCGGCAGATTTACCAGTATAAAGGTAACTACAGCTACTATCTGGAGAAACGGCAGGAGCGCGTGGAAGCCAAGAGTGTGGAAATTGAACGTGCCAATAACCTCTATCGCACGGAACTGGAGTGGATGCGGCGCATGCCCCAGGCCCGCGGGCATAAAGCGCGTTACCGTGAAGATGCCTTTTATGAACTGGAGAAAGTGGCCAAGCAGCGGTTCAATAATGAGAATGTAAAGCTGGATGTCAAGGCATCCTATATTGGTAGCAAGATATTTGAGGCGGACCACCTGTATAAGTCCTTCGGTGATTTGAAGATACTGGATGATTTTTCTTATATTTTCGCCCGTTATGAAAAGATGGGGATTGTCGGAAACAATGGTACGGGCAAGTCCACCTTTATCAAGATACTGATGGGGCAGGAGCAGGCAGACAGCGGTACGCTGGATATTGGTGAAACGGTGCGTTTCGGGTATTATTCGCAGGAAGGCTTGCAGTTTGACGAACAGATGAAAGTCATTGATGTAGTACAGGACATCGCCGAAGTGATTGAGTTGGGCAATGGCAAACGATTGACGGCATCCCAGTTCCTGCAACATTTTCTCTTTACTCCCGAAACCCAGCATAGCTATGTGTATAAGTTGAGTGGCGGGGAGCGCCGCCGCCTCTATCTGTGCACGGTTCTGATGCGCAATCCTAATTTCTTGGTTTTGGATGAGCCCACAAACGACCTCGATATCGTTACCTTGAATGTTCTGGAAGAGTATCTGCAGAACTTCAAAGGGTGTGTGATTGTCGTGAGCCACGACCGTTACTTCATGGACAAGGTGGTGGATCATCTGCTGGTGTTCAACGGACAGGGAGATATCCGTGATTTCCCCGGCAACTATACGCAATACCGTGATTGGAAGGATGTTAAACTGCATCAAGAGAAAGAAAAAGAAGTCTCCAGGGTTCAGGAAGAAAAGACTGCCAAGGTACGTCTGAACGACAAACGGCGGATGTCTTTCAAGGAAAAGCGTGAGTTTGAACAATTGGAACAGGAAATAGCCGGGCTGGAAACGGAGAAAAAAGCGATTGAAGAGGCTTTGTGCAGTGGAACCCTTTCGGTGGAGGAGCTTACGGCAAAGTCAAAGCGCTTGCCGGAATTGTCTGACTTGATTGATGAGAAAACATTGCGCTGGCTTGAATTGAGCGAGATAGAGTCGAACTGAAGTTCGAAATGAAAGAGATTTAAAGAGTAAAGGAAAAGAATTGAATAGTTAATGATTTAATGGTGAGGAGCTGAAATGGGAAAAGTAGGAAATTTGACAAATTACCACAGTCACAGCCTGTATTGTGACGGGCGTGCCGGGATGGAAGATTTTGTGCGTTTTGCATTGAGTGAAGGCTTTACATCTTACGGCTTTTCATCGCATGCTCCTTTGCCTTTTTCTACAGCGTGGACGATGGAATGGGACCGTATGGATGATTATCTTTCAGAATTCCGTCGTTTGAAAGCCCAATATGCCGGGAGCATAGAATTATATCTTGGCCTGGAAATAGATTATCTGAATGAAGAAAGCAATCCGTCTGTCCGGCGCTTCAAAGAATTGCCGTTGGATTATCGCATCGGCTCCGTACATTTGCTCTACAATGATAGAGGAGAAGTGGTGGATGTGGATGTCCCGGCCGACGCTTTCCGGAAGGTGGTGGACGGGCACTTCGGTGGAGATCTGGAGCGTGTGGTGCGCCTCTACTACAAACGGCTGATGAGGATGCTGGAACTGGGTGGCTTTGACATTGTAGGTCATGCAGACAAGATGCACTATAACGCATGCTGCTATCGTCCCGGCTTGCTTGACGAACCTTGGTATGATGAATTGGTTCACGCTTATTTCAGCGAGATAGCCAGACGGGGGTATCAGGTGGAAATCAACACCAAGTCCTATCATGAGCTGGGCACTTTCTATCCCAATGAACGCTATTTTTCCCTGCTGCATGATTGGGGGATTCGTGTGCAGGTGAACAGTGACTCTCATTATCCGGAGCGTATAAACAACGGCCGTCCCGAAGCATTGCGGGCGTTGAAGCGGGCAGGCTACGAGACGGTGATGGAGTTATACGGCGGCAAATGGAAAGAGATGCCGATCTTATTCTGATTTCAGCAGGAACTCGTCAATGGCCTTTTTGTAAGTGGCTTTGTCAGCGGCTCCTCGGAAGAGTTGGGGCTCTCCGTTCATCGGGATAAACACGAAAAGGGGAATACTTGTCGCGTTGAACAAGGCAGCCAGTTCTTTCTCTTTATCGACGTTGACTTTGTATATGACGATTTTACCGGCATATTCCTTGGCCAGCTCTTTCATGATGGGAGCGGTCATGCGGCAGGGACCGCACCAGTCGGCATAAAGGTCGATGATGGCGGGTTTGTCTCCTTTGTATTTCCATTCCTTGGATTTCTCATAATCGAATACATTCTTGATGAACATATCCTTGTTCATTACGATGACGCTTCCCTCGGCGGGAGCTTCTTTTCCCTCAGTTTGGCCTTTCTGTTGTGTCCCGCCTGTGCAGGCATAGGTCAATACACTGGCAAGGATGAGGGCAAACGTGATTATAATTTTCTTCATTTCCTTAAATTAAGCATTTTGTTCAATGATGGATTTCAACTCTTTTCCACTGATTACACCCGAATGGCGCCATACAGCTTCGCCTCTCTTGAATAGGATGAAGGTTGGTACTGCTTGTATGCGGTAGCGTGCAGCCAGTTCTTCATGCTGGTCAACGTCTATTTTGGCTATGCGTGCAGTGTCACCTATCTCACTTTTGAGCTCTTCCAATACCGGATGCATGGCTTTACAGGGACCACACCAGGTAGCAAAAAAATCCACCAATACCGGTTTATCTGATTGTATCAATTCTTCAAACTTTTCCATAATTTTATCTTTTTGTTTTTACTTATTTGTAATGATAACAAACTGGAAGAATAAATTGTTCAGGGAAATACAGAAGGGACAACTCCTTTTTTAGATGGAAGACTGAATTTCAGACAAAAGAACAAAAGATACATAAGAAAGGAAATAGGTTCTAGTGTCCTTTTGTCTGAAAATAGAAGAATCGTTTGTCTCTGTCTTTTCCCGTTGAATAATTACTTGATTGTCATTTCTTCAATAAGATGTGAAGCTCCGGCATACTTGTCAATAATGAATAGTGTATAGCGGATATCCACGCAGGCGGCACGCTGGGAAGAAGGACGGAAGGCGATGTCGCCTGTCAAGCCTTCATAATTGCGGTCAAAGCCGGTACCGATCAGTTCACCTTTGGCATTGAAGACCGGACTGCCGGAATTGCCGCCCGTGTTGTCCGTGTTGACAATGAAGCAGACGGGCATTTCTCCATTGGGCATGGCATAGCGGCCAAAGTCTTTGGCCTGGTATAATTCTTTGAGGCGGGCAGGAACCACAAATTCCCAGTTGTTGGGATCTTCTTTCTCCATAGCACCCTTCAAGGTTGTATAATAGCCGTATTCCACCCCATCGGAAGGCGAGTATGGCAGCACTTTCCCGTAGGTCAGACGAAGGGTAGAGTTGGCATCCGGATAAATGGGGATACCGGCTTCCTGTTTCATGTCCATCATTCCCTTTACCCATACTTTGTGTGCGGCATTGTAATTCTTGTTGGCGTCCATCATGGCAATGGCCGTTTGCAGCAAGCCGTCGGTAATGGAGTATTTGAACAATACCATCCAGTCATTGCTGATTTTATACAAGCTGGGCTTACGGATAAATTTGCCAAAATTTTCCTTGCTTCCGAAGATGGAATATTTGAAACAAGCGTCTATAAATGCGTCACTGTCTCCTTTGAAGCGTTTGTCGATAATTTGGAAAATGCCGATACGCTGTTCCGCAGGAATATACTGCATATAGGTTTGAAGCATTTTCTTGCCGACCGTACGTTCCACTTCCGGGAAGGGGACAGAGGCGAAATACTTGTCTGCCGCTGCTTGAAGACTGTCGGCTGCCGCCCTGATGCGTGCTTTGTCCTTGCTTTTCAAGGCTGATACCAATCCGGTGGTGCTTGGGATTCGCATGAAATCGAGTCCTGTGATTAATGCCTCCTGGATGGCTTGCTGATGATAGAGTGCCGGACGTCGGTGCTGCACGATACTGCGTATCCGGTCGAAGGCTTTCTGGTAGCTGTCATCTCCCTTTTCGCGTCCGCGGGCTAGAAGTTGCTCCTGTTGCGCGCGTTTGGTATCCAGCACTTTCAAACGGACAAGGCCTTCGTTCATGCCGATGGCGTTTTTCCAATAATTAGCAGAGGAGGCATATTTGCTGGCATAGTGAATACGTACGGCATCGTCCTTCAGCATTTGTTCCATCAAGGCTTTCTGGCGTACATCGCGTACGTGGTGGCGCATGAAGTTGGTAGTCTGCATACGCTCTTCCACCTCGTCGGAAATCATGTAACGCCAATTGCGTCCGGGGAAGCCCATAATGAAAGTGAAGTCGCCTTCCCGATAGCCTTCAAGGCTGATGGTCAAGTGTTTCTTTACTTTCAGGGGGATATTGTCTTTACTGTATTCCGCAGGTTTTCCGTCTTTGTCGGCGTAGATGCGGAAGATGGAGAAGTCGCCGGTATGGCGGGGCCACATCCAGTTGTCTGTATCTGCACCGAATTTGCCGATGGAGGAGGGGGGAGCGCCTACCATGCGGATATCGTTGTAGGTGGTCTTGACGAACAGGTAATATCGGTTGCCGCCATAGAATGCCTTTAATTCGAGTTTGCGTCCCGGTGTCAGTGCGATACCTTGTTCGGAGGCAAAACGGTCTGCTACCATGGAGAGGTACTTGGGAGAAAGATAGTTCGTGCCGTTCGGGTCTGCATCTGTCTTCAACTGTTCGTTCACGTAGTCCGTCACGTCGAGTATTTCATCGATGTAAGTAACGGTGAGCCCTTTGCAGGGCAGTTCTTCTTTGCGTGACATGGCCCAGAAACCATCGGTCAGATAGTCATGCTCCACACTGCTGTGCTGTTGTATGGCGCCATAGCCGCAGTGGTGGTTGGTCAGTACCAGTCCTTCGGCAGAGATGACTTCGCCGGTACAGCCGCCGCCGAAATGCACTACGGCATCCTTCAAGGCAATGCCGTCGGGATTGTAGATTTGGTTGGCGGGGATGAGCAGTCCGAGTTCTGTCATGGCCACTTCATTCTGCTTTTGCAGGTCGGTGAGCATCCACATGCCTTCGTCTGCGTGAGCCGTGGTAAAAGCAGATGTAATGAATAATGATAATAGGATTCTTTTCATGATGATATGCGTTAGAAGAACATCTGAGAGGGGGCTATTCGGTCGTATATTGAATAGGGTTGAGTATATGACTGAATGGCATTCAGTCGTATAGTGAATGCCATTCAGTATAGGGAGTCATTTCTCAGAGGCTTTTATTTATTCTACAATGTTCATTTCTTTTATCAGATGACCGCAGTTGCCCAGCTTGTCGAGGATGAAGAGTACATAGCGAATATCCAGTGCGATGCAACGTTGCAGGTTGTTGTTGAAGTTGATGTCACCGCTCAAAGATTCCCAGTTTCCGTCGAAAGCGGTTCCGATGAGTTGCCCTTCACCATTGATGACCGGGCTGCCGGAGTTGCCGCCGGTGATGTCATTGGTTGTCAGGAAGCAGACGGGCATGGTACCGTCGGCCATGGCGTAGCGGCCGAAGTCTTTCTTCTGGATGAGCTCTTTCAGTTTGGCGGGCACTACGAATTCACGGTTTTCGGGGTTTTCTTTCTCAAGAATACCGTCGGTTGTCGTGTAGTAATTATAGTGCACGGCGTCACGCGGGCTGTATGATTTCACATTGCCGTAGGTAAGGCGCATGGTGAAGTTGGCGTCCGGATAAGAGGGCACGGGCTGCTTCATTTCGCCCAAGCCACGGATATAGGCTTTGTGGAGTAGTTCCATTCCGTTTTCCAATTCTCCGTACTGCTTTCCAAGTTCCTGCAACTTCTCGTTCTTGGAACGTGAGTAGGCGGTGGCAGGATCTTTCTCGATGGCTTTCACGGAGGGTTTTGCCAGGAACTTGTCCAGATTCTTACGGTTGGAGAGGATAGAGTTGTCGTACATATTATCTACGTATGCGTTGTAGTCACCTTTGAACTCTCCGTTGATAGTCTGGTAGAAGGTGGGCAGTTCGTCGGCATTCAGTGCTTTAGCAAGGGCGGGCAGGATGGCTTTGGCTACGGCACGGTCTACTTCGTGGTCATAGTCCTTGTTGTGGATGCCGTCGTATGCGCTTTCCAGCTGCTTCTTCGAAGCTTGCAGCAAGGAATCATTTTTCTCTTCAAGCGCTTTCTTTATATTGTCCATGACGAGGTAAGTGCTGCCGAACTCGATAGCGCCGCGCAATGCCTCATTGGTATAATAAAGCTGGCGCAGGGTGGGAGTGCTTTTTTCGATGATGGCGTCGATTTTCTCTACCACGCCTTCATATTCGGGCTTCCCTTTGGCAAACTCTGCGTATTTCTTTTCGATTTCAGCTTTGGTGCCCAGTACATCGTTGTCGATGATGGCCTTGTTCATGCCGATAGAGTTTTTCCAGTAATTGCTGCTTCCGGCAAACTTGCTGGCATATTGAATGCGGGTCTTGTCGCTGGCATCCATATACTTGCGCAGTACTTCGAGGCGCACGCCGCGCATATCGATCATGGCCTGATTCACGGCATTCATGCGCTGTTTCACCTCACTCTGGGTGAGGTAGCGTTCTGTGCTGCCGGGGAAGCCCATAATCATGGCGTAGTCACCTTCGTTCAGCCCTTTGATGGAGATAGGCAGGTACTTCGGTGTTTTCAGAGGGACGTTGTCTTTGCTGTACTCGGCAGGTTCTCCGTTGGCGTCCGCATAGATGCGGAACATGGAGAAGTCGCCTGTGTGGCGCGGCCACATCCAGTTGTCGGTTTCACCGCCGAATTTGCCTACCGAGGAGGGAGGGGCGGCTACCATACGTACGTCATTGTAAACCTTATAGTAGAATAAATAGAATTTATTGCCTGCATAGAAAGGAAGAGCGCGTACTTCGATGCCCGGCTTTCCTTTTAGGTCGCTCTTTTCCAGTTCTTCCTTTGCCAGTTTGCTGAGGAAAGGATAGCCCATGGCATTCACTTCGTCTGTTTCACCGGCTTTGATTTTGCCGTTCACCAGGTCTGTAATATCTACGATGCGGTGTACGAAGCGAAATTTCAATCCCGGAGTGGGCAGTTCCTCGCTGCGGTTCATGGCCCAGAAACCGTCAGTCAGGTAGTCGTGCTCTACACTGCTATGCTGCTGGATGGCACCGTATCCACAATGATGGTTGGTCAGGATCAGGCCTTCCGGAGAGATGATTTCACCGGTACAGCCGCCACCGAATATGCCCACGGCATCTTTCAAGGATACCCCGTTGGGATTGTACAGGTCGTCTGCTTCCAGTTTCAAACCTTGCTTTTTCATCATGTCGATGGAGTTCTGCTGCTTCATCAGTTGCAGTAACCACATTCCTTCGTCTGCCCGTGCCGAGCAGACGGTCAGAGCGGCAGCCGCCGCAATCAAACATTTCTTAAATGTCAAATTCATAAATATCAATTATTGATTAAATTAGAGATTGTCGATTTTTAATCTCCCTACTGCTTCCATTACGTTGGCAGGCGGACGTTGGTTCATCAGCTCATTTTTCATGAAGTCCATATAGGGGGCTGCATGTTTGAAGAATTTGCGATAACCGGCACATAAGTAGTTAAGTCCCGGTTCTCCGTTGGATGTATGCGCAAAGCGGTTTTTGGGGCATTCTCCGTTGCAAGCAAACAGCCATTCGCATTCCTTGCATTGGGTGGGAAGTGACCGTTGCTTCATCAGTCCGAAGTTTTGCTGCTTTTCGCTGTACATCATCTCTACCAGTGTTTTCTGGTATATATTCCCTAATTTATATTCGGGAAATACGAAATGGTCGCAGGCATATACGTCACCGTTGAATTCCATGACCCCTGCGTGGCCGCAGGTTTTTGCCATGGAGCATACACCCGGTTGCTCACCTATCCAGTTGGCGAGGGTAGAATCGAACAATTGGATATAGTAGGTACCCACATCTTGCTTCACCCATTCGTCAAACAGCGTGCAGAGGAAGTTTCCCCACTGTTCCGGGCTGACGGAGAAATCTGCCAGTTCGGTGCTGTTCTCCTTGTCTTGCAGAGAAGCGAGGTGACGTCCGTCCCGGTGCGGAGCAATACGTTCCACGATGGGGGCAAACTGGATGTAGTGACATCCCAGCTCTTTGAAGAAATTATAAAAATCCAGCGGATAATCTGCGTTATAGTCGTTGACGACAGCCATTCCGTTCCATTCCACACCGTGTTTTTTCAAAAGATTGATGCCCTGCATTACTTTGACAAACGAGGGCTTTCCTTGTTTGTTTTTCCGGTATTCGTCATGGAATTCCTGCGGGCCGTCGATGGAGACACCCACCAGCCAGTTGTTCTCTTTGAAGAACCGGCACCATTCATCCGTAAGCAAAGTTCCGTTAGTCTGTATGCAGTTGTCTATGGTCCGTCCGTTGGCATATTTCTTTTGAAGTTCCATTGCCCGTTTATAGAAAGCCAGCGGGCGCATCAGCGTTTCTCCGCCATGCCAGGTGAACAGCACTTGCGGCATGGTCTGTGAATTTATGTATTCTTCGATGAACTTTTCCAGAAGTTCTTCGCTCATCACGTGCTTGGGATTCTCTCTGTATAGTTTGGCCTTCTCCAGGTAGTAGCAATAGTCGCATGCCAAGTTGCATACGGCCCCTACGGGTTTCAGCATTACATAGAGGGGTTTCGCAAAAGGAGCATAGGTTGACATGTATATTATTTCTCTTTTTATGAATTATAATTGTGCAAAAATACGTAAACCAAATGAAAAATCCTTTCTTTCTATCTGGTTTATAAGGATTATTAATACCTTTGCCGCATGTAATTCATAAATCGTTTCTGCATGATTAGAATGAGTGTGAGCCGTATTTTGCCTTTTTTGCTTTTGGCAATGTTATTAGCCTCTTGTAGCCGTAAATATAAAATAGAGGGTAGTTCTTCGGTAACCAGCCTTGACGGAAAGATGCTGTTTCTTAAAACACTCCGGAATGGAGAATGGGTGGCTGTTGATTCGGCGGAAGTTATCCATGGTCTTTTTAAGATGAACGGCAAGGCCGATTCCGTGATGGTGGTGACACTCTACATGGATCACGAGGGCATTATGCCTTTGGTTCTTGAAAATGGAAAGATAGAAGTAGCCATTTCCAATTCTCAGCTGATAGCCAAAGGGACTCCTTTGAACGACAAACTTTACGAGTTTATTGACAAACGGAATGAAATGGAAGTGAAGATTGAGGAGCTGGAAAGAAAAGAAGCCCGCATGGTACTTGACGGTGCCAATTTAGAGGATGTGCATGCACAGTTGCAGCAGGAAGGCGAGGCATTGGTGAAAGAAATGAATGATTACGTAAAACAGTTTATTACCGATAATTTTGAAAATGTATTGGGACCCAGTGTTTTCATGATGATGTGCAGCGCTCTTCCTTATCCGGTAATGACTCCGCAGATTGAAGATATAATGAAAACCGCTCCGCTGGCTTTCAAAGACAGCCCGTTGGTAAAGGAATTCCTCTCCAAAGCAAAGGAAAACATGAAATTGCTTGAGGAGCATCGCCGCATGGAAGAGAATGCGGTGAATGCCTCACAGAATTAACGCTTACCGGTCCTGATCCTCATTCTTGACCATTCCTTTATATTTTTCCGGCAGTGCGCTTTCAACGGCGGCATAGGCCTCGGTCATGCTTGCTTTGATGTTTTCGGCACCTCTGCCTTTAGGGGGGATCGGATTGTGGATAGTCAGTATCATACGGTGGCGATGTATCCATTTGCCGGTACGGGGCAGGATTTCGAATGAACCGTCAATGGTGACGGGCACTACCTCTAACTGTAACTCGTCGGCCAGTTGGAAAGCTCCTCTCTTGAAATACCCCATGTGTCCGGTAAAACTTCTTGCTCCCTCGGGAAATACGACAAGCGAGACACCGTCTTTCAATGAAGACTCTGCCTGGCGCATGGTTGCCAGTACTTTCTTGGGACTGGAACGGTCCACGAAGATATGTCCGGCACTTTCACAGGCTTTTCCTACAAATGGAAGTTTCCGGAGGCTTTTCTTCATCATCCATTTAAAGTTACGACCTAAGAAACCATAGATGAGGAAGATGTCGAAAGCCCCCTGGTGGTTGGGGACGAAAACGTACGAGGTGCGTTTATTCAATTTTTTCCTTCCATGTACTTCTACCGGAATAAGCAAGAGGTTACAGATGAGTTGTGACCAGATTTTGCCGGGGTAATAGCCCCAGATATGTGCTCCTCCAATCAGAGATCCGATTATGGTGACCAGTGCCGTAAGAATTGTCAATACCAACAAGACAGGCAATGCAAAACAAATCTGATAAATATTATAGAGTATCTTCATAGGTGTTGGACTTTTGTTGTCGCAAAGATAAAAATATTCATCGAATTTCAGATATATATCGCTCTGATATATTGGGCCATGTTGCCGGAGCGATTATTTTCGCAAAGTCAGCACCGTAATTTCCGGCCATGCTCCAAAGCGGAAGGGCAGTCCCACATAACCGATACCGATGTTTACATACAGTGCGCGGTTGCCTTCATGGTACATTCCTCTCCATTCCGGATAGATGAGCTCTGCGAGGGAATGTCCGAATAAAATGCCTTGCATGGCGTGGGTATGGCCTGCAAGCATCAGCGGGATGCCGGATGCAGGCAGCACTTCACGCCTCCAATGGGTGGGATTATGGCTGAGTAATATTTGGAACATACCCTCTGTGCCTTCCATGGCATGGGATAAGTCGGCAAATTGTGAGAAAGGAGGCTCGCCGTCATTCTCCACGCCGATAAGGGCAATGCTGTCACCTTTATGATAGAGAATATCGTGCTCGTTATTCAGTAATTTCCATCCCATTGCTTTTTGTTGGCGGATTAAATAGTCCAGGTTGGCTATTTCTGCTTTCCGGCTTTTCCAACGGTAATATGTTCCATAATCATGATTGCCGAGGATGGAATAGACACCGTCGGGAGCATGCAGCTGCGATAGTATGTCTTGGAAGCCGTCTATTTCATGGCTTTGCTGGTTCACTAGGTCACCGGTAAAGACAATGAGGTCGGGATTTTGGGCGTTGACCATCTCCACCAGGAGTTTGATGGCTTCGGGATTGCCTTGCCAACTGCCGATGTGTATATCGGAAAGCTGGACGATGCGATAGCCGTCAAAACCTTCCGGGATATCAGCGGAATGAAATTCTGTCTCCTTCACTTCGAAACGGGTGATACCGGCAAAGGTTCCGTATAGTATATTGAAAAAACTGACTGCGCCCAGCACCAGCCCGATTACCGTAAATGGACTCCGGGGACAGCGGCGTATGACACAATGTGCCAGTACACCTGTCAGTGAGCAAAGCATGAATACAGTTTTGGGAAATACAAAAAGCATGATTGCAATGGCGAGCCTGCCTATGGCTTGCGTATGGTTTGACATGGCATTGTCCCCTGTCAGAAACATGAAATAGACGTAGCCTGCCGTCAGTAGCAAGGTAGGCAGCCCATATGCACAGCGCAGCCATTTGCTTTTGGTCTTTTGTACAATATATACAAAGTAGATATATATGTCGGGAATGAGAAGGAACAGGATAAAGATAAGCGTTATTCGGTGCATATGTCTTTTAATTCTTCAATGTTTGTTTTAATATTGTTGAGATGCTTGTAGATAATCTTTTTGTAGAGAATGTAGATTATCAGTGCGTCAAATACCACAAATAAAGTGATCAGTGCGGCCTGTAATCCGGGGGATGCGAGGTGATACTCCATTACCCAATAGTTGAGGGCGTTGAAAAGTACAATCCATGCGGAAATGGCTATTACTTCATATTTGGTCCACTGGCGGAAAATGGTCATGCGGCGGCTGACTTCGGATACGCTCATCTCGTCAATACGGGTGGCTTTGTTCCAACGGTATGTTTTCCAGTCCCACCACATGCCTGCAATGATGCTGATGGCGATAAAAGCCAAAAATGCCGCAATTTTACTTTGTATATGCGCATTGAAGCCAAAGGTTGGCATCAACAGCCATATAAGAACGAGGAGAGCCAGGCCTGTGGCACCCACGCCGATAGAGAGCCGCTGTATGACTACAAGGCGTCCCAGACTTTTACGTGTGTTGGTCTTGTATTCGGCAATCAGTTTTGTAATTTGCTTTTCGTTGGCAATGGGCTCTTTTTGTAACTGTTTGTCTAGTACGTTCCATGATTTCTTCAGTTCATCCAGTTCCATATATTATTCCTCCTTTTTCATTTTCTTTAATTTGTCCTTGATACGGCTGAGCTTGGTAGCGACATTGGTCACGGTCAGCCCGGTAATCTCGGATATTTCTTCATAGCTTTTCTCTTCCAGATAAAGCAGGACAATGGATTTTTCCAGTTGTCCCAAGCGGTTGATCATCCGGTAGAGCTGTTTCAGCATGGTTTGTGTCTCATCTGCTTCTTCTGTCCGGTCTGCCTCTTGTGTAAGAGTTACGATTTCGGGAATGTTCTTTTCTTTCCGGATGAAACTGATGCAGGTGTTCAGTGCAATACGGTAAATCCAGGTAGAGATTTTACACTCCCGCCGAAACTTGGGAAATGCTTTCCATAGATTGAGAACAACTTCCTGATACAGATCATTAAGGGTCGCATTCGGTGTGGTATACAAATAGCACACTTTGTATATCACACGTTCATACTCCCGTACCACGGACACGAACTCTTGTTCTACATTTTCCATTTTTTCTTAGACTTCTTTCGAATTGCTTTTGTTTTGTTAGTCGCACGGCAGACAGGAAAATCACAAATCCGGCTGTAAAATTAGGAAAATAATAAGTGAGAATAGTTACGCGTTTTAAACATTTAGTTACGTATAATACCATTTAGTAAAATGTTGCTCAAAAAGTGTTTGAATATTTTAAAAAAGAGGCTTAATTTTGCATCAACATAACATGTAAATAATTAGAGAAAATGAAACGACTGGCTATTTTTTTATGTGGGGTATTGTTGTTGGCTTCGTGTGAGGATATTGATGAAGCCCGTATGCTGCCTACAGAGTTTTCAATTGGTGACATTACAGACCTTTCGGAACTGACTTATGATGAAGTGGAGAATTTGGCGATTAACTCGGACTATCAGGATCCTTCTTATCTGAGGGAAGAAATGAGGCGTACAGGTGGTCTCATCGTTAAAGGAGCGGTGAACCCGAAAGAGGGTGAAGCGTATGACTATGCACGCTTGTGGCTATCAGATAAGGAGTCGGAACTCCCGGCCGATGGTGGATATTGGGGAAGTGGAAATGCGTATCAGGTAGAAACTTTGACAGGCACTGCTGGCTCTCCATTGTTTTATGTACGATCTTGGGATATGGTGAATTTCCAGGAGAATCAGGCTTCCATTTTTTATTATAAGATGGCCTTAGAGTCTTGGAACAATGAATATCCCGGTTTTTTGGATGATTGTCTGTATGAGGATTATTATTCAAGGACTGTCTTCAGTAGTGTGAAGTCTTATTCAAAAGAGACACCTTATATTCTTGACTGTGCGGTGGAAGAGGGTGGTGCACTTGGAATGTCGTTCACAGTTCGTTCCAATTATACTGTCACACAATGCGGTATGTGCTATAGCAACAGTAATCAATTGCCCGATTTGAAAGATAAGGTGGCTTATTATAATTTGGACAGTGAAGCGGATAACCGGGAGGTCTATGTGCATCCAATGGCGCTTCCGGAAGAATCCGGTACTTATTACGTACGTGGTTTTGCGGTATCCGAGAAAGGCATTTCTTACTCTCCGGTGCAGAAAGCTACAATCTATTAATATATTATCCCTTGATTTTAAATGAATACAAAGACTATAATGAAACGATTGATAATGACATGCTTGATGGGGTGGCTGAGTCTGGCCGCACTGATGGCACAAGTTGCAACGCATGATATCAAAGGTGTGGTGACGGATAAGAAACAATTCCCGGTTGTGGGTGCATTGGTTACGGTACAAGGCACGGACATCAGTACCGTGACTGACATAGACGGCAAGTTCCTGCTCCGTGAAGTTCCGGTAACGGCTAAGCTGTTGCTGGTGGAATCCATCGGTATGGAAACGGAAGAATGGGAAATCAATACTCCGATACAGGTGACACCCAAAAATAAGAAATTGTCTCTTGTGATTTCTGCCGGTGCTGTGATGAGCCGTTATACGGCACAGGGCGGCAGTTTCAGAATGGGTTATGAGGCAGGCCTCGGTTTGGAGGTGCGCATGTCCAAACGTGTGGCTTTCCGTCCGATGTTGCAACTGACCAATCGTGGTACGGTCTATAAATACAATAAGGCCGGTCTTGATTACAAAGAAACCTGGAATCCTACCATGCTGGATTTACCTTTGTATTTCGTGAGCCGTTTTAAATTGGCATATAAAACCAATCTTGTATTTTCATATGGTCCGGTCGTATCTTGTGGCATTGGAGGCAAGGTGACTGCTGAAACGAATGGCGAGAAGGCCGAATATGAGATTTTCAGCAAGAAGTATGATTCTTACTACTATAGTGATGGAAAGCATTCTCTGCTTCACCGTATCAATTACGGATTGGCCTATGGTTTGGGAGTGGAATATAAGAAACTGACGGTTGGTGTATGGGGTAAAAATATGGCATTGCCCATAGATGACTATGATGATGCTGAACACAACTGGGCACTGACTTTTGGAGTGGCTTATCGCTTTTTCTAAATAAATAAAAGGAGACGACAATGAAAAGAATATATATATTGTTATTGGCCTGTATAGGGGCAATGAGTGTGATGGCCCAAGGACAAAAGTTGAAAAATCGTGTGATAGATAAAGATTACTATCCTGTAGATAGTGCCAAGGTTACTGTCAAAGGAACGAACATCAGTACATTCACGGATAAGAATGGGGAGTTTGTGTTGGAAGATGTGCCTCTTATTTTGGATTCCATAGAGGTCCGGAAAAGGAAAAAGAGTTATTCCGCCGAAATACCTGTACGTATCCATATGCGTAAAGCTGTGATGGATCGTTTCTCTTGGCTTGTAAGAGCCGGATGGGAATATCCTCTATACGATTTTGATGATTTCTCGACTTGTAGCGGTAGCCGGATGTTCTTTGTCGGCGCAGGATTTGATTTGAAGGTGTTACGTCATATGGCTTTCCAGCCGAGCGTCAATTTATCGATACGTAAGATGAACGGTTATGGTGATTGTGATTATGACGGATATTACTCTTATGGGGAGCAGACTTATGATGCGGGTGTATTGGAAGTTCCGTTGCAGTTTGCCTTGAAGTTTCCGATTAGTTTTTCTGCAAATTTTGTATTCCGCTTTGGTACTTATCTGGATATTGGTTTGTGGGGAACTGTGAAGCATACTCCGGAATATAGCAGTGACGGCCGGTATGAAGAAAAGGAGTTTGATGTTTATGGCAGCCGTATCGGGGGAGGAGCGATCTATGGTTTAGGGGTTGAGTTCGGCCGTTTTATGGTTGGAGCTGTAGGGCATACCGGCTGGATACCTAATGAAAAGTCCGACGGATGTGGATACACCAGTTTCGGACTTGAAATCGGCTATAAATTTTGATGAGTTTTATCCGGGCAAGTTTGCCGCCAGGAATTTCCGCATGACATCAACGGACATTCCCCGGCGGCGGGCGTAGTCCTGAAGTTGGTCTTCTCCTATTTTCCCGACAGCGAAGTAGCGGGATGCAGGATGAGCCAACATCATACCACAGACGGAGGCATGCGGATGCATGGCTCCGTTTTCTGTTAAGGTAATTCCTATCCGCTTCATGTCAAGCAGGGCATCCAGCAGGAAGTTGACGGATTGGTCGGGCAGGGAGGGATAGCCTACGGCGGGACGGATACCTTGATATTTCTCTATCAGCAAGTCCGGGATAGACAATGATTCGTCGGGGGCATATCCCCAAGCTTCCTTGCGTACGTATTCGTGCATTTTTTCGGTTGCGGCTTCGGCAAGACGGTCACTCAGCGTCTGTACAAGCAGGTGTTTGTAAGGGTCGTTCGGATAGCAGGTTTCAGCGTTTGCACTGACGGAGGAAGCAAAAAGCCCTACGGTATCGGGGATACCGGAAACAAGCGGACGTACAAAGTCACTTAAACAGAGGAACGGACTTCCGTCGGGATGAGGTGTCTGTTGGCGCAGCAAGGGAAAAACGGTATTTTCTATGATCAGATTGTCGCCTTCTGCATTTGCCCGGCAAAGTCTGAATATGCATTGAACGGTCATGATCTCATCCAGCTGGTCGAGCATCCTGTTTGCCTCTTTGAACAGTTGCATCGCTTCCGCCGCTTTCGCGCGTTCTTCTTCGGGAAAGGACGCCAGCCATAGGGCACGGCAAGAGTCGCAACCATGAATGTCGGCAATGGCTGCGAAACGGGGCTGAAAGCCCCATGCATGGAAAAAGTAAATCCAGTTGATATAGGAAGCGGCCTCATGTACACGGTATGCGAGTATGGCATGAGGCAATGCAGGTGTCACTTTGCTCATTTAGTTAACCCTCAATTCATCTAGTTGAATCTCAATTCTTCACCGCGATAGGTACCATCAACGGTATTGTCGTCATAGATAAGATGCCCGTTGGCAAAGGTCTTTTCTATTTTCCAGTCAAAGGTATGACCTTCCAGAGGACTCCATCCGCATTTGCTTAATATCCTGTCGGTTGTGACTTCCCAAGGAGTATTGGGACGTACCAATACAAGATCGGCCCGGTAACCCTCACGGATATAGCCACGTTCGTTGATACGGTAGATTTGGGCAGGCGCATGGCACATTTTCTCTACGATGGTTTCTAACGTGAAGATTCCTTTGTTTACCAGTTCCAGCATGCTGACCAGCGAGAACTGTATCATTGGCATGCCGGACATGGCCTTTAGGGCACCTCCTTCTTTTTCGTTCAGCAGGTGCGGGGCATGGTCGGTAGCAATGACGTCTATCAGTCCGGAGTTGACGGCGGCACGCAGGGCGGTTCGGTTACTCTCGCTTTTGATTGCAGGGTTGCATTTGATGCGGGCCCCTAATGTCTTATAATCTTCCGAATCATAGAAAAGATGGGCTATACAGGCTTCAGCCGTAATGTTCTTCAGAGAAGAAAGAGGGGCATCACTGAATAATGACAACTCTTTTGCTGTGGAGACGTGCAGGACATGCAGCCTGGCTCCGGCCAGATTAGCCAGGCGGACAGCCAGTTTGGAAGAACTGTAGCAGGCGAGGGCAGAACGTATCAGCGGGTGTTTGTTTACGGGAATCTCGGCGTCGTCCGCAAATTTCTCTTTATATTTGGCGGTATTCTTTTTAATAATCTCCTGGTCCTCGCAATGGGCTGCAATCAGCATATCCGTACCGTTGAATATATTTAGCAGACTGTTCATCTTGTCCACCAGCATATTGCCGGTACTGGAACCCATAAAGAGCTTGATACCGCAGACACGGTGCTTGTCCAGTTTGCTGAATTCATTGTAGTTATTGTTGGTTGCACCGAAATAACAGGAATGGTTGACGACACATTTCTCGTTCAACAAGTCCAGTTTGGCGTTCAAGGTATCCAAAGTGGTTGTCAGAGGATTGGTGTTCGGCATATCCATAATGGACGTGACACCTCCTGCTGCGGCTGCGCAACTTTCGGTGAAGATATCCGCCTTGTGGGTCAGTCCCGGGTCACGGAAATGTACGTGGTCGTCAATAATGCCGGGCAACAGATAACAGCCGGTAGCGTCAATGGTCTCGTCGCAGGGGGCGGAAAGAGGCTTCCAGTCGGTCAGCACTTCGGCAATGCGTCCGTTCTCTATTACTATGGATCCTTTTATGGATTGTCCTTCGTTGACAATCGTGGCATTATGTATCAATGTTCTTTTCATGTCTTTAACGATGTAATGATCACCTGTTACTTAATTGTTTATAGTAGGATATTTATGGAACCAGCTGTTCCATTTCAGCCGGATGACCCCGAATACGGCTTCACCGAAAATGCTGCTGTTCATTTTAGAGGTTCCCAATTCACGGTTGATGAAAATGACGGGTACTTCCTTGACTTTGAATCCGCATTTGTAGGCGGTGAACTTCATTTCTATCTGGAAAGCATAACCTTTGAAGCGGATGCCGTCGAGGTCGATGGTCTTCAGCACCCGGCGGCGGTAACACACAAATCCGGCGGTTGTATCGTGAATGGGCAGTCCGGTAATGAGCCGTACATACTTGGAGGCAAAATATGACATCAGTACCCGTCCCATAGGCCAGTTTACCACATTGACGCCACTCACATAGCGTGAACCGATGGCTACGTCGGAACCTTCTTCGGCGCAAGCCTTATAGAGGCGGGGCAAGTCCTTGGGGTTGTGGCTGAAATCGGCATCCATCTCGAATATGTATTCGTATTCATGTTGCAGTGCCCATTTGAAACCGGCTATATAGGCCGTGCCCAATCCCAATTTTCCCTTGCGTTCCACCATGAACAGGCGTTCGGGAAACTCCTGCTGCAAAGTTTTGACGATGGCGGCAGTCCCGTCCGGCGAACCGTCTTCAATGATAAGTATATGGAAGCCATGTTCCAGGCTGAAAACGGCACGGATTATATTTTCTATATTCTCCCGTTCATTGTAGGTAGGGATAATGACGATGCTGTCTGATGTCTGCATATTCATATATGGGGGTTGTAATTGGGAACAAATGTAACGCTTTTCTATCATTTACGGACAAAACAAAAGATTATTTATGTATTTTTGCGGTGGATTTATCACCACAGATTATAATGACTATCACCGAACTTCAACAATTCTATACAGCCCATCCTAATGTAGAGGGAATGAGCCGGTTGCTTAAGAATACTTCAATCCGTCACTTGTATTGCGGAGGTCTATGTGCTTCTGCGGCATCTTTATTTTCTTCCGTGCTGGTACGGCGTGGGGAGTGCCCGTTTGTCTTCATCCTCGGCGATCTGGAGGAAGCGGGGTATTTCTATCACGACCTGACGCAGGTATTGGGGACGGAACAGGTGTTGTTTTTCCCGTCTTCTTTCCGCCGTGCCATCAAGTACGGGCAGAAAGATGCGGCGAACGAGATACTTCGTACGGAAGTGCTGAGCCGCCTGCAAAAGGGTGAGGAAGGACTGTGTATAGTCACTTATCCCGACGCGCTGGCAGAGAAAGTGGTTTCCCGGAAGGAACTGGGTGACAAGACCCTGAAACTTCATGCCGGCGAGAAAGTGGATATGAATTTTATCACTGAAGTATTGCGCAGCTATGGTTTTGAATACGTGGATTATGTCTATGAGCCCGGGCAATACGCTGTACGCGGCAGTATCATTGATGTTTTCTCGTTCTCTTCTGAATTCCCTTTTCGCATTGACTTCTTTGGAGATGAGGTGGAAAGCATCCGTACTTTTGAGGTGGAGACACAGCTTTCAAAAGAAAAGAAAGAGAATATAGTGATTGTTCCCGATTTGAGCCATAGCCTGGAGCAAGGCGGCAGCGGAGGCATGGTGTCATTCCTGGAATTTCTCAAACCGGATACCGTATTGTCCATGCGTGATTTTCTCTGGCTGCGCGAACGTATTCAGAATGTACATGACGAGGCGCTGACTCCACAAGCCATTGCTGCCCGTGAGGCGGAAGAGAACGGGGCGATAACTTTGGAGGGCAAGCTGATTGACGGCGGTGAGTTTACCTTGCGCGCGCTTGATTTCCGCAGGATGGAGTTCGGCAACAAACCTACCGGCACGCCGGATGCCACGATTGCTTTTAATACCACGGCCCAGCCTATTTTCCATAAGAATTTCGACTTGGTGGCAGCTTCATTCAAGGAGTACCAGGAGAATGGCTACACCATCTATATCTGTAGTGACAGTACCAAGCAGACAGACCGTATCAAGGCTATCTTCGAGGACAGGGGGGATAACATACAGTTTACCGCCGTGGAGCGTACCTTGCATGAGGGTTTTGCCGACGCTACATTGCGCCTTTGCATCTTTACCGACCATCAGCTTTTTGACCGTTTCCATAAATACAACCTGAAGAGTGACAAGGCTCGTAGCGGCAAGGTTGCGTTAAGTCTGAAGGAGTTGAACCAGTTTACTCCGGGAGATTATGTGGTGCATACCGACCACGGTGTGGGGCGTTTTGCCGGATTGGTGCGAATACCCAACGGAAACACCACCCAGGAGGTTATGAAACTTGTTTTTCAGAATGATGATGTGGTCTTTGTTTCCATCCATTCCCTGCATAAAGTCTCCAAATATAAAGGAAAAGAAGGTGAAGCCCCCCGGTTGAACAAGTTGGGTACCGGTGCTTGGGAGAAATTGAAAGACCGTACCAAAACCAAAATCAAGGACATTGCCCGCGACTTGATAAAACTTTACTCGCAGCGCCGTGAAGAAAAAGGTTTCCAATACAGTCCCGACAGTTTCTTGCAACGTGAGCTGGAGGCATCTTTTATTTATGAGGATACGCCCGACCAAAGCAAATCTACAGCCGACGTAAAGGCCGATATGGAAAGTGCCCGCCCTATGGACCGTCTGGTCTGCGGTGACGTGGGTTTCGGGAAGACGGAAATTGCCGTGCGCGCGGCTTTCAAGGCTGTGGCGGACAATAAACAGGTGGCTGTCCTGGTGCCTACTACGGTACTTGCCTACCAGCATTTCCAGACTTTCAAGGAGCGTCTGAAAGGGCTTCCCTGCCGGGTGGATTATTTGAGCCGCGCCCGTACCGCCGCACAGGCCAAGGCCGTTGTCAAGGGACTTTCCGAGGGAGATGTGAACATCCTCATCGGCACTCACCGTATTTTGGGAAAGGATGTGAAGTTCAAGGATCTCGGCTTGCTGATTATAGACGAAGAGCAGAAATTCGGCGTTTCCGTCAAGGAGAAGCTCCGCCAGCTCAAGGTGAATGTAGATACCCTTACGATGACCGCTACGCCTATTCCCCGTACCTTGCAGTTCTCATTGATGGGCGCACGGGACTTGAGTGTCATCCAGACTCCGCCTCCCAACCGTTATCCTATCCAGACGGAGGTGCATACGTTCAATGAGGAAGTCATTGCCGATGCCGTCAACTTTGAGATGAGCCGCAACGGGCAGGTCTTTTTTGTCAACAACCGCATATCCAACCTTGCGGAACTGAAGGCGATGATAGAGCGCCGTATTCCCGATTGTCGTGTCTGCATAGGTCACGGGCAGATGGAACCTGCCGAACTGGAAAAGATTATTCTGGATTTTGTCAACTATGACTACGACGTGTTGCTTGCCACGACAATTATCGAAAGCGGCATTGACATTCCGAACGCCAACACCATCATTATCAACCAAGCGCAGAACTTCGGCTTGAGTGACCTGCACCAGATGCGAGGTCGTGTAGGCCGGAGTAACAAGAAAGCTTTCTGCTATTTGCTGGCTCCTCCTTTGTCCTCTCTTACCCCGGAGGCCAAACGCCGCCTGCAGGCTATCGAGAACTTTTCCGACTTGGGCAGTGGCATTCACATTGCCATGCAGGATCTTGACATCCGCGGCGCCGGTAACATGCTCGGTGCGGAACAAAGTGGTTTTATTGCCGATTTGGGATATGAGACTTATCAGAAGATATTGTCCGAGGCCGTACGTGAACTGAAAACCGATGAGTTTGCCGACCTGTATCCCGAAGAGCTGAAAGCCGAAGGGGGCGTAATCAGTGGCGAACAGTTTGTGGATGAATGCCAGGTGGAAAGTGATTTGGAACTTCTGTTGCCTGCCGATTACGTGACCGGAAGCAGCGAACGCATGCTGTTGTATCGTGAGTTGGACGGTTTGACGCTGGATAAAGACGTAGCCGACTTCCGTGCACGCCTTGAAGACCGCTTTGGTCCGGTTCCTCCCGAGACGGAAGAACTGTTGCGCATTGTTCCCTTGCGCCGTCTGGCTGCCCGCCTTGGGGTGGAAAAGGTGTTCTTGAAGGGAGGGCGCATGTCGCTGTTCTTCGTTTCCAATCCGGATAGCCCGTATTATCAGAGCCAGGCATTCGGCAAAGTCATCGGCTATATGATGAAATACACCCGCCGTTGTGACTTGCGTGAGCAGAACAACAAGCGGAGCATGCTGGTGAAAGAGGTTACTTCCGTAGAAGAAGCGGTTTGTACGCTACAGGAGATTGTGGCGATGCAGGTGGAGGAATAAGCATGGCAAGGTCATTCCTTGCATGGGTTGTATCTGTCTATCGTCCGAACTGCACGGCAAGCCCCAAGTTGAAAAATGTGATGTTATTTTTGAACCAGTTATGGTTCACTCCGTCATCATATCCGTCCGTGTTGTAAAGACGTCCGTCGGGATTGACGAACCAGTCTGCTGTAAGAATATCAGCCCGCAGCATCCCCGATAGTTTTCGGGTGATTCGGAATTCATAGCCTAAGGCAAACGAAATGCCGCAATATCCTTTCCGGTAAAGGTGTCCTTGCCGTTGGTTCCGCTTGTACAGCCGTTCCTGATAGTTCATGTATCCGATGCCCAACGAGAAGAACACACCTTGGTTGCCGTCGCTCCATAAGATCCGCAGCAGCATTTCGGGACGGATGAAGTGCAGGTGCATCTTGTCCGGCAGGCGTGCCGAGCGCAGGTAGTCGTATTGCGCTCCTATGGCAAAGTTGGGCGTGAGGTAGTACCGTCCTTCTGCCATCAGGTCATAGCCCGGGCGGTTTCCGTTCTTGTTGAAAAAATCGTTCTTGTTGCCATCTACATGGGGCAGCATCAGTCCGCCGCCCACAATGAAACTGTATTCTTGCGGCAGGCATTCGCTTTGGGCATGCAGGGAGGGGATGACCCAGCAGAGCAGGGCGGCCAGTGTGGCGAGTTGTTGTTTCATCATCGCAGGTTTTATCTTTTTACATAAATCTTGTGTGAGCCTCTTCCTTTGCAGCCGATGCCCGACTCCGGTTCTTCGCTCCATTGCTTCAGCTCACGGGCTGCCTTGTCGCTCAGCAGTCCCGTCAACCGGCAATAGTCTGCCACGCGCATGAAAGGGTTGGAGCAAAGGAAGTCTTGCGCCATCTTCAGCCGCTCCTGTGGCGAGAATACTTGTGACGAATGCCTGAACTTCCATTTGGAACGTTCCAGTATGCACCTTCGTCCGGTATTCTCTATCAGCTCTTTGTCGGCACGGAAGTTGACGTTGTTCAGCCAGATGCTCATGGCGTTTCGCTTGGGAGCGCCCGGCTCTCCGCTTTCCCGTTCGTAGCCGTCGCGCAGGGCGAGCGAGGGGGAGAATACGCCTATCCCGTCTATTTTCACCGAGCGCCCGCTTGCCATTTGGCAAGCCATTTCGTCGGCAAGCGCTTTTACCAGTCCCTTGATGTCGCCGGGGGTGAAGCTGCTGGCATAGCTGATTTTATCTACTATCTTGTCCAGGTCTGCCTGTCCCCATAATCTCATGCGGGGGAAGAGCACCCGTTTGCCGTCTTCATTGGGCAGGTTCGATTCCTGCATTTCATATTCTGCCATTCTGCTAAGTATTTATTAAAGGTTGTTGCAGCCGATGCCTGCTCCGAGAAAGCCGGTGCTCTGTGCGGAGGATGCCACGCATCTGTATTCGGGCGGTCACAGTCCTATTATCGGGGCATTACAGTCGCGGTTTCGGAGGGTTTCAGTCTTGTCTTGAGCTTCATCTCCACCCTGAAGATAGACATCTTTAAACTACAGATGACTGTCTTTAGGCTACAGATGTGCATCTGCTGCGTAAAGATAGGGCTTATTATGGGGATGGCAAATATTTTGCGTGGGAAAAGCTCTTTTAGGAAGGCTTGTCTTTGGTTTTTGTCATAGGCTCTGTATAAATGTAGCCAGATTGTCGGTGCGTTCTATGCCTAATTTCTTTCGCAGCCGCAAACGGGCTTTCTTCAGAGCCTCTTCGGACTGGAAGGTAATCTGGGCGATGTCTTTGTTTCCCATGTTTAATCTCAAGAATACACATATCTTGCGTTCATTGACGGTAAGTGAAGGGAAATTCTTGTTGAGCTTATCATAGAAGTTGGCGTTGATTTCAAGGAATAAAGTTTCGAACTCCTTCCAGTTGGAATAAGCAGATTTGTTCTTGTAGTAGCAGATAAGCGTGTGAATTTCTTTTTCTCTTTCTTCCGGAGTGGCTTTTGCTATATTTTCCAGCATTTTTATACAATAGCTGTCACTTTCGGCATTCTGCATCAGTTTCAGGGTTGCCGATGTCATCTCTTTTTTGCTGTATTCCAGCTTATTGTTTATCTGGTCAATCTCCAGTTTGAGTACTTTCTTTTTCAATTTATTGGAACGATAGAGCTGGAACGAAAGAATGGTTATCAATAACATTACCGCACTTAACGAAAGAATCGTGTAATACTGATGCTTTATGTGCAGTTGCTGTTTTATCTTCTCTATTTCATACTTCTGTATCTCTTTGTCGTGCTTGTAGGCGCTTTCTATCAAGGTCAGCTTGCGTATATTACTCTCATTGAGGATGCTGTCGTTTAGCTGTTTGAACATTTTGTGGTTGTGGTAAGCATCCTTGAAATTTCCGGTAGTGGAATAAATATCCGCCAGTTGTCCATAGATGTTTTTTCTAAGTTCCAGATACTTGATTTCGTTGCCTATCTGCAAGGCATGGCCGGCGTATTCAATGGCGCGGGCGTATTGCTTTTGGGTATAGTACAGTTTGCTTAGAAACCCCAGGACTTCGGCATGTGCATATTTGATGTTTGACTGCTGTGCCAGGTTGAGTGCTTGGTATAGATGTGTTTTTGCTTCCTCGATTTTTCCTTGTTCTATATATATGGAGGCAATGTTCGTAAGCAGATTGATGCTTTGGCCGCTTCTTTTCCCTTCTGCCATTCTAAGGGCTTCCCGGAGGTATTGCAGTGCTTCGGGGCGCTTCATGCGTTTGTAGATGTAGCCGATATTGGTGAGGCACGATGAAATCAAGTATTCATTGTTCATTTCCTTGGACAATAGAAGCGCTTGATTAATATCTTCCAGGGCTGCTTCAAACTCATTCTGCTCGGACTTGATGCCCGCTATATTGATGAGAGCATTGCAAATGCCTTGTCGGTCATTCTGTTCTTCATAAATCTTGAGGGCTGATAAATAATGCTCTAATGCTTGCGACAAGCCGCCTTGCCGGTGGTAGATGAGGGCAATCCCGGAATAGGATTTCGCTGCCATTAGCTTGTTGTTGTTCTGGCCGGCTAAATGGATTACTTGCTGGAACGTTTCTACAGCTTGGGAATATTCTCCTTTACTGGAAAGGTTGTATGCAACATTAAACAACAGTTTGATATGTGGAGAAGGATCTTTCAAGGTTGCTGCTGTCTCTAATCCTTTCTCGAGCGCCTGCTCACAGCCTTTGATGTCTCCTAACTCTTTTTTGATATTGCTGATAGCCATTAGGTAGTTGCAAATGCCGGTCTTATCATTCACTTGCTCCGCTATGCCAAGTGCTTCTTCGAAGAGTTGCAGTGCTGCTTTTTTGTGGTCTCTCATGGTGATGAGTCCCTTAATCCAAAGGCTGGCGGCTTTCCCTTCAGGATAGTCGGACTGTGTGGCTATCTTTAGTGCTTGATTGGCGTATGATTCGGCTTTCTCTTTGTCATTAGCATACAGCTCATAGCCAAGTTTATTGAGTAAATTGACTTTTGTTGTATCAGCCGAGGTATGTTCCGATAACTTTTTTTCGAGTTTATCTATCGCGGATGTTTGCGGGAAGGCAGTATAGGCGGTAAAATGGATTAAGAGGAAGAAAAGTAGTATTGTCCTATAGTGTACTGTGCTCATTTTACTTATAATCTGTTTGTTAGAGTATAGGGGACAAAGGTAATGTCCGCTTTCTGTATATACAAGCTTTTTGAGGTATAATTTATTTATCCACTTTTTGTCTACCGATATTAAGCCGGGGGAATCAATTGTCGCTTTATCTTTGGGACAGCTTTTTTGAAAGGCTGGTTAGGTGTTGAAATTTAGCCCGGGCACTCTTTCTGTACGAAAGATGCCCGGCTAAACTAACTGTTGAAACCAGAGGAAAACCGGAAAATTGATTGAATACAATTTTGAGTAACATATATAACTAAATTATAAAAGGAAAGCACATGATGGAATTGGCAGATGTGGCAGTACTTGCATTTATAGGTGTCGGGCTGGTTTTTCAAAGCGTGAGATACTATCGTAGCGATCGTCGTATAAAGGCAAAACAGAAGTATCTCGTAAGCTTGCTGTTTTGCGAGACAGAGTTTACCCGGAAGTGTCCATCCGGCATTGTTCTTGTGTTCGATCGTATAGGACATCTTGTACGTAAGTTTCCCGAAGCTGATATAAAAAAGAGGAAAGACCGGAGTAAGATATGCTGTTCCGTAGAGGAAGGCGTGCTAAGTTTCTGTGTGCTGTTTACCTCCCGGTCTCTCAGTCTGAGCGGTGTGTATGATAGAAAAGATATAGAACGGTTGTTTGGCGGTAATCCCGATATACTGATTGCCGAGACTGCCCTTCAAGAGGTGAAATCCGATGCTCCGGTCCGGTTGAATGTGGTGCGGGAAGTCGTGGACGAAGACAAACCTGCCGAGGCATCTTCCGTGCCCTTTTCTATGTTGTTGCCTCCCGAAATAGTAACGGATGCTATGTCGAAGGATTTGCAGATAAATATGAGTGGATGTGGGTCCGTGTGGGAGGTGGGAGATATACACTATCCGGAGAATGAACCGGATCATTGGCTCTCCTTGAAGCATGAAGGTGAGGGGCTTGTGATACATGTGCGTGCAAATTTTTCTTCTTATGAGCGTATAGCAGCGGTTGAATTATGTAATGGCGTGCAGATTCATACGTTGAAGGTGCGGCAGCAGATGGCGGGCATGCATGCCGTACTGACTGTAAACCGGAATCTTTACGTCACCGATGGGCAAAAAGATGAAGTGGTGCCTTTTAAGGTTGCCGCTGACAATGAGCAGGCCACGTGGCATGTTAAAGCTGCTAATGCTAATGACGGAGGATGTTGGTATGCGATTAAACCGGCTATCGGCATACGGCAGACAGGCACAAAAGTACTGGAAGTGCATATATCGGCTAAGCCGGTCAATGTCCGTTCGCGGTCATTGTCGGTGACGTTGGAAACGGGTACTTATCCTTTTTGCCAGACTACGGATATTGTGTTGATACAAGGTGTTTGTTTCAATTATTACATTGAGTATCCTCAAGATGATATTTGTGCCCGACATAGCGGGGCAATAGAAACTCCGCTTGACTATCGGGAGGCAGACGGCGTGAAGAGCTATATTATCTGTGTGGATAGCAACCAGCCTTGGCACATCGTTTATGACAAGAAGGCGGAATGGATGGAAGTGGGCGAACCTGAACTGTTGCAAGGGCATTATGACGGGCGTTTCGTTGTGCGGGTACATTCCAATGAGGGAAATGCGGTGCGAGGCGGTCTTCCGGCTGCACGGAGTACGGTACTTTCTTTGATTAACGATACAGGGGTGGTCAAGGATATTCTGGTTTATCAAGGTGGCTATGTGCGTATTCGCGGGAAATATTGGCTTGACCGTAACCTGTTGTCAGAAGGCAAGCTGGCGCAAGTGGCTGTTCCGGTAGGGCTGGAAGAGGGTTGTACGCTCAATCATGGCGGCTATTTCCAGTTTGGCAGCCGTTCGGAGCTCTGGACCGGGAATTTTACTCCATGCAAGGGAAGCTGGCATGCGGGCAAGCCCGAGACACCGTTGCGTGCTTCTTCATTAGACCCTTCACCGGTGGGGTGGCGGGTGCCTTCATATATTGAGCTGGAAACATTTATGAGTGCTCCTGTAGCTTCGTTGGGTTTGCATTATGAAGATAATCAAGATAATATATGCTTTTTAAGTGACGATGGCGTGCCGGTGTATCTGCCACTTTGCGGGCATCGTAGCCATATAAGTGGTTGCCGGATAGTGATTCCCCACGGACACCGCTATTGGACCGGTAGCAGTCAGAGGACTGTATATGGATATTCTCTTTGTGTAGAGTCCAACCGCCGGATGTATATTATGCATGATATGAAGAAATGCGGGTTCCCGGTAAGAAGCATATTAGAATGAATTATTCACAGTTACTATTGTTTTTTGTGTATCAATAGTGCAAGTTTGGAACAAATACATAAAAGGTGACTGAAATTAAGCCGGTTGCCTCTATGAATTTAATAAAAAGAAAAACAATGAAAAAGAGTCATTTGAATTTAGCAGCGAAAGTGCTGATTTGTGGTGCGTTTATGTTTACATCTTGTGTAGGTTCTTTCTTCATTACCGTTTCCCGTATAGCTTGTCTATCAGATCTGTCCGTCCTATCCGGCGCAATTCATTGATGATATTCTTGCGTTCCTCGGGCTTGTACCAGAAGAAGAACTGGCGTTGCGCCAGCTTTTCGCGTTGCGTCTTGGCGCTGAACACCGGTTCCAACGTATAAGGATGGAAGCCTGTGTACCATGCTTCGGTGGCAACAGTCATGGGGGTAGGGGTAAAGTCCTGCACTTGTTCCAGATGGAAGTCCAGACGCTTGGTGATGACGGCAAGTTCCGCCATGTCCTCTTCCTTGCATCCGGGGTGGCTGCTGATAAAGTAAGGGATAAGCTGTTGGCGCAGTCCTTCTTCACGGTTAATCCTGTCGAATATCTTCTTGAACTCACCGAATTGGTTGAACGAGGGTTTGCGCATGATGTTCAATACATTGTCCGAAGTATGCTCCGGGGCTACTTTCAGACGTCCGCTGACATGGCGGGCGATAAGTTCACGGGTATATTCCTGTGTACTTTTGTTGATATTCGGGTCCTTGCTTTGGTGCAGCAGTAAGTCATAGCGTACACCGCTTCCGATAAATGACTTTTTAATGTCGGGCAAGGCATCTACTGCATGATAGATGTCGAGTAGCGGACGGTGGTCCGTATTCAGGTTAGGGCATACCTTGGGGTAGATGCACGACGGGCGTTTGCATTTCCTGCAAACGGCTTCATCCCGCCCCTTCATCCGGTACATGTTGGCCGACGGGCCTCCTAAATCACTTAAATAACCTTTGAAATCGGGCAGTTCCGTGATGGCTTTTACCTCTTTCAGAATGCTCTCCTTACTGCGGCTTACGATGAACTTGCCTTGATGTGCCGAGATGGTGCAGAATGCGCATCCCCCAAAGCATCCTCTGTGCAGGTTGACGGAAAACTTGATCATGTCGTATGCCGGAATGCGTTTCCCTTTATATTTGGGATGAGGCAGGCGTGTATAGGGCAAATCAAATGACCGGTCCAGTTCCGCTTCCGTCAAGGGAGGGTAGGGAGGATTGACCACTACGGTCTGTTTGCCTGCTTTTTGCAAGATACGGGAAGCCGCATATTTATTGCTCTCTTCTTCAATATGACGGAAATTGGCCGCTTCTTTCTTTTTGTCTTTCAGGCATTCCTCATGGGAAAAGAGGGTAATGTCCCCTTCCTGTGAGGAAATATTCTTTTCAAGATAGACCATTTTGGGGATGTCGGAGATCAGCTGCTTGAAGTCCTCTTTGGTAACAACCGTGGCAGGCACTGTTCCGTCTGTTTCCGCTAATTTGCGTTTCAGCCTTTCTGCAAGTTCCACCACCGGTTTTTCACCCATGCCGTATATCAACGAGTCTGCACCGCTGTCAATGAGAATACTGGGTCGTACACGGTCTTGCCAGTAGTCGTAATGTGTCAGCCGCCGCATGCTTGCCTCGATACCACCCAATACAACGGGGACATCCGGATATAGTTTCTTCAGTATTTGGGTATATACAATGGAAGGATACTCGGGCCGCATGTCCGGACGTGCATCCGGAGTGTAGGCATCATCACTGCGCAGACGTTTGTTGGCCGTATATTTATTGACCATACTGTCCATGCAACCGGGACTGATGCCGAAGAATAACCGGGGACGTCCCAGTTTCTTGAAGTCACGTAAATCGTCACGCCAGTTAGGCTGGGGAATGATGGCTATGCGCAGCCCTTCCGCTTCAAGGATGCGACCGATGACGGCGGCACCGAATGAAGGGTGATCTACGTATGCATCACCACTGAATAAAATAACATCCAATTCATTCCACCCGCGAAGCTCTACTTCTTTCTTGGTTGTAGGCAACCAGTCGGTCAGTCGATATTCTTTCATTGATAAAATAAGTAAATAGGTATAATCAGTTCACCGTCTTTTATACGGTGAACTGCAGTGTCATCTGCTCGCCGTCGTAAATCTCACGGAAGCCGATTCGTTGTTCGGAAAGATACTCTTTCAAGTCGCTGAAGGCGACGGCATCATCCATGATAATCTCCAGCTTTTCTCCTTTCCCGGCCTTGCATAAGGCTGTTATGGCAGGGATAAGCGGGCTATAGTGCTTTTGTCCGCACGTATTGATGGTTTTCATTTATCGTTTCCCTCTTCTATGGTTTCTTGCTTGGAGAGCCATTCCAGATAGAGTTTGATAAGTTGCTGCAATCCGAAAGCTTTCATGTTGTTATGATAGATGACATCGATGCAGAGGTCGAGCAGGTCCTTGCTGTCTTCTTCCTGTGCGGCAATGAGTGAGCGGATATTCAGTTTCAGCTTGTCGAGCACGGTTTCATCTACGATGCCGTTGCTGTCGATGAGATGGCGGAACAGTCCGTATTTTTCGATAGTGGCAAGGTTCTCTTCTGATACTTCTAAACTGCGGGTTCCGCTCGGGTTGGCTTGTATAGCGTACATGATGTTCATATTTTTAGTGATTAATGTTTAATGGTTCATATTCTCTGTTGGAACAAAGATAAGATTTATTTTATGATTACTTCTTTCTTTCACCCAGAAATTGAAGGATTGACGCCATTATGGCATTTCTGTCCGCTTCTTCTTCTATACTTTCAAAGGGGAAACCCATCACGAAAGTACGGTAATCTTTACCTTGGTAAGCAGTGGCGGCAGATACATTTCCGGTGCTGTAGGTCATTACGGGGAATGCCGGGGGTACTGGCAATATGCAGTCGGGGGCAGTAACGGGATAAGCCTGTTCGTTGGGCAGGCGGGGGATGCTGAAAGTGCGTCCCAGGCCTTGAACACGGATATCGTTTCCGGTGGTCTGCAAAGAATTGCCATAACCGTATTTCAACAGGTTCCGGGTAAATTCACGGTCGCCTTGTGATGTGGACATGTCACTGCCTACGTAAGCGCCGCTGACGAGGAGATTTCCACCCGACAGGCAATATGCCGTAAGGACACGTTGCATGGGGGACGAGAAAGTCTTGTAATAAATATTACGGGAAGGGTTGCTGGAGTTGTCTGTCTTTTCCAGTCCGAGGATATAGTCCATGATCGGATAATCTTCCGGAGATATGGTTCCGCTTTCCAACGCTTCGTCACTGCATGATACGAAGCTGTATTTTCCGGTTGCCTGTATGGCTTTGCCGTGTATGAAAGGATAGTCGAAAGTATTCCCCGCAATTTTCATACCTTCATATTCATTGCCGCTGTCCCCTAATTGTCTGCCTGCCGCTTTCCGGTTGAAATTTTGTTGGGAACCGCAGAGTGAGATGTCATATAGGTAAGGTACACCGGGGTCTTGCGCAAGGTCGAAACCGGCTGCCTGGGGAGTGTCTATGACAGCCGGACCGCTGATACGGTCAAAACCGTTGACAATCAGTACGCGTCCTTGTTCATGCTTGGCTTTATATGCGGCAAGGATTTCTGAAGGGAAGCTTTCTCCTCCCCGGTTTATGGCGGTCACTTTGAAAGAATAGACAATGCCCGGCTCTATCTTTACGGTATGGGAGGGGGAACTGACACGGACGCCATTGTCAAAACCACCGTGCCCGATACGTGTATAGACGATGTATTCACGCGGTTTGGCCGTTGGTTCCAGCGGGTCGTCTTCACCTTCCCAGGAAAGCTCCAGGGTATTCTTCTTGCCGAAACGCAGGGCAAAATGGCTGACAGGAAGAGGTTGTACGGTGTAGTCTTTGCCATGCTGGTTGCAGATATACCGCAGGATGGCTTTATAGAGTGCACGGCCTACGGTGAACTTGAAGTTGGGGTCATGTCCCAGGCGCATGTCTGCAAAGTTCTGGTGGGAGAGCAGCTCGACAATGGTAGATGGAACGGCAGGCAGGCGCGTTTCACTGTAATTGCGGTCCCACATACTGCGGCGTGTCCAGTCTATGTTGAATGTGGCGCGGATATCCTGTTGCAGTTGCGTGAGCAGGATGTCGGACAAGTCCCGCGATGCATAGCGGTCTGTCCCGGCATTGAGCCGCCCGTCATTGAAATCTGTGGTATATATGCCGAGGCTGCCTATGATGGCGTCTTCCTTGCTGAAACCGGCATCGCTGTGCAGCGCCATGCTCATTTCAAAAGGAACTCCCAAACCGTCTTCCGCAGGATTGAATACAGACTTTCCGGCGAGGTAGTTCACTGTCCGGGAGCGCACGTTGATATCATCATTCATATCGTTCTTCCCCTCATAGCCTCCATAAACCGAGTAAGGCATGCCTGCCCATTGTGCGGAGTAGCGGGCGCCTTCCAGATAGCGGGGGAGTCCGCTTGTCTTTCCACCGCGCGCAATATTACCCATACCTCCGCCGAAACGGACGGCATCGGCGCATACAACGCCTTTTTCTTTGCTTTCATTGCTCAGAATGACCATTGAATAATCATTTTTGCCTTTGTCGAATGTGAAAGTGCCAAGATATACCCATGTGCCGCCTCCGATCCGTTGGTTTACCTTGAATTCCGTAACGCCTCCTGCATGGAATACAAGATATTTGGCATCGCTTACACTGTTGGGTAAGGTCTGATAGGAAACATATACGGCATATTCTCCTGTTTCAGGGATATCGGGTACCCATTCGGCAAAGGCTTTGTCTTTCTTCTTCTCGGTCTTGGCAAAACGTGCCGTACCTGTGAGGAAAGGGTTCTCGCCGTCTTGATAGACCCGTTTCCGTTGGGCAAATCCCGGCAATCCGGTTTGTTCCCAACGTGCCTTCCGGCTTTTGACATCCAGATAGAGAGAGCCTTTTCCGCCTTTTCCGCTCAATGTCCCGTCATTATCTACAATCACTTCCTGTTTCTGTGTATCCCGTTCGCGCGGGGTGAATACATTGGCACCTGCATTTTCCAGCATGGGTATCAGGTAAGGAAGTAGGAAAGACTGTGTGAATTGGTCTTCACTGGTGCAGAACAGGCGGGGGCGTTGCCAGCCCCACTTATCATGATTATTGATATAATATTGTCCATGGCTTTGCCATAGGGCGATGTGCCGGCCTTCCAGTCCTCGGGTGATTTCATAAGGACGGGAAACGCATGTAACCCAAGGTGCACCTTTGTTTTCCAGATTGTCGAACAGGCGGTCTTTGTCTTTTTTCCCTCTGCGATAGAGGTTGGGGATGAGTTCGTCAATGCTGCGTCCGCCGGCAAACAGGGTAATGCCGAAATAGTTCACAGGCCCCGGAAGAATCTGTCCCAAGTGTCTGTAAATGGCATCTACGTTTTCTTGCCGGAAAGGTTGGTAGGCAAACCGTTCATTGACATAGACGGACAGTTTCTTTTTCCGGAAATCTATATGGAAGCTGTCCAGCTTGCAGGTTCCTATATCTACGGTGTTGGTTGTATATTCATTGAAGAAGTTCTCTAAGCGTTCTTCTACGTTTTGTTCCACTTCTTGTGCGGTAAGGGTGGCGGTTCCTATAAGCAGGGACAGCAATGCTGAATATAGCTTCTTCATAATTAAGGACTGTTGAAACTGGTTGCAAATGTATAAAAAAAGAGTGAGAAGTATCTTCCTTCCCACTCTTCTTTCCGTTATTTAGTAAATCTTATCTTATAGAGGAATATACTCTACAAAAGCTTCCATAGCTTCGTAAGAAGCAAGTCCGAGGCTGTCGTACAATGCTGCCGTGCCGCGGTTGCGGTCCTCACTGCGTTGCCAGAACAGGCGCTCGTCATTGCCCAGGAACGGTGCACTTTCCATCTGTGACTGATGCTTCAGGATAGAGTTACGTTTTGCACGTAGTTCTTCGGGGCTGATAGGTACGGCCATTTCAATGTTCTCGATTTCCCACTCTGCCCACGCACCACGGTACATCCAGATACGGCAGTCTTTCAGCCATTTGGCACCTTCTTCTTTTTCCAGGTCGATGGCGGCAAATACGGCATCCGTACAAACACGGTGTGTGCCATGCGGGTCAGCCAAGTCACCGGCAACAAAAATCTGATGGGGCTTCACTTCACGCAACAGGTTGCGTACGATTTCCACGTCGGCTTCGCTGATCGGATTCTTTTGGATTTTACCGGTCTCATAGAACGGCAGATCCAGGAAATGGCAGTGATCCAACGGGATGTTATTGTAGGTGCAGGCGGTGCGGGCTTCCCCACGACGGATCAGACCCTTGATGGTCAGGATATCACGTGTATCCATATCACCGTCCTTCTTGTCCTTCAGGAACTTGCGGATTTCGGTATATTTATCATTGATTACCTGGTCCTCGCTGTTGTTGAAGATTTGGTTGAACCCGTTGATGAAGTGCAGGAAGCGGATAACTTCTTCATCGCCTACGGCAATGTTACCGGAAGTTTCGTATGCCACATGCACGTCATGTTTCTGTTCTACCAAGCGGCGGATGGTACCCCCCATGGAGATTACATCGTCATCCGGGTGCGGGGAGAACACAACGACACGCTTCGGATACGGTTTGGCACGTTCGGGACGATAGGTATCATCCGCATTCGGTTTGCCGCCCGGCCATCCGGTAATGGTGTGCTGCAAGTCGTTGAATATCTTGATATTTACGTTATAGGCAGAGCCGAACAGGGCCAGCAATTCGCTCAAGCCATTTTCGTTGTAGTCTTTATTGGTCAGCTTCAAGATCGGTTTCCCGGTCAGCTGGCATAACCAGACGATGGCGCTGCGTATCAGTTTATCGTTCCATTCGCAGGAAGTCACCAGCCAGGGACGTTGGATACGCGTCAGGTTGGCGGCTGCGGACAGGTCGATGGCGACGTGCGCATTGTTGTGGGTTTGCAGATAAGATGCAGGGATGGTATCTGTTACCGGTCCTTCCACGCATTCTTTCACCTTGCTTGCTTTTTCCTCGCCCCATGCCAGCAGATATATTTTCTTGGCAGAGAGGATTGTGGCTACTCCCATGGTGATTGAACTGATGGGAGTGCTTTCAATGCTGCCGAACATTTTGGAAGCTTCATTGCGGGAGTCGTTGTCCAGTAATATCAGACGGGTAGTGGAGTTCAAACGTGACCCCGGTTCGTTGAAACCGATATTACCCACACGGCCAATACCCAGCAAGGCGATATCCAGACCACCGAAACTTTCAATGCGCTGTTCGTACAGACGGCAGTATTCAAAGATGGCATCTTTGGCAATGGTGCTGTCCGGAGTGAAAACGTTTTGTTTGTCGATATCTACGTGGTCTATCAACATTTCCTTCAATGCGTTGAAATTGCTGTTGATGGCGTTGGGAGCTAACGGATAGTATTCGTAGAGATTGAATATGACTACATTACGGAAGCTTAGCCCTTCCTCTTGATGCATACGTACCAGATTTGTATATACGTTGCGCGGAGAGTTGCCGCCTGCCAATGCCAATACACAGAAGCGTCCGGCTTTTTGCTTGTCGCGGATCAGCTGTGCGATGTCAAGGGCAATCTGGTTGGCACCTTCTTCAGCAGACTCATAGATGTCGGTCGGAATCTTTTCCAGACGGGTCAATACCGACCTTTCAAACGCATTCTCAGGTCGATAATACCTGGGGGAGACTCTGTTGAGAGTGATTTGAGAGCTTAGATTGGTTTTCATAAATTTTTGATATTAATAAAATGATTAAAGCATTTTGCTGTTCTTATATTTAACAAATATACGAAAAACAATGTTCATTCACGTACTGTTGAAGATAAATTATGATAAAGTATCAGTTTCCGGTACAAGTTTGCCCATGGCCCATACTGCGCGTATGTTCAGATCCTCGTCCATTACGATAATGTCGGCGTCCTTTCCTTTCTGTAAAGAGCCTTTGCGGTCATATACACCCATAATCTTTGCCGGGGTCTCCGAAGCCATGCGTACGGCATCAGCCAAAGGAATTTCAGCTTTTTGTACCACGGTACGTATCAGGCGGTCCATCGTGGCAACGCTGCCGGCAAGGGCAGAGTGGTCGGCAAGTTTGCAAACGCCGTCTTCAATGATGACACGCGGGTCGAAAGCTTCCTGGCTGTCGCTTGCGGCGCATGCCAGTGCGTCTGTGATGAGGCAGGTACGTTCTACACCTTTTATTTTATAGACTAGCCGCAGGATGGTAGGCGGTACGTGAATGCCGTCGGCAACAACTTCCACGGTCATGTCATTCAGCAAATAGATGCTTTCTACCGTGCCTTCGTATTTATATTCCCGGCGTTTGTGGAAACCGGGCATGGCATTATAGAAATGAGTGGCATGGGTATATCCGGCTTCATAGGCAGTACGGATATCCTCGAATTCGGCCTGGGTATGGGCTACGGATGCCAATATGCCTTTGGCTGTAATGTATTTGCCGAATTGCATGGCTCCCGGCAGTTCGGGAGCGGCATCCCAACGCTTGATGCAAGACCAATTTTCTACAATGGGGATATATTCGTTCGGGTCGGGGTTCTTGATGTTTTCGGGAAGCTGCCCGCCGGCCATCGCCATATTCAGGTAATGTCCCTCAAGGTGCAGGCCGAGTATCGGGCTGTCCTTTTCCGCCATCATCTTCGTGCAGGTTTCGGCTGCTTGCGTAATCATGGGTACCGTGGAAGATGAAAGGGTTGGGAAGATACTGGTGGTTCCGTACTTCATGTGAGTCCTGACGGCCGCACGGAATGCGTCTTCCGTACATTCCATAAAATCGCGTCCGCCTCCGCCGTGTGCATGGATTTCCACACCTCCGGGCAGTACATACATGCCTTTTACATCTACTAACTGTGCGCCGATTACGGCCAAGTCACAATTGGTTACTTCCAGAATCTTACCGTCTCTGATAAGTACAGAGCCGTCTTTAAGCCATCCTTGCGGGGTAAGGATACGTGCGTTGATAAGTTGAGTCAACATAGGATTTAGGGGTTAGAATTATTAAATGAATCATGTCGTTGCATGACATCGTTTCAAGGGACAAAAATAGAGACTTTTTAGCGAACATGCACTCCTTCCTTTTAGGTATTTTCATTAAATACTCTAAAAAAATGAATTTGATGCATCTCAGAAACGAATTCGCATGGATATTTGTATCATTCTACAAAAAAGGTGGTAGATATTGAATTTCCTTCACTATCTACTGCTGTAAGGGAATGTTTGCCGGGGGAGGGCTGTAAGGAAATCTTGTGAAAATCTTGTGTCTGGTTCAAGTAGCTTTCATCCAGATGCCAGAAAATGATGGTATTCGGATTACTATGCGCCAGTTCTACAGTCATGAATCCCTTGTTTCCATCCATTTGTCTGGGCAGGGTGATGCGGGCATTCATGGGTGGATAAATGAATTGCATGGGATGCATGGTGTCTTCTCCGCAACCGGGCTTGAATGGGGGAAGTGGCTGATATTCCGGGTGATGCTGTTTGTAGTACCACTCCCATACAGGAGGAAGGGTGAACCAGGATTGCCGGATAGCGGGTTCTGTATCGGCACAATTTTCATAGATGCGGTGGGTGCCGTCTGCGGACAATGTAACAGGGTGGTGATAAGGACAAGCTTCGGTCTTTAGTCCTGCGGGAAGGATGAGCACGGTATCGGTTTCTTCACAGAAACGGCCTTTTAAATGTCCGGAGAGGTGGCATACTTCTGCTTCGACGAATATATCGGACGGACGTTCAAACCAGTTGGGAGATGAGGGGAGCAGGTTGAAAAGGTCGAATAGTACCGGACCGGCTGTGCGTGCACCGACAAGACCGGGCTTTCCTTCTCCCGTAGCATTTCCCACCCATACTCCTACGGCATAACGGGGAGTTACACCGACTGCCCAGGCATCACGAAATCCGTAGCTTGTTCCGGTTTTCCAGGCAACGGGATGCATGGAGGGAATGGATTTCCAGTCTATTTCCTCCGGACGGTTGACTTCAATCAATGCGTTGAAGGTTTGCCATACGGCACCGGGTTGGAATACGGATGACGTCCGGTTCTTGTCATCACGTCCGGTTGGCAACAGGAATGTGCATGGGGTCTGCGGGAGTTTCAGCAGGCTGCGTCCCATATGGGCATAAGCACTTGTTACATCCCATAGGGTAGCTTCCGCACCACCCAGAATCAGAGAGAGCCCGTAATGTGAAGCCGGTTTGTCCAGAGTCTTCAATCCTGCCTGGCGGAGGAAGCTATGGAACTTGGGGACTCCGTATTTTTGTAGCATGGTTACAGATGGAATATTCAGTGAACGTGCCAGCGCTTCGGATGCAGGGACGGCACCTTCAAATTGCTGACTGAAGTTCTGAGGCGCGAATCCATTGATATTGATGGGAATATCCGGTAATAGCATATCGGGAAGCAGGCTGCCTTCCTGCAGCATGGCGTAGTAGAGAAAGGGCTTCAGAATGCTTCCGGTACTTCTGGGAGCTTGGATGACATCCACTTGGTTGCCGGCTTGTTTTTGATTGAAATGAACATTGCCGCAATAGGCTACCGCTTGATTGGTGCGGATATCAATGACTAAAATAGCCAGATTCCGTATGTCGCTCCGGAGGAACTCGTTGCTCCAGCGTTCTGCCAGATTTTCTACCTGTATTTGAAGTCCCTTGTCAATGGAAGACAGGGAGTATTTTCCTTTTTGTTCTTGATAAAAACGGGTGACCAAGTGCGGAGCTGTTTGTGGTAACGGATGGGGCTCTGACGGTAACGGCTCACTGACCGCAAGTTCATAGGTTGACCGGTCGATGATTTCTTGGTCATATAGTTGTTTCAACAGTCGGTTTCGCTTGGTAAGCAGGGCTTCCCGGCTTTTGGAAAGGTGTATCATGGAAGGAGCATTGGGAAGAACTGCCAGCATGGCGGATTCTGCCCATGACAATTCCTCAGCTGAATGTCCGAAATACCGCCATGCCGCTGCATCAAGTCCGACTACGTTACCTCCGAAAGGGGCGTGGGAGACATACATGGACAGGATTTCTTCTTTGGATGCACGGAACTCGAGACGGGTAGCCAGAATCATTTCAATGATTTTCTCTCCGAATGTCCTGGACTCGTTTCTTGCCAGGCGGATAGTCTGCATGGTAAGGGTGCTTCCGCCGCTTACAATGCGTTTGTTCTTTATATTCTGATAAATGGCTCTGCCGATAGATAGCGGATTGACTCCCCAGTGATGATAAAAGTGCCTGTCCTCGAAAGCAACCAGGCATTGTCTGATTTTCGGGGGAGTTGTATTGCGGGGAGGAAAACGCCATTGCCCGTCAGGAGCGATACGTGCGCCGAGCAGCTCACCGTTACGGTCTGCCACAACGGTAGAGTAAGATACATGAAAGAGTTGCCTGGGAAGGCAAAAGATATATATTGTCACCAGAAAGGTAACTGAAACGAGAGTTACTTTTCTGGTGACGGATAGTTTCTTGAAATAGTTTCCGATTCTATTTGCCATACTGGTCCGGTATGATATCTGTCTTTCCTTCTATGGAACTGGAAGGGTGACAGTTGTTTTTCCTGCCTTTGTCCGTGCTTGTGCGGTAGCATCATACATGGCTTCGCACTGGATGGCGGGTAATACGAAGTCTCCGGCATAAGTGGCCTGTAGTCTTACAGTGAACCTCTTCGACTCACTGCGCTTTAGATCGAAATAAGTCAGTACACGGTCATCGCGGATGTCCCGATAGGTATAGTTGCGGGGAGCTGTACTTCCCGGGGCAGCCATTCGCTCATTGTAAATTTCCCAACCCGACGGGATGATATGAGTCAATGCCAGGTTGTTGTAATCGGAAGTACCGCTGATGTTTCCTATGGTGACCACTGCCATGAAGTCTGTTCCCTGTCTGATATTTGCAACGGATATGGGAGATCCTCCCATGTCTGTATATCTTACATCCATACGGAGGTTGTTGCTTATTGCAGGCAATGTATCGTTCAGCAGTTGTATACGTGTAATGAGGGTTGCATTCAAGGTTCCTTTGCCGTGGTTCTTTAAGGTGATACTGCCTTTGCCTGAAGTGGGGGGCAATTCTTTTTCAAATACAGCTTTGGCCGATTTTACGGCAGGCTGCTGTTTGCCGTTCCATTCCCATGTAAAGTCCAGAGTTCCGGAAAGCTTTTCTGCCAATCGTCCCATTGCCATCAAGGCAAAAGCTGTGGATTGGGTGCTGAACCAGTCTTCGCGGGAAAGATTCTGAGATATCTTTTTCGCTTGTTGCAGGGCGGCTTGCTGGCGGTTCATCAAAAGCAGGGTTTCCAGGATCATTGCCTCGTCACGGTCGGATGAGCCATAGACAAAGTTCTGTGACGGATAGGGAACTACCGTAGTACGGATATTGAATATCAGTTCTTCGGCAGGCTTCATCTTTCCTGTCAGGGCGTATGCGGCGGCAAGTCTCCATTTGGCTTGTATGGACAAATCCGGTTGCTCTTTCATCCGGTTCATGGCTCCATATTCGGGAACGCCCGCCAATGCCAGGGTATAAAGCCGGAACGCTTGTTGCAGGCCGGATTGCTCTTGTAGCCAATTGTTTTCCTGTTGGGGCATCCGCCAGTTTTGGGCTGCGGTGCGTTGGAAACGTTTCCATTTGTTCAACGTGTTCTGATTGACGGCATAGCCTTTTTCCTGTGCAAGAACGAGGAACATGCCGGCGTATGAAGTAATCCACTCGTCGGCAGTAGCGTTTCCCGGCCAATAGACGAAACCGCCATTAGGAAGCTGGCGTCCGTAAAGCTGGCGGATGCCTTCCTGTACATTGGCTTTTATTTTTTCGGATTCTTTGGAATCTACTGCTTTGAACTGTCCTATAAATAATAGAGGCAATGCTTTGGAAGCCAACTGCTCTGTACAATTATGCTGGTAGTTGTAGAGGAAGTCAAACCTGCGGCTGATATCCACTGAAGGAATACGTGACGCTTCCAGCATGATTTTACTGTCGGTAGGAGCAGCACCTTGCAGGTTGTAGGGCAGAACGGCCTCTTGTCCGCCCTCTATCCACCGGCTGTTGCGGAGAGTTACGGCGGGATTCGGATTACGCACCTCTATCTCAATTGTTTCTTTGTATTGTTGTCCTTCACTGTCGGCAGTGATGTGAATGCTTGCCTTTCCGGTCTGGTTTCCAGTCTTTATCCGGAAGAATACAAGCTGGTCACCCGGTTGTTTGAAAGTGACGGACTGCCGTGCGTCACCGGTTACCTGTACACCGCTTCCGGAACCCCGGATGGCTACCTTTACATTCCTGACTTCTTTTTCCATGGCGAAGACATTGACAGGTACGGTGATTTCTTCCTGTGTACTGAGTATGCGGGGTAAGGAGGAGAGCAACATCAGCGGTGTGCGGACAAATGATGCCTTTTCGGCTTTACCGTATGCACCGTCTTGTCCTGCCACTACCATTGTACGTACGGATCCTACGTACATGGGTAGCTTGAGGGTATGTGTCTGCTGTTTACCCTTGCCTATATAGAAAGGCCCGATAAACTTTACTATCGGTTTGAAACGGTTGGCTTTGGCATCGGCAGGCTTCAGCATTTCATCGCCACCTGTACTGAACAGAGAAGCATAACGTCCGGCAGAAGCCCCCAATACATCATCATACATATCCCAGGTACGGATGCCTAATGCTTCACGGGCATAAAACTCGTTCCAAGGGTCGGGAGTCTTGAAATTGGTCAAGTCTAGCAGGCCGTCATCAACGATGGCAAGTGTGTAGGTCATGGGCTTGCCGTTCTTTTCGCTGACAGTAACGTTGAAATTGGTTTCCGGGTGCAAGACTTCCGGCATCCGGATTTGCGGTTGCAGAATGGTTTGTTTGTTGGTTACCGGTACAGGAACCACTCCATACATACGTATAGGCAAGTCATTGACGGTCTGCGCATGCGGTTGCAGCAGACTGATATGCAGGTAAACGTTCGGAGCCATTTCAGGAGTCACTTCAAATGAATATCTGGTGTCTCCTTGATTGCTTACTTCCATCCATTCACGTTTCACTACGGTAGAACCGTTTTCCAAAGTCACCAGTGCGCGTCCTCCGGCAGCTGCCGGAACAATAGCTGTGGCTGTTTCCCCAATTTCATAAGAGTCCTTGTCTAAAGAGAAAGCAAGCATCTTGATGCCGCTGGGATCTGTCTTGTTTGAGCGTCCCCGCCATTCCGGCCAGTCTATATAGACAGTGCCGCCGGTGGCATGGCCGCTTTCCTTGTCTTTTACATATACCAGGTATCGTCCCCAATCGGGATAATTGATTCTGAACTTGAAGCTGGTTCTTCCACCGGAGGTTTGCAGATTACCGCTGGCTACCGGAGTGATGGAACTGCTGTTGATGTAGGTTCCGAATGACTCGTTCCGTTTTTCCCACCACCAGCTCCAGTCTATACGATAGATTTTGTATTCCAGATTGGAGCGGTCAGTCAACTGTCCTTTGTCATTTACGGTCACAATGTCAAACCGGTGGTCCTTGTCTGTTTCGATGTATCTTTCTTTCGGTTGGTTCAGGTTGATACCTACGTAAGAAGAAAAAGGAGAGAAAGGAACGGTTTGTGAATGAATGCTGGCATCTCCTCCCGGTTCAAACACGCGGGTGCTGAACGTGGCGTTGAGCATTCCCGGAGCATTGACGGCATTCGGGAGTTTCCACGCAAAGTTCGTTTTGCCTTCTGTATCAAGACAGCCGTCAAATATGTCGCTTTTTATGGTAGTGAATTCAGTAGCCGGATTGTTGAAGATATATTGGCTGTAATTCTTGAATTGGGTATTTACCTTCGATAAGGACATTTCCACTTTCGCTTTAAGGCGTGACGCCGTGGCTCCCGTCAGCCATGCGGAAGAGAGGTCTATGGGGACTTCCTTGGCGGAACCCCGGACAATGTCTTGCGGTAATGTCAGATTGATTTTTAAGCGGTTTGGCTTTACGGTTTCAATACGCAGGCTTTTATGGAAAGAGGTTCCGCCGACTTTGACGTAGGCATTCCAAAGCCCTGTCGGGGCATCTGCTTGGGTAGGGACATCGAACGTATAGAAACCGTTTGTTCCCTGTGCCGATATCATTTTTGAATAGAATTGTCCTTTGGGGGTGTAGATTTCCAATGTTACGGGGTGCTTGTCCGGAATTCTCTTTTCCTGGTCTTCAAGGATGAAGGAGATATGGAGGGTATCTCCCGGTCTCCATACCCCTCTTTCACCATAAATAAAGCCCTTCAGTCCCTTCCGGATTTCTTTTCCGCCTACATCGAAACGGCTGACGGACTGTTCCTCGCCATCCGCTACACGTACGTAGGCTTTTTGTTTTTCAGATTCGGCAACCACAATGAACGGAACGCCTTTGGAGGTGATTTCGGCAAATCCGTCACCGTCGGTCATTCCTGTACCTATAGACTGCAACTGGAAGTTATAGACTGTTATTTGAGCATTGTCTATGGGGTGGGTATCCAATATGTCACTTACTGCAATCCATAACTTGTTTAAGGAATTGCGTTTGACAATCATACCTATATTCGAGGCAAACACGTTGCAGGAGGCTGCCCGGTCAGAATCCATATAATAGGATGGATGGCAGGGATTGTTGCGCTCTTTCCAGTCATATTGGCTCCAGTCCATCTCAATTCCGCCATTATAATAAAAATAGCTTTGAGGGATATCCCAATCGGATTCTTCGTCTCCGGAAGGAATGTTGCCGCTGACTTTGGTAAGTCCGTCTGTTGCGGCATTATCGGAAAATTTCATGTTCCGGTTACCTGTCCCGTTACAGGGATAGGCTGAATATTCCTGGCGAAAGGAAAGTACGACCCGATAAATGGCTCCCGGCTCTTGGCGAATCAGTCCGGCAAGGTCTATTGAATAATCTCCCCAGCGATGTACGTCCTTGGAATTGTCTTTGGCCAGCCAGAGTGTCTTTTTATAGACTAATCTTCCCGAACGTCTTAATTCATTGGCAGATGAGAGGGTATTGGTTTGCATGAATGTGAGTACATTGCTTTCGAAGATGCGGATGACACTCAAATCTACTGCATAGAGATTGACGGCACGGAAAGGAATGACGAGGCTTTGTGAATTGGGCAGGATTGCCGATGAAGCAGACATTGCCACTTCCGGTTTCAGATTGATTTCGCTGAACGAGATAGAGTGTGAGGTGCCGAGCGCTTTTCCGCTGCTGTCTTTTAATCCTTCATGGATGTTCAAGGTCAATTTGTTCAGTTGATCGGCTTCAAAATAGATATATACTCTGTTGTCTTTGATCTGGAGTGTGGAAGAAGAAACTTCCGGCACTTCTATAAGCCCTGTTAAGTCCTGCGTAATAGAAAGTGGGGAGGAGAAAGCTATTTCTATTCCATTTTCCGGTTCTTCAATACGTTCTGCAGAAAGAAAACGGAAACTGTTTCGGGCAGGAACCAGGACATTGACATTTTGTTTCCAGTCTATCCCGATGGAGGACCCGTCTGCGGTTATTGCCAGTTGATAATCTTCATCTTTACGGGGGATATTATTTATTTGGACTATATAGCGGGCGGAATTGTCTGTTGGAATGATACTGAAAGGGAGTTTTTCCCCTTTTTCGTTGTCGACAGACAGAATCTTTTCCACTTCTTCTTTTTTTACGGCATCGCTAAAGCGTAGTTCTCCTTTAATATCCACCTTGTTGGGTTGGGTATCTGTCAGGGAGAGTGCTTCTGTTTGAAGGGCAAAGCTTCGTTCCTGTACCCTGAATGAAAATTTGAATTCTTTTAGATGCTTGTTTACTTCGGCGAAATCTCCTAAACGGAAAGTTCCTTCATAAAGTTCTCCAGGTTTCAGTGCACCCTCTTCAGGGATGAATTCAATTGTATTGTTGCTGATCCAATAGGCTTTCCCTTTCAAGGATGGTGAAAAACTGAAAGGGTTTTCTTTTAACTCATTGTTTAAGTCCACCATAGGTTGGTCATGGGTAAGCTCAATGCGTATGCCGGAATTCTGCGAGATGACTCCTCCTGTATAGGCATTGACATAGGGGGCATATTCCGCGGAAGGAATAATGTCTTTCCGGCTGTTTGTGCATGAAGATAGGGCAATGACAGCCAATAAAAGGAAGAATAGCTTGAAGGCTATGCTACGTTTAGTTTTCATTCGTCCCATAACAAAAGATTTTAAATGAATCCGCATCTTTCCATGCGGGAAATTTTTTTCTGAATTCCTGTAATGAAGAAAGATCAAGCCGGGCTGTGGCAATGCCTTCTTCATTGTCGGGTACACAGGCAAGAAGTTCTCCTTTAGGAGAGTAGATAACACTACCTCCGCTATGCGGAAACAGGTGGTTATCGGTGCCTATACGGTTAACACCGCAGACATAGCTTATGTTTTCCAGGGCGCGTGCTTGCAACAGGATATCCCATACTTTGCGCCGGGACATGGGCCAGTTGGCTACATAGACCAAAAGATCATATTCATTGTTTGCATTACGGCTCCAGACAGGAAAACGGAGGTCGTAACAGACGAGTAAAAGGATATTCCATCCTTTGTAAGAAATGATGAAACGACGGCTGCCGGCAGTGAAATGTTCGGTTTCGTTTCCCATACGGAACAAATGCCGTTTGTCGTAGAAATGCGCGTCTCCTTCAGGAGTAAGGAAAAAAGCCCGGTTATAGTAGTGAGGGAGGTGCGAAGTGACTGTGTTCTCATCACAGGCAATGTAGCTTCCGGCTATTGCCACTTGGTATTCCGCCGCCCATTTCCGTAAGGTGGTAACGGTATAGCCGGACACCGGTTCGGCCAGATGCCCGGTATTCATGCTGAAGCCGGTAGAGAAGGTCTCGGGTAAAACAACAATCTCCGTCTCACCGCGAAGCGTTTCTAACTTTTCGCGGAGGTGACGGAGATTGTCTTGTTTGTTTTCCCAAGCAATATCCGTTTGCAGGATACTGACGCGGAGGTGGTTCATATTGCGAAATTCTCGGGATTCTTTCCTTTGAAACTTTTGAAATAAAGTTTTATTTCATGCATATCCTTCTCTAAGTCTCCGGTAGGCATAATAGCCTTGGTGGAGGTTATGGTTTTAGAAGGATAGTCAATTCCGATAAGCATGATGGGTACTTGGGCTTTCAATGCAATGTAATAGAAACCTTTCTTCCAGTTTGGATTGGCTTTACGGGTTCCTTCCGGAGTGATGGCCAGATGAAAATGTTTGCTTCCGGCAAACTTCGCAGCCATCTGATCAACTAAGGATGTTTTACGTCCTCTATTTACAGGAATACCACCGACGGCTTTGAATATCAGTCCCAAGGGAAAGAAGAACCATTCTTTTTTCATCATGAAACTGGTTTTACGTCCGATGGCTCCATAAAACAGCTTGCCTATAAATAAATCCCAATTGGAAGTATGAGGAGCTGCACAGATTATGCATTTATCATAATTGGGCACTGTCACATTGGTCTTCCAGCCTAACAGGCGATAATAGATAAAACCATAAAGAGTTTTCTTCATCCTTATTTTAATTTGCCCATTGCGTCAATAATCTCATCAACTTTAGCGTTGAAGTCCGAATGGAATTTCTTGTAGAAGTTTTTTACGTTCCCCGGTTCGGTATGGCTGATACGGCTAATAAATTCATCCTGCATCTTCAGGATTTCACCCATGAGTACATCAGCTTTTTGTTTATCGGTTCCGGGTACATACAAACTGTTTACAAGACATTCTGTGAAAAGTTCGCCTGCGATATAATTGACATTTTTCTTTAGTGTTCTTCTACTTGCCATAATCTTTACGTTTTAAGTGAATAATCAGAGTTATTTTCGGTAAAGATAATGCTTTTATTCGTTATTGTAGAGGAAAATTGGGATTTTATGTGTTTTTAATGAGTGGTGAATTGTGGAAATCTTCTACATTTGTGGACTTGTTCTACAGTGACGTTATGGTGTAGATAACTACTATGCCGAACAGATTGCCGTTCTGCTTGTTGATAATTAGTTAGTTATCTTGTCTATCGGACTTGTTGCCCATAGTTTGGCACCGGATTTGTCTTTGGGAATAAAAAAACAGGGTTAAATTTAAACAAACAAGCATGAAACTATTTTTATCAAAAAGAGAGTTGAAGTTAAAAAGAAAAAGGGTAATAATGATGGTTGCCTGCATGGCAGTATTACTGGCAGGTTATATCATTTTTACTTGGCCTAAAAAAGTTCAGCCGGAGGCACCTACTGTCATTGTAGCCCCTGCCGAGAAAGGAGATGTAGAAATATATGGCGAATACGTGGGGCGTATTCGTGCGCAACAGTTTGTGGAAGTGCGTGCACGCGTGGAGGGCTATCTGGAGAGTATGCTTTTTGCGGAAGGAACGTATGTTACTAAAAATCAGGTACTGTTTGTCATTAATCGTGATCAGTATAGTGCGAAGGCGGATAAAGCCCGTGCACAGTTGAAAAAAGATGAGGCACAAGCGTTGAAGGCGAAACGTGATTTGGAACGTATTCGCCCGTTATATGCACAGAATGCCGCCAGCCAGTTGGACTTGGATAATGCACAGGCTGCATACGAAACGGCAGAAGCTTCGGTTGCTATGAGCCAGGCCGATTTGGACCAGGCGGAGCTGGAATTGGGCTATACACTGGTCCGCTCTCCGTTGTCAGGGCATATCAGTGAAAGAAATGTGGATTTGGGAACGTTGGTCGGTCCCGGTGGAAAGTCTTTGCTGGCCACTGTGGTAAAGAGTGATACGGTCTTGGTGGATTTCAGTATGACTGCGCTGGATTATTTGAAAAGTAAAGAGCGTAATATTGAAATAGGACGTCAGGATTCTTCGCGTTCATGGCAGCCTAACATTACGATTACGCTTGCCGACAATACGGTTTATCCTTATAAAGGTTATGTAGATTTTGCAGAACCGCAAGTTGATCCCCAGACCGGTACTTTCTCCGTACGTGCGGAGATGCCCAATCCCAACAGAGTCTTGTTGCCGGGACAATTTACGAAAGTGAAATTATTGTTGGATGTCCGTGAAGGTGCGGTTGCTGTTCCTCAAAAAGCGGTTACCATTGAAAAAGGCGGTGCATATATCTTTGTGATGCGTCGTGATTCTACTGTTGAAAAGCGTTTCATTGAACTGGGACCTGAATTCGGCAATAATTGGGTCATAGAGCGTGGGCTGATAGCCGGGGAACAAGTGGTGACTGAAGGCTTCCATAAGTTGACTCCGGGAATGAAAGTACGTCCTCAGGCACCTGCTCCGAAAAAAGAGGATGATGAACGGCAGAGCGATTCCCTGAATAAGAAATCCGCTTCCAAGAGCAGTGAGCCGGCTGCTTCTGAGAACAAGGCAAAGGATAACAAACCCGTAAAGTAACAGTACAATGAAAGTATCTTTCTTTATAGATCGTCCGGTATTCTCCATTGTGATATCGGTTCTGATTGTTTTGGTCGGTATCATTGGTTTGACAATGCTCCCGGTAGACCAATACCCGCAAATAACACCGCCTGTCGTGAAAATCAGCGCTTCTTATCCGGGGGCAAGTGCACTGACGGTTTCGCAGGCCGTGGCAACTCCTATTGAACAGGAAATCAACGGTACTCCAGGCATGTTGTACATGGAGTCCAATAGTTCTAATTCTGGTGGTTTCTCGGCTACGGTTACGTTTGATGTATCCGCTGATCCGGATTTGGCTGCTGTGGAAATACAGAATCGCGTGAAGTTGGCAGAGAACCGTTTGCCTGCCGAAGTCATTCAAAATGGTATTTCGGTGGAAAAGCAGGCACCCAGTCAGTTGATGACTATATGTTTGACTTCCAGCGATCCGAAGTTCGATGAAATTTATCTGAGTAACTTTGCTACTATCAATGTACTTGACTTGTTACGTCGTATTCCGGGAGTAGGACGTGTTTCCAACATCGGTAGCCGTTACTATGCTATGCAGATATGGGCAGAGCCTGATAAATTGGCAAATTTCGGTCTGACCGTACAGGATTTGCAGAATGCCTTGAAAGACCAGAACCGCGAGTCTGCTGCGGGTGTGCTGGGACAACAGCCTGTAACGGGGTTGGATATCACTATCCCTATTACGACTCAAGGACGTTTGAGTTCAGTGAGCCAGTTTGAGGATATTGTGGTGCGTGCCAATGCCAATGGGTCTATCATTCGTTTGCGTGATGTGGCGCGTGTTTCTCTTGAGGCTTCTTCTTATAGTACGGAAAGTGGTATCAACGGTGAAAATGCAGCGGTGCTCGGCATTTATATGCTTCCCGGTGCCAACGCTATGGAAGTGGCTGATAATGTGAAAAATGCCATGGAAGAGATCAGTGCCAATTTTCCTGAAGGAATGAGCTATGAAATTCCTTTTGATATGACTACTTATATCTCGGAATCTATTCATGAGGTATATAAGACTCTGTTTGAGGCCTTGATACTTGTGGTACTGGTTGTATTTCTTTCTTTGCAAAGCTGGCGTGCTACGGTGATTCCGATTGTTGCCGTTCCCATCTCTTTGATAGGGACTTTTGGATTCATGCTTATATTTGGTTTTTCGCTGAATATATTGACGTTGCTGGGACTGATTCTGGCCATTGGTATTGTGGTGGATGATGCCATTGTGGTGGTAGAGAATGTGGAACATTTGATGGAAACTGAAAAATTGTCGGCATATGAGGCCACAAAGAAGGCAATGAGTGGTTTGACCGGTGCATTGATAGCTACTTCATTGGTACTTTGCGCTGTATTCGTTCCTGTTAGCTTTCTGAGTGGAATTACCGGACAGCTTTACCGTCAGTTTACCATTACAATTGCGGTTTCCGTACTGCTTTCTACGGTGGTAGCTTTGACATTAAGCCCTGTGATGTGTTCTCTGATATTAAGACCGGACAGTGGGAAGAAGAAGAATATTGTTTTTCGGAAAATCAACCAATGGCTAAATTTGGGAAATCATAAATATATCGGAGTTATCAGCCGTGCCATCAAGCATCCGAAACGTCTGATGAGTGCTTTTGGTATGGTATTGATTGCCATTTTCATTATTCACCGCCTGGTACCTACCAGCTTCTTGCCGACAGAAGACCAGGGCTATTTCAAGGTGGAACTGGAGTTGCCGGAAGGTGCAACTTTGGAGCGTACCCGCATCGTGACGGATCGTGCTGTGAAATATTTGGAGCAGAATCCATACGTGGCCTATATACAGAATGTAACAGGTAGCAGTCCGCGTGTGGGCAGCAATCAGGCCCGTAGTGAACTGACGGTGATTTTAAAGCCATGGGAGGACCGTAAGGGCATCTCTGTCGATAAAATCATGGAGAATGTGGAAAAAGACCTGCAGGAATATCCTGAATGTAAAGTTTATCTGTCTACTCCTCCGGTTATTCCCGGATTGGGTACCTCGGGTGGATTTGAAATGCAGCTTGAGGCTCGTGGGGATGCCACTTTGGACAATCTGGTACAGGCGGCAGACACATTGATGTATTATGCGCAGAAAAGTAAGGTGTTAACCGGAATTTCATCTTCTCTGCAATCGGAAATCCCGCAACTTTATTTTGATGTGGACCGTGACAAGGTAAAAATGCTGGGTGTACCTTTGGCTGATGTGTTCTCTACCATGAAGGCTTATACGGGTTCGGTATATGTGAATGACTTTAATATGTTCAACCGTATATATAAGGTGTATATCCAGGCCGAGGCTCCTTACCGCGAGCATAAAGAAAACATCAACCTGTTCTTTGTAAAGGCATCTAACGGGGCGATGGTTCCGTTGACATCTTTGGGCAACGCTTCTTACACCACGGGACCGGGTAGTATCAAACGTTTTAATATGTTTACTACTGCCGTTATACGAGGCTCAGCTGCGCAAGGCTATAGTTCCGGTCAGGCAATGGAAGTTATGGAGCAGATAGCCCGTGATCACCTTCCTGATAACATCGGCCTGGAATGGAGCGGACTTTCTTATCAGGAAAAGCAAGCAGGCGGGCAAACAGGCTTGGTGTTGACATTGGTATTTCTCTTTGTGTTCTTGTTCCTGGCTGCGCAATATGAAAGTTGGACTGTGCCGATTGCCGTATTGCTCTCTTTGCCGGTAGCTGCTTTGGGAGCATACTTGGGGGTTGCTGTCTGTGGTCTGGAAAATGACATCTATTTTCAGATTGGTCTGGTAATGCTGGTAGGACTTGCGGCAAAGAATGCCATCCTTATCGTGGAATTTGCCAAAGTGCAGGTGGATAAGGGAGGGGATTTGGTACAATCGGCTATTCATGCGGCCCAGTTGCGTTTCCGTCCTATCTTGATGACTTCCCTGGCATTTGTCTTGGGCATGTTGCCTATGGTACTGGCAAGTGGTCCGGGTTCTGCAAGCCGTCAGGCTATCGGTACGGGAGTATTTTTCGGAATGATATTTGCCATTGTATTTGGTATTGTACTTGTGCCTTTCTTCTTCGTGCTGGTTTATAAAACGAAAGCAAAAGTGCAGCATAAAATCAAGAAAGACTGATTGACTTAAACAAAAGACTGTTATGAAAAGAAATAAAATATATATCCTTTTACTGCTGAGTATTTTCATGTTCACTTCCTGTAAGGTCGGAAAAAACTATGTCCGTCCTGAGATGCCCTTGCCGGACAGCCTTGTGCACCGGCAGGACAGCGTCAGTATTGCCGACCAGCAATGGCAGGCTGTCTATACGGACAGCACTCTGCGTAACTTGATAGACCGTGCGCTGGAGTATAATAAAGATATGCTCATTGCCGCTGCGCGTGTCAAGGAAATGGCCGCCCAAAAACGTATCAGTGTAGCTAACCTCCTGCCTCAACTGAATGGTAAGGTAAGTGCGAACAGGGAAATGGAAAATTATGGCGGACACAGCCGTGATGTGGATAATACTTATGAAGCGAAGGCTCTTCTTTCTTGGGAACTCGATCTTTGGGGGAATCTGCGTTGGAAGCAGGTGGCTGCCGTAGCCGATTATCTTCAGAGTGTGGAAGCGCAGCGTGCGTTGCGCATGACGATAGTGGCGGAAGTGGCACAGGCATATTATGAACTGGTGGCTCTTGATACGGAACTTGAAATTGTTCGCCAGACACAGAAGGCCCGCGAAGAGGGAGTACGTCTTGCCCGTATTCGTTTTGAGGGAGGATTGACATCCGAGACATCTTACCAGCAGGCTCAAGTGGAGTTGGCACGTACGGCTACACTTGTTCCAGACTTGGAACGCCGTATTTCTTTGAAAGAGAATGATATTGCCTTTCTTGCGGGTGAATTTCCCACCCATATCGAGCGTAGCCGCTTCCTGCAGGAACTGGATGTGCCGCAATCCCTTCCGGTAGGCTTGCCTTCCGATTTGTTGGAGCGCCGTCCGGATATCCGTGCTGCAGAACAACAACTGAAGGCAGAGCATGCCCGGGTGAAGGTGGCTTATACCAATATGTTTCCCCGTCTGGCTCTTACCGGTCAGTTCGGACTGGAGAGTGATGTCTTGTCCAACTTTTTGCAATCACCCTATTCATTGCTGAATGGAGCGGTTTTGACTCCGCTTTTCGGATGGGGTAAGAACCGTGCCGCATTGAAGGCGCAAAAGGCCTCTTATGAAGCCGAGATTCATAGTTACGAGAAAACGGTATTGAATGCTTTCAAGGAAGCCAAGAATGCAATTGTCGATTTCAATAAAATAAAAGAGGTCTATCAGTTGCGTGTGAAATTGGAGCGGTCGGCTAGGAATTATGTGGATTTGGCTCAGTTGCAGTATATCAACGGTGTAATTAATTATATGGATGTACTTGATGCGCAGCGTGGTTATTTTGACGCACAAATAGGAGTAAGCAATGCCATCCGTGATGAATTGATTGCTGTAGTAAATGTGTATAAGGCCTTGGGCGGAGGCTGGCAGGTCGAAGAATAAAAAAAGGCGCTTTTAAGCGCCTTTTTTTTATAAATCACAAAATCTTAATATCTTCTTGAGTTGTAACCACCCCTTCTGTCGCGGTTTCCACCGTTGCGTGGTCTTTCTTCTCTGGGGCGTGCAACGTTTACTGAAATAGTCTTTTGGTCATATTCAGCACCATTCAATTCGTCAATGGCTTTCTGGGCTGCGGTGTCATCAGACATTTCTACGAAGCCGAAACCTCTAGATCTTCCTGTTTCTCTGTCTGTAATGACTCTTGCTGAAGAAACTTCTCCATACTCTGAAAATAAATCGTTCAAATCAGCGTCAGTAGTGCTGAAATTCAAACCTGCAATGTAAATGTTCATTAGAAATTTAATTTAATTAAATAATACTTTGGGGAGTGAGGAGGAAGATTAAAGAATGCGGACTACTTGCTAATACTTTCTATTATTATAAGGAGAACTATGCGATAATGATTCACCAAAACTCAAACCTTGGGCACAAAGGTAGTATAATAAATCGGAGGACAATGATTTATTTTGTTTTTTTTGCCATGGATAATTAAAAATGATATATTTGATTGAAGTACAGAGAAAAATCGTGCATGGAATTTTTTTGTTGTTGGATCTTAACGTTGAAATTCGCCATACTTGTCTCGGTTCGTAACTGCCCGGACTTTTCCAATTCTGCCAACGGGCATTTTAAATATAATTTTTCCCTCTCGTTTGCATATCTTCCGAAAAAAGACGAAATTTGCGTCGCTTTTAAAACGGAACTTTACTAACACCTTTAAATAATTAAAAGAAATGACTAAAAGTGCATTGCAAATTGCAAGGGCTGCTTACCAGCCCAAACTTCCAAAAGCGCTGAAAGGTACTGTCAAAGCTGCAGAAGGTGCAGCTACCCAGTCTGTAGCCAACCAGGAAGAAATCAAGAAACTGTTTCCTAACACGTACGGCATGCCTTTGATTAAGTTTGAAACGACCGATGAAGCTGCTAACTTCCCTGCAATGAATGTGGGCGTTATTCTTTCCGGTGGCCAGGCTCCCGGTGGTCACAATGTGATTTCCGGTATCTTTGACGGTATCAAGAAATTGAACAAGGACAGCAAACTGTATGGTTTCATTTTGGGACCCGGCGGTTTGGTTGACCATAACTACATGGAGCTTACTGCCGACATAATTGATGAGTACCGTAATACAGGCGGTTTCGATATCATCGGTTCGGGTCGTACCAAATTGGAGAAAGAAGAGCAGTTCGAGAAGGGTTATGAGATTTTGAAGGAACTGAACATCAAGGCACTGGTAATCATCGGTGGTGACGACTCCAACACCAATGCTTGCGTGCTGGCTGAATATTATGCAGCAAAGAAATACGGCGTACAGGTTATCGGCTGTCCGAAGACCATTGACGGTGACTTGAAGAACGATATGATTGAAACTTCTTTCGGTTTCGATACTGCTTGCAAGACTTATTCTGAAGTAATCGGCAACATTCAACGTGATTGTAACTCTGCCCGCAAATATTGGCATTTCATCAAATTGATGGGACGTTCGGCTTCTCACATTGCTTTGGAATGTGCATTGCAGGTACAACCTAATATGTGTATCATCTCCGAAGAAGTGGAAGCTAAGGATATGTCATTGGATGATATCGTTACCAACATTGCCAGAGTAGTGGCCGACCGTGCTGCCCAGGGTAATAACTTCGGTACCGTGCTGATTCCCGAAGGCTTGGTAGAGTTCATTCCTGCCATGAAGCGCTTGATTGCAGAATTGAATGACTTCCTTGCCGCCAATGCGGAGGAATTCTCTCAAATTAAGAAGTCTCACCAACGTGACTACATCATCCGCAAACTTTCTCCGGAGAATGCGGCTATCTATGCAAGTCTTCCCGAAGGTGTTGCACGCCAGCTGTCATTGGACCGCGACCCGCACGGAAATGTACAGGTATCTTTGATTGAAACAGAAAAATTGTTGTCAGAGATGGTAGGAACGAAGTTGGCCCAATGGAAAGAAGAAGGCAAGTATGTAGGCAAGTTTGCTGCCCAGCATCACTTCTTCGGCTACGAAGGACGTTGCGCTGCTCCGTCCAATTTCGATGCGGACTACTGCTACTCTTTGGGTTATGCAGCTTCTGCACTGATTGCCAACGGAAAGACTGGCTATATGTCTTCTGTACGCAATACTACTGCTCCGGCCGACGAGTGGATTGCAGGTGGTGTGCCCATTACGATGATGATGAATATGGAACGTCGTCATGGTGAAATGAAACCGGTAATCCAGAAAGCTCTGGTTAAGCTGGACGGCGCTCCTTTCAAGGCATTCGCTGCTCAGCGTGAGCGTTGGGCCATGGAAACAGACTATGTATATCCGGGTCCTATCCAGTACTTTGGTCCTACGGAAGTTTGTGATGAGCCGACCAAGACTCTGCAATTGGAACAAGCTAAATAAATCTTGTAACAAAGCATAAATCATAGAACACAGATTGCACAGATTACGCAAATCCTACTTTGTGTAATTTGCGTAGTTTGTGTTCTTCTTTTTAATTTGCTTCTATGCCGTCCAAAACCAATACCGTTTCACGCCGCAAACTGCCAGCCCGCCGTTCTTCTGCCCGTGGCAAGAAGAAACCGCAAGCTCGTACCATGCCTGTATGGTTACGTAATCTTGTGGCGGCATGCATCGTTCTTGTTTTCTTTGCCGGATTTTATTGGTTTTTTATCCGTCCATATGCTTATCGTTGGAAGCCATGCTACGGACAGAAGGAATATGGCGTCTGCATGCCTTGCAATTATGAAGTGCACGGCATTGATATTTCCCATTATCAAGGCAAGATTGACTGGGACAGGCTGGTACATAACAAAGACACTCAATTCCCCATTCATTTTATCTTCTTGAAAGCCACCGAGGGTGGTGACCATGGCGATGATACCTTCGTGCAAAATTTTGGCAAGGCACGCCAATATGGATTTATCCGCGGTGCTTATCATTATTTCCTCCCTAGGACGGATGCGCAGAAACAGGCCGATTTCTTTATCCGCACCGTCCAGTTGTCCAAAGGTGACCTGCCTCCGGTACTTGATGTGGAAACCACGGGCAAGAAGTCTCCACAAGAATTGAAGACAGCGGTCAAGACCTGGTTGGACAGGGTAGAGGCACATTATGGTGTGAAACCGATTCTTTATACCTCCTATAAATTCAAGATGCGCTATCTCAGCGATTCCATCTTTAATGCTTATCCATATTGGATAGCCCATTACTATGTGGATTCCGTAAAGTACGAGGGCAAATGGCATTTCTGGCAACATACCGATGTGGGGAGTGTGCCCGGCATTGAGAAGGAAGTAGATCTGAATGTGTTCAACGGCACATTTGAAGAACTTCAGTCTTTACTTGTCCGATAGCGTTAAACCTTGAACTTCACCGCCGCCCAACGGTTCTTCTCCTGCTGATGGACGAAGCTTAATCCGTTTCGTTCGGCTTCTGCCTGTATGACAGGGATGTCATCTACATAAAAACCGCTCATGTAAAGTTCGGATCCGGAGTGCATACGGCTTACATAATGCTTCATGTCATTCAATAGGATATTCCGGTTGATATTGGCAATGATTACGTCGAACGGGCCCTTGTCTGCCAACGAAGAAGCGTCTCCCTGGAAAACGGTAATGTCATCTACATGGTTTAACTCTATATTCTCGAGAGAGTTGCGTACGCACCATTCGTCTATATCAATGGCGGTACAAGGCGCGGCGCCGCGCATACGTGCCAGTATGGCAAGGATAGAGGTGCCGCAGCCCATGTCGAGCAGAGACTTTCCCTGAAGGTTGCCGTTCAGCAATTCACCGATGATGAGGCTGGTCGTTTCATGATGCCCTGTCCCGAATGCCATTTGAGGGTTGATGACAATATCATACTCTGCTTTTGGAATATCCCGGTGGAAAGTGCTGTGAATGACGCAGCGGTCATCAATGATGATGGGCTGAAAGAAATTTTTCTCCCATTCTTCATTCCAGTCTTTGTCTTCCGCTTCCTGATAACTGTATTCGACTTGTGTGCCGGGCATGGGAAACTCTGCAAGGGCTGTCTGAAGGCTGTCTTCATTGAAAAGTTGTTTTTGGATATAAGCGGCAATACCATCGGTTTGTTCAATAAAACTTTCGAAACCTGCTTCACCCAATACGGCGGAAAGTACATCGTTGGCAGTCTCTGTGCAGGGAATGGTGCGGAATGTAAATTCTAAATATTTCATCGGAATATAATTGTTTGTTAAATGCAGCGGCCGGCCGTAGGCGGCAAATCCAATTCTGCGTATATTTGTTTATTGACTGCAAAGGTAATGTAAACCGGGAGTATAAAAAATGAACCGGTTCATTTTTTGCACCGGAGTATGGATTACTTTATCAAGTGGCATGTATTTAGGGAATTCCCTACCAATCTTTCGGGAAAATCTGCTGTATGTAGTAAATCCCGGTGCTATCTTTGTGACGTGGAAAAGTATTTAGTTGTAAACCCATAAACCAAACGAATATGAAAAAGATTGTTTTTTTATCGCTTTTTGCTTTGTGCCTGCCGTGGGCACTATCGGCACAGAGTGTGGATGACGACCTTTACTACGTACCTTCCAAGAAGAAGGAAGAAACCAAGCAGACGCAGAAAGCGCCTGTGGTAAAAGAGGAGATAGTAGTAAAGTCCAATGCCCCGACTACGGTTTATACCTCGCCGGGCAGCACGACAGTGGTAGTGAAAGACCGTAAAGGAAATACCCGTGACATAGACGAGTATAATCGTCGTTACGACTCCGGTGATTATGAATTCTCGCAAGAGAATGATACGCTTTACATCAATGAAAAGGAAGATGACGGCTTGGATGGCGAATGGGTGAACGGTGAGTTCGAAGGGTCACAGGATGACTACGAATATGCCACCCGTATTATCCGTTTCCGTAACCCGCGTTATGCCATCAGCATCAGTAGCCCGCTTTATTGGGATGTGGTCTATGGCTTGAATTCCTGGGAGTGGAATGTATATACCGATGGCTTGTATGCCTACGCATTCCCTACCTTCAGCAACCGCTTGTGGTGGGATTGGCGCTATAACTCTTATGGCTGGGGCGGATATCCTTACTATGGTTGGGGATGGAACAGCTGGTACGGTCCGAGCTGGGGATTCAGCTGGGGCTGGGGAGGCTGGTACGGCGGTGGCTGGTGGGGACACCATCATCATCACCACTATCATCCCGGATATTATCCTGGTGGCAGCCATTGGGGCGGCGGATATTGGGACAGAGGCAGTGTATATACCAATCGCCGTTCTTCGGGGCCGTCCTATTCTACCCGGAATGGCAGCGGTTCCACCCGTCGTTCTTCAAATGTTATCAATGGAGGACAGACTGTACGCCGTAGCGCAGTGCAAGGTAGCCAGGGGACTTCAGGACAGGTAAGGCGCAGTGCGGCAGATGGTACCCGCCGTGTAGTAGGTACGCGTTCAGCCTCTTCAACGGCGCGTCCGGGCGTTTCAACCCGTACGGATGCATCCTCTACCCGCCGTTCGGTCTATACTCGTCCAAGCAGTACCCGTAGCAGCAGTTCATTCAACAGGAGTGTGGAAGGAACCCGCCGTACTGTAGGTTCAAGCCGTTCTACATCTACCGGAACTTCGTCTCGCAGTACTTCTACTTATAGCAGGGGTTCTTCGAATACGCGTAGTTATTCTAACGATAACAATGCAAGACGTTCTTATAATAGTACGCGTTCTTACAATAACAGTAGCCGTTCTTCTTCCAGTTTCTCTTCCGGCAGCAGTTCACGTTCTTCCGGTAGCAGTTATTCCACTGGTGGAGGTGGTTCCAGCCGTTCCAGCAGCGGTGGCGGTAGCCGGAGAAGATAAGATGTTGTAGTTAAAAGAAAGAACGAATTATGAAAAAGAAAATAGTAATGATGGCCTTTGCTACGCTTGCCACTGTGAGTGTAGGGGCGCAATCGGCGTATGACGCCATGAATATTGCAAGTAATGATTTGAATGGTACGGCCCGTTTTGTAGGCATGGGCGGTGCGATGGGAGCCTTGGGTGGCGATATCTCTACTATAGGGACAAATCCTGCAGGTATAGGCATTTACCGGAGCAATGATGCCATGTTTACGTTGGGCTTCTCAAGTATAGGTACCGAGAGCAAGATTGGAGGACAGACTTTCAATTCAGACAAGAACCGTTGGAGTTTTGACAATGCCGGTTTTGTAATATCTACTAAGATCGGGAATCAGACGACATTGCGTTATGTGAATTTTGGCTTTAATTATCAGAAGGCAAAGTCTTTTTACCGTACGACGACGATGGGAGGCCAATTGGGTTTTTCGCAAACAGATTTGATGGCGAGTCAGGCAAATGCAATGTTTACCGACCGATATAATCCGGTGGATTTATTTAAGTTGCAGCAAGATAACATGAATCCTTATGATGATAATAGAGTCGGTTGGTTAGGCTCTTTGGGCTTCGATGCGGGCCTGGTGTTGACGGATGACAATCCTGACCTTCCTTTCTTCAACTATGGTTATGAGCCTTTAGCCAATTATCGTTCTCAGGAGCGGGGAGGAATTGACCAGTATGATTTCAATGTAGCCTTTAACATAAAGGACCGTGTGTATATAGGTTTTACTGTTGGAGCCCATGATGTAGATTACCGCAAGTCGTATTATTATTCGGAGGCTAATAAAGAGATTGGCGATGACTATAGCCTCAGCAGTGAAAACCGTATTGAAGGAATCGGGTGGAATGCAAAGCTGGGTGTCATTTTCCGTCCTTTTGAAGAATCACCGTTGCGTGTAGGATTGGCGATTCATACTCCTACCTTTTATAGCCTGTCATATAAGACAAGAGCTGCTATAGAATCAAATCTTTGGTACACGGATGATGAGACCGGTGAAGAATTCCAGGTTCATAGTGCATATAGCACATACTACGAACTGAATGACCGTGACATGAAGCGTGAGTTTGACTTGCGTACCCCGTGGAAGTATAATGTCAGTTTAGGATATACGGTGGGGAGCAGCCTGGCTTTAGGGGCGGAATATGAATATGAGGATTTCTCTTCCATGAAGTTCTATTACCCGGAAGGGGATGAGATGTTGTTTGAGACACAACAGGTAAAGCAAACGGCGCAGGGAGTCCATACGTTCCGTATAGGTGCCGAGTATAAGGTGTTTCCCCAATTTGCTTTCCGTTTAGGATATAATATATCTTCCGCGGCCTATAAGGATGATGCCGTGAAGGTGTTTCCAACCAACTCGATCAATACCGATACCGATTTTGCCAATGCCAAGTCTTTGAGTAACTATACATTGGGTATCGGATACAGAGGCTCGCAGTTTTATGCTGATTTGGCTTATAAGTATTCTACCCAGAAAGCGGATTTTTATCCTTTTGCTTTCTCGGACGATCGTCCGGCTGTGACGAAGGTTACCAATACGCGTAGTCAAGTACTTCTTACTTTGGGCTTACGCTTTTGACGGAAAACTGTTTTCATCGCAAATAACCTTTCATTGCAAATACCTTAGGGTATAAAAGATCCCCGGAATTGTGTCAGACTGCAATTTCGGGGATTCTTTATGGCGGCGGGACGCCTACCAATACCATGCAATACCGAACGAGTAGGGGGATACCTCCATTCCCTTATCTTTCTGGAATAATCCGTAAGTGGAATAACGCAGATAAATGCCGAGATTGCCGTAGCCGGCCTGTGCCAGCAGGTTTACGCCGACCGGGCGCACGTACATTCCTTTGCCTACAGTTTGCTTTTTACCGCCGTTGATGTGTGAGAATGACTTTACACCATGGCGTATCTCAAACTCAGGACCGGCATTGAAGAATATAAGACGGTGATTGCCTAGTTGCTGTTGCCATTCCAGGGTAACGGGGATGCGGAAGAAGAAGTGGCGCAGACGGCTTTTGCTGTAACCGGTCTCTTCATCGCCTTCCGTAAGTACGCTTGCTCCATTTGTTTTCAAGAGGGCACGGTTACCATCTATGCTGAATGACCGATACCCCCAGTTGGCACCGAAATTCAGTCCCCAGTGAGGATTTTTCTTAAAATTGTGATAGACTGAGAGGAAGTTGAATCCGAACTCCCATGATTGTGACAAGTCCAGGTTTGCCTGTTTACCGGTACCGAATGAAAGAAAATCGTTCGACATCCGGCTGAATCCGATATACAGGCCGGAATTGTGCGGCTCGTATGAATTGTATCTTTTCTTTTTGGGTATGAAAGGCAAGGCATCTAAAAAGGTACGTTTATCGGCATCCACCTTTTCAAGGTAAACTCCTTCATAGATTTCCACTTCTTTCTCTTCACCTTCCTCCAGCTGGTCTTCATATACCTTGATGCGCATGTCTCCTTTTCCTTTCAGGATAATGATAGAGTCTCCCCGGGTGGTTACGGTGGCTCTTTGTTCGGGTTCGGCAGGTTGCTGGGCTGCGAGATGGCCTGCGGGCATTGCCAACAGGCAAGTTAGAATAAATGTTCTGGTTTTCATGTTATGTAATGTTTTAATGTTATTCCGGTTTGTAAAGCATATCCATCATTTCTTTCTCACTGAGGAGACCTTCAATGTAAATCAAGGTGCCCATCGTATCTTTCCCTATTTTGAAAAGAATGTATCGGTTGAGTTTTTTTCCGTTGCGCTCCACTTCTTTCAGCTGGTAGTAAGCGCTGCGCAGGACACCGCTTTCCATTACTTCCTGGGTTTTCTTGACATTGGCTTGCTTGTCATTGGCAAGGCATTGTTGTATCTCTTGCCGGTAGGGGCCGATATCTTTGAACACAAGACTCTTGTAGGTAGTCATGCGGTAAGATTTCAAGATACTGCCGTTCAGCTCTACTCTGGTCACATCTTTCCGTTCTCCGTATTTGTTGAACAAGCTGGCTATTTGAAGTCCGTCTTGTGCTTGTACCCATAGCGGCAGGCACATCAGCAGGACGGACAGGAAGAATTTTCGCAGGCAAATAAATATAGATGTTTTCATAACCTTGTTTATATTAATGTTGAAACAGTAAGTTGCTTAGGTCTTCATCCGTAAAGCCGGCATTCTGCAGGGCTTCCAGTGCCTTGGCTTGTACCAGCTTGTCGTCCGTGTAGCGTTTACCGTCGATAATGACGTAATTCTCGGGAGAATAGGAAACGGAGACTATATGGGCGATGCCGGTTAACAGGAGCACTCCGGCGGCAATACCTCCAAGTGTGCGGAACAGGCGGTGCAGGCGAATGCTCTTCTTTCTTTCCGGAGGGATAATATTCCGGTTTGTCTCTTGCCCGGTTTTTATTTCTTGAGCCAGATAGGTAAATAGAGGGCGATACATTTCCAAATGCCCGGGTATCTCCTCTTGGGCAAAGAAGCGGCGTATTTCACGCTCTTCTTCACAGGAAGTCCCTCCTTCGAAATATTTGTCTAACAGTTCATCTATTTTCATGGCTTGTTTCTCCTTTTTCTTTCTTGTATGGTTTGAAGGTAAATGTCTCTTACTTTTTTTCTCGCTCTCGACAGATTGCTGCGTATTGCCTCTGCTCCACAGCCGGTTATTTCGGCTATTTCTTCGGTTTCATACTCCTCGATGTCCTTCATCCGCATGATGGTGCGTTGCAGGGTGGGCAGCGAATCTATGATTTCGTGCATCAGGCGAATCTCATCTTTTATCTCCAGCAACCGTTCCGGAGTTCCTGCGGGCGCCATTGCCTGTACGGTGTCCAAAGGCAGGTTGCCGGTATGTTTGCCCCGCCACAGGTCTATGCAGATATTGTGCGTCAACGTCATGGCAAATGCTTCGATGCTCCGGTATTGTTCAAGGTCAAGCCTTTTGCTCCATAGTTTGAGCAAGGCTTCCTGTACGGCATCTTCTGCATCCTCCGGTTCGTCGGTTAACTTCCGCGCATAGTTCAGTAACTTGGCACGTAGTGGGAGAACGGTTATTTTAAATTCTTTGAGTTCCATTTCTGTAGGTAAGACGGATGAGTCCGGCAAACGTGACATCCAAAAGTAAGAAAAAAGGGAAAAAGGCATAAAAAAAGTGCCCTTCCCGGGTGGGAAGAACACTTCAGTATATTCAAAAAGAAGGATTATTTCTTGAAGTAGCGGTTGTATAGACCTTCGAAGCCTTTACCGTGACGGGCTTCGTCCTTAGCCATTTCATGGACAGTGTCATGGATGGCATCCAGGTTCAACGCTTTGGCACGGGTAGCGATACGCTTTTTGTCTTCGCATGCGCCGGACTCGGCATTCATTCTCTTCTCGAGGTTTGTCTTGGTATCCCATACGCAGTCACCCAACAGTTCTGCAAACTTGGAAGCATGTTCTGCTTCTTCCCAAGCGTAGCGCTTGAAAGCCTCGGCAACTTCAGGATAACCTTCACGGTCTGCCTGGCGACTCATGGCCAAGTACATGCCGACTTCTGTGCATTCACCCATGAAGTGGTTGTTCAGGTCCTTGATCATTTCATCATCACAACCTTTAGCTACACCGATAACATGTTCATCGGCAAATACCAACGGGCCGCCGGCTGTTGCTTCTTCAACTTCAACAAACTTGCTGGCAGGAGCTTTACACAAAGGACATTTCTCAGGAGCTGCGTCTCCTTCATATACGTAACCGCAGACAGTACATCTAAATTTTTTCATTTTCTCAGAAATTAGTTGAATTAGTTATTCTTTTTTGCTTAAAAGTTGTTCTTCTATACAGTATTTACAAATTCCTTTATAATAGTAATGGATTTCTTGCACATCGTGTCCGTTCATATCCATGTCTTCCACTTTTTTGACGTTGGCGGGACATTCCAGATCATAGACCTTTCCGCAATGTTTGCACAGGAAGTGGGCGTGCGGGGTAGTGTCCGCGTCGTAACAGGTGTTCCGTTCGTCAATGGTCAATGTCTGTGCGGCACCTTGTTCACTAAGCAGTTTCAACGTGTTATAGACGGTTGTCTTTGACAGCGTCGGGATACTTGGAGACAATGCCGTATAAATCTCATCCACCGTGGGATGCGTACGATGCTCCATCAGATAGCTCATAATGGATATGCGCTGCACTGAAGGTTTGATATTGTATTCTTGCAATCGTTTTATTGCATCCATGTCATTTAAAATCCAAACTTGTAATTATTACATTTTTATTTCTCTTGCAAAGATAACTATTTCTTTGGAGAATCCAAATAAAAAAGGCGAAAAAAATAGTGGCAGTTTAAATTCTACCGAATGGATTTCCATTGGATGGGGATGCAATACCTTTATTCGGCAGCATCTGACATGTACATGTAGGTAAATGGATATTGTAACAAAGACGTTCTGTATATTATAAGGTAGGCAGGCAAGAAGTATAAAAACGGGTGGTCTTTTAAATAGATTGGGTGAACTTATTGATTATTTTGTGTTTGTAGAGAAATTACCGTATTTTTGTGCCCGAATAAATAATAACGTCCTTATGAATTACGGATATGTAAAAGTAGCGGCGGCTGTGCCTCGCGTCAAGGTAGCGGACTGTAAGTTCAATGCCTCGGAGATTGAAAAAGAAATTATTATTGCCGATGGCAAGGGAGTGCAAATCATTGCTTTTCCTGAATTGTGCGTTACCGGATATACATGTGGAGACCTGTTTGCCCAACAGCTTTTGCTTGAAGAGGCGGAAATGGGATTGATGCAGATATTGAACAATACACGCCAGCTGGATATCATTTCTATACTGGGCATGCCTGTTGCGTTGAATGGCGTACTGCTGAACACGGCAGTCGTTATCCAGAAAGGCAAAGTCCTGGGAGTGGTGCCTAAGACCTATCTTCCCAACTATAAGGAGTTTTATGAGAAGCGCTGGTTTACTTCCGCCTGTGAGGTTTCTGAAACCAGCGTACGCCTTTGCGGCCAGATTATCCCGATGGGCAGAAACCTGTTGTTCGATACTGCCGACACGACCTTCGGCATTGAGATTTGTGAGGATTTGTGGGCTCCTGTCCCCCCGAGTTCGGCTTTGGCGCTACAGGGGGCTGAAATCCTTTTCAATCTTTCGGCGGATAATGAGGGCATCGGCAAGCATGCCTATCTGTGTTCCCTTATCAGCCAGCAGTCTGCCCGTTGCATTGCAGGCTATGTGTTCAGCTCATGCGGTTTCGGGGAATCGACTACCGACGTGGTGTTTGCCGGGAACGGGCTGATTTATGAAAATGGCAGTCTGCTTGCCGCCGGCAAACGTTTCTCGTTTGAAGAGCAGGTTGTAATCAGTGAGATAGATGTGGAATATCTGCGTACGGAACGCCGGGTGAACACTACCTTCGCCGCTTGCCGGTCGTGCAGCGCGCCTGAACTTCCCGTGCATGTGGCTGCGGAATACGTCAATAGCAAGGATTTGAATCTTACGCGTACTTTTGATCCCCATCCTTTTGTTCCGCAAGGAGCTACCCTGGACGAGCGCTGTGAAGAAGTATTTTCCATACAGGTATCGGGACTTGCGCAACGGCTGGTGCATACCAAGGCAAAGAGTGCGGTGATCGGTATTTCCGGTGGATTGGATTCTACATTGGCCTTGCTGGTGTGTGTGAAAACCTTTGATAAGCTGGGCTGGGCTCGCAAAGGCATTATCGGTGTGACCATGCCCGGCTTTGGAACAACCGACCGTACCTATACCAATGCAATGGACTTGATGAATTCCCTGGGCATCACCGTACGTGAGGTCAGCATCAAGGAGGCTTGTATCCAGCACTTCAAGGACATAGACCATGATGCCGATGTGCATGATGTGGTTTATGAGAATTCGCAAGCGCGGGAGCGCACTCAGATTCTGATGGACATTGCCAACCAGACATGGGGGATGGTTGTCGGTACGGGCGATCTTTCGGAACTTGCGTTAGGATGGGCTACTTATAACGGAGACCACATGTCCATGTATGGTGTAAATGGAAGTGTACCCAAGACCTTGGTCAGGCATCTGGTGAAATGGGTGGCTGAAAACGGTATGGATGAGGCTTCCCGCTCTACGTTGCTCGATATAGTGGATACTCCAATCAGTCCGGAGTTGATTCCGGCAGATGAGAACGGCAATATTCAGCAGATAACGGAAGATCTGGTAGGCCCTTATGAGCTGCATGACTTTTTCCTTTATTATTTCCTGCGTTGCGGCTTCCGTCCGGCCAAGATATTCTTTTTGGCGGCACGCACTTTCAAAGGTGTTTATGACGAAGAGACCATTAAGAAATGGCTGCAAACTTTCCTCCGCCGTTTCTTCAACCAGCAGTTTAAACGCTCTTGCTTGCCGGATGGCCCGAAAGTGGGAAGCATTTCCATAAGTCCACGGGGTGACTGGCGCATGCCGAGCGATGCATCTTCGGAAATGTGGCTCAAGGGGATTATGGATTAAGTGAAGGGTTTTCCGTAATATTTTTTATAAATCTTCTTGTATTCTTTCCCTTTCTTGAAAGATGACAGCCAGGAATTGAGGCTGTCCAATAGAACGGGAGACTGCTTGCTTACTGCCCATGAGTAGAATTGGGTAAAGCTGATGTCAGTATTTATATCTATCTGTGGAAGGCTGTCGGCTGCGGTGCGTGCAATGCTTTCGTCACATACGGCATAATCAATGTCTCCGTGGGCAACTAATGAGATTAGTTGCTCCGGGCCGTATTTCTCTATTTCCTGTATGTAAATCGTGTCCCCGATTTCGTTTCCGAGGTTGCGGATACGTAACATGGAAGGAGAATTCTTGACGATATGGAGTGTCTTTCCCGCCAGGTCCAGTTGGCTCCTGATGAATAATGAGTCAGAGTCGGACCGTGCTTTGCGTTGGACCAGCACTTGTTTGTTCAATGCAATGGGAAGGGTGAGCAACAAGGAGTCTTTCCATTCGCTGGTGGCAAGGATTCCATAGGCTATTACATCATATTTCCCTTCACTCAGCCCTTTTAACCGCTTGTCAAAGCTCATTTCGGGCGAAAGTTCCGTCTTTAGCCCATGGTCGCGGGCAAAGGCTTCAATAAGTTCGTAATGAAATCCGGACAGGGTATCACCATCTACGTAGAAGCTGATGGAATTGTATTCCGTTGCAGCATGAATAATGCCTTCGTCCGCTATTTCCGCATAGTCTCTGGGATGCCCCTTCGGCTTTTCTTTTTTCTCGAAGAAGAAAGTCGCGGTAAATGCGGCAATAAGTCCTAGGATGACATATTTCAGTAACTTGGCTTTTTTCATGCTTTGCACAATTAATCATAGAAGTTCCACGAAACGCCGATCTTGAACAAACGGGGGTTGATAGGATAGTGGGGAACCAGGAAATAGTTGGGGCTGCCCATTCCGGCATTGACGTGATACATCATGGCAAAGATACGTGTCCGTTTCAGATGAAGGTTGGCGTAAACGTTCACAATGGGATAACCGCCGATTTCTACCTGGTCGTTCGTCGCTTGCAAGTGGAACTGCTGGGTGGCAGGTGCATAGGCGGGGGCATTGTATTTCGTGAAATATCTGATGTCAGCTCCCAATTGTACTGTCAATACTTTCTTCGCCAGTTTTGCCAGTATGTAGAAGTTGTGGTAGAGTGAAAGTTGCGGCAGCGGCAAAACGGTTGCATTGCTTGTCTTTTGCCAAGTCACCTCGTTGTCCAGATGGAAGACACCCAGGCGGAAATTCTGTGCCAGCGTGGCGGAAAGCACTTGGATGTTTCCTCCGTTCTGTTCCGGCATGGCGCTTTGATTGAAATAGGTGTAGTTCTTGATATTTTCCATACCTGCGCGCAGGTTCGTACCCCAACGGGCAATGTTCAGTTCACCTTCCACACGGGTACGGAATTCTTTGTCCATATTGTCATTGTCCCATGTATAGTGATTGGAGTGGTAATGGCGCATATAGAACGAAGGAAGCGTGTTGCTGACGTAACCGCGGGCGTAGAAGTTTACCGTGTCTTTCCAAAGACGGAAGTTCAGGTCTAAGTTTGCGTTTACCTTGAATTGCCCGATGGCTTTATCAAGCAGCCCCACTTCACCGTTGACGTTATAGTGTAGCAGTCTGCCTTGCCGTTTGGCCAATTCGCCGCCAATGAAAACTTCCTGTTCCGTATAGCGGATGCGGCGCATGTCCGAGAGCGTGTCGGTGTTCATCAGGTCGTATCTGCTGAACTTATGAGAGAGGTAAGCCGTTACTCCTGCCTTGGCATATTTGTTGAATCCTTCCAATAAAGCGATGCCGAATACGTTTTTTACGCTGAAGGCAGTGGTGGAGTCGTTACTGTGGTCTTTGTAGATGTAATAGTCGGGATAGTAATTTTCCGGTTCATTGTTCGAACGGAAGTTATGTCGTGACCGTTCTACCTTGATGGTATGTATGAAGCTGGTGACGGGCACGAACTCTTCGGTGACAATGGTATCTTGGGCGGCAAGGGAAGTACTGTCATTGGCTGCCCTTTTTCCTTTGGTTTGTTTTTTTTCTATTTGGGTGACTTCCCGGTTAAAGCCCAACCGGTAACGTTGTGTCAGATAAACGTAAAAGTCTTTGTTCCGGTTTGAGGTCTGCTCCAGTCTGACGGGGATATTGCTTGACTCGTATTGTTTCTTTCCCTCTGACATGTTTTCCGGATGGGTGATGTACTGGTCGTCTGCGATACCGCCATTCTCGTTCATCTTCATGAAAAAGTTGTTGTAAACGGCTTGCATCTGGTACTTCTCGCCTATATAGCTGGCAAACAATCCCGCATTGAAATGGGAAGTTGCCTGGTTGGCGTAATATCCCCGTCCATACAGGTAGTCTATATTGAAGCCGAAGGCCAGCCTCTTGTTGGCATTGACGGAGAAATAGGATTTGAAACGTTCCTCGCCATTCACTTTGCTTCCTGCCTTGTAATAAGTCAGGTTGGTGTAGGGAACGTTACTGTTGGTGAACTTGACTTCGTCCGGACGGACGAAGAAACTGGAAAAGGGTTCCATGAAAATGGTAGGCTCATCATTGCGGCGTTCAAAGAAGATGCGTGAGAGCCGGGGAGAACCTAGGTTTCCCAGATAGTTATAGTGCCCGAACATGCCTTCTACCAGGTTTGTGTTCTGGAAGTTGAGGCTGGCCGTGTCGGCGGGCATGATAGTACGGTTACCCAAGGTCTCGCTCAGATGCCACATGTATAGTTTGGGCGGAAGACTTTGAATCTCTGTGTTGGTACTGTCTTCCAGATTGTCCGGCAGTGTGTTGGGGTCAACTTGGTTGCCGAACTGGTCCCGGTTGTTGTTGGGATCCATCGGGTTAAGGACACGTTGTGCCCGTGCACCCAATATTCCTATGATAGATAAGAGTATATATGTCAGTACGATTCGTCTCATAATTAGGCGCAAAGATACAATAAAAAATTATTCGCTTACCGAATCCTGTGTTTTTTGCATCTTTTAAAAGAGTCGTACGATTTGCTTCCTTAAACGGATGGCTTGTTTGGGTATATAATTTATGGCTTTATTCTTCAGTGATGACTGTAAGCTCACACACTTATCTGCATCGGTTCACGCACTTGTATAAAAAAACAGCCCTTGCAAACTTTTTGGATTTGCAAGGGCTAAACTTTTTATTGAATAAGGCGAGGGGTCATACTTCTTTGATCAACTCCATTCCCTTCTTGATAGCCTCTTCGTTCATCGGTATCAAGTGATGATGGCGTTCGGGCAACGTCTTTTTCAAACCTCTGAGCACGCTATCCAGCGTAACCATCGGTTTCAGTTTCAGCAATCCGCCCAATACAATCATGTTGAATGCTTTGGCGTTGTTCATTTCGTTGGCAGCATCCATGGCGTCGATGCGATATACATGGATATCTTTGCGTGTAGGCGGATGGATGATGCCGTAACCGTCGTAGATAAGTACACCACCGGGTTTTACTTTACTCTCGAACTTCTCCAATGACGGTTGGTTGAGGATGATGGCTGCGTCGTACTTGCTGAGGATGGGCGAAGATATCTTTTCGTCGCTCACGATAACGGTAACATTGGCTGTACCGCCACGTTGTTCCGGTCCGTAAGCCGGCATCCAGGTTACTTCTTTGCCTTCCATCAGTCCGGAGTATGCCAAAATCTTTCCCATGGACAATACACCCTGTCCACCGAAGCCTGCTATAATGATTTCTTCTTTCATTGTTCTTCTGTCTTTAGCATGTTTATTTATCTTTCAAGTCACCCAGCGGATAGAACGGGAACATGTGCTCTTCCATCCAGGTGTTCGATTTTTCAGGAGACATCTTCCAGCCGGAATTGCAGGTAGAGACTATCTCCACGAGGTTGGAGCCTTTGCCTGCCATAGAGTTTTCGAATGCTTTGCGGATGGCTTTCTTTGCCTTGCGGATGGCGGGAACCGTTTCTACACTTTGGCGGGTAACGTATGCCGTACCTTCCAGCTGGGCGGCGATATCAGCCATCTTCAGCGGATAACCGTGCAGATGCACGTCACGGCCGTAGGGGCTGGTGGAGGTTTTCATGCCAACGAGGGTGGTCGGGGCCATTTGTCCGCCGGTCATACCGTAAATGGCATTGTTGATGAAGATGATGGTGATATTCTCACCGCGGTTCAAGGCATGGATGGTTTCGGCTGTACCGATACAAGCCAGGTCACCGTCTCCCTGGTACGTAAATACCAGACGGTCCGGCCAGAGGCGCTTGATGGCGGTGGCAAGTGCAGGCGCGCGTCCATGGGCAGCTTCTTGCCAGTCAATGTCTATGTAGTTGTAGATAAAAACGGCACATCCCACAGGGGAAATACCTACTGCTTTGTCTTCCAGTCCCATTTCCTCGATTACTTCGGCTACCAGTTTGTGGACCACACCGTGGCTGCATCCCGGGCAGTAGTGCATGGGATTATCGTTCATCAGAGTCGGTTTCTTTGCAACCAGATTCTCGGGTTTGATAATATCTTCTTTTGTCATAATCTCTTCTCCTTATCTGTTGGTGAATCGTATGAAGAACTCCATCAGTTTGACAAATATTGCCGCACCGCAGACGTAGATAAACAGTTTGAAGTCATCTTTCGCTGCAAAATAGATAATGATAGATGCCAAGGCAAGTATCATGAAAAGGATGTTCAGTACGCTTCTTATTTTATCGGGATTCATCGTTCTGTTTACGATTTAATTATTTATGATTTACGATGGGGGGATGTACGGATTTACGGAAGATAACTTTAATCTCGTAACCGTACGATTGCCGAATCGTGCATCAGACTAGTTTTTCTTTCAGCGCGGTTACGATTTCGTCCGGATCGGGTACGATACCGCCCAGGCGGCCGAAGTGTTCCACTTTTACCTTACCGTTGACGGCAAGACGTACATCTTCAACCATCTGTCCGGCATTCAATTCTGTAACAAGCATGCCTTTTACCTTGCCGGCATATGCGGCGATGGCTTTAGTGGGGAACGGCCACAGGGTGATAGGGCGGAGCATACCTACTTTAATGCCTTCTTCGCGTGCCAGTTCCATGGCTTTCTGGCCGATACGTGCCATAGAGCCGAAGGCTACAATCAGGTATTCGGCATCCTCACAATGGATTTCTTCAAAGCGCACCTCGTTCTCTTCAATCGTCTTGTATTTAGCCTGGAAACGGATGTTGTTCTTTTCCATTTCTTCCGGTTTCAACTCAAGAGAAGTGATGATGTTGGGCTTGCGGCCATTCGTCCTGCCGGTAGTAGCCCACGGGCATTGTTCAATGACTTCCGCATCGGTGCGGCGGGCTCTTTGGGCGGGGAGGACTACCTTTTCCATCATCTGGCCGATAACGCCGTCGGCCAGGATAATGGCCGGGTTGCGGTATTTGAAAGCCAGTTCGAATGCCAGTCCCACGAAGTCCGCCATCTCCTGTACGGACGCCGGGGCGAGGGCTATCAGGCGATAGTCACCATGGCCGCCGCCCTTTACTGTCTGGAAGTAGTCTGCCTGGCTCGGCTGGATAGTTCCCAGGCCGGGACCGCCACGCATTACATTCACTACCAGGCAGGGCAATTCGGCACCTGCCAGGTAAGAGATGCCTTCCTGTTTCAAACTGACACCGGGGCTGGAGGAAGAGGTCATTACCATCTTGCCGCTTCCGGCACCGCCATATACCATATTAATAGCTGCCACTTCACTTTCTGCCTGGAGCACTACCATGCCGGTTGTTTCCCACGGCTTCAGTTCGGCAAGGGTTTCCAATACCTCTGATTGGGGAGTAATAGGATAACCGAAGTAACCGTCCACACCATAACGGATGGCTGCCTGGGCGATGGCTTCGTTTCCTTTCATTAATACAACTTCTTCTGCCATATTCTTCTGATTTTATTCAACTTTTACTTTATATACGGAAATGCATCCATCGGGACATACAGTCGCGCAGGATGAACATCCGTTACATTTGTCTTCTACGATCTGCTGGGCATAATTGTACCCTTTCATATTCACCTCTTTGGCGAGGGCTATTACATTGAGCGGACAAGCTACCACACACAGATTGCAGCCTTTGCAACGCTCGGTGTCCACTACGATTGCTCCTTTGATTTTTGCCATAATTTACGTTCTTTATTTATTGATTGTACATATCCTTATTGAAGAAATTCAGGATGTCCATAACCATTTGATGGGCCTGTTGGGCAGGACTTTCCGGGTTGAGGTCGATGGCGTACCGGTAATTGTTCAGCGCTTGCTGCCAGTTGCCTAGCTTCCGGTAGGCATTTCCCCGCAGATAGTAAGCCTCATCCTTGCCGGGAAAGTCGGTTTGTAGCATTTGATCGAGCCGTTGGATGGCTCCTTCTACACTTCCCTGATTGATAAGCTCTTTTATGGTATTAAGTTGCTCCATATCATTCTGAGTTCCGGGTTATTGAACTACAAAGATAGTTTTTATTTGAAGATAACACACATCTTCTCTGTGAAAAATAAGAAAAAGGGGTAAAGAAAAAGCCCGAAGTCTCAGTGTATTCTGTCAGAATGTCAAGACTCCGGGCGGGTATTATAGTGAATGTGGTTGCGTCACTTTACAAGTTTTCCGTTAATGTAGAGATTTCTAAGCGTAACGTCTTTTGCTCCTTTTATGTCATTTCCATCTTTTGCGACATTGTTGAAGTGGCAGTCTTCCACACTGACATTGGATACATGTTTGTCGTCATCCAAACCAATGATGAGTATGCCTAACTTGCTCTTTTCGCAAGTTACGTTTTTCAAGTGTACATTGCGTACGACCGGAGGGAAGCTGCGGTCACACTTTTCCCGGTTTTCGTATTGGAGGTTGATGCGCAGCACGGCTTCGCGGCATTGGCCTACGGTGACATTGCGTACAAATACATTTTCTATGATTCCACCGCGGCAGGTACTGGTCTTGATACGGATGACACGGTCCAGATTGGGGCTGTCCATCTGGCAGTTTTCTACATACAGGTTGCGGTAACCGCCGGAGATTTCACTGCCTATTACCACACCGCCATGGCCGTTCTTCATGAAGCAATTGCGTACGATGATGTTTTCACTGGGTATATTCCACTTGCGTCCATCGGCATTACGCCCGGATTTGATGGCAATGCAGTCATCACCGGTATCGAAGGTGCAGTTCTCGATCAATACGTTCTTGCAGGATTCCGGATCACAGCCGTCTCCGTTGGGGCCGCGGTTGAATACTTTTACGCCTCGAACGGTGAGACTCTCGCAAAACAGCGGGTGGATTACCCAGAATGGTGAGTTCAGCAGGGTGATGTCTTCAATCAGTACTGTATTGCAGGAATAAAGGTTGACGAGTTGGGGACGCAGACCGTCTTCGGGCTTCATTACGCGTTTATAGATAGGAGTGGAGGTCTCTCCGTACATTAACAGACGTTCGCGTCCGCCGTTGCGCTGTGCCACCATTCCTTCTTTCCAGCCGTAACGGGGAGCACCGCACATGGGCCACCAGGTTTCTTTGGAACCTTGTCCGTCTATGGTACCTTTACCGGTGATGGCGATGTTGGTTTCACCGTAGGCATAGATGAGGGGGCGGGCATTGTAACAATCTAATCCTTCCCAACGGGTGATGACTCCGGGGAAATAGAGGCTCTGGTCTGTGGAGAACTTCAGTGTGGCACCTTCCTCTACATGAAAGTTTACATTGCTCTTTAAGGTGATGGGGCCTGTATAGAAAGTTCCTTTGGGTACGATGACCGTACCGCCGCCGTTTAGGCTGCAAGTTACAATGGCACGGTTGATTTCTTCATGGCAGGGGCTGTCCGGTGTATCCGGCTTCGCTCCGAAATCTGTAATAAGATACGTACGTTTGGGAAATGAGGTTTTCTTGATCTGTTTTTCGATTCGGGCGCTCTCCTTGAAGGCTTTGTCAAAGTCTATCGGGTTGGCGGTAGCCATGGCAACCGATAAAAGCAGGGAAAGAAATCCTAATACTCTTTTCATGTTTTCCTTTATTTTTTGGTTATTAGATATCAGCCACAAAAGTACGGAAAGACTGCTGTTCACAGGGACGAGTTTTTGACCGAAAAGGTGTAATATTTGATTGAATCGGGTTAAGGAAGCTGTGCGGGAGGTAGAAGAAGGAAATAAATGATAAAAAACCGGTTACACGTAAATTCGTGGATTGGAAAGTCCCTTCCACGAATTTACGTGTAACCGGTATTTATGGGGCGATTATTTTTTCTGCACCGGGATTTTATCTATCCTCCTTTGATGGCGTCCGCCTTCAAAGGGGGTATTGAAGAATTCAGTCATAATCATGTCTGCTTCTTCAGTGCTGATGAACCGTCCTGGCATTGCAAGTACATTAGCGTCATTGTGTTGGCGTGCCAAATGGGCAATCTCTGCATTCCAACATAGCGCGGCACGGATTCCCTGGTGTTTGTTCAGTGTCATGCTGATGCCTTCACCGCTTCCACAGATTGCGATTCCCGGATAACATTCACCGGCTTCGACAGCTTCGGCAAGGGCATGGGCGAAATCTGGATAATCGCAACTTTCAGTGGAGTAGGTTCCGAAATCCTTGTAAGCCCAACCTTTGGCCTCCAGCCAACCGCGAACATATTCTTTCAGTTCAAATCCTGCATGGTCGGAACAGATTCCAATAGTTTTCATTATATTTACAGTTTTATGATTGGTATATTATATAATAAGTAAGAAGGTGTGCCAAAGCAGATCTTTTTATCAGTCTGTTCGGACACACCTTTCTTTTAATTCTTATTTTAGAGCATTGCTTTTACTTGCTTATATACATTCTCTGCCGTAAAGCCCAGTTTCTCGTCCAATACTTTGTAAGGTGCGGAGAAACCGAAAGATTCCAAGCCCCAGACTTTACCGTTGGCACCTGCCAACCCTTCCAAGGTGACAGGCAGGCCTGCTGTCAGACCGAACACCTTGGCACCGCAAGGAATGATACTTTCCTGGTATCCGGGAGCCTGGTTGCGGAACAAGCCTTCGGACGGTGCAGATACGATACGTACCTTGACACCATCTTTACGCAATAATTCAGTTCCGGCTACCAATGTAGCCACCTCAGAACCGGAAGCGACGAGAATGATATCCGGGTTTTCGTCTGAACCGGCAACGATATAGGCGCCTTTGGCTGCCTGTGCATAGTCGTTGCCTGCAGGCAGGTTGTTGATGTTCTGGCGAGAGAAAATCAGTCCCGTAGGAGTAGTCATGTTCTCCATGGCAAGCTTCCATGCGATCGTTGTCTCTTCTGCGTCTGCCGGACGGAGTACCAGCATGGAGTTGTGTCCTTTGTGGTTCTTCAGTTTCTCCATGAGACGGATTTGTGCTTCTTGTTCTACCGGTTCGTGGGTAGGACCGTCTTCACCGACGCGGAATGCATCGTGTGTCCAGATGAACTTTATGGGTATTTCCATAAGAGCCGCCATACGTATGGCAGGTTTCATATAATCGGAGAATACGAAGAATGTGCCGCAGGCAGGAATAATGCCACCGTGCAGTGCCATACCGATGCAACAGCAAGCCATGGTCAGTTCGGACACGCCTGCCTGGAAGAAGGCACCGCTGAAATCACCTTTCTTGAAAGCGTGGGTTTTCTTGAGGAAACCGTCCGTCTTGTCGGAGTTGGACAGGTCTGCAGAAGCTACTACCATGTTCTCTACTTGGGTAGCAAGTGCACCCAATACAGTTGCGGAAGCGGCGCGGGTTGCCACATTGGCTTTCTGTTCGATGGCTGCCCAATTCACTTCGGGAACTTTGCCGGAGAAGAACAATTCCAGCTTGGCGGCCTTTTCAGGATTGGCTTTTGCCCAAGCTGCTTTGACTGCGTTTTTCTCTTCCATGATTTTTTTCAATTCAGCAGTACGCTTGGCGTAGAGTTCAGCCACTTCGGGGAAGATGATGAACGGATTGACGGGATCGCCACCGAGATTCTTGATTGTGTTCACATAGGCATCGCCTCCGAGAGGAGCACCGTGGGTAGCGCAGTTGGCTTCATAACTGCTGCCGTCTGCCTTGCGGGCGCCTTTACCCATAACGGTATGGCCGATAATCAAAGTAGGTCGTTCTTTTTCAGCTTTGGCCTCGTTTAGAGCGCTGCGAATCTCATCAGGATCATTTCCGTTGATGGTGATGACTTTCCATCCCCATGCTTCATATTTCTTGCCGGTATCTTCGATTGTTACATCCTTGGTTTCGGTGGAAAGCTGGATGTCGTTGGCATCATAGAACATGATAAGATTATCCAGTCCGAGAGCTCCGGCTATGCGTCCGGCACCTTGTGAAATTTCTTCCTGGATACCGCCGTCGGAAATATAGGCGTAAATAGTTTCGTTCATTACTTCTTCGAAACGGGCTTTCATGAACTTGGCGGCGATGGCTGCGCCTACGGCAAATGTATGGCCTTGTCCCAAAGGACCGGAAGTGTTCTCAATGCCGCGTGTGATGTCACGTTCGGGATGTCCTGGAGTAGGGCTTCCCCATTGGCGGAATTCTTTCAATTCATTCAAAGTGAACTTGCCTGCCAGTGCCAAAGTTGAATAAAGCATCGGCGACATATGTCCCGGGTCAAGGAAGAAACGGTCACGACCTTCCCATGCAGGGTTTTCGGGATCATATACAAGGAACTCCGAAAAGAGCACATTTATAAAATCTGCACCACCCATAGCACCACCGGGGTGTCCGGAATTGGCTTTCTCAACCATAGATGCAGCGAGGATACGGATGTTGTCCGCTGCACGGTTCATAAGTTTGTTGTCGTTCATATTGTTTATTATTAGTTTTGGATACTACCTGGTTATTAGCGGGCTGACCTGCTGCTCGTTGATTTTAACAGGACAAAGATAACTCTTTATGTGTAATTAACAACATAGAAAGAGTGTCTTTTATTGTAATTCAATAGTAACAATTGCTTTGACAAGTAGTTTGAACTTTAGCGGCTCTTTATTGATTTTGCCTCTTTGAGCGACGCTGATTTCATATTACCGGAATTATCAGGAGATTTGTATATTCTATTTAATAGTAATGGGTGGGGCTACATTTGTCCGGTGGATACCTAAAGTTTGAGTTTCGGTGTCTTGTGATATACTTTTGCATTGAATCTGTATAGAGCAGCGCCACGCTTGGAACCGGTTTTGTCTATTTTGTCCGTTTTCTCAATATAGTCCATGTCTGCGACTCGTTTACGGAAATTCCGTTTGTCTATTGTTTCACCATAGATTGCCTCATACAGGCCTTGCAGCTGTGACAATGTAAATAGATCGGGCAGGAGATTGAAAACTATAGGTTCTACAGAAACTTTCTGCTGCATCAGGCTGCGTGCTCGTTCCACCATTTGAGGATGGTCGAAAATTAGATTCGGTAGTTCGTTGAGGTTTATCCAGGAGGCATTGTGTCGCTGCACCGGTTCTCTGTCATATTCATTGATATTAATCAGTGCATAGTAGGCAATCGAGATGACTCGTTCTCCCGGATCGCGGTCAATGGCCCCGAATGAACCGACTTGTTCCATATATATGTTATCCAGTCCGGTCAGTTCGTGCAATACTCGTTTGGCTGCGTCATCTATACTTTCATTTTCCTGTACAAAGCCACCCATCAAGGACCATTCGCCCATTGCTGGTTGGAAATTGCGCTTCAATAGTAGTAAATTTAATTCTCCTTCACTGAAACCGAAAATAATGCAGTCTATAGCTACATGGAATTTGGGATTTGAACTGTAGTAATTCTTCATGTTGTATGATGATTGTCTTTCTTTGGGTGTGAAAATAACACTTTTCTTTGGTGTGTGATATACACTTTTATATGTTATGTAACATGGGTGTGGAATATGAACAAGGATATATGGCTGTTTGCAGGAGAAACAGGAGGGAAGGAAAAGAAAAGGCGTCTTTCTACTGTGAAAGACGCCTTCTGCCATTATTGGTCTTGGAGAATTTTATTCTAATCTACGTGCTCCGTCACTGATGACTACATCATAGATTTTCGGGCTTCTGCCGAATTTATTCTTGAATTCTTCTTTTGCTTTTTCTATGAATGTACTATATAGTTCATCTTTTACCAAGTTGATAGTGCATCCGCCGAAACCGCCACCCATAACTCGTGAACCTGTCACACCGCAGTCAAAAGCAAGGTTGTTCAGGAAGTCAAGTTCTTCGCAGCTTACTTCATACAGCTTGCTCATGCCATGATGGGTTTCGTACATTTTTTGTCCTACAGTTTCATAGTCACCTTTTTCCAGTGCGTCACAGACATCAAGTACACGTTGTATTTCCTCAATGACGTATTCGGCACGCATGTAGTCCTCTGCGCTGATATCGGCTTTGGCTTCTTCCAGCATTTCCATGGAACAGTCACGCAAAAACTCTACATGCGGATGTTTCTTTTGGATGGCAGCAACTGCTGCTTCGCAGCTTTGGCGGCGTTTATTGTATGCAGAAGATGCCAATTCATGCTTAACGACAGAATCAACCAGTACCAAGCGATAGCCTTGAGGATCAAACGGGAAATACTGGTATTCCAGTGAACGGCAATCCAGACGGATCAGACTGCCTTTCTTTCCGAATACGGAAGCGAATTGATCCATGATACCGCAATTGACGCCACAATAATTGTGTTCTGTTGCCTGTCCTATTTTGGCCAGTTCAAACTTGTCTATTTTGTTTTCACCGAACAGGTCGTTTAAAGCATAGGCATAGGTGCTTTCCAATGCAGCAGAGGATGACATTCCTGCCCCAAGGGGTACATCGCCTGCAAAAGCTGTATTGAAGCCTTTTATATCCACACCACGTTTCATCATTTCGCGGCATACTCCGAAGATATATCTCGCCCAGCTGGCACGAGGTGCGTCTTCTTCGTTCAGACCGAATTCCACATAATCTTTTAAATCAATGGAATAAGCTCTTACTATATCGGTGCCGTTAGGCTTGATTTCAGCAATCATTCCTTTGTCGATTGCTCCGGGAAATACAAAACCTCCATTATAATCAGTATGTTCACCAATCAAGTTAATGCGTCCCGGAGAAGCATATACTGCTCCTGTTGTTCCGTCAAAATGTTTGATGAAACGGCTTCTTACATATTCTATATCCATGATATTTATATTTTAAGGTAAATAATAGGGAATCTTGCTTATTTTTTTGAATGGTCGGTTTTTGAACCGATCAATGCATAGAATAGGATGTAACCTGCGCAGAACAGAACTACCCAATAGCTGGTCATATAGTCGGTAATGTCGGCTAACCAACCTTGGATGGCCACCATGACGGCACAGCCGAATACCATTGTCATGAACATGCCACTGGCAATTGCCGTGTATTTACCCAGACCTTCAACAGCCATGTTGAATATTCCACCCCACATTACACTGGTGCAAAGACCTACTAGCAGGAATGCAAAAATGCCTATGGGAACTTGAGCCCAGATAAGTTCTAATTTAGCCCAGTCTATACCGGGAACATTCACTGTGATGTCTGCAGGTGCAAACATTCCGAAAGCTACAAGTACAAGACTTGCGATGGAAACTGTCGTAATCATTGTGCGGCTTGAAATCTTTCCACCGATTGCACCGCCAACAAAACGGCCAATAAGCATCATCAGCCAATATACGGCAACAATAAGTCCTACAATCCCTGCATCCATTCCTAATCCGGGAGTGGCGGCATCGGGGGCGGAAGAAAGATATTGCAGAATATAAGTCGGCGTTCCTACTTCGATACCCATATAGAGGAAGATGGCCAGGATACCGAGAACGAAGTGGCGGTATTTTAAGGCTCCTTTAATGAGGCTGGTGTCAACCGGAGCTTGTTCGGGCTCTTCAATCTTGGTAAAGAGAATACCGATAAAACCGATAATAAAGATTGCGAGCGCAATCATCAATGCAGGTGTGGCATCAGCAATATGTGCTTTAGCGGCATCACCAATCAAGGCGCCCATAATGATATATACGGCTACGGCAGCACTACTGTTGAATACACCGCCGATCTGGATAAGTTGGTTTCCTTTATTTCCACCGCCGCCAAGGAGGTTAAGCATAGGATTGACCACGCAGTTGAGGATACACATGGTAAAACCGCTGATAAAAGCACCGATCAGATAAACGAGAAAAGCACTTTCTTTGCCTACATGGCCACTCATCCATTGGACAAGGATACCGATGATTCCTACGAAAAGACCGATTAGGGCTGTTTTTTTATAACCGAATTTTGCAATAAGCATACCTGCCGGAATACCCATTACGAGATAAGCGATAAAGTTACCGTAGTTGCCGATTTGGGAAAGCACGTTGCTGGCACCGAAATCATTTTTCACAATAACCGCCATCGGTGAGCATAGGTTGGTTACGAAAGCAATCATTGCAAAGAGTGCAATCATAATAATGATGGCTCCCCATTGTTTTTTCTGTTGACTCATGATAATTTAAGATATTGAATTTTGGTTAATAATTTTATTGTGTTATTCCTGAATGCCGAATTTGTAGATGGTTATCTGCTGGTATTCATCACCCGGCAGTAATACTGCTGATGGAAAATGAGGCTTGTTAGGTGTGTCGGGGAAGCATTGCGCTTCAAAGCAGATGGCACTTCTTGCAGGGAAAGTCGCTCCATGGGCACCGGTAAAGCCTCCTAACCAATTACCGGTATAAAGCTGTACGCCATTTTCTGTAGTATATACTTCCATGGTACGTCCACTGACAGGCTCTGTACATGTTGCCGCAAGATTTAATTCTCCGCTTTCAGTTTTATTCAAGACATAGCAATGGTCATATCCTGCACCGTTTATCAGTTGCTGGAATTTATCATCGATTCTTTCACCGACCGCATGAGGAGTACGGAAATCCATTGGAGTACCTTCCACTTTCAGTATTTCACCTGTAGGAACAGATACTTCATCGATGGGAACATAAAAATCAGCGTTGATGGTAACTATATTGTTTAAAACAGTGGGAGAGGGATTGGCAATGCCTGCCAGATTGAAAAAGCCGTGGTTGGTCAAATTTACAATAGTAGCTTTGTCGGTAGTAGCCCGGTATTCAATAACCAGAGCGTTGGTCTCGTTTTCCAGGCGATAGGTCATCTCTACTTCCAGAGTGCCGGGGAATCCTTCTTCTCCGTCGGGGGAGGTGTAGTTGAAGATGACAGTCGTGGCGTCTGGCTGAACAGCATCCCATACTTTAGTATGGAAACCAGTCGGACCTCCATGTAAGGAATTGGGGCCATTGTTGATAGCCAGCTGATGTTCTTCACCGTAAAGGGTGAATTTTCCTTTGGCTATACGGTTGCCGTATCTTCCGATAGTTGTACTGAGGAATGGCTCGGGACTATTGATAACGTGGTCTATACTATCATGACCTAATATTACATTTGCATATTTACCATTTTTGTCGGGTACCATTATGGAGAGGATAGCGCATCCGTAGTTGGTTACTGCAACTTCCATTCCTTGAGAATTTTTTAGGATAAATAAATCTGTCTTTTTGTTATTTATATCCTTTTGAAAGTCTTTTTTTTCCAAACCGGACAAATTGTTTTCCATTGGAGCGGTGTTTATCATATCATGGTATATTTAAATTTCTTGCAAATAAAAAGAAATTCTTTTGTTCCCCCAAGTAATTGGAAGGAAATGTGAAGAACATTTTAGGAAAGTTTAGCGTTTAACAATTAGAAGACAAATTGATATTTTTTGTATGTTTGTCCCCATAATCTAAAGAAATCACATCATTAACTGAAAGTTTTAATTAGAACAACGAATGTATCCTCTAAAATTTGAGCCTATCCTAAAGCAGATTCTTTGGGGAGGCGACAAGATTATTCCGTTCAAACATTTGAATGAAACCCTCTCTAATGTGGGTGAGAGTTGGGAAGTATCAGCAGTAGAAGGCAGCGAATCGGTAGTTGCCAATGGGGTTGATAAAGGACTGACACTACCGGAAATGGTTAGAAAGTATAAAGAAGAATTGGTGGGTGAAACTAACTATGCACGTTTTGGAAACAAATTTCCTTTGTTGATAAAATTCATTGATGCGAAGTTGGACTTGTCCATTCAAGTGCATCCGGATGATGAATTGGCAAAGAAACGCCATAATAGTTTTGGTAAAAATGAAATGTGGTATGTTATTGACGCAGACAAGGGTGCCAAACTCATTTCCGGCTTCTCTGAACAGATTACTCCGAAAGAGTACAAAGAACGGGTTTATAACGGTACGTTTGCTGAAGTGTTGCAGACATGTGCTATTGCTCCGGGAGATGTGTTCTATGTACCCGCTGGCCGGGTTCATGGTATTGGAGCCGGTGCATTTGTTGCTGAAATCCAACAGACATCAGATATTACTTACCGTATTTTCGACTATAACCGGAAGGATAAAGATGGAAAGTCGCGTGAACTGCATACCAGTCAGGCTATTGATGCCATTAACTTTTCTGATGTTCAGGATGATTTTCGTACGGCATATGAGCATGTGCAGAATGAACCGGTAGAAATGGTGGCCAGTCCTTATTTTACCACGTCTATTTATGATATGACAGAAGAAATTACATGTGATTATTCGGAACTGGATTCTTTTGTTATCTTCATTTGTGTAGAAGGTGCTTGTGATATCTTGGATAACGAGAAGAATGAAATCTCGTTGGTAGCCGGGGAAACTATTTTGCTTCCGGCAGCCATCCAGGAGATAATGATCAAACCGCGAGGAAGTGTGAAATTGCTTGAGACTTATGTCTGATTGAAGTATTATTGATAGCTAATAATAAGGGCGCAAATGAGAGTTCAACTTTATTTGCGCCCTTACTGTCAGATATCTATAGGCCTTTATTTTTATTTACGTCCTCTTCCGAAAAAGCTTCTGAACTTCTTCATGAGTTTTAATCCTAACATAGCTCCATCGAAGACTGCCATACCGGTATTAAATGCCCTCATCATTGCATTGGCTTTATTGGTGGCAGGAGCAACAGGGGCAAATATATCTCTTGTGATGTCAGTCATAATCTCTTTCTGCATACGTATTTGCCGCAATATGGTATTTTTTTGCTGTGCGATGTTCTCCAAAGTAACGGGGGGGCGATCAAGTGTATTATCCATGGACATTTTATATTAGTTGGATTTATCTAAAAAAAGTCCGGCAATAAATTTTACCGTTGGATTAATGATAAGTCTTTTTCGGAATAAGACAAGTAAAATAATAAGCAGGACATGAAAACAGGCAATGAGAGCATAGCTTGCTATGAGTCCGCCCACTAGTGGAGCCAAGACATAGACCAATGTGAATGACAGGTGAAACAGAACCACTACGCCGAGGATGACAACCAATAACACTAATATAAGTGTTGATAATAGAATAGAAAGTTTTTCAGTAACTTCCAATTTGGTGTATTCCTTTTGTAGTTCCAGATATTTCTTGAACTCAATGAACAGTTGCTGGATATTTTCAACGCTTTTATCGTCTGCGAACATAGTGGTTCTGTTTTGAATGGCTTTATTCTGTTACTTCGCCTTTTATTTCTGCGGCAATTTCATCTACCAGGCTTTCCATCTCGTTCCGGTTCAAACGGATACCTTTTTTACGAAGAATTTCCGCAATTTTATTACGAGTGTCTTCTCCCTTTTCAGGGGCGAATAAGATACCGAGGGTCGCACCTATGGCGGCACCCCCCAAAAAAGCTGCTAAAACATTCAATCCTTTCATGATGTATTCCTTTCTTTTTTTAGAGGTTTATATGACAAAACTAACAATATTTTTTGAATGTTTGTTCAAAATCCCCATCTTTTTTCAGGTTTTATCACGGTTTTGTGACAGATAAATGAGCTACCACGCATCTATCACGGGTATCCGTTACGGGATATATATCTATGTCTCAAATCGATAGAGTGCATTCCGTGACAGCATGACGGATAGATTACGTTTTTAAACTTTATGATGGAGCCCCCTGGGTTATGACAATCCCAGGGGATTCGCTCAATAAAGTTGACTTTTTAAATGAAAACCGTGAGGTTTTATGCCGTAAGATTGAAAAATCATCCTTTCTTTTTTGCTTCAGGTTGTGCAGCTCTTTTTTTTCGTCTCCAAAAATCTCCGTTTGAACGGTTGCCACGGTATTTTTTGTTCTCTTTGGCTTTTACTTTTATTTCTTCGGTTTTCTTTTCTTGTGCCTGAATACCGTCGGTCGTGATAAATGGATGATCTTTTATGATAGGAATTGTTTTTCCTATCAATTTCTGGATATCTTTCAGATAAGGTAACTCCTCTGACTCACAAAATGAAAGTGCTATTCCGTCGTGTCCGGCACGTCCGGTACGTCCGATGCGATGTACGTAGGTTTCCGGAATATTGGGCAACTCATAATTGATGACGTGGGATAACTGATCCACATCAATACCTCTTGCCGCAATGTCTGTTGCAATAAGTACGCGCAATGTGTGACTCTTGAAGCCGGTCAGTGCGCGTTGCCGGGCATTCTGTGACTTGTTGCCATGTATGGCCTCCGCCGGTATTCCTGATTTACTGAGGGTCCGTGCAAGCTTGTCCGCCCCATGTTTGGTTCTGGTAAAGATTAAGACAGATGCTATAGACGGGTCTTTCAATAGATGGATCAGCAAATCCTTTTTCTCTTTTTTCTCTACGAAATAAACCGATTGTGAAATCGTGTCAACGGTAGAGGAAGCCGGAGTCACTTCGACTTTTTCCGGATCGGTCAGCATGGAGTTTGCCAGTGTCTCTATTTCAGGGGGCATTGTTGCAGAAAAGAACAGTGTTTGCCGTTTGGCAGGCAGGAACTTCAATATACGGCGGATATCGTGGATGAAGCCCATGTCAAGCATGCGGTCGGCTTCGTCCAGAACAAAAAAATCAAGTGCTTTCAGGTTGATGAACCCTTGATTGACCAAATCTTGTAAACGTCCCGGGGTAGCCACCAGTATCTGGACGCCTCGTTTCAACTCATCGGTCTGTGGCTTTTGTCCCACACCTCCGAAGATGACTGTATGCCTTAATCCGGTATATCTTCCGTATGCCTCGAAACTTTCGCCTATTTGGATTGCCAATTCTCTGGTTGGAGTTAGGATAAGTGCTTTTATACCTTTACGATTGTCTGTCTTGTATAGTTTCTGTAAGATGGGAATGGAAAAGGCGGCGGTTTTGCCGGTTCCGGTTTGAGCACATCCTAATAAATCTTTTCCTTGTAATAATATAGGGATAGACTTTTCTTGTATGGGGGTAGGAGTAGAGTATCCCTCTTCTTGAAGAGCCTTTAGTATAGGCTCTATCAGTTTTAAATTTTCAAATGTCATGTAGTTAATTAAATGGGCCTCATGCCCTGTTTATATTCGACAAATATACGGTAAGTATTTGGAGGAAATTCAGTTTTGTATTAGGGTTTAATTATATTTAACTAAGGATGCGGAGCGATAATTGTGTGTTATGCTGTACTTTTGTTCCATATTCAGAATAATATAAACCTGTTGGCGGAATTAATTTAGTGCATACT
>NZ_GL882613.1 GCF_000195635.1 Bacteroides fluxus YIT 12057 | reverse complement strand
TTCAGTAGTAAAATTGTTGTTTCAGTAGTTTTTTGTATGCTGTCCGATGACGAAAACGAGTCTATGGAAGGAGTTTTGGCTGTGTGTATTTTGTGTTTTTTGTGATGACAGGATGGGATATATATCAAAATTCCGGCAGTATTGTCTTGTTACTGCCGGAATTTTGATATATATGTGTCCGTGAATTATAACCTCGCTGCTATACCGTTATGAGTGTGAAGAAAAATATTTCAGGAACTGCGTGCGCTCGAATGTATTGACTCCCTTCGGGTCGTTTACATTCAGGATGCCTTTGAACTGATTGATATTTTTCATTCCTTGGCGTTCCATCCATGAATCGAGGAAACGGGTGTATTCCGAAATAACCGAGTAGGAATTCTGATAAAGCACGCTGCATATTTCGACTGCGGAAGCACCCGCCAATATTGCTTTGACAACACCTTCCGGTGAATGGATTCCTCCTGATGCGGCATAATCCAGTTTGCCGACAGACGCGGATGCAATGCCGATCCAGCGCAAGGCTTTCGCCAAGTCCGCTTCATTGCTGAATATATTGCCTGATATCTGGGTCAGCTTTTCAATATTGATATCCGGTTGATAGAAACGGTTGAACAATACGACTGCGGCTGCTCCATTGGCGTACAGCTGGTCGATGAGGGCGATAGGATTGGTCAGATTATCCCCCAGCTTCATGATTACGGGAATCTTGACCGTTTTCTTGATATGGCTCAGAATGTCGATATGGCGTTGCTCAAAAGAACCGTACGTGTATTGCACATCCGTCTGCAAAGCCAGAATATTCACTTCCAACGCATCGGCGCCCGCTTCTTCTATCTGTTTCGCAAAGTCAATCCAGTCTGCATCCTGGTAACAGTTTATACTGGCAATGACAGGAATGTCGCAGAGTTGCTTGCTTTCTTTGATCAGATTCAGATATTCACCTAATTTATGTTGGCGGATATAGCCTACGAGGTAATCACTGCCTTCGGGATACATATTGGGGTCTCCCATCCAGTCGGCCTCCATCATGATTTGCTCCTCGAAAAGTGATTTGAGCACGATGGCACCTGCACCTGCTGCAGCCAACTTCTGATTTTTAGCGGCACTGTCTGTAAGCCCGGAACTGCTGACAATAATAGGGTTCTTCAGTTTCAACCCTGCAAAAGTAGTTTCTAATGTTGCCATGATAATGGTGATTTAATGATTAATAGTTTCTTTCTCCAAAAATTCTGCTTCCTACACGTATCAGAGTACTTCCGGCATCGATAGCTTCGTGATAGTCGTGAGACATTCCCATAGACAGTTCCCGGAATGATTCTTCATGGGCGAACCAGCTTGATTTCACTTCCTGGAAGAAGCTGTCTAATGAACAAAATTCAGCCTTGATTTGTTCGGTATTGTCCGTGTTTGTGGCCATTCCCATCAGTCCGCAAATCCGAACATGCGCAAGGTCTTTCCATTCACCGGATGCCAGCATCTCGCGGCACTCTTCAAAGCTGAATCCGAATTTGGTTTCTTCGCGTGCAATGTGCAGTTGAAGCAGGCAATTCACGGTTCTGCCCATTTTCGCTGCCTGTCTGTTGATTTCGACAAGCAGCTTATAGGAATCCACCCCATGAATCAGTGCTACGTATGGAACAATGTATTTTATTTTATTGGTTTGCAGATGTCCGATGAAATGCCATTCTATGTCTTTAGGAAGGCTTTCGTACTTGGCGGTCATTTCCTGCACCTTACTTTCTCCGAACACACGCTGCCCGGCACGATACGCTTCTTCTATCGCCTCATTGGGGTGAAATTTGGAAACAGCTACCAGTCGTACCCCTTCAGGCAGTTCGCTCAGTACTTGTTTTAGATTCTCTGCAATCATCTTTGTTGAATTATAAATCGTGATTAATTTACACTTCCGGTTTGTCATCCGGTTCGGCGCTGTACGGATATACATCCATAATGGCTGTCTCTGCCACTGAAGCAATCTGATAGTCGGCCATAGTGCCTTTCATGCCTTCATCCAGTTTCTTCACGGCGTCGCGCAGGTCGGCAGCCTGTACCAGTACCTGGGTAGATGTTTTCTTTTCAGCGCCACTTTTTTCATCGAGGGTGATGAATACTAATTTGCATTTAAACCAGCGGTCCGCAGCTTCTTCCTCACTGGGGAATAGTTCGCTGTAGTTGGCGCGTTTGATGTCCGATACGGTAAATTCTCCGGAAATGAAAGGAGTCATCTCTTCGATGATACGTGCTTCTGCTTCCGTAAAGCTAAGCGCATCTACGAGATAGGGTTCAGTTACTTTCTTTTGCATTCCGTTTTCCATTGTTTTCTCATAACGGATTTTGCATTCAAACCATGTATGCATTGCCATAATTTTCTGTTTTTTTAAGTTGATAGTTGCTGCAAAGATAATGTTTACTGATTAGAAACCTTCTAATTTTCGGGAACATTTTTTGGAGACGTAAGTACCGCCGGGATTATGTTAATATCGTGTCGGCAGGAAGTTAACATCGTGCAAACACGATATTAATATTTTGTGCTACACGATATTAATGTTTTGTATTAGGGTGTTTCCTTGATGTCTTTCCATATGTTTTATAGCATGTTTAACTATTGTTTACATATTGCCTTCTCTTATTGTTTTGATATTCACCTATATTTGAAATGGAAAAATGAAATATTATTCCAAATATGGAAAACAAAGGCGAAAATATGGAAAAACAGGATGAAAACTATAAAGTGCCTAATCTTGAAAAAGGGATTGCGGTACTTGAATATCTTTCAATTGATTCTGTAGGCAAAAATTTGCAAGATATAAAAAGGGAACTTGATATTTCGCAAACAACGGCTTATCGTATTTTGAATACATTGGTACGTCTGGGCTATTTGATTTATAATGAGAGTACTAAATGCTATAAATTATCGCGAAAACTACTGTCGTTGGGTTACAGGTCGTTGCATGAACATAATTTGCTTGAAATCGTATTGCCTCATTTACGCAATCTGCGTGATCAAGTGAAAGAGACCGCGTGTTTTGGAGTATTAGGTGATAAAAAGGGTATTTTTATAGAGCAGGCTCAAGGCTATCACACTTTCCGGTTTATTCTTTCGCCCGGTAAGCCTTTTGAATTGCATTGTTCGGCACCCGGTAAGGCGATAATGGCTTATCTGCCGGAGAGTGTGCGCGACTACTATTTGTCTCAAATGGAATTTGTGCGTTATAATGCCCGGACCATCGTTACCCTTGAGGCTTATTTGAAAGAGCTGGAAAAAGTAAGGAAATTGGGCTATGCAATGGATAATGAGGAAGAACTGAGTGGAGTGGTCTGTATCGGTGCACCTATTTTTAACTATACCGGTTCTCCTTGCGGGGCTATTTGGATTTCCGGCCCCAAAGACCGGCTGACCAAAGAAGTGGTACGTTTTTCGGCCGAGTGCATTAAAGAGACGGCACAGGTCATCTCCCAAGAATTAGGATACTGTTTAAACCAAGAGAAATAAATCTATATCGTTACTATGAAGAATATACTCAATATTACATTGAAAGGCTTGATGGCGGTTGTCTTTACTGGTATTAGTAGCACATCTTTCGTCTTAGCCGGAACACCTCCCTTTTTTCCTACCGATATCACTCTGAGTGCGAAAGGTGAAATTGTCATGACGGAAAAAGGAATGAACCGAATCAGTCTATTTTCGCCCGATGGAAAAAAGCAACTTCGTTCGTTGCCGGTGGACGAACCGCCTACCGGTATTCTTTTGGATGGAGATAAAGCTTATGTCACCACTACTGCCAACACCGGACACTTGCAAATATTATCTTTAAGTTCCGGAAATAAGGAGGCTTCTATAGTGACGGGGTCGGGAGCGTGTTCGCCCATCTACGGCCCGGACAAGAAATATATATATGTATGTAATCAGTTCCAGAATACAGTCTCGGAAGTCGATCCCGGCAATCGGAAGGTTGTACGTACCGTAAGTGTTTTGCGTGAACCCAAATCTGCCATATTCAGCAAGGACGGACGATATATGTTCGTTACCAACTTCTTGCCTGCGCAGCGGGCTGATATGGATTATGTGGCGGCATGTGTCTCTGTCATTGAAATGGATAATTTCACTAAAGTAAAAGATATCAGGCTGGCAAACGGCAGTAATGCGTTAAGAGGAATATGTATTACTCCGGACGGCAAGTATATTTATGTATCCCACAATTTGGGACGCTTTACGGTTCCTACCTCGCAGTTACAGCAAGGGTGGATGAACACGAGTGCTTTCAGTGTGATAGATGTTGCCAGGCAAGAATTTCTCGGTGCCGTTGTAGTAGATCAGCCCGAACAGGGGGCGGCGGGAATATGGAGTATCGGATGCAACGACAAATTTCTTTTTATCAGTCATTCCGGCACTCATGAAATCAGTGTTATCGACCATCAGGCTATGCTGGATAAGTTCTTGAACTATCCGGACAAGGCTATGCTCGATTATGATTTGAGATTCCTCTATGGTTTGCGGAAATTTGTTCCGCTGAAGGGCAACGGACCGCGGAAAATGATTATGGACGGTGACAGACTTCTGGTTCCGACTTATTTTGCGGATATTTTGAATATAGTGGATATCAATACCCATGAGGTTACTTCAGTCAATTTGAATCCCGACCGGGAAGAAAGTGCTGAAAACAAAGGAGAAAGATTTTTCAACGACGCGTCACATTGTTTTCAGCAATGGCAGAGTTGCAACGGATGCCACCCGGGAGATGCACGCACGGATGGGATGAACTGGGATTTGATGAATGATGGAGTAGGCAATTCAAAGAATTGTAAAAGTCTGCTGTTCAGTCATCCTACCCCGCCCAGTATGATATCGGGTATTCGTGAAACAGCAGAGCATGCCGTACGTGCAGGGTTTAAATTTATCCAGTTTTTTGATATAACAGAGGAAGACGCGGTTTGTGTAGATGCTTATTTAAAGTCTCTCCGTCCGGTTCCAAGTCCTTACCTGGTAGATGGAGAATTGTCTGAGCTGGCAAGGGAAGGGAGAAAGGTTTTTGATAAACTCAAGTGTGGAGAATGCCATAGCGGTACTTATTATACCGATTTTAAAATGCACCGTATCGGTGATGACATTGAATTTGAAAAAGGCTGGGATACTCCTACCTTGCGCGAAGTATGGCGTACGGCTCCTTATCTGTTCGACGGGCGCGCGGCTACCATGCATGAAGTGTTCGATGTGCATAAGCATGGTATAGATAAAAAGGTTTCAAAGAAAGAAATCCGGGCACTTACTGAATATGTGAACTCATTATAACTTCATAAAAAACACACAAAAGCATGAATTACTGCGAAAAAATTCACTATGCGATATATACCACAGGCGTAGATAGCTTCGAACTAATGGCGGATGCCCTGTTGGCGCAACTTCCGCAAGACGGGCATATCTTGCGGTTGGTTTTCTTTGGTACTCCTGTGGATAATGCCCAGTATGTAGCCCGTCGTGCCATATTGCATGACAAAGTGCGGGAACTGTTCGCTGACTGTCGCCCTGTGTTGAGCTATGTGTCTCAACCGGCGCTGGATGGCAAGTTGACGTTGGAGGTGCACAGTTATCGGGCGGACGATACAGACCGTATTGATTACCGTATGAATAATGGTTTTCCATACGTTGTGCTGGAAAATCCTGACGGGCGTTTTCTCTTTGCAGGAGGTTTTCACTGCGATATCATGACTTTCAGTATTCAGCAACAATCCGTAGAGGTTTTCCGGTTGGTTAGCGAGGTCCTTCACCGGGAAGGTTTCCCGATTGAGAATATTATTCGCCAATGGAATTATATTGAGCGGATTACAGAATTTGAGGGATTCGACCAGCACTACCAAATGTTTAATAACGTGCGAAGCAACTTCTATAAACAGGCTGCCTGGAGTAATGGGTATCCTGCCGCGACAGGTATCGGCACTAATCTGGGTGGAGTGCTGGTAGATATCGACGCTGCCGTATTTACCCGCCCCGGGTGTTTTGCGACTCCTATTGACAATAAACTGCAAATTGCGGCTCATGCTTACTCGGCCGAAGTTCTGGAGGCTGCCCATGAACAAAAGGCAACTCCCAAATTTGAACGGGCCAAGAGCATGACCTTCGATGGCAGGAAGCTTATTTATATATCGGGCACAGCGGCCATTCGTGGAGAAGAAAGCTTGACTGATGTAGGCTTTGAACGTCAGCTCCATATCACTATGGAAAACATAGCTCAATTGATTGACAGGGCACAACTGAAAATGCTACGTGTATATCTTAAAGAAAAAAAATATTATAAGGAGGCGCGTGAACTGTTGAATAACTACCGGTTAAACATTCCTATAGCTTATATGTGCGCCGATGTATGCAGGAATGAACTGCTTATAGAGATAGAAGGGATAGCTATCGGTTAAAAATCATTAATCATTTAAAAGATAAGAACATGAAGAGAAAAATTACAAAATCAGTAACTTTAGGGGCACTCCTGTTTTCAATGGTCGCCTGTACAGGCAAAACATCGTCAACGGAATCGACTTGTTGCGGTGATTCAGCGCAATGCACAACAGAATGTAAACAATCAAATAACAAAAAAGAAATGACTTATTCAAAGAAGTACACAAATGCCGATTTTTATAAAGACGGCAAGTTTCAACAAGATGTAGCGATGGAAGCAATGAAAGACATGTTTGCTTTCTATGATGTTCCTTTCACAGACTTAATGGCTAAAGAAATGTGGGTTACCGACTTCGGCCTGGGAGATTTTGAAAACGTGGGTATGGGAGGAATCTTTTGGGTGAATGATGTGGAACATGGATATTTTGCTCACGCCATTTATCTGCTTCCGGGACAAATGATTCCTGAACACGCCCATGTAAAAACCGAGTACCCCGCCAAACATGAATCATGGATGGTTAATAAGGGATGGGCATATAATTTCTCGGAAGTGGGCGAAGAAACTCCCGATGCGCCTGCAATCCCCGCTACTCACGGTGCCGTAAAAAGCAAAAACTTTGTTGTGCAGAAAGTCGGAGAGGTGCTTCCGCTTAAAAAGATAGAGACATTCCACTTTTTGATGGCCGGACCGGAAGGTGCCATCGTAGATGAATGGGCTACCTACCACGACAACGGCGGATTACGCTTCACAAATACAAAAGCTGCATTATAATATAAATTCGCTTATGTTTAATTCAATGAATAAATTGCTGTTACTGACAATTTGTCTCTTCACTTCCGTTCTGGTGTCTGCCGGTCCAAAGCCGAAGAAACAGGAAACTTGGATAGACGCTTCCGTAAAAGCGAAATCCGAGTTAAGGACTCAACTGCAAAAAGCAGGTATGCCTGTTGTTTCCCGCTGGGTAAAGGCTCAGGAAAAAGCGGAACCGTTTGTCGCGGACTTAAAGGGGTGTGACAAGCTTGTATTGATCACATCCGGAGGTCCCGACGGTTCTAGCTATGATCATGCGGTATGGGCCAACGCGCGTTTGATCGCTGCTGACGGCTCTTCCGTTTGGCTGGATCAAATTCCTTTTGAATATGGCATAGCCGGATGGGATAAACCGCGGATGAATATCAACGTATCTGGAAAACCGATTCAGATAGGTGGCAAGACTTACGAACATGGGGTGTTTTGTCATGCCGACGGAATGCTGGTGTATCCTGTCAATGGTAAGTATGTGCGTTTTGAGGCCGAAGTAGGTATTGAGGCCGGCTCCAAGCGAGGCAGTACGTACTTTAAGGCATTAAATGTATTTCCGAGAAATGTCATCGACCAATTGAGCGTAAAGTATCCGGAGCAGATAGGGATGTTAGGTATTCAGGCCGGAAGCCTGGATACATGGCTGACCACTACTGACGCTTCCGTTGAGAAGCAAACGGTAGAGAAGTTGATCAATAAGTTGAAAGACAAAGCTTACTATGAGAAGCTTGCCGGACAGATTGCGGCCGAGAAAGATGTGGATACTCAAATACGTAAGTATCTGGAGCTTTTTGAAAAGGTACAGGATACATATGACCTGCAGTCTGAATTGGAGTGGTTGAATATCGAGGCTGTCAAATTGGCCTTTGCCGATATGAAAAAGCAGCCGGAATATGCTGTGGCTAAATATGAACCGTTATACAATGAACTGCTGGCTCTTTGTAAAGAAGGTTTCAACGGTATATATAGAAATGATGTACAGGCGTGCGAGAATGCCCGTAAGGCTTTAAAGAACAAGCATGCGATTCTTCTCGGCAACCCATTGCTGGATGGAGACAAGATTGTTGCTACCCGTTTTAAATTGGGAACATCGGCACGCAGGGCAATGGCACCGAGCCTGGGCACACAATCCAACAACTGGAGCAATCAGGAGTCGGCACGCCGTAGCGGTTTCGATGCCGAAATTGTCGAATTGTCCAATTTACGTGGTGATATGCGGATGCGCCAGGTTTATAAACCGAAAAACAGTTCTTCGATAGCCGACCTTAAAATGCACTGGGACGGCGACCGCGTGATGTTTACCGCCACTATGCCGGACAATCGCTGGAATATACATGAAGTGAAGCTGGATGGAACAGGATTCAAGGCGTTGGTTGATAATGAAGAACCGGATCTGGAGTTCTATGACGGCACCTATTTGCCCGACGGACGATTGATAGCCACGTCTAATATAGGTTATCAGGGGGTGCCATGCGTAAATGGTTCCGATCCTGTTGGGAATATGGTGTTGTATGATCCTCAGACCAAAGATATGCGGCGCATCACGTTCGATCAGGACGCCAATTGGAATCCGGTGGTAATGAACAACGGACGTGTCATGTACACCCGTTGGGAATATACGGACCTCATGCACTATTATTCCCGTTTCGTGATGCACATGAATCCCGACGGCACCGAGCAAAAGGCTCTGTACGGCAGCGGGTCTGCCTTCCCGAACAGTACATTTGATATCCAGCCGCTTCCCGGTCATGCGTCGGCTTTCGTCGGCATTATTTCCGGCCATCACGGCGTGGCTCGTTCCGGACGTCTTATTGTGTTCGATCCTACCAAGGCACGTAAAGGTGCCGCCGGCATGTTGCAGGAAATTCCTTATCGCAACCGCCCCATTGTAGAGACTATCAAGGATCAGTTGGTGGACGATGTATGGCCCCAGTTCATTAAACCGACTCCGCTGAGTGACAAGTATTATCTGGTGGCTGCCAAATTGCATCCGCAAGATTTGTGGGGTATTTATCTGGTGGATATATTCGATAACGTCACTTGTTTGATGAAACAGGAAGGTGAAGGATTTATCAGCCCGATTATTGTGCGTAAAACGGTGACTCCTCCGGCTATTCCGGACCGTGTGAAGTTAAATGAAAAAGAAGCCACTGTGTTTATTCAGGATATTTATGAAGGCGAAGGATTGCGCGATGTCCCTCGCGGAACCGTAAAAGAAGTTCGTTTGCATTCGTATGAATATGCTTATCTGAAAACAGTTTCCGACCACAACTGGCATGGCATTCAGAGTGGATGGGATATCAAGCGTTATCTGGGAACGGTTCCGGTAGAGGAAGATGGTTCTGTTATTTTCAAGATTCCTGCCAATACTCCTATTTCAATCCAACCGATAGATAAAGACGGAGCCGCCATTCAGCTGATGCGTAGTTGGCTGACCGGACAACCGGGAGAAATCGTTTCTTGCGTAGGGTGTCATGAGGATCAAAACCAGATTCCTGTCCCTAAACGGACAATCGCTTCCAAACGTGCCCCGCATGTGATTAAGGCTCCTGAAGGGGGAGTTCGTTCATTTACTTTCGACTTGGAAGTACAACCGATTCTTGACCGTGCATGTATTGCTTGCCATGATGGGAATAAGGCATTCGACTTGCGTGGAGGAAAGAAAGATGAGCGTGGATATGGTACCTCTTATTTAAAGCTGCACCCGTATGTTCATCGTCAGGGAGCGGAAGCGGATATGGCAGTACTGCAACCTTATGAGTATTATGCCAATACCAGTGAACTGATCCGTATCCTTAAAAAAGGACATGCCAACGTAAAACTGACAGATGCGGAGTGGCGTAAGTTGTATCAATGGATTGACTACAATGCACCGGACAAGGGCTATTTCAACGCAAATAAGATCACGAATTTCCCATACAAGGGATATGACCAGATTGAACGCCGTACGGAGCTTACGAACAAGTATGCCAACGGTATGGGGGTAAACTGGAAAAAGGAGATTGCGGACTATGCGGATTACTTGAAAGGCCAAGGGGAAGTCACTCCGGTCATGCCCGAAGCTCCTGCACCTGTAAAGGCGAAGGATATAAAGGTTAAAAACTGGCCTTTTGACGCCAATGCGATCAAGGCGATGCTGGCGGATGAGAAGGAAACGCGTAAGGTGGTACCGATAGCTCCCGGCATCAATATTACTTTTGTCCGTATCCCTGCCGGAGAATTTGCGATGGGAAGCTGGAACGGAGCGGCTGACCATCGTCCGGTTACCAAGGTCAAGATTGATAAGGCGTTCTGGATGGGTGAGGTGGAAATTACCAATGAACAGTATAATGTCATCTTCCCGAAGCATGATAGCCGTTACGTGGATCAACTATGGAAAGACCATGTTCACTTTGGTTACCCGGCCAATAAACCGGAACAACCGGTAATCCGTGTCAGCTATCAGGAAGCGATGGATTTTTGCAGGCAACTGAGTGAAAAGACCAATCTGAACATTACATTGCCGACTGAAGCGCAGTGGGAATGGGCTTGCCGTGCCGGAAGCAATTCGGATTTTTGGTATGGTAACATGAATTCTGATTTTGGCAAGCAGGAGAATTTGGCGGACGAGAGCTGCAACAAGATGGCGGTAAGCGGCGTTGACCCGCAACCGATGGCGAAAAACTCGTATTGGTACAAATACTATACCTATTTGCCTAAAGAAGAAAGCGTGAATGACGGAGCGATGAACCAGGTTGATTCTAAGAACTATCAAGCCAACCCGTTTGGTCTATACAGCATGCATGGAAACATCGCAGAGTGGACTCGTTCGGATTATGTGCCTTATCCGTATAAAGAAAAGGTGAAAACCCCTTCAGAGTTTAAGGTAGTCCGTGGTGGCTCGTATATTGAACGGCCCAAGTTCTCTACTTCTTATTCGCGTAAAGCTTATTATCCGCATCAACGTGTGTTTAACGTTGGATTCCGCGTGATTATTGAGGATTAACCGACAGGAAGACAATAAAGAGTGTGTCAAAAGCCCGGTAATGCATTGGGCTTTTGACTCTCTCTTCTTAAATTACTCATAGAAATCTTCGTTAATAAAAAATCAATGAAAGTAAGTCTCAATAAAATATGCTCTTCTTCCGTAACAACCATTCTATTGTTGTTCATTTATGCTTGTGCGTTGGCCATCGCTACTTTTATTGAAAAATACCATGGCACGGCAGCAGCCAAAGCAATCATTTATCACTCTCCTTTATTCTTCTTTTTACAATTTTCATTGATTGTCAATTTCATTGCAATCGTCATTAAGCGACAGTATTTCAGAAGTCGTAAATGGGCATTGCTCATTACTCATTTTGCTTTTATCATCATCTTGTCGGGTGCCCTTATTTCTTTTTTATTTGGAGAAGAAGGCATCTTGCATCTGCGCGAAGGAGAAACAAGTAATCGAATTGCTGTTCAGACTTCGGAAAACAGTACAGGTATCCACACACTGCCATTTTCTGTGGAACTCAAGAAATTTACGTTGAGCCGTTACCCCGGCTCTTCCAGCCCATCTTCGTATGAAAGCGAGCTGATTATACGTGTAGATGGGGAGGAACGTCACGAACGGGTCTTTATGAATAATGTGCTGGACATAAAAGGCTATCGTTTTTTTCAGGCATCCTATGATAAGGATGAACAGGGTACGGTTTTGTCTGTCAGCCGTGATGTGGCGGGGCGAAGCGTTACTTATGCGGGTTATTTGCTGTTGCTGATCGGATTGATAGCCTGTTTTGTTACCAAGAATTCCCGTTTTATGTATCTGAATCGATTATTAAAAAAGATACACGCTGCTCCGGTATGGCTTGCTATGTTCTTCATGCAGCTGTCCGGTGCTGTAAACGGGCAAACCAACACGGATCCGTCGGTCATGATGGACATTGTCCAGAACCACCGGATATCTCCTGCACATGCCGAGCGTTTCGGTTCTTTGCCTATGCAGTCCAACAGGGGCCGTATCATGCCCGTCAATACATTCTCTTCTGAGATATTGCGAAAACTGCATAAGGAAAATACAATCGGCCAACTTAATTCCGATCAATTTCTCATCAGTCTTTTGGCGATGCCCGAAGTGTGGATACATATTCCTTTTATAGCCATCTCCAATCCTGAACTATCCGCTTATTACCATCTGCCGGAAAAGCTGTGTTCCTATGCCCAGGTTTTTGATCAGAACGAATCCTATAAGTTGCAGGATAAACTGGAAGCGGCGTACAATAAAATGCCGGCCCATCGTACGCGGTTCGACAAAGACTTGATGAAACTCGATGAACAGGTTAACATTCTTCATCAGCTTGTCAATAAACAGATGATCAACCTTTTTCCCGAAGAAAATGCCCCCGACCATAGATGGTATGCTCCCGGAGATGATTTGTCGGATTTTGCGGGAAAAGATTCCATGTTCGTAGCCCGTATTCTCGATTGGTATCTGGAAGAAGTGCAGGGGGCTTTGAAAAGCAATGATTGGACGAAAGCCGACGAAGTGGTAGATATGATAAATACCTACCAGCAAGCCAAAAGCACTTTGCATCATATCACTCCTGAAAAAATAAAGACTGAAGTGAGGTATAACAAGATGGATGTATTCCGCTATTGCAAGATGGGATATTTAATCCTGGGAGGCTTGTTGCTCATTCTGTCTTTTATCAGGTTGTTTCAGCAAAAACGGTGGATCAAAGGAAGCGTCTGGGCATTGTGCATGCTGGTCCTTCTTGTTTTCTTTTATCATACCTATGGAATGGGGATGCGTTGGTACATAGCAGGCTATGCCCCCTGGAGCAATTCATATGAAACCATGGTCTATGTAGGTTGGGCTACGGTACTGGCCGGCTTCTTGTTTGTCCGGCGCAGTGTTTTGACCCTTGCCTTGGCTACTTTGTTTGGAGGAGTCATTTTGTTTGTCTCCGGACTCAACTGGATGGATCCTGAAATTAACCCATTGGTTCCGGTGCTGAAGTCGCCGTGGCTGATGTTTCATGTTGCGGTGATTGTGGCTGCCTACGGCTTTTTTGGTATCAGTTGCCTGATAGGGTTGACGAATATGGCATTGATTGTTTTCTTTCCCAAACGGCATGCCGTATTGTTTTTCCTCAGAATAAGGGAATTGACCATTGTCAATGAAATGTCATTGCTTGTAGGATTGGCGCTGATGACTATCGGAACCTTTCTTGGTGCGGTATGGGCTAACGAGTCGTGGGGACGTTATTGGGGATGGGATCCCAAAGAAACCTGGGCTTTGATAACCATGATTGTTTATGGTATTGTGACCCATCTTCACTTGATGAAACGTGGCTATTCAATTTGGCTGTTCAACGTTGCGTCTGTCATCGCATTCTCGTCAGTGCTCATGACTTTTTTCGGTGTAAACTACTTCTTGAGCGGAATGCACTCTTATGGACAGAATGACAATGTGAGCCAGATTCTTGTCTATTTGTATGTTGCGTTGGCGGTAGTCGTCATGTTGTCGTTTGTCTCGTATAGATATTGGAGAAAGAATCAAATGGAAGAAGCGAAGTTATAACGCTTAATCATTATAAATTTTAAAACAAATAAACCATGAGAACATTTAATCATTTCGGTGTAGTTACCGATGAAAAAAAAGAAGGGGCTTTTTTCAACGAAGGGCTCAAGGTCTGGTTGACAGACTTCAACAGTAGCCCGAATAAAATTGAATTTCTGAAATTTGAAGAAGGAAGTTGCATGCCTGAACTGGTTCAAAAACAAGGGCACATCGCTTATACAGTGCCTTCATTGGAGGAAGAACTGGTTGGCAAGAAAGTGATTTTTGGTCCTGCTGTTTGTGACGAGCACTTGACGATTGCTTTCATTGAAGAAGAGGGGATCTCTATCGAATTAATGGAAATTAAATAATAAATCAATTAAAATGTAAGGAGGAAAACGTTATGTCGGACATTAAAATAAAATTCATCAATGAACCTGACCGGATTACCCCGGAATTATTGGAAGGTTATGTATTGGCTTATCCCGACCAAGTAAAACTTGGCGGCGAAAATATCGTAGTACGTGCCAACCCGAAAGATGAAAGTAAGGTGGCTGTTGTTACTTTGGGCGGGTCCGGCCATGAACCTGCATTAAGCGGTTTTGTAGGCGAAGGTATGCTGGATTGTTCTGTTGTAGGAGACATCTTTGCCGCTCCGGGTGCTCAACGCTTGTTTCAGGCTTTGCAATTGATGAAGCGTGAGGCCGGTATTTTGTTGATTGTGTTGAATCATTCGGGTGACGTAATGAGCGCAAATATGGCTTGCCAGTTGGCCGAACGTATGGGAATCAAGGTGAAACAGATTTTGACGCATGATGATATCAGCGCAGGCATAGGAGCCGATGCCGGAGACCGCCGCGGCTTGGCTGGTTGTGTTCCTTTGGCTAAAATTCTGGGAGCGGCTGCCGAAGAAGGTAAGTCCTTGGAGGAACTCATCGAAATAGGCGAGCGGTATAACAATCAGGTAGCTACTTTGGCGGTGGCCATGCGTTCGTGTACACACCCTCAGAATGGTGGAGTTATCACTGACTTGCCTGCCGGTGTCATGGAAATCGGGATGGGGCAGCACGGTGAAGGCGGAGGCGGTCAAAAGCCGCTGGTGTCGGCTGATGACACGGCTGCCGAAATGGTTGATCTTCTCTGTCAGCAGATTCAACCGAAAGCGGGCGACAAGATGATGCTTGTCATCAATGGCGTGGGAGCCACTACTTACATGGAGCAGAGCATCATTTTCCGTAAGGCGTATAAAGAGTTGGAGGCACGCGGACTGCAAGTCGTATTCGGCCGCATACAGGAGATACTTACTGTTCAGGAACAGGCAGGTTTCCAAATGATAGTGGCGATTCTTGATGAAGACCATATCGACTATCTGAAAAACAAACGTGCAGATGCACCTTATTGGACAACTATAGGTAAATAATAATAGAAATGACACAACTTACTGTTGAAGACTTCAAAACGATGCTCAGTGTCGCTTTGAAAAACATAAAGGAACGTGAAGATGAATTTTCGCGTCTGGATGCCGTCATTGGCGACGGAGATCATGGACAAGCTATCGTGACGGCTATGACGGCCATTGTCAACACTGCTCAGAAAGGGACTGAGTTCAAAGCAATGTTGAATGATATCGTATTCACGGTGATGCTTGAAGTCAGTGGCTCTACCAGCACATTGCTCGGGGCTCTCTTTCTTGGGATGAGCGATTGTGCAAGTGGTACGGAACTTGATGCGGCCGGTGTGAAAACGATGTTTGCGGGCGGGCTTGCCAATGTGCGGCGGCAAACAAAAGCCCAAAAGGGAGATAAAACCATGATGGATGCCTTGATTCCTGCTGTCGATGCTATTCAGTCCTGCCCTTCCGATGACATCAGGGAAATCATGAACGCCGGTGCTGAAGCGGCAATAGCCGGTGCGGAATCGACTCTTGAAATGAAAGCCAACTTCGGGCGGGCACGCAATTACGGTGAACGCTCGATCGGGCATATTGACAGTGGTGCGGCTTCCTGGAGTTGTATGTTTGCGTCATTTGCAGAAGCATTGAATTGAAAAAACAAATTAAATAAAAAGAAATGGCAGATTTAGATGATTTAAGAGAAGGTGCGAACTTCGGTTTGGGTATTGCATCTCAACAACAAAATTTTCATGTGAAAGGTGCTGAAAATGCGGCATGGGGTATGAAAGACCGTTTATCCCGTATTTTTAACCCTAAAACGGGTAAGTCGGTAATGCTGGCTTGTGATCATGGCTTTATTATGGGACCTACTTCTGGGTTGGAGCGTATCGATCTGACGATTGTTCCTTTGTTGGATTATGCGGACTGTCTGATGTGTACGCGTGGTATCCTGCAGTCGGTGATTCCTCCCCATACCAAGATTCCGGTTTGTTTGCGTTCGGATGCAGGTACTTCTATACTTACTGATTTGAATGATAATGTAATTATGGATATTGAAGACGCTATTCGGATGAATGTTTCTGCGATGGCTGTTATGTTGTCGATTGGTGATGCTGCTCACGAAGCGAAAACCGTAGCCAACCTTTATGGGCTTGTAGATAAGGCGAGTCGTTACAACATCCCGGTGATGGGTGTGACGGCCGTAGGAAAAGACATGGCTCGCGACGCCCGTTACTTTGGACTGGCATCGCGTATCTGTGCGGAAAACGGCGCCAGCATCGTGAAAACATATTACTGCGAAGGTTTTAGCAAGATTGCGGCGGCTTGCCCTGTTCCGGTAGTTATTGCCGGTGGAAAGAAACTTCCTGAAAAAGAAGCTTTGGAATTGTGCTACAATGCTATCAATGATGGTGCGGCCGGTGTGGATATGGGACGTAATGTGTTCCAAAGTGATTCGCCCGCTGCCATGATTCAAGCTGTGCATGCGGTGGTACATGATGGATTGACTCCGGAACAAGGATTTGAAATGTTCCAGGATTTATCTAAGAAATAGTAGGGGCTAGCTTTTGTTTAATACATTCCGGGGACTGGATTGGAGAATATGTTTTCTTGATTGGGTTCCCGGAGTTTGTAAATGGGTCGGAATTCAGTTTATATCATACGACCCTATCAATAGAGAGAATTATGAAGGTATTATATATTATTATAAGTATTGCCCTGCTGGGGATGTCCACAGCCTTCGGACAGAAGAAAACGGAGAAACTGTTATTGGGAGGCTCGGGATGGAATAAGATTGTTATCATAGATAAAGCGACCGGGAAGATTGAATGGGAACATCCTTTGGAAAAAGGATGGGAGTGTAATTCTGTCGCTGCCACTCCGGACGGGAATATTTTGTTCTCTTATGCCAGAGGTGCCAAGGTAGTCAATCGGGAACACAAGGAACTTTGGAACATTGCTGCTCCGGCAGGTTGCGAAATGCAGACAGCCCGTATTTTGCCTGGTGGCAATTGTTTGCTGGCTTGGGCTGGGCATCCGGCTGTTGTAATGGAAGTCAGTTCGGATGGAAAGATTTTATCCCGCACGGAGTATGACACGGGTGTAAAACGGCCGCATTCTCAGTTCCGGCAAGTAAATAAGAATACACGCGGCAATTATCTTGTTCCTATTATTTCCACTTCTGAAGTACATGAAATATCTCCCGAAGGTAAATTGGTGAAGATTACCAAAGTGGAAGGTAACCCGTTCACGGTTTTGTCTTCTAAAGGAAAGAACTATTGGGTGGCTTGCGGTGATGCTCATATTCTGTTGGAAGCAAATTTAGAGAATGGAAAAGTGATTCGTCGCTACGCGGAGCATGATATTGAAGGAACCAATCTTTATTTTGTCGCAGGTTTGTTCCCCTCTGCAAAAGGAGGAATTTATGTGTGTAACTGGCAAGGACACAGCCGTAACGCAAAAGAAACGAACAGTCCTCAACTTTTCGAAATTGATAAGAAAGGCAAGATGGTTTGGAGCTTGAATGACCATGAGGCATTTGGCATGATTTCTGCCGTAAGTACTATAAGATAGGCTGTATGTCATTCATCCGGAGAGTATTGTTGGCAATAAAAAGGGCGACTAACTGTCGCCCTTTTTATTGCCAACAATATTTTTATTGCTATCTGCCATTTTTTATTTAGGCAAATTGAAAGCAACTGTCATTTCTTTCATCTGCTCCTTGGTCATGCCATCCGGTTCGAAACCCATATTCTTGGCGGCGATATAAATCAGTGCGGATTTATTCAATACGTCAATTTGGTCGAATGCTTGCATTGCATCACAGTCAATGGCAAAAACTCCATGTTTTTCCCACATCACAACGTCATACTCCTGAAGTTGCTCCAAGGTTCCTTTTGCCAGTTCCAATGAGCTGGGTAGTTGGTAAGGAATGATGCCTAAACCCTTTGGACAGAATGCTTTTGTTTCAGGAATCATACTCCACAATAAATTGGTGATAACATCTTTTTCAAGGAATTTCTTACAATGGCTCATCGCGATCAATTCGATAGGATGTGTATGTACAGAAGCTTTATAAGGAGAGCCTTTTCCGATTAAGTCATTATGTACCATTAAGTGGGAGGGAAGTTCGGAGGTAGGAGCAACCGGCTGGTCTGCTATTATTACATAGCTTGCGCAGTCATCCAAAATACGAATTACGGAGCCATGTTCCATTGGCCAACGAGCTAAATCACGCATACGCTTATTGGTTCCCTTGCAGTAGAAATAACAACCTTTTAAGTGTGGTAATACCGCACCAATTGATATGACTTCACTTATCGGCTCCATTTGGCGGATTTCGTCGTCTATAAACTCTGTGATGTTAACGGTGATATTGCCACCATTACGCTCTGCCCATCCTTTTTGCCAAAGATATCCGGCAACTTCTGCAGCTTTATACACTTCAGTGGTAAGAGCCGGACGATTTTCTAAAATAGATTTCATTTTATCAATATTATATTTGTTTGCAAAAATAATATAAATAGAATAAGCTTGATGTAAAAAATAAATTTATTTTTTCTGAATAATATTATGGGGGATTATGAAAAGAATCTGCTTTTATATATAGTATAGTGAATTTACAGGATTCTTCCCGAAAATGCCTTAAGGAAAAATGACAATATCCCCAGTGGGGAAGTATGTTGGCTTATTGCCACTATTGCCTTAATAACCGTCCTTTGACAGTGTAAATAACCAATAAACATTTATTAATTATGGCAGTAGTAGCTTATTTGAGAGTAAGTACAGAAAAGCAATTTCTGGAAAATCAGCAGGAGGAAATTATACGCTTTGCTGAGAAAAACGGTCTGAACATCGACCGGTGGTATATGGAAACAGTCAGCGGGAAAGTGAGTACGAAAGAACGGAAATTATCGGGGCTCTTGGAGAAGATGAAACCGGGGGATTCGTTGATTGTAACGGAAATTTCACGGCTCAGCCGTACTTTACTGGAGATTATGACCATTCTTAATTCCTGTATCAAGAAGAAGGTAGTATTGTATAGCACCAAGGAAGGTTATGTGTTTCAGAATGACATCAACAGCAAGGTGCTTGGCTTTGCTTTCGGCTTGATGGCCGAGATTGAGCGTAACTTGATTTCCATGCGTACCAAAGAGGCACTGGCGCGTCGGAAACAAGAGGGGAAACATTTGGGGCGTAGAAAGGGGGATATGCCTAAAATGAAGTTGCTCCGGGAAAATAAGAGACAACTTTTGAAAGCACACCGGAAAGGCGCCTCTTGCGCTTCACTTGCCCGTGAGATGGGGGTATCCCGGACTACAATGTTCCGGTTCCTGAACAGGAGTTAAGCTTTAGGTACGGATTACAAGCCGTAGTCCGTACCTAAAAGAATTTAGAAGGTGCATTTGACCGTCTTTTCCATTGTTGCCATTTACTCTTTTCCTGTTTCAATGTGCTCTTTTCCCCGCTTATGCAGGTTTTTCAGTTCAAACGACAGCATGATGCGGAAAAATCCGATAATCAAAAAGGCGAATGAAATCATATAGACCGCATAGATAGCTCCTACAGCAGGTTGCCACAAAATAATCAGCGAACAAATAACGGCAATGATGCCGAATGCGATGTACCAGCCCCAATCTTTTGTTCCATATCTTTTTAAGTCCATGGAATAGCCGATGGATGAAAATCCGCGGAACATCAGCCAGAATGCAATGATGAACGGAATGACTTCCATGCTTAGTGCAGGATAGGCCACCAGGTAGAATCCTAAGATCATGTCGATGATGCCACCTGCCAGATACCAGCCCCAGCTGGACACGGTTTTGCGGTTACTTACAGCGAAGGCTATTTCCAATAAACCACTGAACAGCATGGAGATGCTGAAGAGAATACTTAAAATTGCATATCCGCTGAATGGAGAAAACATCAGGCTCAAGGCCACTACGATGTATAAGATACCGAGAATCAGCGAGAGCCACCAATTCTTTACTTCCTGTTTTAATTCGTCAAGAATAGTTTTCATGTGAATTTTAGTTTTAAATGATTATTATAAATTCGTTTGTGAGGTAACAATCCATTGATGGAAAAAGTTTTGTTGAACTTTTCCTGCGTCTGGTTTGTTGTATAAACATATAATTGATAAAACTATGGCTACAACAAATTTTAAAGGTCAGCCGGTTAAAGTAATCGGCGAATTTATAAAGGTGGGTTCAGTCGCCCCTAATTTTGATCTGGTGAAAACAGATTTGTCTTCGTTCTCTTTGAAAGAACTGAATGGTAAGAATGTGATACTTAATATCTTTCCAAGTCTGGATACCGGTGTGTGCGCCACTTCCGTACGCAAGTTCAACAAGCTTGCCGCAGGTTTGCCCGATACGGTAGTGCTGGCAATCTCCAAAGACTTGCCTTTTGCGCATGCGCGTTTCTGTACTACCGAAGGTATTGAGCATGTAATTCCATTGTCTGATTTCCGTTTTTCTGATTTTGACGAGAACTATGGCGTGCTTATGGCAGACGGTCCGCTTGCGGGCCTGTTGGCCCGTTCGGTGGTAGTTATCGGTAAGGATGGAAAAATCGCCTATACGGAACTTGTTCCTGAAATTACCCAAGAGCCGGATTATGATAAAGCTATTGCGGCTATAAAGAAGTAATTTGGATAAGCATTAATGAAAAACGGTGGACAAGAGATTCTCTTGTCCACCGTTTTTCATTGTACCGGAAGCCTGATGCTTCTTTATTTTTTCTTCATTCCTTTGTAAACGAGGAAGCCTACTACCAACACGGCTGCGGCTATGATGACATAACCTATTTCATGGCTGTATTTGGTTGCCGTTACATAAACATCGTTCGTGGTCTTAATCTCCGTAAACCGGTATATCATGTAGCCGAGTACGGCAAGAATAGAGTTCCAGATTCCGGCGCCGAGTGTGGTATAGAGCAGGAACGGTCCCAGTTTCATACCCGCTAGTCCGGCAGGGATGCTGATAAGCTGGCGTACGGCGGGAATCAGGCGTCCGAAGAACGTGGAGGCGGCACCGTGTTTTCTGAAATATTCTTCGGCGTGGTGTACTTTCTCCTCGTCAATAAGACACATGTGGCCGAAACGGCTGTTGGCAAATTTATATACGACAGGGCGTCCCAACCAACGTGCCAGATAATAATTGACCAATGCCCCTAAATCGGCACCGACAGTGGCAAAGACGACCACAAGGAAAATATTCATGCTTTCGTCAGCCATGGATTTCCATGCGGCAGGCGGGACGATGACTTCGGACGGGAAAGGGATAAACGAACTTTCAATAGCCATGAATAGGGTGACTATCCAATAGTTCAAGTTCTCTAATACCCATTTGATGAGTTCGGCAGATGATTCCATTTTTTTATTGTTTCTTCAAATGTTATTTTAATGATTCAAAAATGCTCTTCATTACTTTGGCCAAGTCCCCTTGGTCTTCTTCTTCCAGCATCTGCTGTATTTTCTCCAGTTCTTCCAGATTAAACGGTTGCTCGCAGAGCTGGTTGTACTTTATAAAATTTTCCTTGTCTTTAAGCAGCATGTACAAAGAGGTGAGTTTCTCGTTGATTCCGTCAAAATCCGGTTCCATCTCTTTGACGCGTTCAAAGGCAAGTTTGGCATAACTGAGCTGGCCTATCTCCATACTGCATAAGCCTATCTCGTGCCAGGTGTCTGCATCCGGAGCACACTCTAAAGCCTGAGCCCATTGCTTGACTCCTTTCTCGTACTCTCCTTCTTCCATGTAGATGCGCCCTTCAACCAGATGGGGATCCACTTCATCCGGGTTCAGCATGTAGGCTTTCTTACAGTATTGGTGCGCCTTACGTTTTTTACCCATCTTGTGCAGACAAAGCGCGGCGTTGGCGTAGAGGGAAGGCAATGTCAGCGTGTCATCCTCTTCTTTGGAAGCTATGGCTTCTTCCAGATATCTCAGCCCTTCTTCCCATTCTCCCTTGGAGACCTTGTTCAGTCCAATGAAAGTATGTATGAAACCGGGGGAAACGGCATCAAGGTCCTCGGCTTGCTGGTAAGCCTCCAAAGCAGCTTCTTCATTGCCCAGTTGGAAGAAAGAATGTCCTTTCATGATATATGCATCGGCGAATTCATCATCGGCTACGATAGCGTAATCGCATGCCTCAATGGCTTTGTCGAACATTTGCTGGTCAAAATAGCAGCGTGCCAGCCCGAACCAATAAGAAGCCGAATAAGGATTCTTGTCTATCAGCTTGTTATAGAAATAGGCGGCTTTTTCATGCAACCCTTGGGCGTGGTAGCAATCACCGGTGACGGCAAGGAATGCCTCTTCTTCGGCATATTGTTCCAGTCCGCGTGACAACCAGCCTAATGCCTTATCCGGATGTCCCATGTCGATGTACATGTATGCCACTTCAACGATGTTTGCCAGGTCTTCCTTATCCTCTATAGTGTCAAGCAGTTGCTCCGCATCATCTATTTTGCCTTCTGTCAGCAGAAGATTTGCCTTCAGTATTTTCACTTCCGAAGAATCTTCATGTATCTGGTTGGCTATTTCCCATGCTTTCTTCTTTTTTTGAGTATCCATGCATAGATAGGCCTGCTGTACCAATAAGCCGGTATCGTCGGGATGAAGTTTTAATCCATATTCTGCCACTTCTGTAGCTAAGTCATATTTGCTATGGACTGCATACCAATCTGCCAGATCTGCCAAATCGTCTGCATCTAAGTAGATTGGTTTGTTTTCAGCTTGTGCAGCCTCGTATTGTTTTGCAATCTCATGCAACTCTTTGTCTCTTCCAGATAGGAAGCTCTTTTTACTCATGCTATATGTTATTTGTAGAACCGGTCGTTGAAGGAATGATGGTTCATTCCTTCAACGGCCGATTACTTTATTTATTGATTTTGCCCCAGTTATCTTTCAGGCCTACCGTACGGTTGAATACCATTTTTTCCGGTGTGGAGTCACGATCTACATTAAAGTAGCCGATACGTTGGAATTGCAGATAGGTAAGGGGTTGCATACCGGCCGCATACTTCTCTATGTAGCAGCAAGGTAATATATGGAGAGAGTCAGGGTTGATAATCTCCTTCATGGCAGTCAGTGCGTCACAGTTCTTTTCTTCGCGGATAGCGGCAAGTTCGTCACGGGGATTTTCCACTTTCCACAGACGGTCATAGAGACGCACTTCGGCTTCAATGCAGTGATTGCAGCTTACCCAATGAAGCGTACCTTTTACCTTGCGGTTGGCTTCGGGCATGCCACTCTTCGTGTCAGGATCGTATTCGCAATACACTTCTACGATTTCACCTGCCTCATTTTTCTTGCAGCCGGTACATTTTACGATGTACGCATTCTTCAAACGCACTTCTTGTCCCGGAGTCATGCGGAAATATTTTTTCGGAGCATCTTCCATGAAGTCTTCGCGTTCCATCCATAACTCACGGCTAAATTCTATGATGTGGCTGCCTTCTTCCGGCTTTTCCGGATTGTTGATGGCTTCCAGTTCTTCCACTTGTCCTTCCGGATAGTTGGTGATTACCAGTTTCACCGGGTTCAGCACGGCAGATATACGGGTAGCGCGGCTGTTCAAGTCTTCGCGTACGGCACTTTCCAGCAATGCGAATTCGTTCAAGGCATCGTAAGTGGTATAGCCAATCTTGTCGATGAATTTATGGATAGATTCCGGTGAGTAACCACGGCGGCGGAAACCGCAGAGGGTCGGCATGCGGGGATCATCCCAACCGTTGACAAGTCCTTCTTTGACCAATGTCAGCAGGTTGCGCTTGCTCATCAGCGTGTAGCTGAGGTTCAGCTTGTTGAATTCGTACTGGCGGGGGCGGTTGTCGTTCAGGTCCTTGCCTTCCTTCAGCCAGTCGATGAAAAGATCGTACAGCGGACGGTGGACCACAAATTCCAGCGTACACAGAGAGTGGGTCACACCTTCGAAGAAGTCACTTTCCCCGTGGGCGAAATCGTACATCGGATATGCTTTCCAGGTAGTGCCCGTACGGTGGTGCGGATGTTTGACCACCCGGTAGATGATCGGGTCACGAAAGTGCATGTTGGGGTTTGCCATATCTATTTTGGCACGGAGCACCATGGCACCTTCTTCTATTTCACCGCTGTTCATCTTCTGGAACAGTTCAAGGTTCTCCTCGATGGGGCGGTTGCGGTAAGGGCTTTCCACACCCGGCTGGGTAGGGGTACCCTTTTGGGCGGCAATCTGTTCGGATGACTGCTCGTCAATGTAAGCCTTGCCCTCTTTGATGAGGCGGATGGCGAAGTCCCAGAGCTGTTGGAAATAGTCGGAAGCGTAGTACTCATTGCCCCACTGGTAGCCCAGCCACTGGATATCTTCCTTGATGGCCTCTACATATTCCACATCCTCTTTGGTGGGGTTTGTATCGTCGAAACGCAGGTTGCAGACACCGCCATGTGCGGCGGCAATGCCGAAATCAAGGCAGATGGCCTTGGCGTGTCCGATGTGAAGGTAACCGTTCGGTTCGGGCGGGAAGCGTGTCTGTACTTTTCCACCGTTTTTACCTTCTTTCAAATCGTTTTCTACTATTTGTTCTATGAAGTTCAAGCTCTTCTTTTCACTTGTTTCTTCGCTTTTCATTTCTGCCATAATGCTGTCTATTTTCGTATCGTGTGGCAAAGATAGGGTAAAAAAATGAAGAATGAAGAATGAAGAATGAAGAATTTACTGCGCTGTGGGGTTGGGGGAGCCATTCTTCATTTCTCATATTCCCTTCTTCTCCCTTTATTCCTCATTTACCGGAATATATCCGCTCTTTTTAATGATTTCCTGGCCGGCGGGAGACAGGATGAATTGGATCAGGGGCTCCACGTGCCCGGCATTTTTCTTGTTGTAATAATAAAATAACGGACGTACGATGGGATACGATTTATTGATGGCATTTTCCAGGGTGGGAGTGGCGAAGTGTTTGCCGTCGTATGATATGGAGAGGGTCTTGATGCGGGGAGATATGTATGCGAGTCCTACGTAGCCGATGGCGCCGCGCGTTTGGCTTACAGACTGTATGATGGCTCCCGTGGCGGGCATGGAGAGACTGCTACTCATATAATTCTTGTTTTTCAATGCACTTTCCTTAAAGAACTCGTAGGTACCCGAAGAAGTCTCCCGGGAATAGACCACGATTTTCCGGTCATCGCCACCCACTTCCTTCCAGTTAGTGATTTTACCCCGGAAGATACCTTCCAACTGCTGGCGGGTCAGTTGTTTCACCGGGTTGGAGGGATGGATTACCACGGCAAGGGCATCGTAGGCAATGGGAATTTCTGCCAGGTCTTCTCCGGCAGCCTTTGCTTTCATCTTCTCGCTGAACTTGATACTCCGTGAGGCCATGGCGATGTCTGTTGTCTCATCCAGCAGTGCGGAGATGCCTACGCCTGTACCTCCGCCGGTGACGGTGACGCGGGCATTGGGATTCAAAGCCATGAAACGTTCTGCGGTTTGCTGTGCGATAGGGAGTACGGTGTCGCTCCCTTTAATACGTTGCGCCTGCATGCCGGTTGCGGCAAATGCCAGGGCGAGAGATAAGAGAATGGTTCTTGCTTTCATATATAAATCTTGTTATGCACGTTGCAAATTAAGGCAATGAATATTACAATTCCGTTACATGCGGCGGTCTCCTGTCTATTGTAACAGGTTTGTAATATGTTTGAAACATTTCTTTCAAACGTTAGTCACATTCCCTTAACATCCGGCCTGTTTCTTTGCATCAGGAAAATCAATAGGTAATATGAAGAAGATTTTTGAGAAGATAGTGGAGGGTATATTGGCTTGTAGCGGTTTTGTGACAAGCCTTACCATTGTACTTATCGTCTTGTTTCTTTTCTCCGAAGCATTGGGGCTGTTCAGCAGCAAGGTGATTGAAGAAGGGTATGTGCTGGCATTGAATAAGGACAATAGGGTAAGCGAGCTCACTCCGGCTCAGATAAAGAATGTTTTCGATGAAGAGGTGACAAATTGGAAGGAAGTCGGTGGGGAGAACCTTCCTATCCGGCTTTTCCGTTTGGAGGACATTACCCGGTATTATACCGAAGAAGAGTTGGGAGCTGCTTATGAGAATGCGGGGATTTGCATTACAAAACTGGTGGAGCAGACTCCGGGTATCATTGCCTTTGTTCCCGCGCAGTTTATAGTCCGTCCGGATTCCGTGCATCTTCTGAAGGACCATACCATTTCGGCCAAGGACGTCTTTGCCGGTGCGGAATGGTTTCCTACAGCGACTCCGGCACCCCAATTCGGCTTTTTGCCATTGATAACCGGTACGCTATGGGTCAGCTTGTTTGCTATACTCATTGCTTTGCCGTTCGGATTGGCGGTGGCCATATATATGTCCGAAGTGGCCAACCCCAAGATACGCAATCTGATGAAACCGGTCATTGAGTTGCTGAGTGGTATCCCTTCTGTAGTATATGGCTTTTTCGGACTGATAGTTATAGTTCCCTTTATACAGAAAGCATTCGACCTGCCTGTAGGCGAAAGCGGATTGGCGGGAAGCATCGTACTGGCCATAATGGCATTGCCTACCATTATTACCGTTACGGAGGATGCCATGCGGAATTGTCCCAGGGCCATGCGTGAAGCGAGTCTGGCGCTTGGCGCTTCGCAGTGGCAGACCATCTATAAGGTCGTGATTCCCTATTCTATATCGGGCATTACGTCGGGGGTGGTGTTGGGCATAGGCCGGGCGGTAGGAGAGACCATGGCGGTTTTGATGGTTACGGGCAATGCCGCCGTCATTCCCCATACCATTCTGGAACCGTTGCGCACCATTCCGGCCACTATTGCCGCCGAGTTGGGTGAAGCTCCGGCAGGTGGACCGCATTATGAGGCTCTATTCCTTTTGGGTGTAGTTTTGTTCTTCATCAGTTTATTGATAAACTTTACAGTGGAAGCTGTATCAGCAAGACAAAAATGAATATGATAAATCGGAAACATCTTTCTCAAAACATAGCATTCGGCCTGTTTCGTCTGTTCAGCCTGAGTGTAGTGGGCATACTCTTTGCCATTCTTGGTTTTATTGTATATAAAGGTATAGGGGTCATCAGTTGGGAGTTCTTGACTACCGCCCCGTCCGACGGCATGACGGCCGGAGGTATTCTCCCTGCCATTGTGGGAACGTTTTGTCTGATGACAGGCAGTGCGCTGTTTGCTTTCCCGGTGGGAGTGATGAGTGGAATCTACATGAACGAATATGCACCGAAAGGTTGGGTTGTGCGCCTTATCCGTATGATGACCAATAATCTTAGCGGTATCCCCTCCATTGTATTCGGTTTGTTCGGTATGGCGCTGTTTGTCAATTATATGGATTTTGGAGACAGTATTCTGGCAGGTTCGCTCACTTTGGGACTGCTTAGTCTGCCGTTGGTTATCCGTACGACGGAGGAAGCGCTGAAGGCTATTCCCGACAGTTTGCGTGAAGGCAGTCGTGCTTTGGGGGCGACCAAGTTGCAAACCATCTGGCATGTCATTCTCCCTATGGGGATGCCCAATATCATCACCGGGTTGATTCTGGCCTTAGGACGTGTGTCCGGCGAGACGGCACCTATCCTGTTTACCTGTGCCGCCTACTTCCTTCCGCAGCTACCCTCCGGCATCCTGGACCAATGTATGGCATTACCCTATCATTTGTATGTCATCTCTACCAGCGGTACGGATATGGAGGCACAGCTCCCTATAGCCTACGGCACTGCACTGGTATTGATACTGATTATCCTTTTGGTGAATCTGCTGGCAAATGCCTTGAGGAAATATTTTGAGAAGAAAATAAAAACGAATTGAGAAGTTTTGATTATACCGTAAATGAAAATGATAGAGACACGTGACGTAAACTTTTGGTATGGCAGTTTCCATGCCTTGAAGGGTATCAGTATGAATATTGAAGAAAAGTCGGTTGTAGCTTTTATCGGTCCTTCGGGATGCGGGAAATCTACCTTTCTGCGTTTGCTGAACCGCATGAACGACTTGATACCTGATACCCGCCTTACCGGTGAAATTCGTATTGGCGGGCAGGATATTTATGGAAAAGGAGTCCAGGTGGATGAGCTTCGTAAAAATGTAGGTATGGTATTCCAGCGTCCCAATCCTTTTCCGAAGAGCATTTTTGAGAACGTGGCTTACGGGCTCCGGGTAAACGGTGTGACCGACAATGCCTTTATCCGTCAACGGGTGGAAGAGGCTTTGAAAGGAGCCGCCTTATGGGATGAGGTGAAAGACAAACTTAAAGTTTCGGCCTATGCGCTTTCGGGAGGGCAGCAACAGCGTTTATGCATAGCCCGCGCCATGGCAGTGTCGCCTTCCGTTTTGCTGATGGATGAACCTGCTTCCGCCCTTGACCCTATCTCTACAGCCAAAGTAGAGGAACTGATACATGAGTTGAAAAAGCAATATACCATTGTTATCGTGACCCACAACATGCAGCAGGCAGCACGTGTCAGTGACAGCACCGCCTTCTTCTATATGGGGCAAATGGTGGAGTTTGGCGATACTAAAAAGATATTTACCAATCCGGAAAAAACGGACACGCAGAATTACATAACCGGTCGTTTTGGATAATGGTGAAAAACAAGTATATTTGGAAATTAAATAAACAGGAATATTATGGTAAAGTTTATCGAATCGGAACTCGTCTTGCTGAAAAAGGAAATAGACGAAATGTGGACCTTAGTCTATAACCAGCTTGACCGTGCGGGAGAAGCCGTACTTACCTTGGACCGTGAACTGGCGCAGCAGGTGTTGGTGCGCGAGCGCCGTGTCAATGCTTTTGAACTGAAAATAGACAGTGATGTGGAGGATATCATAGCCCTTTACAATCCTGTTGCCATCGACTTGCGCTTCGTTCTTGCCATGCTCAAGATCAATACGAATCTGGAACGTTTGGGTGACTTTGCTGAAGGCATCGCACGTTTTGCCATTCATTGTACGGAACCGGCTTTTGATGCCGAATTGATAAAGAAGCTTCGTCTGGAGGAAATGATTGCAGAGGTGCTTTCCATGCTTGAGTTGGCCAAGACTGCCCTTAAGGAGGAGAGTCAAGAACAGGCGACAACTGTATTTGCCAAGGATAATCTGCTGGATGAAATCAACGCTAATGCTACTTCCATCCTTGCGGATTACATGAACCGTCATCCGGAAAGCGCGCTTTCCTGTTTGAATTTGGTAAGTGTCTTCCGTAAACTGGAACGTTCGGGAGACCATATTACGAATATTGCGGAGGAAATTGTTTTCTTCATTGATGCCAAAGTTCTCAAACACAGCGGCCGGACAGACGAGCATTATTTAAATGATAAGAAATAAGTGGATTTTTAGGATAATTTTAGTGTTTCATGGAAAATAGCTCTATATTTGTCCACTGAAAACGATTGCAGATGTAGAAAAATGCTTTGAAATGATAATAAAATCAAAAGTTTTTTCGAAAAGATGTTATATGACATGTTTTTTAATTTGGTTGGTATCACGAAAAGCGGCTATATTTGCAGCGTTATCCTGAAAACAATCTTTTTACCTTAAAAAAAAACTAATACCTATTGAAAACTGAAAAAGGAGGCTTTGTGAAAAGCTTCCTTTTTTTTATACCCTATTGAACTGGTTTATGCGGATAAAAAAAAGTCCCCACCCGCTTACTGCTATCTTCACAGGCAACATGTAAGCAGGATGAGGAACACAAACAAAACAAACAATAGTTTTCAGTTCTTTAAATTGATATCGAACGTATAATTGCTGTTGCGATAGAGGGAATAGTTCCAGCGTATTCAGATAAGAGATGAGATGTGACTACTATAGGGATACATGCAGCCATACGTCCCATCAGAATGTTCAGGCTTGGGCCATTTGGGATATTTCCTTCGTAATAACCGAACATATACATTTTGTCGGTGTATAGTCCTGTACCGTTTTTATCATGTGCATTTTCCTCATTTTTGAATGATTTACGGTGGCGAAATCAATGTATAGGGGGTGTTTTCACTTTCTGGAAATAGGGAGGTATTTGCCGGATGTAGCGAAGATGTGCCGGACAGCGCAAAGATATATACGCCCTGCGTGAGGAGTCAATAAAAAACAGGTGGGGTATTAAGAGAAAAGTTTCTCGTCATTAGAGGTAAAGTTGTTCTTTGTTATAATAAAACTCTGTTCACAGTGCGCGAATATACATTCGCAGTCTTTGAATACATATCCGCAACCTTTGAATACATATTCGCAGGCTGCGGATAGAGATTTTCACCGGGACGAATGGCGTACGTATAATCTCCTTCCATCAATGCCACGATACCCGGGTTATTCTATCCTGATACCGCCCGAAGACGGTAATTCCGATGCATCCGGCATTGAAGAGAAGGTAAAGGTAGAAGATCCATTTCTCACTGCGGTAATGAAGATTATAGAGGAGAATATGTGTGAGGCGGATTTCAATGTGAAGAAATTGGCTTCGGAACTGAATATGAGTCGGCCGACTTTCTCATTTTATTTTAAACCGCATGGTATAATAAGAACCTTTTCCTATCTTTGCCTTCCGAAAATAGTAACCCGTAAAATTGTAAAGACCTATATGTTTTCCGGAATAGTAGAAGAATGCGCCACATTGGTGGCAATGGTCAAGGACCAGGAAAATGTGCATTTCACTTTCAAATGCTCGTTCGTTAATGAATTGAAGATAGACCAGAGTGTATCTCATAATGGCGTGTGCCTTACTGTAGTCAGCATGACGGATGATACCTATACGGTTACTGCCATGAAGGAGACCCTGGAGCGTTCGAACCTCGGTTTGCTGAAGGTGGGGGATGAAGTCAATGTGGAACGCAGCATGATGATGAACGGCCGTCTTGACGGGCATATCGTCCAGGGTCATGTGGATCAGACTGCAGAATGCATTGATATCAAAGACGCGGAAGGCAGCTATTATTTCACCTTCCGGTATGCTTTTGACAAAGAAATGGCCAAGCGCGGCTATATCACTGTCGATAAGGGATCGGTTACTGTGAATGGTGTCAGCCTGACGGTATGCAACCCCACGGACAATACTTTCCAGGTGGCCATTATCCCTTATACTTTTGAACATACCAATTTCCATACATTCAAGGTAGGCAGTGTCGTCAATCTGGAATTTGATATTATAGGTAAGTATATCAGCCGCTTGGCAAACTGTCAGGCATCACCATCCAACTGATGAATACGGACTTTTTGCAGTTGGCGGCATCTCGCCAAAGTGACCGCGCCTATGACACGGGGCGTGTTGTAGAACCGGAGAAGCTGGAGCATATATTGGAAGCTGCATGCCTGTCACCTTCTGCCTGTAATGCGCAGCCGTGGAAGTTTGTGGTCGTAACGGATCCCGGACTTGCGGCGAAGGTGGGCAAGGCGGCTGCCGGACTGGGGATGAACAAGTTTGCCAAAGAAGCTCCTGTTCACATTCTGGTTGTGGAAGAATCCATGAACATCACCTCTTTTCTGGGAGCTAAAATCAAGGATAAGTATTTTCCGCTGATAGATATCGGCATTGTTGCCGCACATATCACTTTGGCTGCGGAGAGTGAGGGATTAGGCTCCTGCATCTTGGGCTGGTTTGATGAGAAGGAGATAAAAAGGCTTACCGGAATCCCTGCGAACAAGCGTCTTTTGCTTGACATAATTGTCGGTTATCCTGCTAAGGAAAAGCGGAAAAAATCACGGAAGCCGAAAGATAAAGTGATTTCTTATAATCATTATTGATTGGGGTATCAAGGGTGCATGAGCGTTTATATAATGCTTGGAAGAGCATTGCAAGCGTTCTGCACATTCTTATAAGTCCTTGAGCAACACCTTGCTTGCATTTTCGTAATATTCTTCCCGTGCCTGCAACAATGCTTTCCATTGGGCGCTGAATTCATTGTCTTTGTCAATCTTGAAATCCTCGGAGCCGTGTGTGTCCAGCCTGTCCAGCAGTAGGGCAACATTCAGTTTGTTGATGTCCATAGACGGCTGGTAGGCAATATCCTCGCTTTTTTCATCTGTCACTACTTCATGCAGCAGGTTGATTTCCTGTAATTCGTAAAGGGCCTTTTGAGTCAGCCGGATAGGAATCTGGCATTCCTCTGAAATTTCCTCTGCCGTATAAGGAGAATCGTTCTTCTCAAAGCGCTTGGCTATGAGAGACATGATGAGAATGGAAATGAAATCTCGGTAACGGCGGCTGATGTTACGCGTGTCTTTATCGAAACTGAAGTTTCTGATGTTCTGTCCGGCATAGGTCAGTTCGGCACCGAAAAGACAGATAGTCCAGGAAATCTGCAGCCATAGCAAGAACATGGGGAGTGCGGCGAAACTGCCGTAAATGGCATTGTAGCGGGATACCCATAACTGGCTGCTGATATATAGGAACTGGAATGCCTGATGTGCGGTACCTGCAAGGATACCCGATATCAGTGCATGTTTAAGTTTTACTTTCGTGTTGGGCATGAAAACATATAATCCCGTAAACATGAACCATGTCAATGCAAACGGTATGAGTCTGACCAGGAATTTGCCGATAGGAGCCAGCAGGGTAAAATCTTCCACATTTTTCAGCATGGTACTCATGAAGATGGAAATACCTCCCGACAGGACAAGCAGGATTGGTATCAGCAAAAGCATGGAAAAATAATCTGTAATTTTGCGGTACATGCTGCGCGCTTTCTTTACCTGCCAGATGCGGTTGAACGTGATTTCCATATTATTGATCAGGTTGAGCACCGACCACAATAACATCACCAGGCCAACGCCGATGAATATGCCGCTTTTGGTTTGTGACAGATAAGAGTTCACAAACTGAAGGATGACCGTCGTGGTTTCCGTCGGACCACCAAAGCCGCTGATTATCTGGTTTTCCATCAGGTTGTCAAACCCGAATCCGCGTGCAATGGCAAACACGATGGCAAGTATAGGGACAATGGCAAGCAGTGTGCTGTATGTCAATGCGGAAGCTTTGTTGACAATGCGGTCTTTGGTGAATCTGTTGATACAGAGATAAATGGTTTTGATGATATTGTAAACCGAGAAAGTGGTCCGGGTAACTTCATCTTCCGTAATACGCCAGATGTCGTAAGTGAGGAATTTCCAAAGGGCGGCAATACGTTTGTTCATGGGATACGAATTATGAAATTAAAAAAAGCAGTCGGTCTGTAAGCCGGGTTCTGTTCCTTGTTTCACGAAGAATTTTTCATTATTCATTCTTAATTTTTCGTTCATCAAGGCGTCTGTCATTTATCTGAGCCGCATGTCACCATACAGGCTTTAGCGGTCCACCCTCCGACATGGAGCGAGCAGCTCTCATAACGTCGGTTTACATGACCTTACAACTCCCAAGACACACAGCCCTTGTGTCGCCACAAGACTGGTGGGCTCTTACCCCACCTTCTCACCCTTACCGTAACCCGGAGGCTATGGCGGTTATTTTCTTCTGCGTTACTCTACCCTCGCGGACAGCTTTCTGTTAGGAAGTAGGATGCTCTATGTTGCCCGGACTTTCCTCATACGCACAAGGCGCAAGCGACAGACCGACCAACTGCTTTAGGGCGGCAAAGATAGGGAAAATTAATGAAGAATGAAGAATGAAGGATGAAGAATTTAATTTGTGTCACACTTACATGGTGCAGTTGAATTATTCAAGTCAAGTAAATGCCTGCACATGATACTTGTACTGTTAAAACATGTAAATTGTATCTTCCGCGATAAGGGGTGCTTTGTTCCGGGTTGTATTCATTATACAGAGCATTACACATGTACCGGGTCTGATTGTTAGAACAGCTTTCTGCAAATGGATCTATTTTAAATGAATCTTGTAATTAGTCTTTGACTTGTTACTGTGCAAAAAAGAATGAGAATATGCAGCAGGCAGTATCTGAAAATAGTCAATTGACTATAATTATCCCCTTCCTTAATGAGGGAGACGAAATAAGAAATACAGTGCTTTCAATAAAAAGTACCGCTACGGGTAATCCTTGTATTCTTTTAATTAATGATGCCTCTACCGATGGCTATGATTATGAAAGGATAGCAAAAGAAGAAGAGTGTTTGTATATTCTCAATGAAGAGCGTAAGGGAGTTGCCGCTTCGCGGGATTTGGGTATTGGGCTGTGTTCTACTGACTATTTTCTACTCCTCGACGGACATATGCGTTTCTATGAATCCGGTTGGGATGAACGGCTTATAAAGTTATTGCAGAGGCATCCCGAATGCATTTTATGCGGACAAACCAGAAAGTTAGAGAAAGTGGTAGCGGAAATGTTATCAGTCTAGAGCATCGTACATGTTATGGTGCTTATATTGAAATGGGCAGCGATGGACTTTTCAAAACAAGCTGGTGTTATACAAATCCACAGCCTGCCAATAATGATACATGTGTCGAAATCGCTTGTATCCTTGGTGCTGCTTATGCGGGGAGTAAAGACTTCTGGCTTCGTCTTCATGGTCTAAGTGGATTAATGTATTATGGGGGTGACGAAGAGTTGCTAAGCACTAAAGTGTGGAGTATTGGCGGCAAATGTTTATTGGTCAAAGACTGGATGACAGGGCATATTTATCGTTCATCATTTCCTTATGAAGTCCAATCTAAGGAATTATTTTACAATAAATTACTAATTGTCGAGTTGTTTTATCCATATAAGGTAAAACGTAACTTATTTCTTAATATACAGAAACAATGCCACACCGCTTTTGAAGAAGCCTATGAATTGTTGCGTAAGAATTATTCTTTTGTCAAGGAGGAGAAAATGTATTGGAGGTCTATATCTAAACGGCCGATAGATGATTTTGTCCAGAGAAATATTGATTTAGAGCATTCATGCACTAGTAAATAAACTAATTATTAACTTTAAATTTATTATTCAAATGAAAGATTTACAGAAAAAAACAGAGTTTGTGCGAAGAGTTGAACATGAACTTTGATGAAGTAAACGAATTGTTTGCTGAAGAAACATTACAGAGTATGCAAATGGCTAAGATTGTGGGAGGAGGTACTGATGGTGGTCTTATTAAAAGTATATATGAAATAATATCAAAAGCAAATACTGTGATTGAGGCTTGGGAGAATATTAAAAAATATATATTTGAAGTACCGACAAAAGATCCTGATATGTCGGGAGGTACACCAATATACGACAACGGTACAATTAAAATACCTGAAGGGACTATAGAATTTACAGCTGACTCCATTACCATTAGAGGTGCTTTTGGAGTAAAAATACTTATGGGACCCACGCCAATTCCTCAACCTACTCAATACAAATAAAAATATATCCAAAATCACTACTGTCCCGTAAAAGTGGATAAATAGTTCTTTGAAATAATTGAAATATAGTCGATTAAGTGGCGTTTTGAAATGAAACGGATTTGAAATTCTATTTTTGCAGCTATAACGATGGCTGCATATGAATCAAGATCAATACGTTTTTTCTCAACTTTCCACTTTTTTGAACAGAACTCAGTTTAACAACTATGTTCGTAAGTACGATGGCAACCGTTATGTGAAGCATTTTACTTGCTGGAACCAGTTACTTGCAATGATGTTCGGTCAACTCAGTAATCGTGAAAGTCTTCGTGACTTGATTATAGCTTTGGAAGCTCATCAAGGAAAGCGTTATCATTTAGGGTTGGGTCGTGAACCCATTGCCAAAACCACGCTTGCATCAGCCAATCAGAATAGGGATTGCAGAATCTTCGAAGACTTTGCTTTCTACATGATGAAGGAAGCATGTGAAAAACGAGCTACTAATATCTTGGATATTCCAGGAAGAAAGTATGCGTTTGATTCCACTACGATTCCTTTATGTCTGGCTACATTCCCTTGGGCGAAATTCCGTAAGAAGAAAGGTAGAGTTAAAGCTCATGTCCTTTATGACATAGAAGCACAAGTCCCTGCCTTTTATACAGTAACGACAGCATCCAAACATGATTCAACTGTAATGTCTGCAATTAATTATGAACCAAATGCCTATTACATATTCGACAGGGCGCATGACTCGTTTAAGGAACTTTATCGGATTCACCTTACAGGTTCTTTCTTTGTAGTCAGGGCGAAAATCTAAAGTGCAAGTTCTGTAAATGGAAGCGTAGAATGCCGAAGAATATCCTTTCTGATACGGAAGTGAAACTGATTGGGTACACCTCTGAAAAGAAGTATCCTGAATCATTCAGAGCCATCCGCTTCTATGATGAAGAGGATGAACGTGAATTCACTTTCCTGACGAATGCCAAACACATATCTGCACTTGATGTTGCCAATCTTTATAAAAAAAGATGGCTCGTGGAACTGTTCTTCAAATGGTTAAAACAGCACCTCAAGATAAAGAGGTTTTGGGGTACAACTGAGAATGCAGTTCGAATACAGATAAGTGTTGCTATCATCACCTATTGTTTGGTAGCTATTGTCCAACATGATATGCAGCTGAACCGTTCAACTTATGAGATTTTACAAATTCTCAGCATCTCATTGACGGATAAAATACCTTTATAAGATCTGTTCAATAAGACTAATTTCAAGGACGTCAAAGAACAATTTAATCCCTTTTTTCCGGGATTGTTTGATTAATTATTAACTCGTCCCGATTTTAACGGGACACTAATGATCCAAAATCTAAATTATTAAAACTCCCATAGTACGTACATGTATTTTAAATATATACTATCAGTATTGCTATTTATTTCTTGTAGTGAGGCAACAGTTCAGCCTATTTCTGTATGCAAGTTTGAGAATGACGTTCGTTTATATTGTCCTGTAACAATAAACGGGCATACATTTAGTTTTATAATAGATACAGGAGCTGATATGTCGGCTATTGATTATTTCAAAGCAAAAGAAGCAGGCATCCTTCCGACTGACTCTTGTATGAAAAGTATTTCTTTCTATCATTGTGATTGGAAAGGAATAATATACAATATTAAAACAGAGATAAAAATAGGAGATACATTCATGCCTTGTAATCTTACTTTTCTTAATCAAAAGGATGCTCCTGCCCTTGATCTTAGAGAGGGGGATGGTGTTATCGGAATGGATGTCATGTCGCATTTAAACTGGTTTGTAGATCTGAAGAAAGATAGTTTGTGGCTCTCAACTCAAAAGATGGACTATCCCGTAAAATCAGAACCGTCTTTTACTATTGAGATGCTTGAAAATCGAACTGCTTATGTACATATTACTTTATGTGACTCCATAGAACGGAGATTCTTGTTTGATACGGGGTATTCATTAACTAATCCTGTCCAAGATTATAATTTATCTACTGTACTGGTTTTGCCAGATGATTTACTTAATAAATATCTGAATGATACAGCTAGAATGTGTCATATATCTTTCGAAGCTAGAACATGGCTCATTTATGATGATTTGAAAATTCAGAATCTATCACTACCTTATGCGTTGTTGGATAATAATTTGGTAAATAACGGAAACCCCGTGGACTATTTGGGAATTTTAACATGCGAATTTCTTGCTTATTTCGACTATATGGCATACGACAAGGAAAAGAGAAAGATATTTCTCTATAATTATAACAGTGACATAGTGCGAACTAAAGATATGAAGGAAATTTATCATCGGATAAGAAGGGCCTATAAAGAACAAAAGAACTATAATACAATTTTTAAAAGACAACAACCGTGAGAACAACAACATTTGCTATTATTTTAGCCGTCTGTGCACTACTGACTGGCTGTAAGAATTCAACTTCGCTTATACCGGAAGAGGAAAAATTAGTTGGCAAGTATTACACTACTTTATCACATAACTTTGAGAAGATGGATAAAATGTCTGATGCTTCTATGCAGGCGAAAGCTGAAATATACAGTCGATACAACTCTGATAGAACATGTCATTCGGAGGGAATTGTTTTGTTGGTAATCAGTTTAACAGAATTGAAGGGATTTTGTTTATCCATGGAATTCAAGCTTACTACGGAAGGAACTTGGAAAATAGAGGATGGCTATATTAAAGAAAAGACGAATCCTGAGAATATTAAATGGACATTTGTTAAATCGAATGCTGATAACAAAGTATCCGAAACGCTTGTGAAGGCGATAAAGACACTCTTCTATATGGAGTCTTTCAGTTTGAAGGAATCTATTATGCAAGCCGGTGATGCTAAAATAGTAGAATTTACCGATGAAAAACTTGTCGTAGAACAGGAAGGAGAACAAATGACCATGACTAGAATTGAATAGCCCATGTATAAGCAGAGCAACTATAATTATTTTGTTCCTTACAAAGAGGAGAAGTTTATATACTATAATGCGCTCACTCGCAACAGTTTTACCATGAGTAAGGCAGAACATGAGCGTATTCAAATAGAGTTTGCTGATCCTATTAGTTTTGAATTGGGATTTCCAACAGTCTTCCGGCATTTCAAAGAATGTGGGTTCTTTGTAAAAGAGGGAATAGATGAAATTGCTAATCTGCGCTTCAAATATAATAAAGAAGTTGTTTATTGTTCGGATGTTCATATCACTCTTTGCCAGAATAAAGAAGTGCAAAGCATGGAACTGCTGGTTGTTGCAATACAGAAACATCTTTTTGATATAATAAATACAATTCATCCTCCTACGTTGCATTTAGATTCTACTGAAGAAAAAACTTTAAGTTTTTATGAGGAGGTTTTCACTCCTGTAGCTGCTTATGTTGAAAAACAATGCAAACAGAATGGTATCTCATTCAGACAACAAGAAGCAAAAGAAGTAGGTGATGATAAATGTTGTTCGCTAAACCTACCACGCTTGTATCGATATGTGATACTAAATAATGGAGATGTTTATAGTGGTGAGCCTGGAAAAAAAGATTCGGAACTTTGGGGAAAATTGGCAAACGACGGTACAATAGAATGGGATGAGCAGCAACGTGAACAAGCGTTGAGTGTACCATGGTTTGAGACTGAAAAATGCCGTCGTTGCAAGCATTTATATCTTTTCTCGCCCATTTGTTTGCGAGTCATTAACAGTAAAAGAGGAAGGTGCTTTCAAGACTTAGGGGTTGTTACCCCCGAGGAAATGATTGTGAAAGAATTTGAGGAGAAAAATGCATGAAAAAGTTCCCTTTATACCGACAATTGGATTCTGCGGATTGTGGTCCTTCCTGCTTGCGAATGATTGCACGATTCTATGGGCGAAATTTTGAACTGGGTTACCTACGCGAATTGTGCTATGCCAGCAAGAATGGTGTTCCGCTGCTAGGAATCAATGATGCAGCCGAGTATATTGGTTTTCGTTGCACAGCCGTAAAAAGCTCGTTCGGTCGATTTGCGGAAAAAGCAATTCTCCCTTGTATTGTACATTGGCGAGGATATCATTTTGTTGTTGTATATAAAACTAAGCTTAAGAAAGATAAGCAAGGCAAATGGAGTGGGTATATTTATGTAGCCAATCCTGCTTTTGACTGTGTAAAATACACAGTAGAAGAATTTCTGAATGGTTGGATTTCCGACCGCAAAGATGGAGAGGAAAAGGGAACCTTCCTCCTTGTTGTTCCTACACTAGCCTTCTTTCATCCTGACGCGCATGCGGAAAGTAACAATAAAGTTAAATTGCTGTATTTCTTCAGTTACTTAAAACCCTATAGAAGGTTATTCTATCAAGTCTTTTTAGGAATGGCTTTAAGTATGTTGTTCTCATTCATATTTCCTTTCTTATCCCAATCTGTGGTTGATTTGGGCATTATGAATAGTAACTTGAATTTCATTTACTTGGTTCTTGCTGCTCAATTGATACTATCGTTCAGCGAATTGGGAATTGGATTTATACAAAGCTGGATATTCCTACATGTAATATCAAGAGTCAACATAGCATTGGTTTCTGATTTTCTGGCCAAAATGTTGAAACTCCCGATCAACTTCTTTGAGTCTAAAAATACAGGTGATATCATGCAGCGTATAGGTGATCATTCACGCATACAAAGTTTCTTTACTTCAACAACTCTTGGCACAGTGTTTTCTTTTCTCAATTTCTTTGTTTTTTCCATTATTCTTGGATATTACAATTTATACATGTTACTTGTTTTTATTATGGGGCATGCATTGTATGTAGGTTGGGTAATGCTTTTTTTAAAGATAAGGAGAGAATTGGACTTTAAACATTTTGAACGATCTTCGAGAAATCAATCCAGTTTGATTGAAATTATTACTGGAGCCGAAGAAATAAAACTTTATGGATGTGAACAGAGAATGAGAAATAAGTGGGAAGGTATTCAAGCCGACCTGTTCCATTTAGAAATCAAAGGGTTGTCTGTCAGCCAAATCCAATCAACCGGTGCTTTTTTTTTATCCAACGTCACTAATATTATTTTGTCCGTATTCTCGGCCTATTTAGTTATCAACGGAAATATAACTTTGGGTATGATGATGTCTTTGTCTTATATTATAGGGCAATTGAAGGGGCCGGTTTCTTCCTTTATTGGCTTTGTTCATTCTTACCAAGATGCCAAAATGAGTTTGGAACGACTAGGTGAAGTTCACTTTCAGCAGGATGAGGACCAGACTGATGAATTGCGGATTCCGGAACTGCCTAAAGTTAATAGGAATATATTTTTAAAAAATGTCACATTCGGTTATTTAGGAGAAAAGATTGCTCCTGTTTTGAAAAACATATCAATAAGCATACCACATAATAAAATTACAGCCATAGTAGGTGAAAGTGGAAGTGGAAAAACCACTTTGATAAAACTATTATTAGGATATTATGAACCACAATATGGCGATATTTTCATAGGCGATACTAACCTAAAGAATCTCAATGCCAAATATTGGCGTTCAAAATGTGCAGCTGTGATGCAAGATGGTTCTCTTTTCTCGGCAACTGTAGCCGAAAATATAGCTATTAGCGATGCTCGTATTGATAAAGACAAGTTGTATTGTGCTGCTAATTCGGCCAATATACATGAATTTATAGAGCAGATGCCTTCAGCCTACAATACCAAGATAGGGCCGGAAGGATGTGGGGTGAGTCAAGGACAAAGACAACGCCTGCTCATAGCACGGGCTATTTACAAAGCTCCGGAGTTTATATTTTTTGATGAAGCTACAAATGCCCTTGATGCTAATAATGAAAGAAAGGTTATAGAAAATATGTATCACTTTTTCAGCGGAAGGACCTCTGTCATTGTGGCACACCGCCTTAGTACTGTAAAATATGCCGATCAGATTATTGTATTAAAATCGGGTGAGGTAGCCGAGATAGGAACCCATCAAAAGCTGTTGGCATCGAAAGGTGTTTACTATAATCTGGTTAAAAATCAATTGGAGTTATAGATATGAGTGAGTTAAAGAATAAAAAGATTGAATTAAGACATGAAGCTATCCAGGAGTTATTAGGGACTCTTCCTGGATGGCTTATCAGGTGGGGAATAACTCTTTTTTCTTGTATTCTAGCTCTGCTTGTGTTAGGAAGTTATTTCTTCAGATATCCTGAAACGGTGAAAGCATCCATCACCATTACTACAGAACACCCTTCTGTATGGATTGTAGCAAAAAGTTCTGGCAATATAGATTCTATTTATGTGAAAAATCATGATTTCATAAAAAAAGGAGACCTAATTGCCGTTATCCATAATACGGCACACATTGATGACATTGAAAAATTGAATGAAGCATTAGACTCTATTCGGAAGTTTATAGTTTCATTTGCAATAGAAGATATATATGTACCTCAACAGGAGTTGAAAGTAGGTGAGTTGCAAAAAGACTATGCACAACTTGTCAAACTATTGAATGATTATCTTGTTTTTGTAAAAAATAATATTCATGAGATAAAAATAGCTTCAATGCAAAAAGAATTGGCTGAGCAAGAAAAACTGGTACGCCAAGCCCAGAAGCAAGTTGATTTGTATTCTCAATATTCTATTATCAATAAAAAGCAGTACCAACGCGACTCTATTCTGTTTTCTAATCAGGCAGCCATGGCCATTGAAAAAGAAGAGTCGGAAATGAAAGTTTTAAATGGAAAGATACAGTTAGAGCAAGTTAAGCAAAATGCTATTCAAGGGAATATTTCAATTCTAAGACTTAGGCAATCTATTGATGAATATACTGCGGAAATAAATATGCAGAGCGAAAACTACCGCACTAATATTAGAGTTGCATACGAACAATTGCGAAGCTATTTATGGAATTGGGAGCAAACCTATTTGCTTAAAGCACCTTCTAATGGAATTGTTAGTTTTTCTGCTTACTGGGGAAAGGGTCAGCCAATTGCTGTCGGTGAGAAAAGTTTTTCTATTGTACCTCATAACTCGGGAAGAATTATAGGAAAATGTAAAATACCGGTGACTGGTGCCGGAAAGATAAAAAGAGGTCAAAGAGTCATAATCAAGCTTAATGAATATCCTTATATGGAGTTTGGATTACTTGAAGGAGTAGTAGGAGATATATACCTTATCCCTATGGAAAAACAAAGCGCTACGGGTATAGAACGATTCGGAATTGTAGATGTTGCTTTTCCGAAAGCATTGACTAGTATTTATCGCAAGGCAATTCCTTTTCCGGGAGAATTGACAGGCGAGGCAGAAATTGCAGTTAATGAATTGTCTTTATTGGAACATCTTCTTCGCCCCTTCAAATACCTAATCCACAAATGATTATTTTGAGTATAATAGCCCGGCAGATTTTGTTTTTGAAGGTGGTTGTAAAGCCTTATCCGCTGTGATAGATTGACTTATGGCGTAATTTGACTTACAACAGACCGAAAACAAATTCAAAAGGAATTGAAAAAAGCTTTTTGAGGAAAATTCAAACAGGAGTTTAATTCTTAAATTCTCTGAAAATATGTGTCTGTTTTGGAAATATTTTGTAGCTTTGCTAACACTAACAACTCCCAAATCAATATAGTCCATGAAAAACTTATCCTCTGTTTTGGCTTTATTTCTCTTTATTCCCTTTTTTACGTTTGCTTCGGAAGTCGGTGACCGTACTGTTCCTATGGAAGTGACCCAGCTCTCTGACAGTTTGAAACGTGTGTATGCTCCGGACAAGCGTGTGGCTTTGTTCGATGTAGATTATTCTTTTGCCGGTAAAAATGTGATGCTGCGTGGTGTTACAACTTCAGCAGAAGCGAAAGCCGCATTGTTGCAGGGATTGGCAAAAGCAAACTACAAAGTGATGGATTGCCTGCAACTCCTGCCTGATGAAGAAGGCTTGGAAAGTAAAACCTACGGTATTGTAAATGTATCAGTAGCTAATCTGCGTGTAGATCCTGATTTCTCCTCGGAGATGATGACCCAAGGATTGATGGGTATGCCTATCCGGGTACTTCAACGCAATGGCTGGTATCGTATTCAGACCCCCGACAACTACATAGCGTGGGTTCACTCGGTTGGTATTCACCCTGTTACCAAAGCAGAATTGACTGCGTGGAATAATGCAGAAAAAATAGTGGTGACTTCACATTATGGGTTTGTTTATTCCCGGCCTGATCAAAATTCACAAACTGTTTCAGATGTTGTGGCGGGTAATCGTTTGAAGTGGGAGGGAACCAAAGGCGCTTATTATAAAGTGACTTATCCTGATGGCCGTCGTGGTTATATCTCTAAATCCATTTCTATGCCCGAGAAAAAATGGCGTGCAGGTTTGAAGCAAGATGCAGCCGGCATTATCCGTACTGCTCACACATTGATGGGCGTACCTTATCTTTGGGCAGGTACTTCTTCCAAAGGAGTGGATTGCAGCGGATTCATGCGTACCATACTTTTCATGCACGACATTATTATTCCGCGTGATGCATCCCAGCAAGCATACGTAGGCGAGCATATCGATATTGCTCCGGACTTTGGTAATCTGCAACCCGGTGATTTGATTTTCTTTGGACGCAAGGCGACGCCCGACCGTAAGGAACGTGTTGTACATGTAGGCATGTATATAGGTAATAAACGTTTCATCCATTCGCAGGGGGATGTGCACGTCAGCAGTTTCGAACCTGCCGATGAATTGTTTGATGAATATAATCTCGGACGTCTCTTGTTTGCAACCCGTGTATTACCTTATATAAATAAGGAAGCACCGCTGAATACAACAGCTACTAACCCATACTATAAATGGTAGCCGGAACATTGGCAATTAATCATTAAATAGAATACTATATGCAAAACAGAAGAGACTTTCTGAAAACCGCTGCTTTTGCCGCACTTGGCTCTGGTGTAGCCCTTAACGGTGTTTTTGCGGCAGAAGGCAAGGTTCCCGCTTTGTTCAATATCAATAAAAGCGGGATTGTTCCAAGGATGAAGCTACGTTTTTTCCCTTATGAACTGAAACTGCGTCATGTGTTTACAGTGGCTACCTACTCACGTACTACTACTCCGGATGTGCAAGTGGAGATAGAATATGATGGAATCACCGGCTATGGTGAAGCCTCCATGCCTCCTTATTTACAGCATGAGTTAGGTACGATGGATAGCGTGCTGGCTTTCTTAAAGAAGGTACAGGATACTATCGGCCAGTTTTCCGATCCTTATCAACTGGAAGATATTCTGGCTTATATCGACAGCCTTTCTCCCGGGGATGCCGCTGCCAAAACTGCGGTAGATATAGCCCTTCACGATCTTGTGGGTAAGATGCTGCAAGCTCCATGGTACAAGATATGGGGCTTGGATAAAGAAAAAACGCCTTCTACTACATTTACTATCGGCATAGACACCCCGGAGGTAGTGCGCGAGAAGACAAAAGAATGTGCCGGAAAGTTTAATATCCTCAAAGTGAAATTAGGACGGGAAAACGACAAAGAGATGATTGAAACCATACGCTCGGTTACCACCCTTCCGATAGCTGTAGATGCCAATCAAGGATGGACCGACCGGAAGTATGCACTCGATATGATTCACTGGTTGAAAGAAAAAGGCATTGTCATGATAGAACAGCCCATGCCGAAGGAACAATTAGACGATATCGCTTGGGTAACTCAGCAAAGTCCGTTACCGATATTTGCCGATGAATCAGTACAACGCCTGAAAGATGTAGCTGCATTGAAAGGTGCATTTACAGGTATCAACATCAAATTAATGAAATGTACCGGTATGCGTGAAGGTTGGAAAATGGTGAATCTTGCACATGCTTTGGGCATGCGTGCTATGGTAGGCTGTATGACTGAAACCTCTTGCGCTTGTTCTGCTGCCGCCCAATTCTCTCCGGCAGTTGACTTTGCCGACTTGGATGGAAACCTGTTGATTGCTAATGACCGATTCAAAGGAATGGAAGTGGTGAAAGGCAAGATAACGTTACCTGATTTACCGGGTATTGGAGTTGTAAAACTATAATCCTCTCTACTATTATGAAAAAGTTATTATATGCTATTGCCTTGTTTCTTTTGGCTTCTGCCTGTAATACGAAGCCGGCAAGTAAGCCGTATAGTTGGGACGACGATTTACACCAGCGCCTGCTTACAGATTTCTGTATGACAGAAACTCAAGTGAAAGATTATATCCGCAAGTATATTCCTGATGTTACGGATGAACAGATACGCCAATGGGAAGCTTCCAAGGCGTTGGAATGCATGACCTTGGATGGAGAAAAACGCTATTTCCGTAATGCCGGTCCCAATTTGTTCCGTGTGGATTCTGCCTGTTATGATATTAAAATAGCAAAAGAAGGAACCGCTTTAGGAGGCAGCGAAAAAGTGAATATGGAAAACCTGCCCGAGATTATTGCTGCGGTCAAGAAAGAAGGGAAATCCATTGCTGCTCCCAAACGGATGCGTGTCACTTATACTCTGACCGTGGATACCAACGCCGTGCCCGCCGGAAAAATCATCCGTTGCTGGCTGCCGTTTCCCCGTGCCGATCAGGCACGTCAACAGGATGTGAAGTTTATATCTGCCAGTGAGCCGGAATATACCTTTTCGCCCCAAGATTGCCGCCATAGCACTCTCTATATGGAAAAACGTGCCGTGCAGGGAGAGCCTACCGTATTCTCGGAAACCTTTGAATATACCTCCAGCGGTGAATGGTTTGATTTGAAGCCGGAAGATGTACAACCTTACGATACAACTTCTACCTTATATAAAGAATATACAGCCGAACGTGAGAAACATATTATCTTTTCGCCCCGTTTGCGTGAACTTGCTGCCAGATTGACAGCCGGTGAGACCAATCCTTATCTGAAGGCGAAACGCATCTTCCGTTGGGTGAATGACAATTTCCCGTGGGCGTCCGCACGCGAATATTCCACCATCGAAAATATTCCGGAATATGTACTCGATAATCGTCACGGCGATTGCGGGCAGGTCAGCCTGCTGTTCATCACGCTCTGCCGCATCAGCGGCATTCCGGCGCATTTCCAAAGCGGATTCATGATGCACCCGCGTGCATGGAATCTTCACGACTGGGCGGAAGTCTATTTTGAAGGTGTGGGATGGGTACCTGTTGACCAGTCGTTCGGTATCCCCACCTTTGCGCGCAATGCCGATGAGGAGTACTTTTTCCTGGGAGGTATAGACTCCTGGCGTATGATTGTGAATACGGACTATGGCATGCCGCTGGTTCCGGCAAAGAAATATCCGCGTAGCGAGACGGTCGATTTCCAGCGCGGTGAAGTGGAATGGGAGGGAGGCAACCTTTATTTCCCGCAGTGGGACTATCACATGGACATTGATTACCTCAATTATTAGGGTATCATACTTCTCTTCTTTTTTAATTCCTATATGTCAGTCTTTTAACAGTCAGTAATCGTACATAAATGCTAATTTGTCAGTCCTTGCCGTTAACCGCTGTTAAGCCCTAAATATTCACTGTTAAAAGAGAACAAAAAAGAGTGACAGGCGGAATAACTGAACGTTTTTTGTTGTTATTTTAACGTCGAAATGTTAAACGGAATATGAATATTAACAGTTAAAAGAATAAAGATGAATATGAAACAGACAACAAAAAACATCCTTGGAGTTGCGGCTATCGTACTCCTCAGCTCAGGAGTTGCGGGTATTACTACCTATAAGTTGCTGAATAGAGAAAGACCTGCTGCGTTCAGCGAGTTGTTTCAGCAAAATCCTGATAATGTACAATTGGCAGCTTTCCATGCAACGGATGCCCAGCCTGTAGACTTGACACAAGCGGCAGAAAACTCTGTTCATGCGGTGGTTCATATACGTGCTACCCAATTGGGAAAAACGCAGACGGTACAGGGAATGCCCGATATTTTCGATTTCTTCTTTGGAGACGGACGTGGCCAGCAGCGTCAGATACAGACCCAACCCCGTGTAGGTTTCGGTTCCGGTGTCATTATCTCTAAAGACGGATACATCGTGACGAATAACCACGTGGTGGAAGGGGCTGACGAAATTGCTGTCAAGTTGAATGATGAACGTGAGTTGAAAGGCCGTATCATCGGTACGGATCCTGCAACGGATTTGGCTCTGATAAAGATTGAGGGCGATGATTTCCCCACTATCCCGGTAGGAAATTCCGATGCATTGAAAGTAGGCGAGTGGGTGTTGGCGGTAGGTAATCCGTTCAATCTGAACTCTACTGTCACTGCCGGTATTGTCAGTGCCAAAGCGCGTTCCATAGGCGGTGGCGCTGCCAACGGACAGGCTGCCAATATCCAGTCTTTCATCCAGACAGACGCAGCTATCAATTCCGGTAACAGTGGCGGTGCGCTGGTCAATGCGAAAGGTGAGCTGGTGGGTATCAATGCGATGCTGTATTCGCCTACCGGTGCATATTCCGGCTATGGTTTTGCTATTCCTACCAGCATCATGACAAAGGTTATCGCCGACCTGAAGCAATATGGTACCGTACAGCGTGCATTGCTCGGTGTAGTATGTACAGACTTGAATATGGGTCTTGCCGTGGACGAAGAGAATAAGGTTATCAAGGAAATCAAGGAGAAAGCCAAAGAATTGGGTATCAAAGAGGGTATCTGGGTCCGTGAAGTGACTGAAGGCGGTTCTTCTGCCGGTATTTTGAAAGAGAATGATGTGATCATAGCCATTGACGGAAGAAAGATACATCGTTTTGCCGATTTGCAGGAAGAACTTGCCAAGCATCGTCCGGGTGACAAGATCAATGTGACCGTATTGCGTGAAAAGAAAGAAAAGACGGTGGAAATCACTTTGAAGAACGAGCAAGGCACTACGAAAGTGGTAAAAGATGCCGGAATGGAAATCTTGGGTGCGGCCTTCAAGCCTGTATCTTCAGAATTGAAGAAGCAGCTCAACTTAGGTTACGGTCTGGAAGTGACAGGAGTTACCAACGGCAAGATGGCTGATGCCGGTATTCGCAAAGGCTTTATTATCTTGAAAGCCAACGGACAGCCTATGAGAACCGTAGAGGATCTGGAAAAGGCGATGAAGGAAGCACGGAAGTCTCCTGAACAGGGGCTCTTCATTACCGGTATGTTCCCGTCAGGAAAACGTGCAATGTATGCGGTTGATTTGACCCAGGAATAAAGGGGGACGATTACAATGTACGATTTACAGTTCGTGAAGTATGGTTGGAAGTGGTTTTGAAGTAATAGGTATTGGATAATATATAGATAGGTATAATCATTGTAGGATTATATCATAATGCAGCAACTTTCATCCCCCTTGTAATTTGTACATTGTACATCGTTGATAGTCGAAAGGATTGTAATTAAAGCAAACAAAAACGAAAAAGAGGGTGTCGGCAAAATACTTGTCGACATCCTTTTGTTATTAAGGATAAGATATAAATTAGGTGAAAAAGTTAGGATGAGATTGTTGTAACAAAATAAAATGTCGTAACTTTGCAACCCAAATCTGTTTTATAAGAATGAGACAACTAAAAATTACAAAAAGTATCACTAACAGAGAGAGCGCTTCTCTTGACAAGTATTTGCAGGAAATCGGTCGCGAAGACCTCATTACCGTCGAAGAAGAGGTGGAGCTCGCTCAGCGCATCCGCAAGGGTGACCGTATTGCGCTTGAAAAGCTGACACGTGCCAATCTGCGTTTCGTTGTATCTGTAGCCAAACAGTATCAGAACCAAGGCTTGAGTTTGCCCGACTTGATCAATGAGGGTAATTTAGGACTGATCAAGGCTGCCGAAAAGTTTGATGAAACACGTGGTTTCAAGTTTATCAGCTATGCAGTATGGTGGATACGCCAGTCTATTTTGCAAGCTTTGGCAGAGCAGTCACGTATTGTCCGTCTTCCGTTGAACCAGGTAGGCTCATTGAATAAAATCAGTAAGGCCTTTTCTAAGTTTGAACAGGAAAACGAGCGCCGTCCGTCTCCCGAGGAACTTGCGGATGAGCTGGAAATCCCTGTTGACAAGATTTCCGATACGTTGAAGGTATCCGGACGCCACATTTCGGTGGACGCGCCTTTCGTAGAGGGAGAAGACAACAGCTTGCTCGATGTGTTGGTCAACGATGACTCCCCTATGGCCGACCGCTCGTTGGTGAACGAGTCTCTTGCGAGGGAAATTGATAGAGCTCTTTCTACGTTAACCGAGCGCGAAAAAGAAATCATACAGATGTTTTTCGGTATCGGACAACAGGAAATGACACTGGAAGAAATCGGCGACAAATTCGGTCTTACCCGTGAACGTGTACGTCAGATTAAGGAAAAAGCTATTAGAAGATTAAGACAAAGTAATCGTAGCAAATTGCTCAAATCTTATTTGGGATAAATAAGAAATATCAATTTCCGACAAATGGAAGGAATTAAAAAACCGTATGTCTTGGTTAGGCATGCGGTTTTTTTTATATCTTTGTCGCGATTCTTATATTCTTAATTCATAATTCTTAATTCATGAAGTACGTTCGTATATTTTTTGCCATAACTTTGGCTTTCATGTTTTTTTCCTCATTTACTCTCAAAAGTAACGAGAAGCCTGTGTATGCATTCGGTGTAGCTGCTTCTTTCAATGATTCGGTAGTATATTATACGGAGATTCAAGTTCTGGACAGCGTTGGACTGGACAAGGCCGGTTTCCTGCCGAAGCGTGACTTGTATGCTTATCAGCTGAAGAATTATCTGGAATATGATTTAAATAAACCGGACTATACCTGTATGATTTATTTTTCAGAAAATAAAAAGAAACTGGAGAAAGAAGCCTCCAAGATAAAGGGCAAATACAAGAAAGGAAGCGGTTTGGTTCTGCAAGCCGTTGAGCCTTCCGCCTTTACTTTCAAGAAGCCTCAGGAATAAATTCAAGACTGGACCATTAAAATGCAAAGACTATGAACTGTAAATCTTTCTTTTTTGGAATATTGGTAAGTTCTTTATGCTTTCTTTCTTCTTGTGCCGACACCCATGAGACTGTCGTGCCGGTGGAAAGCATCATGTTGGATAAAGAAATGCTTCTCATAGAAGAGAATAAGGATGCGCAGTTTATAGTTACCATAGAACCGTCCGACGCTACTGATAGGCGGATTGAGTGGACATCCGAAGATGGAAGCGTAGCGACCGTAAGCAAGGAAGGAGTCCTGACGGCACTGAAACCGGGAAAAACCACCGTTACTGCCATTGCAAAAGGAGGAGGGGATGCGGTTTCATGTGATGTCTATGTGGCGAAAGGCAAACCTTCCTCCGGTTCGGAACCGGCAGCAAAGCGTACTGTATTGGCCTATGTAGTGGCTGATAACAGTTTGGCGGCTTTGGCTAAAAGCGACTTGGAGGAAATGAAGCGGGGCATGGCTTCCGTTGTGTCCGATTTAATGCACCTGTTGGTCTATGTAGATATGGGCGGTGGAGCTCGGTTGATTGAAATTTCTTCTCAGAATGGAGTTGGCGTGGAGAAAACGATAAAGACTTATCCCGACCGTAATTCTACGGGAATAGCGGAAACTTTGGAAGTTTTTGGTGATGTCTTTGCCAATGAACAGTATAAGTCGGAAAGTTACGGATTGATTTATTGGTCCCACTGTGACGGTTGGATTCCTTATCCGGTACCTTCCACCCGTTGGATAGGGCAGGATACGGGTAATAATAGTGATAACCGCATGAATCTTTCCGATTTCGTGCAAATCATGGAGTATGCTCCCCGCTTTGATTTTCTGATGTTCGACGCTTGCTTTATGCAATCTGTAGAAGTGGCGTATGAACTTCGCAACTATACAGATTATTATATCGCTTCGCCTACCGAGACTCCGGGACCGGGCGCACCTTATGATAAGGTCATTCCTTATATGTTCATGGATGATGCCATTGTAAAGATGGCCGAAGTCTATTTTGACGCCTATAATTCCATTTATAATGGAGGATCGGGCATCAGTAATACTAATTGGACGGGTGGAGTGTCTATTTGCGTTTTGAATACAGCCCGGTTGGAGCAGTTGGCAGCCGTGACCAGGCAAGTTCTGCTTCCGGGAGACACCTCCGGGCTCCGTTCTTCTGTTTTTGATTATGACCGGCGCTCAGGCAGTGGGCACATTGGTTATTACGATATGGTAGCCATGATGCAACATCTTACCGATCCTGCAGGTTTTACTGAATGGAAACAAGTTTATGATGCTGCGGTGGCCTATTGGAATACGACCCCCATGAATTATTCCGCTTTTGCCCGCATGTTTTCGATGGAAGGTAGCAATGGCGTTTCCCACTATATTCCTGCTTCCAATAAGCCTGCCGCACGTAATGCTTATGAGAAGACCGGATGGTATCAGGCAGCAGGACTCTCTAAACTTGGTTGGTAAAGCATATATCCGGCTTTGTAGGTAACACGCGTATTTGCATAAGGTAGATTTCTCTATTTATGCAAATACGTTTTTTTTATCCGTATCTCATGGAATATTATTCAGTTAACATTATTTTCCAATGGAAATTATTTAATATAAGAAATTATTGCTTTATTTGCATCATCAAATTATAAAAAGCTGAATAATTATGAAATATGTAATCATTGGCGGTGTAGCAGGTGGAGCAACCGCTGCCGCCCGACTGAGGAGAGTAGATGAAATGTCCGAAATCATTTTATTGGAAAAAGGCCCTCATATCTCTTATGCGAACTGTGGTTTACCTTATTATATAGGTGGGGTCATAACCGATCGCGAGAAACTGCTGGTGCAAACTCCCGAATCTTTCGGAAAGCGTTTTCGTATTGATGTACGGGTGCAGAATGAAGTGCTTGCCATCCACCCTGCAACTAAAACTTTGACTATACGGCGTGCCGGTGGGGAAGAGTATGAAGAAAGTTACGACAAGCTTTTGCTGTCGCCGGGAGCCAATCCGGTGAAACCGCTACTGGAAGGTATTCATTCCGAAGGCATCTTTACCCTGCGCAATGTGGAAGATACCGACCGTATCAAAGCTTATATAACCGACAATCATGTGAAGCGTGCCGTTGTGGTAGGTGCCGGTTTCATTGGTTTGGAGATGGCGGAAAACTTACACCATGCCGGTGTGGCGGTTTCCATTGTCGAGATGGGGAATCAGGTAATGGCTCCCATAGACTTTTCGATGGCTGCCCACATTCATCAGCACTTGCTGCAAAAAGGAGTATCTCTATATTTGGAAGAGGGTGTCACTCATTTCCGGCGTACCGACCGGGGAATCACTGTTTTCCTGAAGAGCGGCAAGACGATACCTGCCGATATGGTGCTGCTTTCTATCGGCGTACGCCCTGCAACGGCGCTGGCACAACAAGCCGGTTTAAAAATAGGAGAGACAGGAGGGATATGGGTGGACGAGCATTTGGAAACTTCCGTGAAAGACATATATGCGGTGGGTGATGCCATTGAATACCCCCATCCGTTGACGGGCAAGCCTTGGCTGAATTACCTTGCCAATCCGGCCAACCGCCAGGGGCGTATCGTAGCAGATAATATGGTATCCGGCAATACGGTTTCATACGAAGGAGCCATCGGTACCTCTATCGCCAAAGTTTTCGATATGACAGTGGCATCTACCGGGCTTGCTGCCAAGCGCTTGAAGCAGTGGGGGATGGAATATCAGAGTTCGGTGACTCATTCCGCTTCTCATGCCGGTTATTATCCGGACGCTTTGCCACTGACGTTGAAGCTGACTTTCCATCCCCGGACCGGTAAACTTTACGGTGCACAGTGTGTGGGTTACGAAGGTGTAGATAAACGCATCGACCAGATAGCTGAATTGATTAAACACGGGGGTACGGTATATGACCTTATGGAAACGGAACATGCTTACGCACCTCCTTTCTCTTCTGCCAAAGACCCGATAGCCATTGGAGGGTATGTGGCTTCCAATATCATCAGTGGTGCCATGCCTGTTATTTCGTGGCGTGAACTGGTGGAGCAGAAGGACCGGGTGATGTTGATAGATACCCGTACTCCGGAGGAATATTCTTTCGGCACTATTCCGGGGGCAGTCAATATGCCTTTGGATGAAATCCGGGAGCATCTTTCCGAAATTCCTACGGATAAGCCGGTGGTACTATTCTGTGCGGTCGGATTACGTGGCTATCTGGCACAACGTATTTTGATGGGGCGTGGTTATCGCAATGTCCGCAATTTGATTGGCGGTTATAAGACATATTCCACAAGTGTGGCTCCCGTGCCGATATCTTTGGTTGAGCCTTCTTCTTCTGTCGCGCCAGTTTCACCGGAACCGGATGCCTCTTCTGCTTCCACATCTGAAAAAGAAACATTGAAAATCAATGCGTGTGGCTTGCAGTGTCCCGGTCCCATCATGCAGGTAAAGAAAGCGATGGACAGTATCGCTGTCGGTGAACGTGTGGAGATTGTAGCGACCGATGCCGGTTTTGCCCGTGATGCTTCTGCCTGGTGTGATACGACCGGGAACAAGCTGGTTGAGAAGTATGAGGAAAAAGGGCGCTATACGGTTGTGATAGAGAAAGGTGATCCGGATTGTGCTTGCCCTACTAACTCTCATATAGGTGGAGGCAGGGGAAAGACTCTGATTCTATTCAGTGATGACTTGGATAAGGCACTGGCTACATTTGTCTTGGCAAATGGTGCGGCTGCAACGGGGCAGAAGGTGACCGTCTTCTTCACTTTCTGGGGACTGAATGTACTGAAAAAAGTGCAAAAGCCTAAAGTACAAAAGGACATTTTCGGGAAGATGTTCGGCATGATGTTGCCGTCCAGTTCGCTGAAGCTCAAATTATCGCAGATGAATATGCTGGGTATGGGTAGCCGCATGATGCGATATCTGATGAAACGTAAAGGAGTGGATTCACTGGAGTCTTTACGTTCCCAAGCATTGGCACAGGGAGTAGAGTTCATTGCTTGCCAGATGTCTATGGATATGATGGGTATCCGGCGTGAAGAACTGCTGGATCAAGTTACCATAGGCGGTGTGGCAACCTATATGGAGCGTGCTGACAAAGCCAATGTCAACCTTTTCATATAGTAATGACGTTTGAAAGGGAATATTCTTTATTTTTGCACCGCTAAAAACAGGAAACAATATGGATACTTTATGTAAAATCCGTGATATTTATCGGGCAATTGCTGAGTTTGAGGTTCAATTTATGCAGTTGTATGACCTTTCATTGAATGAGGGAATGCTGCTGTGTACCCTGTTGAACCGTCCTAAACTTACTTCCAGTGAGATAGCGGAGGCTTTAGGATTGTCCGCCTCCAACACATCCAAAGTTATTCGTTCGGTGGAAGATAAAAAGCTGATTACCCGTCTCATTGGCAGGGAGGACAAGCGCCAGATGCATTTCGCGCTGACGGTGGAAGGAAAGAGCAGGATTACGGATATCAAAAATGCTGTTTTTGAGATGCCCGAACTACTGCAACAGGTGGTTCGGCTCGTATAGCCGATAAGGCAACTGCCATTCCTGAAAAATAGCTTTTCGGGGATATTGATACCGTGTCTGTACGAAGTTAACATTGTGCAGGCACGGTATTAATATATTGTACTGCACGATATTAACACTTTGTCTGACACGATGTTAATTCCTTGTCTGGCATGACGTTAACTTTATGTTTTTTCCTATCCTTGGCCAATATGGAGATGATATATCCCCCCTTGCAGTTCACCTTGAGGGGGAAATATAGCATTCCTCCATACATCA
>NZ_GL882612.1 GCF_000195635.1 Bacteroides fluxus YIT 12057 | reverse complement strand
AAAAATATTAGGTGTGTTTGCGGAGAATCAGAAATTTAATTAATAAACTTCATATACCAATGTCTTTCTTAAATATATTGTAAGGATGAATTATATGGTAATAGGTCCATGCACTATTACATTCTTATTGATTGCTAATAGCTTACTCGTTTTTTGCGAAAAATATCCTTTATATTTCGATTTTACTTACTATGATATGTTCTTTAAGAGTAAGGGGATGGAAAAGGGGACTTGTGCTTTTTAATAAGAATCAAATCTAATGTCCTTGCGTTAATCTTTCTAGGTACTTTAATAAATCTTCTGATGCATGAAAGAATAAGATAAAATACTTTTCAAACATTTCGAACAAAATTTTATCTGATGTAATTCTAATTCCGTATTTGTTTATATGTATGTATCTGTTTATCAGTGGTTATGGTATTTGATATTTTAGAAACTAAGAGATTGAGGGTATCTGTATAAATTAATAATTATCTATGATTTATATAGATTTTATAGTGAAAAGTACTCAAATTGCATAGAGGGACGTAAATTTGTCCCCCGTATGTGGCTTGGGGGACAAACGGGGGACAAAAATAGTGAAAAAATAGGCATAACAAAAGAAAATACCTTTCCTAAAACTATTATTTTGCCATATTTAAGTTGTTTTTAGTCAGTATTTTAGATTGTTTATTATTGCAACTGTACGATAATCAAGTAGCTAGCTATTTCCCGATGCAAAAATGCCCAAATATATTCTGTAATACCATATCATTCGTTACTTCTCCTGCAATATCGTTCAGATGAAAAATACATTCCCTAATATCTTGTGAGACAAAATCTCCGGAAAGGTTATTGGCTAAGCCCTGTTGAACGCGGTGGATAGCTTCTAGTGCATGGCTTAATGCTTCATAATGACGGATATTTGTAACGATAATATCATTCTGGGTTACAATAGGTAAGTTGGCAGCGGTGATTAGCATCTGCTGTAATCCATCAATGTTCATTTTTTCTTTGGCGGAAATACGGATGGATTTTATGTTTTCGGGCAAATTGATTGAGATTGTATTTGAACTTTTCTCTACTAAATCTGCTTTATTGAGTACGAGAATTAACTGTTTGCCTTCGCAATGCGGTAATATCTGTTCTGATAATTGTGAAATCTGAGCAGAAGCATCCGTTGCATCAATCATCCAAAGTACAATTTCGGCTTGATCTAACTTTTGGAAGGTACGTTCAATACCTAAATTTTCAATGGCATCACTTGTTTCGCGAATACCGGCTGTATCTATGAAGCGGAAAGTAATCCCACCGATATTTGCCGTATCTTCTATTACATCACGAGTTGTCCCGTGGATATCACTGACAATAGCTTTTTCTTCATTTAGTAGTACATTTAGCAAGGTGGACTTACCGGCATTCGTTTCACCGATAATGGCTACGGGTACACCACTTTTGATTGCATTTCCCACGCTGAAAGAATGTACTAACCGGGAAATAACCTTTTCTATGCTGCCGGCCAATTGGCAGAGTTCAGAACGGTCGGCAAACTCCAGTTCTTCATGGTCACTGAAATCCAATTCCAACTCAATGAGGGAAGTGAAATGTAATAACTGATCACGTAATGCGGCAAGTTCTTTACTAAACCCGCCTCGCATTTGGTTCATGGCAAGACGGTGAGTAGCAGCGGATGAAGAAGCGATTAGGTCAGCAACTGCCTCTGCCTGGCTTAAATCCATTTTGCCATTGAGAAAAGAGCGTTGTGTATATTCACCCGGTTTGGCCATGCGGCATCCGTTCTTGATGAGTAATTGCAGAACCTTTTGCAGAATATAGTTGGAGCCGTGGCAAGTAATTTCCGTGCTATTTTCTCCTGTATAGGAATGTGGGGCGCGAAACAGGCTGACAAGCACTTCATCGACTACTTCTGCATCCTCATAAATCCGTCCGAAAGTGAGGGTGTAGGGCTTACAATCTTCCAGCTTTTTACCGGCGGCGGCAGGAGTAAAGATGCGGGAAGTTATATCAATGGCTTCCGGTCCTGAGACACGGATGCATCCTATGGCACCTCCTTGGGCTGTGGCTATGGCACAAATGGTATCTTGGTTCATCTTATCATCTTGTTTTGATTCAGCAAAGATAATGGTTTCCTCACAAAAAAGTAAGTTGGAGCGATGTAACTTAATGGTTTTATTTTGATTTCGTATGAATCAATGTGTAAACGCAGTATAATAATATGGAGGGAGTGTACAAAGTATCCGGCTGGGAGCTACCTGTCTGGTAAAATCTTCGTTTCAATACCTGTTGTTGTCGTTGTTGAATATTCATATCATACGAAACAACAGGTATTGTAAGCAGGGTATAATGGATTCATTATCAAACCTTAATTTCCTAAGACGGCTGAAAGGAACGCTTGATTTCTTCTTGAAGCATGCTTAGATGCGGTCGAGTACCTTTTTGATGAGGACGTCAATTGTATTTTTATATCCGGTATTGGCTTCCTTAATCAAGCGGTTGGCTATAACCATACATACAGTGGTTGCTTTGTGCCCCATCAAGCGGCTTAAGCCTGCCAGTGCGGAACTTTCCATTTCGAAGTTAGTGATGCGATAACCATTGTATTCAAACTTCTCAATCTTTTCATTTTGATGTGGATCGGCTAACTGTATTCTGAGTTCACGACCTTGCGGGCCGAAAAAACCTCCAGCGGCAATTGTCACACCGCGTACCATATCATCTTGGGCAATACGTTCTATCAGTTCTGCGTCAGCATCAATTACATAAGGGGCTGGTGCGCACATATTACCTGTCCATCCCATATCGTTCAGGAAAGCACGTTCAAAGGGTAGGTCACAGACAGAGTTACGCCCGGAGTAAAAATTCAGCAGACCGTCGAAACCGATGGATTTCACGGAGCAGATGAAGGTACCTACCGGCGTGTTTGGTTGAAGCCCGCCGCATGTTCCTATACGTACCAATTCCAACTGACGTAGTTGAGGCTTTTCTTCACGTGTCTGAAAGTCGATGTTGGCAAGGGCATCCAGCTCATTCATTACAATATCGATGTTATCACAACCTATACCTGTGGAAACAACAGTGATGCGCTTCCCCTTGTAAGTGCCTGTTATGGTTTTGAACTCCCGGCTCTCCACTTCACATTCTTTGTTCTCGAAATGGGAAGCGACCAGCGCCACTCGTCCGGGGTCACCTACTAAAATTACTTTATCTGCCAGCCATTCGGGCTTTACGTGAAGGTGGAAAATAGAACCGTCTTCATTAATAATCAGTTCGGAAGATGCAAAATACTTTTTCATATTGCAGGATTATTAGTTAATTCGTATCTAAAAAGAAAACGCCGGAAACCGGTTTCTGTTCACCGGTGCCGGCATTTCCGTCAATTACTTTTTCCCGGTTATTTGCTGAGCGGCTGGTTGGAAGGGCCAGTAGCAGGCTTGGCGATGTTCTCGCGCATGGAAGTGTCGGCTTCGATATTTTTCATCCGGTAATAGTCCATGATGCCCAAATTGCCGTTTCGGAATGCTTCGGCCATTGCCTTAGGTACTTCGGCTTCGGCTTCAATTACTTTGGCACGGGCTTCCTGAGCTTTGGCTTTCATTTCCTGTTCGCTGGCAACTGCCATGGCACGGCGCTCCTCTGCCTTGGCTTGGGCGATATTCTTGTCAGCATTGGCTTGGTCTATTTGCAGGGCTGCACCAATGTTTTTACCTATATCGATATCAGCGATATCAATGGACAGGATTTCAAAAGCAGTACCGGCATCCAAACCTTTACGGAGTACCAGTTTGGAAATAGAGTCGGGATTTTCCAATACGGACTTATGGTTTTCGGATGAACCGATGGAAGATACGATACCTTCGCCTACACGGGCCAGAATGGTATCTTCTCCGGCACCACCTACTAACTGGCGTATATTGGCACGTACAGTTACACGTGCTTTGGCTATCAGCTGAATACCGTCTTTCGCAACAGCAGTAACGGGAGGAGTGTCGATGACCTTCGGATTTACTGACATTTGTACGGCTTCGAATACGTCACGTCCCGCAAGGTCAATGGCGGTAGCCATCTGGAACGGGAGTTCGATATTAGCCTTGGAGGCAGATACCAATGCGTGTACCACTTTCTCCACATGTCCTCCGGCAAGATAATGCGCCTCTAATTCATCACGCGTAATGTTGCTTAAACCAGCTTTGTGCGCTTCAATCATACCAGGCACGATGATGTAGGGAGGAACATTACGAATACGCATCAGAAAAAGTTGCACTAATGAGATGTCGACTCCTGAAACCTTGGCGGACAGCCACAGGAAAAATGGTACGTAGTGAAAGAACAGTACCAGGAAAATAATACCTCCTACGATGAGGAAGGCGGTTAGATACATTGTGCTCGGATCCATGTGATTAAATATTAGTTATTGATTATTAGATTAGATACGGGGTATTGAATATCAGTTTTTAAGTTTTTCGACTAAAATGGTTCCATCGGTGATGCGATTTACGATAATCGGTGTCTTTTCATCCATCAGACCATCTGTGGATTTTACTTCTACAATGTCTCCGTTGATTTCGGCATAACCAATCAAGGCGAGACGTGTGGTCGTGATTCCTGTATCTCCGATTTTTACCTTGGCTTCGGCACTGCGGTCCACTTTGGAGGTGATGTTCTTTTTCAGAGCAATCTTGTCCAATGTTTTGGAACGCATAAACAAAATAAGCGAACTGATACATGCTATGGCAGATATAATGAGTGTAATAATACCTGCCGTTGTTCCCATGTAGGAAAAAGCGTAGTAGTTGGCAAAAATGACGCATCCTCCTGCCAGGAAACCGGCAATGCTGATACCCGGAATTACGAATAATTCAACTAAAAACAGAATGACTGCTGCAATGATCAGCATTGTAATGATTAATATATCCATAGCTGTTTATTTGATGGTTTGCTTTTCTAAGTTGCGTATTTGGATGGCGGTTTGTTCCACTTCAGCGGATAATTGTTGTACCCGTTTTTCCAAGTCAAGAATAGCGGCTGACATTTTGGACTTTTCATCTTTACTTGCGTGTGCATACCATGAACGCATCTCTTCCAACTTAGCGGATTGTTGCTTGTAACTTTTCTCCAACTGGCTGTATTTGCTGAATAATGTCTTGGCTTGTGGAGAATGAAAGTCAGCCAACCGGTAATAGGTGGTATGGTCATCGATGATAAATTCAAAATCATAACTCTTTTCGGCCTGAGGCTTGGCGTTGAGAACATTTTGCAGCCTTTCTTTAGCTGCCTTGACTGCTTCTTTGTCCTTCCATGTATCCTTTATAGAATGAAGCTGTGCCAGTTGAATTATCTTTTTAGTATCCATTCCTTCATAGTTATACACTTGTTTGGACGAGTTGGGAATGAAAACATAAATGCAGACTTTATCTTCCGGTTGATATCTGTCGGAAGCAAACCAACCCAGGTTGTTGAATTCGTCAATCACATACATGTAATCATTGTAAGGTGAGTTGAAAGGCATACCTACATTTTCCGGCGCCAGATAAGAATCTGTATTGGTATTATAGCGGGTAACGAAAATGTCATATCCACCGAAGGTATCCGGACCGTCTGCCGCATAATAAATCGTGATGCCATCTGTCAATACATAAGGATAGTTGGCATTGACGGCTTCATTGATACTTCCGGGAAGCGGACTGCCTTGACTCCATTTGTCCAGTAATTTATTGCGTGAAAGAATACTAAGGGTTCCGTCCGGTTGTTGTTCACTGTAATAAATTTTATTGCCTAATTCGGTTTCATATACGGTTCCGCCCTGTTTGTCCGAATCCTTAAAATAGGTGCTGTACGGGAATAGTTTCCCTGATTCGGTACTGATTTTATAGGCTTGTAGGAAATTCTTTTTGTCAATAACAAAACTGTCGATGAAACACACTTGTTCCACTCCTTTCAACATACGGAAGTTAGCCTTGCTTTTTTCCAGCAATTTATCGGCTTCTTCCGTAGAGCGTTTCCTTCTGGAGAAATCGGAAATGTAATCTTCATAAGTTTCGATCGCTTCTTCGAAACGATATAAGTCGTTGTAATTCTGTGCTAAATAAAGTTGTCCGCTGGGAATTCTTTTTTTTACGGCTGTTTCCAGATATTTAAGGGCTTCTTCCGGTTCACCGGTTTTCAGACAACACACGCCGTACCATAAGTTATAGTTTCCGTTGGCCGGCTGTGTCTTGACGAATTTTTTGAAAACGGGCTTGGCTTCTTTGTATTCTCCTTTTTCATACAGAGCTTTGGCTTCTGCCAAAGTTTGTGCGGAAAGTGTCATGCTTAGAAAGCCAAACAAAAGGGATAGGATATATTTTTTCTTCATATGGATGTGCATACTTAAATTCAGAAGTTCAAAAATACAAATTTATCGGGAATAATGCCGGATTCCATCATTCTATTATGTTAATTCTTCTTTAAATCGTTCTTTTCTGTTACTTTTGCAGCCGATTAACCAGCTATAAGCTCACTAAATAGAAATGGCACAATTTACCGAAGAAGAGAAAATGATGCGCCGTATAGAGAAACGGTTCAGTAAAGGTGTGGTAGAGTACGGATTGATTGAAGATGGAGACAAAATTCTTATCGGACTTTCCGGGGGCAAAGACTCACTGGCATTGGTGGAACTGCTTGCGAAGCGTGCACGTATTTACAAGCCTGAATTTTCGATAGTAGTTGTCCATGTGGTAATGAAAAATATTCCTTATCAGAGTGATGTGGAGTATCTTCGGGAGTATGTGGAGTCTTGGGGAGTGCCTTTCCTTTTGTATGAGACGGAATTTGATGCCGCTACAGATACCCGGAAGTCCCCTTGCTTTCTTTGTTCATGGAACAGGCGTAAGGCTTTATTTACGGTGGCAAAGGAGCAAGGATGCAACAAGATTGCATTAGGGCATCATATGGATGATATTCTGGAAACTTTATTAATGAACATTACTTATCAGGGGGCTTTTAGCACCATGCCGCCCAGGCTTGTCATGAAAAAGTTTGATATGACTATTATCCGCCCTATGTGTCTGGTGCATGAAGCTGATTTGATGGAACTGGCACAGGCCAGAGGGTATCGGAAGCAAGTGAAGAATTGTCCCTATGAGTCGCAATCCAGCCGTAGTACCATGAAAGGCATTCTGAAGCAGTTGGAGGATATGAACCCTGAGGCACGCTATAGTTTATGGGGGAGCATGTCAAACGTACAAGAGGAATTGTTACCGTTGAAAGTTTGAATTATCAATTACTAATTATCAATTAATTAAATGAAAGCGTTTTATACTATCTTATTGCTTGTTATATCTAATGTCTTCATGACATTTGCATGGTATGGTCATTTGAAACTTCAAGAAATGAAGATAAGTACGAACTGGCCTTTATATGCAGTCATATTGTTTTCATGGAGCATTGCACTCGCTGAATATGCTTTTCAAATTCCGGCCAATCGTATGGGCTTTTTAGGCAATGGAGGCCCTTTCTCACTGATGCAGTTGAAGATAATTCAAGAAGTGATAACTCTGATTGTCTTTACCATATTTACCACTGTGCTATTCAAGGGCGAAGCGCTCCATTGGAATCACTTCGCCGCTTTTGTCTGTTTGATACTGGCGGTATATTTCGTGTTCTATAAATGACGGTTTAGGGCATATACTTCTTCATTCCTTTCGTGAAGTAGCTCTGGAATCCTCCCTTTTCATCGCTATAGATGAAGCAGGCGTCTATGTCAGGATGAGCATCGGCAAAACGTTCCGCTTCTTCCAGTCCCATGACCATGAATGCGGTGGCATAGGCGTCCGCACTCATGCAGTCTTTTGCAATGACGGTAGCAGACAGTATGTTGTGCTGTACGGGATACCCGGAACGCGGATCAATGGTATGTGCGTATTTCTGTCCGTCTTTATAGTAATAGTTGCGGTAATTTCCGGAGGTTGCTATGCCTACGCCGGTCACCTGCAGTATGGTTTGCAATTCCTGGTTTACAGCCAGTGAATCATCTATGGGTTTGTTGATGCCGATACGCCAACGTTCCTGTTTCGGATTTTTGCCGCGAACCACTACCTCTCCACCGATATCTACCATAAAGTTTTGGATACCTTTCTTCTCTAAAAGTTGGGCTATGACATCTACTGCGTATCCTTTGGCTACTGCGCTGCAGGAAAGCATGATGCGAGGATCCTGTTTTACTACTTTTCCTTCATCGGATAACTTGACTTTGGTATATCCGGTTATTTCCAGCAAACTGTCTATCCTGGCAGAATCGGGAAAGGTGCCTCTTTTGAATCCGAATCCCCATGCGTTGGCCAGCGGGGCAACCGTTATGTCGAATGCTCCGGCAGTCTCTTGGGAGATTTCCATGCTCCGGCGGAATACATTGGTGAAGAATGTATCGGGAACAATGTCCTCGTTCAGATTGATACGGGTGATGGTTGCGGTGTCATTGAACGGAGACAGGGAACCGTCAAAACGTTTGAGGGCGGCTTCTATCTCTTCTTTCAAGTCTTTTTCATATTGGTAGGTAATCTTATATACAGTTCCGAAAATCAACCCATTGTCCATCTGATAGGGGGTATTGCGGTTGTGACGGGCAAGTATCCATATTGTACCCAATATAAGCAGGGCAATCCATAAAAAATTCCGTTGTACTTTTTTATCCATAATCGTATATACTGGTAGGAATGTTTAGCTGAAAAATAAGTGTTCAATCAATATTTTGGTACCGATGATAATCAAAATGATACCTCCCCAGAGTTCTGCGCGAAGTTTGCGGGCTATGCCGCAACCAAAACGGATGCCGAATATCAATCCTATTATTGACAATGCAAATGATACGAAGCCGATGATACTGATAGGAGAGAGGATAGACGGTAAACTTCTGATACCCAAAAATGCGAATGACACACCTACTGCCAATGCGTCAATGCTAGTGGCTACGGCTAATGCCAATACTACTTTCAGACTGGTGGGATCATATTCATTTTTACAATCTTCATCTTTGAAGGACTCCATTACCATGCGTCCTCCTAGAAAAGCGAGGATGGCAAAGGCTATCCAGTGGTCTATGTTCTCTATCAGATGGCTGAAAAAACTGGCGCCTATCCAACCAAGTAACGGCATGAGCGCTTGAAAAAAGCCGAAAAAGAACGCCATAACCAACATGGGGCGCAACTGCATACGTTTCAAAATAATTCCACTGGCTATAGAAACAGCGAAACAATCCATCGCCAGTCCTACAGCCAACAGCCAAATCTCTAATCCTGTCATTGTCTAGAAAGGTAATTTATAGGTTATTGTATAGCTTACTCCTAATGTGTTGGAACCGTATTTCCCGAATCCCGGCACATACCAGGGGTCACCGTACTTATCGGAGGAGGCAGATAACTTGAATTTGAAGCGGAGAGCCCATCCCATGTATAGCTCTTTCCAGACATGGGCGCGTATGCCGACGCAAAATTCAGCCCATTGCATCGAGCCTTTCATGCCTTTGTGGTTATAAGGCAAACTTCCGCCCCATATCTCATCTTCAAGGTTGGGATTGCCTACAATCCCTCCATATATAGGGTCGTTCATGGCAAGCGCTTCAACATTGTACTTAAAACTGCTTGCGCCATAACGGAGACCTACAAGTAACATGTGTCCGTGTCGTTTGTTGAACAATGCATTGTAGTCCATTCCGATGCGGAAATAGGGAGCGTTGCTTTTATAGTGAATTCCTTTGTCACTCCAAGTATCTGTTGAGCCATATCCGATTTCGGCTATCGGAAAAAAACGGTTTTTCAAGTTCACGTCAACGACAATTTCCGTACTTAGGAAATCACCTCCGAAAACCTGGCTCCCAAGTCCCCATAAATCCACCCCGATAGATACGCCATTGTAGAGTGGATATTCCATCTCCGGTTTCTTGTCTTTTTTCTCTGCCTTGGGAGGGGTCTTTCCTTGAGGAGCAGACATGTTGCCATTCTGTGCCCGCAAGGGAATAACCATCAGAAAGCAAAGTGCCAGACTAATAGAATAATTTAAAATTTTCCCTTCCATAGATACCGGCTTCTTTATTTGATACATAAATAGAGTCAAGATTGCGGCGGGTGTAGCGGATGTCTGTAACGGCCTGCTTCATTTGGTAACCGCAATCCATTGACAAAAAATAAGGCGTGTTGGTATGATGAATGACAATCGTGTCGGCAGTAACTTTACTATATCGAAATACCAGTTTGGTGGAATCGGCGGTATATCTCAGTGGAAGCGAAATATCGTGCACCTTTTTCTGGTTGTTGATAATTATGGAATCTGTACCATACGCTGTTACGGTCAATGAGTCAAGTGTGTCATTTTCTACCATCTGAGTCACGGGATCTATCGTGTATAGGGTGCATTGTAACATGGCACGGGTAGCCATGGAACAATCCGCTTCTTCCGAACAGGAAATCGCGATACTGATTATAGGGCAAAGAAGGGCACCTGATATGATAAGTCTGATTAAGCTTTTCATAATTAAATCGTTTTCTCTATTTGATATTTATTGCGTTCAGGAGCAGTGCGTGAGATTAACTCCCCGAGGAATCCTGCTACAAACAACTGGGTACCGATAATCATGGATGTCAGTGACAGATAGAAATAGGGAGAATCCGTGACGAGGCGGTAGGGCATGCCGTGATGCATGTAGTACAGTTTGCTGGTACCGACAATGATTACGGCAATAAATCCGAGAATAAACATCAGTGAACCTAGCAACCCGAAGAAATGCATCGGCTTTATTCCAAAGGTGGAAAGGAACCAGAGCGATATCAAATCCAGATATCCGTTGACGAAACGGTTGAGTCCGAACTTGGTCGTACCGTATTTTCTTGCTTGGTGATGCACCACTTTCTCGCCGATTTTCTTGAAACCGGCATTCTTGGCAAGATAGGGAATGTAACGGTGCATTTCTCCATACACCTCTATATTCTTGATAACCTCTTTGCGGTATGCTTTTAATCCGCAATTAAAGTCGTGCAGATTCTTGATGCCGGAAACCTTGCGTGCCGTGGCGTTGAAAAGCTTGGTCGGTAGTGTTTTGGATAGCGGGTCATAACGCTTTTGCTTCCAGCCCGATACCAGGTCATAGCCTTCTCCGGTAATCATGCGGTAAAGTTCCGGAATTTCGTCCGGACTGTCCTGCAAGTCGGCATCCATCGTGATGACAACATCGCCTTGCGCCCGTTCAAAACCACAGAACAAAGCCGGAGACTTGCCATAATTCCGGCGAAACTTGATGCCCTGTACCTTGTCCGGTGCTTGTGCGTGCAACTGCTCGATTACTTGCCAGGAATGGTCGGTGCTTCCGTCATTCACAAAAATAACTTCGTAAGAAAAACCGTTGGCTTTCATTACCCGTTCAATCCATGCGAACAGTTCGGGAAGAGATTCTTCCTCATTATATAATGGTACGACAACTGAAATATCCATCTTCTTTACGGTTTTACTATTTATAAATAATAGTCTGCTATCTTTTATCTATTCATTGCTGGCCTCTTGTTTCTTTCTCATTGCAAATAATGCGGTGGGAATAGCCAGTAAGGAACCATAGAATACATTTTGCGACATAAGTTGCATGGTGATGTCTATGGGAGTAAGGGTTTGCATCACAGCCAAAGCATCCTTTAGTTGGTTTACATAAATTTCCACGCCCGGAATGTTGTTTTGCGAGAAACTGTCCAACATGGTTTCGTAGGTATTGATTACAAAACCGTGGTCAATGAACCGGAAATAAATGTAATGGGCAACAGCTGTAAGCAATGCTGCGAATATATACATGAATACGGTGAATATCCATGCCTGTAAAAAGCCGATATTGCCGCCACAAACATGATTTCGGTACATCCTTGTATAGTAATATCCCATGAAAGGTACACATACTGTGAGACCTGCAAATAGGAAAAGAAGAAAAGGAACCATTAGCCCCAAAGGGAAGAGAATGAATTTCAAGATCCAATATCCACCCATATAGGTGCCGAATAGCATAGCGTATCGTTGCATGTAACCTCTATTTTCTGCCATCTTTCTAAAAAATATGTTGCAAAGGTACGAATAATTTGAGTTTCGATTCATACGTTAGGTGTTATTTGTTTATAAAGCTATGCATAATCGTTGTGTGCCATTGACTCGTCTCTCCATTCTTTTTCTTGATTTAGGAAAGCTTTTGGTTTTGACTGCGCAGGTTTTTTCATCAGTTTTCAACTTAGTCTGCCTTTTACCTTACCGATGTGATGATGTGATTGTGGGATAGCCTTAACTTGCTGTTTATTAGAGCGTAATTTTGCCAATTCCTTGCCTTGCCTTTGGCAAACTTTTGCCAAAGCGATGGCAAAGTTTTGCCAAGGCGATGGCAATGTTTTGCCAATACGATGGCAAAGTATTGCCAATGTAGTGGCAAGGTCTTGTCTGTTTGTCGGCAAGAAGATATGATGGCGTTCCTTTTATGCATTGCTTTAGCCTTGCCAATGGGCATGTCGAAAAAAAAGTTTGCGGAAGTATTGCAAGTTTAAAAAAAATGCGTACCTTTGCAACCGCAAAACAAAAACGGGTAAGTCCTATACGGCCAGCTCCCTTCGAATCCTCCAGGGCTTGATCGCAGCAAAGGTAGTTGGTTGTAGCGGCGCGATGTAGATAGCTTACCCACCCGCCTCTTTAGCTCAGTTGGCCAGAGCACGTGATTTGTAATCTCGGGGTCGTTGGTTCGAATCCGACAAGAGGCTCAAAAAGCAGATAATGTGAAAGCATTACCTGCTTTTTTTATTGTTTTTACTACTTGGAATATTCCGTTTGCGGATCATGCCTGAATTTATCGGACGCTTTAGGGGAGCGCTTTGAAAATAAACGTTATTTTTGTGTCACTAAACAAAAAATAGTCATGTACATGAAGAATCACAAATTATATTGGCTTTTTTCTTGGCTTTTTCTTTTTCCTTTTGTTGAACTCTTTGCCGGTTGGAATAGTTTTATCGTAAATTTTGATAAAAGCCTTTATGGAAAAGGTGCGCAAACCTGGCAAATAGCCCCTTATGACGATAAATGGGTTTATTTTGCCAATAAGAATGGCATGGTACAGTTTGACGGCAACGTATGGAGCGTTTTTCCGTTGAACAATTCTTCGGATGTGCGCTCTGTTTTACCTTCTGCCGCTCAGAAACGTATTTATGTGGGAGGGATTAATGAATTTGGCTATTATAAGCCAGATGCTGACGGATCTTTGGTTTATCATTGCATGTCCGACACTTTGGATGGCTCGATCCGCTTTCTTGGCAATGTATGGGGTATTCATGAAGTGGATAATATTTTATATTTTCAAGGTGATGACCGTGTCATAAAATACTTGAATGGAAAATATACCGCTATAGAGATGGATGCCAAGATCGATTGTTCTAATATGGTCAATGGCATTTTATATGTGGGTACGGACAGGGGAGTATGGCTTTTGGTGGGAAATACATTTTTCCCTTTGCAAGGAGGGGATACATTGGCTTCCAAACGTATCCGTGGAATCATACCTTATAAAAAAGGTGTTCTTGTAGTAACGGCTTATAATGGTTTGTATTATTGTGATGGCCGTACGGTGGAACCGTTTATGACTGGTGCCGAAGATTTCATGCGTGAGAATGAGGTGTTTTGTGTGGCAAAGAAAGATGATAAAATAGCGCTTGGCACTATTCATAAAGGACTTGTGCTGATAGATTGTAGTACCGGGCAATTGAAGTATTTTAATGAGAATAACGGATTGCGTAACAATACGGTATTATCTGTATCCTTTGATGTTGCAGGAAATCTTTGGGCCGGACTGGACAGTGGTATTGACTACGTCTGCTTGAGTTCACCTTTTACCAATTTGTATTCTTATCCTTATTCTTACGGTACCGGATATACAGCTGCAGTGGAAAACGGCTATCTTTATTTAGGAACTAACCGGGGGTTGTATTATACTCCCTATCCGGTAAAACTGAATGGCAATTTGCCTGATATTAATCCAATGCCCCAGTCCAGTGGTCAAGTCTGGAATCTTTGCCGTATAGGTGATGAGTTGTTTTGCTTGCATGATCGTGGCATTTTTCAGATCCGGGGTACTTCGGTAAAACGTGTTACGGATATTACAGGTGCATGGTCTTGCCAGTTGGTGACAGGGCATACTGATTTAATGTATGTGGGTGTGTATAACGGTCTTTATCTGGTAGCCAAGAAAAATGGAGAATGGACAGTGGCCTGTAAAATAGATGGAATGGGAGATTCATGCCGTCTTTTTGAACAAGAGAATGAAAAGGTGATTTGGGTATATAATACCGATCATGTAACCCGTATTGAGTTGACCGATGACTTGACGAAAGTACTCAATATCAAGGAGTATGACAAGGATGATGGATTTCCGGCAGGACGTGATATGTATGTTTCAAAAGTTGAAGGACGGATTTATTTTGCCACTTCCAGCGGTATATATAAATATAATCCTCATAAAGAAATAATGGAGCCTTGTCCGGACATGAACAATCTTTTGAATGGCAGTTCGGTTTATTCCCGTTTATTGGAATACAATGATAAGCTCATCAGTTTGAGTCCGCACGAAATATGCAGTGCCAATCTGGGTACTTATAAGCGGGGCTCAAACACAAGTATTACTCCAATCCAACAGTCGTTAGTGGAACTGGTTCCGGACTTTGAAGCTATTATTCCTTTGTCCGATTCTTTGATGATTATTCCTAATGAAGAAGGCTTTGCACTTTTCAGTATTCCTGCTGTAAAAACACGGCAGGACCATGCCCATTCTTTGTATATAAAAAACATGTATCTATCTTACCCTAAAGACTCCTTGGTATATACTGCTAACTTTTTGGGGCAGAAATCTTTTCCTCAAATTTCATATTCGCAGAATTCGGTCCGTTTTGAGTATGGGCTTCCATCCTTTATGCAGGGAGACGACATACATTTCCAATATCGCTTGAATAAAGGGAATTGGTCTGACTTTACGGCTGTAAGTACAAAAGAATATAGTAATTTATCCGAAGGTGAATATACTTTTGAGGTAAAAGCCGTTTTTCCCGACGGTACCACCTCGTTGGATGAAATAATGTTTCGCATTCTCCCTCCATGGTATCGGAGTGTTCCGGCGTATATCTGTTATATTGTGCTTGCTTTGTTTGCCTTGTGGTATATCTATCGTTGGGATGATGTTCGTGTGAGGCGTAAAAAACAGCAGGCTGTCATTGAGAAAGATAAAGAATTGCATGAGTTGGAAAAGGGGTATGAAGAAGAAAAAGCGCGCCAGGAAAAGCAAATAATGCAATTGGAGAAGGAAAGGTTGGAATATGATTTGCAGCACAAAAGTCAGGAAATGGCCAATCTGATGATTAATTTAGTTCGCAAGAATGAGATGCTGACTGAGATTAAATCGGAAATTTATAAGGTATCAACTCTGTTGAAAGGTGAGGGTACCCGTGAAGGCAAACAGCAGCTGATGCTTATAAACAGCAGGATTGATGCTAATATTCAGAGTGATGAGGTATTGAAGCGTATTGAGGATCAGTTTGATCTTATACATAATAATTTTATGAAACGCCTTCATGCCAAGCATCCTGATCTCTCTAATAATGAACGTATGATGTGTGCTTATCTTAAAATGAATCTTTCTACCAAAGAAATTGCGCCGCTGTTGAACATTTCGGTTCGTGGGGTGGAAACTATTCGTTACCGCCTTCGCAAGAAATTTGGTTTGGAAAGGGAGGATAGCTTGACGGATTATCTGAATAATAAACTATAACCTTTTAATTAACGTCCTTTAGGTAATTGTGGCTTTAAGAAGGAGAGAAATGTTAAATTCTCTCCTTTTGTGTTATATAGCATGTTATGACGTATTATGCTAAAGTATATATAATAGTATGATTTATAGTAGTATAATTGGTTGTGACGTATTTATAACGTATTTGAATATTTGATTTGACGTATTAAAGAATAGGTGGTTTTTTGTTGTTATATTCAATTTTACTCTATGTTTGCACTGTTCAATTATGAGCAAAACCGAGAAATGTTAATCTTAATTTAGTAAAACTTATGAAAAAGTTATTATCAGTTTTATTTCTATTAAGCTTTACCTTGGCTTCTGTATATGCCCAGAATATACAGGTAAAAGGTACGGTGGTAAGTGGTTCTGACAATGAGCCATTGCCTGGAGTAAATGTGGTGGTGAAGGGAAATACCGGTATTGGTACAATCACTGGCTTGGAGGGTGAATTTACACTATCAGTTCCTTCCGATGCAGTTCTTTCAATTACTTATATAGGCTTTAAGGCGCAAGACATTGCAGTGAAGGGGCAGCATAATCTGAAAATAGTGCTGATGGAAGACACAGAGACACTGGATGAAGTTGTAGTAGTGGGTTACGGTGTCCAAAAGAAAAGTGTGGTAACTGCTGCCATCAGCCGTGTCGGTGCCGATGAACTGAACGCCGCAAAGCCGTCACGCGTAGAGGATGCTTTGAAAGGTAAAGTGTCTGGTGTACAGATTACACAAAGTTCCGGCCAACCAGGTTCGGATTCCAAAGTACGTATTCGCGGTATCGGTACGGTCAATAACTCAGACCCGTTATATATTGTTGATGGCATGCCGGTTGACGGGGGTATTAACTATCTGAACCCGGTTGATATTGAATCAGTTGAAATCTTGAAAGATGCTGCTTCTGCTGCAATTTATGGTGCGCGTGCAGCCAATGGTGTTGTTTTGGTTACTACGAAAGGTGGTAAAACAGGAAAAACAACTATTAATTACGATTTCAGTTACGGTTGGCAGAATCCGTGGAAAAAGAAAGCCGTTTTGGACGCTACGGAATATATGACCATTATGAACGAAATGGATGTCAATGATGGTAATGCTCCCCGTTACACCCAAGAACAGATTGCCAATGCTGGAAAAGGTACTGACTGGCAGGATGAAACATTCAATTATGATGCTCCTATTCAGCAACACCAGGTAAGTATTAGTGGTGGCAGCGATAAAGTACAGTATTTCCTTTCTTTAGGCTATTTCAATCAAGAAGGTATTGTAGGGGGTGATTATGGAAAGTCTAATTATGAACGTTGGAGTTTGCGTTCTAATTCAACTTATACAGTATTTGAAGATAATTCTCGTAAATTTTTGAATAAGTTGAAAGTTGGCGTGAATATAGGTTATTCAAGAGGCACTTCTACAGGTATTGAAACAAACTCGGAATATGGCTCGATTTTAGGTAGTGCCATTGCCTTTTCTCCATTGGTGCCGGTTTATGCTTCAAAAGAGGAAGGTGAGGCTATTTTGAAACAATATCCTACTGCTGTGACAGATAAGGACGGCAATGTTTTCTCTTTGCCTCCTACCGGTTATCAAGAATTGGCAAATCCTGTTGCACAGCTGAATTCTCCTTCTGTAACTAAAAATAATGAGGATAAGTTTGTTGGATCTTTTTGGGCTGAATTAGATATTCTTCCGGGATTGAAGTTCAAGAGCAGTTATGGTGCCGACCTGGCTTTTTGGGGCGCTGACGGTTACGGATTTGAGTATTATATGGGCTCAATGAAGAAAAATGAAAAGAGTTGGGTGCAAAGTGAAATGAACCGCGGTTTCAAATGGCAGGTTGAAAATGTATTGACTTACAACAAGACTTTTGCCGAGAAGCACAATCTGACGGTTGTATTAGGACAATCTGCCCAGAAATACTCTGTACGTAAGTTAGGTGGTTCTGATTATAATTTGTTGGATACTGATCCCAACAAAGCTAATATTAATTCTGCTATCGGTGACCGTGACGACGAACGTGTTTGGGGGGGGACAGACGGTTATAACTTTACTGCTTTGGCTTCTTATTTCGGACGTATTGATTATAACTTCGCAGAACGTTATATGTTGCAGTTAACCATGCGCCGTGACGGTTCCTCTCGTTTCGGACCAGACCATAAATGGGCTACTTTCCCTGCGGTTTCTGTTGGTTGGAATGTATGGAATGAGCCATATTTGGCAGATATACAGCCTTCGTGGTTTGATTCTTTCAAAGTTCGTTTCAGCTGGGGTAAGAATGGTAATGAAAACATCGGTAACTTCCGTTATGCAGCTTTGATGGATGGCGGTCAAAACTACTACTTTGGTGGCGGTTATGTTGTAAAAGATGCAAGTAAGGGTGGTGTAATGCAATATGGTTCGTCTCCGGCCGCATTGGCTAATCCGAATATTAAATGGGAAGAATCGGAACAGATAGACTTGGGTTTTGACGCACGTTTCTTTGACGCTCGCCTGAATTTAGGCTTTGATTATTTTAAGAAAAAAACAAATGGTATGTTGATGGACCAGCCTATTCCTAGTTATGTAGGCCAGAGTGCTCCGATGTCCAACTTGGGTAAGATGGAAAACTGGGGTATTGAGCTGGAAGCCGGTTGGAAACATACCATCAAGGACTTTAGTTACCGTATTTCTGCTAATGCATCTTATCTGAAGAATAAATTGATCAACTTAGGAAATGCATCCGGTGAGACGAACTATGAAAATGCAGGTGCTTCTGGTGTAGGTGACTATGTACACGCCAAGAACGGTGAAGTATGGCCCTATTTCTATGGTATGGTGACAGATGGTCTGTTCCAGAATCAGGCAGAGATTGACGCTTATGTAAATGACAAAGGTGAAATAATGCAGCCGGATGCTCAACCGGGTGACGTTAGATTCGTTGACTTTAATGGTGATGGTAAGGTGAATGATGACGACAGAACCAAGATTGGTAAAGGTATGCCGGACTGGACATTTGGTTTTACATTAGGTGCTGACTGGAAAGGCTTCGATTTGAATTTGTTCTTCCAGGGAACTATAGGAAATGATATTTATGACTTTGCACAGCGTGGTGATATTCCGGCGATGAACCGTCCTACTTGGATACTTGATCGTTGGATGGGTGAAGGCACTTCCAATTCAATACCTCGTATGACTTCGGCCAATCCTAATAAGAACTGGCGTTCTTCTGATTTATATGTGAAAGATGGTTCTTACTTACGCTTGAAAACGGCTCAATTGGGCTATACGCTGCCTGCTTCTTTGACAAAGAAGTTCTCTGTCCAAAGATTGAGAGTATATGTTTCTGCCGAAAATTTGATTACCATTACTGGTTATGATGGATTTGACCCGGAACTGGCATCTGGCGGTTATACTACTTTGGGCGTTGATAAAGGTATTTATCCGCAATCAAGAACTATTTCTTTAGGTGCAAATATAACTTTCTAAACTTCTTAAAAATAATACGATATGAAAAAGTATAAAATATTCACTATCGCAGCTCTTTTGTCATCGGCATTGGTGACAACTTCATGTGGCGATGATTTTTTGACCGCAAATTCTACGGAAAAGCCTATGGCTGGCGCTCCTGCGACTGAAGGTACTATTCTTTCCAGTCTTGGATCTGCTTATCAGATTCTTTTGTTTGACAGTTATGCCAATAACAATTATAATAGTATTTTGCTGATGTCAGATCTTCGTTCGGACGATTTGTACAAAGGCGGTGGTGATGCCGGAGACCAAGCTGCGTTATATTCTTTGTCACAATTCAACATGAGTGCTGCCGAAAGCCTGGGAGGTTTATGGAGTATCTATTTCACGGGCTTGGCACGTTGTAACAATGCAATTATAGCTTGTGCAAATGCAGAAGGTGTCCAGGAACGTAAGGTGAAACAGTATAATGCAGAGGCTCACTTCTTGCGTGCTTATTATGTCCACTTGTTATGGAAGTTCTTTGGGAATATTCCTTATTTCGAGGAGCCTTTGCAAGATCCTTATATGACCAAGCAAATCTCAGCCGATGAAATTTATAATGAAATAATGGCTGACCTTGAAGTGGCTTGTGAAGAGGGGGTTATGGAAATGGTGAATAATTCTGGTGACAATAAAGGACGTGCATGTAGAGCTGCGGCTTTAATGTTGAAGGCACGTGTAGTGATGTATCAGAAGGATCAAAGCAGATATGCGGAAATAGCCAACGACATGGCTACCATTATTAAGAGTGGCAAGTTTGAATTGATGGATGATTTTGATGCTATGTGGCTGGATGAGAATGAATTCTGTAAAGAATCTATATTTGAAAGCAATCAGTTGCCTGAAGGTAAAACATGGTCGTCAGGCTGGCAAGGATATGGTACTAATCTGCCTGCATTTATTTCTCCAAATGAATTGAATGACCCGAGCGGAGTATTCAAAGGTGGCTGGGGATTTGCTCCGGTGCGTCAATCTGCTTATGATATGTATGAAGAAGGTGACTTGCGTCGTGATGCTTCTATTAATGATTGGAGAGGAGCTAGTTATGGACACCGTTTTCAGGATACAGGCTTGTTCCAACGTAAATATGCAGCCCGTGAAGGTTATAATCCTCCTCCCGGAGATACTGATTTGAACTATTGTAATAATTTACGCATTTTCCGTTATGCTGAGACATTGTTGAATTATGTGGAATTGGTCAAGATGGACGGTGTAGCCGAGCAGCAGGGAGTGGACGCTCAGGAATGTTTCAACTTGATTCGTAAACGTGCTTTTGGCATTGACAAACCGCTTGCTGCAACTGCTGAAAACATTAAATCAGAGCGCCATAAAGAATTCTTGGGTGAAGGTATGCGCTTTTACGATTTAGTACGTTGGGGAGATGCTGCTGCTGTTTTGACGGAAAATGACGCTGCGCATAATTCTGTACGTACTTATGATGATAACAAGAAACTCATTCCTATTCCTTTGAATGAAATTGAAAAAACGAAAGGAACTGAGTTTGAATTGAAACAGAATCCGGGATACTAATCAGGTATAATATTTAAAAAGAATTTGATATGAAAAATATATTTAAAATAGGTCTGTTTGCTTTAGTAACTGCTTTTGCGATGACTTCTTGTGATCCACAAGATGGTGACGACCATTCATTGGGTGTAAAACCTCAAGAAAGCCAGTTGAGCTTTACTGCTACTCCGGGCAGTAATCCGAATGTGGTGACTTTGAAAAATACATCTTCTCTCAAAGGGCTTGTAGTGACTTGGGATTTAGGTAATGGAGTAACAGCCAAAGGGGAAGAAGTAGTGGCATCTTATCCTTTTGCCAACACTTATACCATTGCCATGACAGCATACAATACTGGCGGCTCGACGACTATTACACAAACCATCACTATTGCCAATAATGATGAATCGCAAATCGAACCTAAAGCGATTATTTTGGCAGGCGGTTTGACGGGTAGTAAGACATGGGTATTTGACCGTGCTCATGACGGACATTTTGGCGTAGGACCGGGTGCAGGTAATCCCGATTATAATGGAACTCCCAGTTGGTGGTCTTGCCCGGCTGAGGGTAAGGCAGAATGTGCTCTTTACGAAAATGAGTTTTCTTTCCATTTGGATGGCGGTTATAATATGACTTGGGTTAATAAAGGGAAAATTTATACGAATGGTGCCGGCAAGGATAAACTTCCGGGAGTGGCGACTGTACCCGGTGCCGGAGACTTTGATGTGGAGTACATTCCTAAAGAAGCCTATACTTTTACAGTTGACGGTGATAAATTGAAATTGAGTGACGATGCTTTCTTCGGTCATTTTGCGGGAACATCTACTTATACAATCAAGACTCTGAATGAAAATGAACTTTATCTGGAGTGCTCAAGTGCTGTAGAGTCTGGTAATGGCTGGTGGTATCGCTTTGTTCCTAAAAAATAGGGAATGATTGGATAAATGCAAGGAGGCTGTGCTGTGTCACTTCCGGCACAGCCTTTTTCTTTCTCTGATAGTTGTAGTAAAATGAAGAAATATTTAGGGATGACTGATATTCGCTCTTATTTTTAAAGATGTTTTTATGATGAAGAATTTGTTGATTTTTGCTTGTCTTTTTTTCTGCGGTTTGTTTTCGGGTTGTTCTTCTTCACCGAAGAGTGGCCTTGAAATACGGAAAACCGGAGACGGACATAAACTCTATATCGATGGAAGGGAAACCTATATTAAAGGTGTAGGTGGCGCTTACCGTCTGGATATTGCCTCCGAGAGTGGCGCCAATGCTTTTAGGACATGGGGAGGCAATGTGGAGGAAGTAAAGAAGAATTTGGCATTGGCTTCAGAGAACCGCATGTATGTGATGCAGGGAATCGGCATGACTAAAGATTCTGCCCGGTATTACGATGATACATATAAAGACAAAATGCGTGCTGAAGTCCGTCTGCTGGCAGAAACATTCAAAAACGATACGAGTCTGTTGGCTTGGGGTATCGGTAATGAAATAGAATTAGGTAATGCCAATGTGGCTGCGGCATGGCAGTTTGTGGAAGAACTGGCACAATTGATAAAATCCATCGATAAACGCCACCTGGTTTCCACTGTAATTTCATACAATCCGAAAGCTTTGGATTCCATAGCCATGTATGCTCCTACGCTGGACTATGTGGGAATCAATGTGTATGGTCCGATGGATAAAGTGAGGGAAGTAGTTGACCAATCGGCCTACAAAGGAGCCTTTATGATTACGGAATGGGGACCGACCGGCTGGTGGGAGACTGCCACTACAGAGTGGAAAGCTCCCATTGAACAAACCAGCGAGGAAAAACGGCAGGTTTACGAGGAACGTTATACCCAATATATTTCGCAAAATCCCCGTTGTTTGGGTTCTTTTGTTTTCTTGTGGGGGCAGAAAGAAGAACGCACACCTACCTGGTTCAGTATGTTCGTGGAAGATAAGGTGGACAAGTTTCCGCTGCGTGGAGAAAAGACGCCGATGGTAGAAGCGATGCAAAGAGTATGGACGGGTAGGGAACCGACGGAAACGGCCCCGGTAATCGAGGGGATGACCATCAACGACAAACACGCTATCGATAATATCCGTATTGAAGCGGGAGTTCCTTTTGTGGCTAATGTGGCCGTAACAGATAAAGAAGATGACCGGTTGACCTATGTCTGGGAGATTCTCAAAGAGGCTACCGTACTGGGATTCGGCGGTTCATACGAGCCTCGTCCGGAAAGATACGGTGAGGTAGTGACTTCAGATGTAAATTCTTACGGAACCACCATCCATATACCCGGGGAATACCGGTTGTATGGATATGTTCTGGATAACACAGGTTTTGTATCAACCGTTAATGTTCCATTTCAAGTAATTAAATAAGAATGAAAGCAGCTAATATTTTCTCAGCTTGTTTGTTCCTGTTGCCTTTGGCGTCATGTACGCAAGTTACGGATTCCGGAAGAGATGCAGTTATTGAACAAAAGATTGAGGCTTTGTTGTCCAAGATGACCTTGGAAGAAAAAATCGGGCAGATGAACCAGATTTCTTCTTACGGGAATATCGAGGACATGAGTGGACTGATAAAGAAAGGTGAAATCGGTTCTGTTTTGAATGAAGTAGATCCGGTGCGTGTCAATGCGCTGCAACGTGTGGCGGTAGAAGAGTCCCGTTTGGGCATTCCTTTGCTGATGGCACGCGATGTCATTCACGGTTTTAAAACGATTTTTCCTATTCCTTTGGGGCAGGCTGCGTCTTTTGACCCGGAAGTGGCAAAAGATGCTGCCAGGATAGCGGCCATCGAGGCCTCTTCCGTAGGTATCCGTTGGACCTTTGCTCCGATGATTGACGTCTCCCGCGATCCCCGTTGGGGACGTATTGCCGAGAGTTGCGGCGAAGATACCTATCTTTCGTCGGTGATGGGAGCGGCTATGGTGAGAGGTTTCCAAGGCGATTCTTTGAACAATCCTACTTCGATTGCCGCCTGCGCCAAACACTTTGTCGGTTATGGAGCAGCAGAGGGAGGACGTGACTATAACTCTACCTTTATTTCGGAACGCAGTTTGCGCAATGTTTATCTGCCTCCTTTTGAGGCGGCGGCCAAAGCAGGTGCGGCTACTTTCATGACTTCGTTCAATGATAATGATGGAGTGCCTTCTACCGGAAACAAGTTTATTCTGAAGGATATACTTCGTGATGAATGGGGCTTCGACGGACTGGTAGTGACAGACTGGAATTCTGCCAGGGAGATGATAGCCCATGGATTTGCCGCCGACGACAAAGAAGCAGCCGCTTTGGCGGTGAATGCCGGAGTGGATATGGAAATGGTGAGTTATACTTTCTTCAAATGCCTGCCCGAGCAGGTTAAAGCCGGAAAGGTGAAAGAAGAGGTGGTAGATGAAGCGGTGCGGAACATTTTGAGGGTCAAATTCCGTCTGGGATTGTTTGACAATCCGTATGTGGATGAGAAGAGCCCTTCGGTGATGTATGATGAATCTCATTTGGCCGCCGCTAAACGGGCAGCGGAAGAATCCGCCATCTTGTTGAAGAATGAGGGGGAAGTGTTGCCTTTGAAAGAGGGCGTACGTACGGTAGCTATAGTGGGCCCCATGGCGGATGCTCCTCATGACCAGCTGGGCACTTGGATTTTTGATGGTGAGAAGTCGCATACACAAACTCCGTTGTCGGCAATCAAGGCTATGTATGGAGACAGAGTACAGGTGATTGATGAACCGGGTCTGGCTTATAGTCGTGACAAGAGTATGGCAGGTATTTCAAAGGCAGTCTCGGCGGCGCAACGTGCGGACGTGGTAATTGCGTTTGTCGGAGAAGAGGCAATCTTGTCCGGTGAAGCACATTGTCTGGCAGACTTGAACCTGCAAGGCGCGCAATCCGAACTGATTGCCGCATTGGCCCGAACAGGCAAGCCCCTGGTTACTGTGATTATGGCAGGCCGTCAGCTTACTATCGGTAAAGAGGCGGAAGCTTCGGATGCAGTGTTGTACTCTTTCCATCCGGGAACTATGGGAGGTCCTGCCATAGCCGATTTGTTGTTCGGAAAAGCTGTGCCGAGCGGCAAGACTCCTGTCACTTTCTTGCAGACGGTGGGACAAGTCCCCCTGTACTATGCACACAATAATTCGGGCAGGCCGGCATCTTCCCACTTCAAGCCGCTGGATCAAGTGCCATTGGAGGCCAGCCAGACCTCCGAAGGAAGTTCTTCCTCTTATATGGATGCAGGAGTTCAACCTCTCTATCCGTTTGGATATGGCTTGTCTTATACAACTTTCAAGTATGGCAAACCACAGCTTTCCTCCAAGAAACTTTCTTCCGGAGACGTGTTGACAGTAACCTTTACTTTAGAGAATACCGGCAAATATGAAGGTACGGAAGTGGCCCAACTTTATGTACAGGATAAGGTTGCATCCGTAACCCGTCCGGTAAAAGAGTTGAAACGCTTTGCCCGTGTTGCATTGAAGCCGGGCGAGAAAAAGACGGTGACGTTTGAACTTCCGGTAAGCGAACTTGCTTTCTGGAATATAGATAGGGTGAAAACGGTAGAACCGGGAGAGTTTGCTCTCTGGGTGGCACCGGATAGCCAGGCTGGAGAAGAAGTTTCCTTTCAGGTAGTAGATTGATTGTTGATTTTAGGGTTAAAAAGCGAGGGGGCGGACCGTCACGGTCCGTCCCCTTTTGCTCTACTAACACTTGTTTAATCTATTAACCTTCAAAATGCGACTATCTGATCTTTTTATATCCGTAAATTGCATTCTTGCCCAATTCCTCTTCGATGCGGAGCAGCTGGTTATATTTAGCCATACGGTCTGAACGGCTCAGAGAACCTGTCTTGATTTGTCCGCTGTTGGTAGCCACGGCGATATCGGCAATGGTCGAATCTTCCGTTTCGCCGGAACGGTGGGAAGTCACGGTGGTATATCCATGGCGGTGTGCCATTTCAATAGCATTCAGCGTTTCTGTAAGAGAGCCGATTTGGTTGACCTTTATCAGAATGGAGTTGGCGCAGCCTTTTTCGATGCCCATTGCGAGGAAGTCCACATTGGTGACGAACAGGTCATCACCTACCAGCTGGCAACGGTTGCCGATACGTTCGGTCAGTTTCTCCCAGCCTTCCCAGTCGTTTTCACTCATGCCGTCCTCGATGGAGTCGATAGGATATTTGTTGATCAGCTCTTCCAGATAGTCAATCTGCTCGTCGGCAGTACGCTTCTTGCCTTTTTCGCCTTCAAACTTGGTATAGTCGTAGATACCGTCATGGTAAAACTCGGATGAAGCGCAGTCCATGGCAATCTTCACATCTTTGCCCGGCTCGTAACCGGCAGCCTTAATCGCGGCTATAATGGAATTTAAAGCGTCTTCCGTACCTTCCAGTTCTGGAGCAAAACCACCTTCATCACCTACTGCGGTAGTCAGGCCACGGTCTTTCAATACTTTCTTCAAGGAGTGGAATACTTCGGCACCCATACGCAGGCCTTCGCGGAAAGAGTTGGCACCTATGGGGCGAATCATAAATTCCTGGAAAGCAATGGGCGCGTCACTGTGTGAGCCGCCATTGATGATGTTCATCATAGGCACAGGCATCACGTATGTATTGGTGCCGCCAATGTACCGGTAAAGAGGCATATCCAGATAGGCAGCTGCAGCCTTGGCAACGGCAAGTGACACGCCGAGAATGGCATTGGCACCTAAGTTTGATTTTGTCTTGGTTCCGTCCAGTGCCAGCATGGTATGGTCTATCCCCATTTGGTCGAGGGCAGACATGCCGATCAGTTTCGGGGCAATGATATCATTGATGTTGTTTACGGCTTTCAATACACCTTTGCCGCCATAACGTTTCTTGTCGCCGTCACGCAATTCCAGTGCTTCGTGTTCTCCCGTAGATGCACCCGAGGGGACAGAAGCACGGCCCATAAAGCCTGATTCCAGAATTACATCTACTTCTACTGTGGGGTTGCCTCTTGAATCGAGGATTTCACGTCCGATAATTTTTTCTATTTTCATGTTCTTTGAGTTTTTAGTCTAAACTGAACTTATAACAAATGAAAACAGGAAATTGTTTAGCGGTTTAATCTTTAATGGTCAATCCTAAAAGGGAAGTCAAGTCTATGGCTTGCATTGTATTGACTATTGCGCCGCGTATGTCCGGAAGATTGACACGGATACCTTCTATATGGGAGTTGCTGAAGTCGATACCTTTGAGGGAAGTATGTGAAAATTCACTCTCGACCAATTCACAATGCTCAAAAGCGATGGAAGTGAGTCTGCAATCATTGATGTCGCTGTTGCGGAGATTGCAGGTGGAGAAATGCGCCTGATTGATTTTGCTCATGGAAAGATTGAGGTATTGCGCATTGCAGTCTGTCATGCAGATGTGGTTCAGTACGGTTTCCGGAAGATTTGTACCAAGCAGTTTGCAGGATACAAATTCCACTCTGAAAAGGGCGCTTTCTGCCAACGAAATGTTGGATAAATCACAATTCTCAAAACGTACATCTGTAAAGTGGGTTGATTTCAGTTTGCAATCACTGAACTGGATATGGCTGAAAGTGCAGTTGGTGATACTTTTGTAATGACAGTTTATGGACTCTTCCGTATGTTCGCTGAAGTGAAATCCTCTGACGGTTTCTTCTGTTTCCAGCCATTCTTTTAATGATTTTGGGCTTTCGGTTTGTCCTTCCAGAGTAGGAGGAGTAATCCGTACGGGAGGCATAATGAAAGTTTTACCGGTTTTCATGTTGGTATTCTCTGTTAAATGTAACGTCCGCAGGCTCCACCGGCAAAAGCGGCAGTGATTCCTAATATTATACTTAATAAGGTATATAGGATAAACATTCCGTAAAAGCCTTGTTTTATCATTATCAGTCCGTCGTTGCTGAAGGTTGAGAAAGTAGTGAAGCCGCCGCATAATCCGGTAGTCAGCAGCATACGTACCTCGGTGGATAAGTTGAAACGGGCGGACAAGCTGTAAAACAGTCCGATAAGGAAGCTGCCGAGTATATTGACAGTGAACGTTGCCCACGGAAAAGAGTAGGGGATTATGCGTTCGTGCAATGCCATTTGTACACAATAGCGGAGGACGCTGCCTATGCCGCCGCCGAGGAAGATAGCTATCAGTTCTTTACTCATAGGTCGTTGGGGAATGTTTCGGGGTGCAAAGGTAGTGAAGGTGGAGAATATTTCAGCGGTTTTTCCCAAATGTTTTGATGTAAACCTAAAATCCGCAACTATCATCCAATACACGAT
>NZ_GL882611.1 GCF_000195635.1 Bacteroides fluxus YIT 12057 | reverse complement strand
ATTTATCAACTTAAATTAATTCCGCCAACGGGTACGGCTACTACAACCAATCATCAAGTCCTCGTATCACACAATATGACGGCTTGATCCAGCAAGCTATGTATTTTCCTACTACTATTGCCCCCAAAGATGAAAATGGAGAATATAACAACAAATTCATCGATGGCAGCACAACTTATAACCCGATGGGTATGATTTGGGAAAGCAAAACAGAAAACAAGACTTTGAATCAACGCATGCAGGGCTATGTACAGTTTGACATTATGGACGGATTGACTTTCCGTTCTCAACTGGGCGTAACTTTTGAGAACAGACTGAACCGTTCTGTTGACAATGAAAAAAGTTATTATGCATTCAAAAACGGTAAAAAGACTCAGGCACAGGCACGTAGTTATTGGAATACTTCTTGGTTGAATACCAATACCCTAAGCTATGTCAAAGAATTCAATGAAAATCACCGTATTAACGCAACTGCCGTATTCGAACAATCTTATGGAGATGATTATAATCATACCAGTACAGCCATGAATTTAGCATTCCCTGACCGTTTGGGTTGGGATGCCTTAGGTTGGTCTGAAGGAATTATGTCAAGTGTAGCGTCTGACCATACCATCAATACATTAATGTCCGGAATGCTCCGTGTCAATTATGTATTAATGAATCGCTATATGGTAACAGCTTCAATCCGTGCCGATGGTTCTTCCCGTTTGGAGAAAAAATGGGATTACTTCCCTTCAGCAGCTTTAGCATGGGATGTTAAGCAAGAAAACTTCATGAAAGATGTTGATTGGATGGACCAACTGAAAGTCCGTGTCGGTTACGGTTCTGTAGGTAACCAGTCGGTAGCCGCTTATCGCATTTATTCACAAATGGTTCCGACAGCCAATGCCGATGGTACCACTTCTTATGCGGTAGGCCGTCCTGCAGCTCCATACTTGAAGTGGGAACGCAATGACCAAATCAATGCCGGCCTTGATTTTGGATTCTTTAACGGTCGTTTACGTATCAGCGCAGATTGGTACAACAAGATTTCCAAAGATATTCTATTAGAAGTAGCACAACCTTCGCACATGGGATATACCGCCTTACTGAAAAATGCAGGTGAAATCAAAAATACCGGTGTGGAACTTACCATCAGCGGTGACCCGATTTCAACGGAAGAATTCAGCTGGCACAGTGATTTGACATTATCCAGCAACAAAGGAACTTTCAACAAGATACCGACATACAATCATCGCCAACAACAAGCCGGAAGCTTTGAAAATCAGTTATTCCAAATGATTGAAGGCGAAAAGCTTGGAACATTCTGGGGATATAAATACCTTGGCGTATGGCAAGAAGACGAAGTCAATGCACCGTTTGTAGATGCAAACGGCAACAAAACAGGAAAAACTGTTGCCCAGACTTACAACATCCAAGCCGGTAATGCCAAATACGCAGATGTGAATGGTGACGGAAAATACAATGATGATGACATGAACATTATCGGTTGCGGTCAACCGACCTTCAACTGGGGATGGAGCAACAGCTTCAACTACAAGAATTTCGATCTTTCATTCTTTATCGTAGGTTTCCACGGATTTGACATCTATAACGCTACCGATCAGATTGGTTACGGAACGGTACAAGGCCAGAATGTGGCTGCCGTTACTCCTAAGCCCGAATTACTGAACCGTTGGACCAAAGAAAACACCAGCTCTAATATTCCGGGATTCGTTTATGGAAAAGGAGATTTGAAAGCATTCAGTTCACGATTCGTAGAAAACGGCAGCTTTATCAAGATGAAGAGCATCACATTAGGATATACCTTACCCGACGTTGCCTGCAAGTCTTTAGGCATTAACAACCTACGTGTATATGCTTCTGTACAAAACCCGTTCCATATCACCAAATATTCTGGCTTGGATCCTGAAGCAGCTATGGGTACTCCGCTGACACAGGGGGTTGATTGGGGTGCATATCCTAACAGCCGTAACTATTTGATTGGTTTGAATTTCTCCTTCTAACAGCATAACATTAAAGACAATATAATATGAAAAAATTAATATATACATTCATGGCAAGCAGTATGCTGGCGGCTACAGTTACTTCTTGTGTAGATTTGGATCAAGAACCTAAATCCTTCATTACGGAAGAAGAATATATTGAATATCCCAAAGATGTTGAATCCGTAGCAAAAGGAGTCAGCGGTCTCTATAACCAATTGAGAGGTACCAACGCTGCAGGGAAACACGATAATTATGGATTCAACACCCGTCTGCAACGTTTAAATGTATCAGCGGATGATGTTACTTACTCTCCGACCAAAGCCAATAACCCACTGGGAACATTGGAAAGTCTCACCCCCAGCCTTTATGGCAATAACGATGACTTCCAGACCTCTTGGAGTATATTCTATAAGGTAATCAACAACAGTAACAAGATTATTGAAGGTACCCCCATTACTGAAGATAACAAAGTTGCATTACAACAGATTGTAGGTGAAGCTTACTTCCTGCGCGGCCTTTCTTATTTCTATCTGGTTCGTCTTTTTGGCGACGTACCCTTGGTGTTGACTAAAAACGATCCGGCTGTAACAATGCCCCGTACGTCAGTTGCAGAGATATATGACAAAGCCATTATACCCAGTTTGAACACTGCCGCACAATGGTTGCCGGAAAAAAGCCGCAGCAACGACAGTTCTACTCCCTCTAAATGGGCTGCCAAAGCAGCATTGGCTGATGCCTACATGACCATGGCAGGATGGCCGTTAAAGAAAGGGCAGGAATATTATGGTAAAGCTGAAACAGAACTGAATGAGATTATCACCAAGTCCGGTCTCGAATTAACCAAGAAATATGAAGATTTATGGAAAGAGGACAAAAAGACCGAGGCCAATGAACACATGTTTGCCATTCATCATTCTGTAAAGTTCAATACAGCCAGCAATTATGGCAAATCCTACTATCCAGCTGATTTTTATCCCAAAGCTGGTTGGTCTGACTATTACGCCAGTGAAAAGTTCTATTTAAACTATCCTGATGATGAACGTAAGGCATGGAATTTCATGGTTGAGTGGCCTGTCGCCCAAAATAAAGTGGTGAACTATAAAGACAGCAAGGATGGGCTTCCGGCTATTTCCAAATATTACAACTATGACCAAGGGGTTCCCGGTAACAGCGCACAATCCAACGGTATCACCTGTATTTACCGTTACGCCGATGTCTTATTGATGTATGCCGAAGCCTCTACACGTGCTACCGGAAATGTAAACGCCCTGGCACTGAAATGTCTCCAGGAAGTGCAGCAACGTGCCGGTGACAAGACCCTGACAGCAACTACAGATCCTACAGCCTTTGAAGAGGCTGTCTTCAACGAACGCGGTTGGGAATTCTTCGCAGAAATGAAGCGTTGGTTCGATTTAGTCCGTTTGGAGAAAGTAGCTGACGTAAAACCGACAGAATGGAACGGCTCTACTTTCAAAGCCAATAACCATTATTATTTCCCTGTTCCCTATAACGAAATCAATTTAACAGGTTGGACTAATAATGCCGGTTACTAAAAAAATAACTGCACAAAACTTCTAACCTTATTATCAATAAATCAAACAGACCTTAATCAATGTGTGAGAGGGAGGGATCGCAAGGTCTCTCCCTCTTCTTTTAAATGCATAAAAATGCCTCTTTCTTGAATGATTTTTGTGCCTATACTTACTTGATAAACGCAAATTGTGCTTTATCTTAATTTTATATCTAATGTAACATGAAACTCAGTGCCGATTACCCAAACGGTGAGATGTAGAAAGTCATTGTGCATTCTGCAAAGAGAGGCAAGCTGAAAATACCCCCCATTGCTTCCCCACCGGTGACAAGACCCTTATCTCCGGTAGGGAAACGATGTTTGTCTTACTTCTTCTCCGTACTCTCAAAATGCCACTGTTGCTGTTCCACCTGCTTCATTTCCTTCATGCGTTCCTGTTCTTCTTTAGCTAGGCGTTCCACTTCCTTGAGATCCACCTCTCCTATTTCCGATTCTCCGAAAGACTCTGTTTTCTTAGGTACAGGAAGTTCTTTATACAAAGCCGTACGTTCGGCAGGTAGAGTGTTTATCTCAATCGACGCCTGCGGATGGAACTGGATGCCCGGATGCAGAAGACGGTTCAGTGATGATGATATTCAAGGGACGCCGCTACACAAACGGGCACCGGCACTCGGCTATGAGCCTCGGAATGGCCTACGCTCCCGGAATAGAAGGGCCATATACCGTATTGAACAATGATCGTCCCATCTTTGAAGTGGACGGCCAGGGTGAGGCGGAAGACCCATTCCTGTGGAAAGATGCAGACGGTTACCATGCCATCTTCAAGGATCACGTAGCCAAGTTCACCGGAGAACGTGGAGGCGGAGTCATGGCACACTCCAAAGACGGCATGCGATGGACCGTGGACAAGGATGCAAAAGCCTACTCACTCACCGTAGAATGGGAAGATGGGAATATAGAGAAACAGGGACAGCTGGAACGTCCTTTCATCTTCTTCGAAGACGGAAAACCTGCCTACATCTTCTTTGCCACCATGGACGGTCCCGGAGGATTTGAAAATGCATCCCATTCCTGGAATATGGTAATCCCCATACGGAACAAGAAATAAAAAAAACGTATCTTTGCAGAAAAAGAAAACAGACAGCCATGAACGACCACTTGTTACCCATCCATTTCGCCCCGCTGCAAGGCTACACCGATGCCGTCTACAGGCGGGCGCATGCCCGCATATTCGGCGGCATAGAGACTTATTACTCTCCTTTCGTACGCATAGAGCATGGTGAGATACGCCGCCGCGACGTGCGTGACGCAGAGCCCGGAGCCAATCCCGGCCTGCACCTCATTCCCCAACTCATTGCCCCGGAAGTGGACAAGGCAGAGCGGATAATCTCCCTTTTCATCGAAAAAGGATACCGGGAAGTGGACATTAATCTGGGCTGCCCTTTTCCGGTATTGGCCAAACGGCACAATGGAGCGGGCATGCTCCCTTATCCGGAAGAGGTAAGGACATTACTAAGCACAATCACCGGAAAACATCCCGATATCCGCTTTTCCGTAAAACTAAGATTAGGATGGGAACGTCCGGAAGAATCTCTTGCACTGTTGCCGCTGTTCAACGAACTGCCATTGTCGCACATCATCCTGCATCCTCGTCTGGGCAAGCAACAATACAAAGGAGAAACAGACCCGGAGGGCTTCAAGGCTTTTTACGAGGGATGCAACAAACCCTTGTTCTACAACGGCGACTTGCTTACCGTGGAAGATATCCGCTCCGTCACCACCCGCTTCCCCAGACTGGCAGGTCTTGTCATAGGCCGCGGCCTGCTCGCCAATCCTGCCTTAGCCTTGGAATACCGCCAAGGAGAACCTCTTTCTGCCGATGAAATGGCAAGAAAAGTAAGCCGGCTGCACACAGAAGTATATGAAAGTTACCGGGAACAACTGCAAGGGGGCGAACTGCAATTACTGATGAAAATGAAAAGCTTCTGGGAATACCTCCTGCCGGACGGTGACCGGAAATCCAAAAAGACTATCCACAAGACAACCAAATTATCCAATTACCAGGCAGCAGTCAGCAATCTCCTTGCCGCACTGTGAATTTCCGCTATTACGTAAATGTGCCATCCCCGTGGCAATGTTGTGCCAAAGGCATGGCACAACATTGCCACGGGGATGGCACAATATTGCAAGAACCTGAACTTACCTCTTCAACTCTACGTCAAAACTTGCGGCATCCTTGCAGGTAAAACGCAGGACAGTCTGCTTCTTGTCAGCGGACACAAGCTTGCAGTACGGTGTCTCGGCAACTTTCCACAAGCCCTTCAGAACAACTGTCACCGGTATCTCCTGACTTTCATTGTCAGTCCACGGACGGGAATAGATACTGCGCTCCATGCGTTTGCCGTCCTTGTCGAAAGCCTCGTCACTCGGACCGCGATACAAGGCGAGATCGGGTTGTGAAACGGTCAACAGCAGTCTATCCTTGTCATCGCGTATCATGACCAGACAAGAAGTATCAGCCTTCTGCAACCATCCTTCCTCGGGAAGGGCCTGCGGAGTCTCGAACAGGACGTAGGAAGTAAGGTTTCCGGCCAGTGAACGGACGATGTGGGCATTACGGTCCTGCTGAAGAATCCTGTAGGCCGGTTTCTTGGCAAAAGCTTTCAAGGAAGCGGCATCGGTATGAGGCAGTATGGCATACTCGTATGAAGCACCTTTCGGAGCCTTGCCGTGCTGCAAGGTCAGTGACACCCAGTTGCCGGAAGTGGGCTGAGTGCTGCGCTCGCCTACGGTTACCTGCGGGAAGTTCTTCTCAAAAACAGCCGATTTCAACGAAGTTCCGGCTATGTAATACCCCACGCCGTTGGGGTCGATGTAAGTCTGTCCGCCGCCTTGGCAGGCATCCCAGTATTTTTGAGTCTCGGGGGTAGCGGCAGCAAGCTGGAATACGGTAGTCTCCGTAGGATATTCCGCATTCGCGTTCTCAATATCCGTACCGAGGCAGACAATCGTACCGTCAAAGAAATGGAAAGACTTGCGGGCACGGTGAGAACCGTTGTATTTGTCATGTTCATGCAGCTTCATGCCGAAATTGCCATTCAGACGCGCCTGGGACAGACCACCGGCAAAGGCTTCGTCAGAATAAAGCATCTCCTCCATGCCGGAGAACTTATCGACATTGAGTACCCGGGCACGCAGTTGGTCGAAAGGCAGGTGAATGCCGGTAGTGCCCGGAATGCGGTTCCAGTCGAAACCGGCCTCCTGCCAGCCACTGGTAGCTAAGGTTACCATTTCACCGGGCTTTCCCGTCAGAATCTCCATGCTCCCGTGCGCCAGGTAACGGCCATAGAAATTGGCCGGCAAGTAATGTTCGGCAGCCCAGAGGTAACGGGAATGTCCGCGGACTACTGCCGCCCAATTGTTACGGCGCTGTACGGATACACAGCCGTATCCCAAGGCAATATTGCCTTGCGGGTCGGATTCGGGACGGAACCCCTGAGCCTCGAGCAGTTTCTTCATTTCCAGCTCCTTCCTGGCAGAAGCCTTGGGAAGATAGTCCGGAGCATCGGAATTCTGTATATCTGTGTAGGCAACGAGGCGCAAGTAGGCGGCTGCCATCTCCGGATCGTACTTCTGCTTGCCGTCCGGCGTACCGGCAAGGGCCATAGTAGCATATTGGACAGGAATCAGCTTGCCCCCACCGTTGGGATGGCGTCCCGACATGGAAAGCGGCCATTGCTGCAAGTTGCAATAGAAACGCATGGCAAGAAGCACATTCTTCACGGTTTCGTGTGCCAGTTCGGACAGCTTGAATTCGGTACCGCTCAACAGATAAATCATGTTGGTCGCTCCGTCCAGGCCACCTACAGCGTAAGCCGGATAATTATTACAGTGGTGAAAACAAGCACCGTCCGGCTTGAAGGAACCTGCCAGTCCCGGTGCGGGACGACAACCGTAATCCAGCCAACGGGAGAAGGAACGCAGATATCGCAGTTTCTCCGGAGTATCTTCCATAATCAGAATACTGGCGATGCGGCCTTGCAGTTTTGTATTGAAAGTATCGATGTCGATGCCGTTAACGGCAGGCTTGGGATATACCTCATTGGTAATGGCATACCAATTCAGCGTACGTTCGGCTTCTTCCAGCTTGCCCGCGTCGCGCAATACGTCTTTCATCAGGAAATAGGCCACAAAAAGCCCGCGCATACTATATCCGTAGTGATGGATATTTCCCCAACAACTGCCGTACGCAACCCCCTGGTCTGTGATGTTGTCATACATGGCAAGGAATTTCTGCTTCAGTTCGTCCTTGACTGCCGCTTCCCGGCTATTGTTGTAGGCAATGGAAATGCGTTTCATCAAATCGAAATAGCTGCTGATTTCTATTCCCTGCTTGGTGAACATATCCTTGTCCCAATCGGGTATCATACGCTCGTAAGCCTCCGACTGGCGGACAAAATAAACGGGAAGGCCGGTTACTTTTCCATTCTTATAAGCAATCCGGTAGAAGTCATACTTCTTGCGGATGGACTCCATCTCCTTATCCGTCAGTGTGCCCGGAGTGTAAAGCATGTCACGGAAACGCTTTTCCAGAAGCCGTATATCCTGCTTCTGCGCTTCCGTAATGGGGGTCAGCGCCATGTCCGGCTTCCACAAGGAATGCTCGTAGATTACCAGCCAATGGTTGGTAGTGCCTTTGTTGACAAAAGGTACCTGCAAATCGGCAGTCTGCTGCCGGGCATCAACCTTGCTGGCAGTAATCAAATGGTCTATGAAGAGCTTGCCTTTCACGTCAGGAGCAATGATGCGGATTTCATCCATGCCCTCTTCGGGAGTGCCCTGCATGTCACGTTCGTAGCACACCCATGCCCCGCGCCAACCGGTAAAGTTGATGCCGAACGGGAAAGAGGAACACTTCTTCCCGTCTTTCAAGAATTCAAATTCTATCGTCTTGTCCTGTGCCTGTTCATTATACACCCATACAATGAAAGCGGAAAGATAGGTATCTTTCCCCGTAGGGTCTTTCTTCTCGAACTTCAAGTCTTTCTGGATGGAGAGAACAGATTCGGGACTGAAGGTCCAGCTCAAACTATGCCCGCCGTCCCTATAATGTTCATCGCTGACAGCCAATTGCGAACCGGTTGCCGTAATAAATGCGGGCACCTGTTGCTCCTCGAAGGAGAGTACACGCTCATTCTTCACGATTTGGGCTCCACCGTCGGCCGGCAACAGCATCCAAAGGAGTGCCCCCACCCCTATTTTCCATTTACTGAATTGCATCATGTCTGTTTATTTAAGGTTATTCGATATTGTTCACTTGAAAACCGGTAAAGCGTACATGGTTCTGCCACAGGCGGAGAGCAAAATAACCGTCTCCTTTATTCTTGTCCACCGGAAGACGGAAAAGTTCTTCACCGTCCATGCTGTAAGTAGTCATGCCATTCTCCACACGTATCCTTATCTCATACCAATGATTGGGTTTCAGAAGATGCGGAGCATCCGAGTATTCTTTCAAGACAGGTTTGACCTTCGCATCATCCACCCCGTAATATTCTCCGTGGTATTCACGGAAACGGGAGGTCATGTTCTCGTTGCCGCCATAACCCACGTAATACAGGCTCAAGGTATTATAGTTCTTGAACTCACCGTTGCGCCACTTGCTGCGGGCGAAGAAGTCATCGGGATATTGGGGGTCATCGGCTCCCCAGAAGCAGTTCAAGTCACTTAGGCGGTCAAACTTGCCCCCTGCCATCACCACCTTCACGCGGTAAGTGATTTCGTAGTCGCCGGTAAGGCGTTCTTTATACCAAAGGGATAGTCCGTCGGGAGAAACGATATCCATCGTGTCCTCCACGCAGGTGATTTGCACTTTGCCCGAAGAATCCTCCGGCAGCCAGTCTGAAAGTTTGCAGGATGCCGCCTCCGGACGGGGAAAGAACAGTGAAAGAAATCCTATCAATAGAAATTGTAGCTGCATAATCCAAGGTATTAGCGATTTCAAAAAAATTAGCATGCTACAAAGGAAGCCCTCTTTCGGGAAAAAGAGGGGCATAAATCGTACAGAAGAAGGATAAAATAGTGATTAAGGATGCTGTTCTTCAAAAGCCTTGTTCTCCTCCTGCACCGTCTGAATCGTTTCTTTCAGTTCACCGACAGGCAAATCGAAGTTGTACCAGTCGTTATAACAATCGGTGACATACCACTTGCCGCCTATCAATTCAAAGACAACGCGCAGCGAAGGCTCGGACTCGTCATAACCTGCCTCAAACTCTTTATGCGCCGCTTCGTCGACGGTAAAACGTGATATATAGACACCTCCCTCTTCTTCCGTGATATTACCTTCTTTCAAGGTTTCCTCGTCCAGCAACGCCCACTTCTCGCGGGTAAAAGGGAAAGTCTGCTCCGTCTCGCCATCATCCTTCAATAAAGTTATGGGAGATTTCAACGGAAACTTGACACGGGAATACTGGAAAGAAGCACTGGAAGTAAATTTCTGAAGGAATGTCTTGAAATCCTCCTCTGCAGCCAGACTATTCAAGGTCGTCAGCATGAGTGCCGCAAACAGACAAAAAACAGATTGAATCGCCTTCATATACATACATGATTTATCAAGGCGCAAAGATAATATAAAAATGACAAGGTAACCCGTTGGCGGAATTATTGTTTGAAAAATACCCAATACCCTTACGTGAAAGTACCTGTTGAGAACTTTCCAGGAGGCTGCTGCAAAAACTTCCGAAGCTAAGACTAAAAGTGGAAAGAGTTAAGAGAAAACTCTGTTCGCAGTGCGCGAACGGATATCCGCAGGCTGCGAACATATATTCAAAGCTTGCGAACGGATATTCACAAGCTTTGAACAAAGATTCTTCACTGACGCCTCAGATACTCATAACCGAACCGGCAGCGAAGACAGTCCTTCTTTTCGCAATACTCCTTCTGAAGCTGGAGCAAAGCCTGCGAATCGGCGGCAGTATATACCGGCAACCCGGCACCGCTCCATAGACGGGTCACGTAATTGTTCTCGGCTTTCAAAGCTTCCAGAAAGCGGGTAGCCCGTTCGCAAAGCATTTCATCGGCTTTGTGCAGGCCATAGGTGTAAAGGAACGGAATAACGGTATTAATGACTATCAGGTTCAAGGCACTCTCCCCCACCCTTTTTGCCCTATGGGAAGAAACCTTCCTGAAATTAAAATGTTCTTCCCAGTAGGGAGAAGTCTCCGCCGTCAATATCGTCTTTACCGCCTCCAGGGTTTCCGCCTCCATGACCCGGGAAAACAACGCCCGCTCCTTATGGTACAGACAGGCAAGTTGTGCCAGACGGACATGAGGGAAATTACCGGGACGGAGACGCAAGAAACGCCATTGCTCAACGGACATGGGAGCAGGCAAACCAAACTTATGCCGTAAATAACAAAACTCTTTCCGCAATTTCTGATAATAGGCGTCGGCTCCGGCAATCTCTTCTTCCAGCAAACCTGCCTGCCCCAGGAAGAAAGCCTCCACCTGGAAAAGATTGTCCCGGTGTTTATCCACTGCACGGAATGGAAGATGACCGGCCCAAGATTCAAAAGCGTCTCCATTCAGCCCGAATCCGAAGTTACGGGCAAGGGTGATGAAAAACACATCCTCCCAATGATTGTTGCATTGCTCCAGCCTTCTGGATATGGAACGTGCTTTCTGCCCGAAACGTTCCACCTGCAAGGCCGACAGCCAAGAATGAACCGTCAGTTTGGGAAGGGAACCGAGAATGGAATAGCAAGGCGGATAAATCTCCGCCTGCCTCAACTCATCGTAGCGCTGCCGGACCGGTTCGGGACAAGAAAGCAATACCTGGGGAACTAATTCACCATTGGTACGATATACCTCACAATCGGTATCCCCCACGATATGCAGGATCACGGTATCATACGCTTTGTCCCGGTTGTGCCCGTGGCGCAGCCAGTCCGATGCCTGCATGTGTACTTCGACATTCCCCACCCAGAGAGTGCCGTCTATTTTTAACTTGGCGTTGAAGAAATCGGGGCCTGCATTCCTGTTGGGCAAACCGGGATCTATCACTTCGACCGGTTGTCCGGAGGTCGTCCGGAGCATCCCCAAAGGAAATATTTTATGCTTCCAGACGTAATGCAGTAGTTGTTCCATTGTTAACAAGACGTTAATGTAGAGCGCAAATGTAAGAAAAAGATTATCTTTGCATCCTATAGTTTGTTGATAAACTGAATAAATACAAAAGGAACAATGAAAATCGCATTAATCGGTTACGGGAAAATGGGCAAGGAAATCGAGAAGATTGCCCTTGACCGCGGACATGAGATCGTCAGCATCATCGACGTTGACAATCAGGAAGACTTTGAATCGGCAGCTTTCCGGAGCGCCGACGTTGCCATAGAATTTACCAATCCCATGGTAGCATACAGCAACTACATGAAAGCCTTCAATGCCGGAGTAAAACTCGTCTCGGGCAGTACCGGCTGGATGGCCGAACATGGAGAAGAAGTAAAGAGGCTGTGTACCGAAGGCGGCAAGACCTTATTCTGGTCCTCCAACTTCAGCCTGGGAGTAGCCATCTTCTCGGCCGTCAACAAGTATCTCGCAAAAATCATGAACCGGTTTCCGGCATACGACGTATCCATGAGCGAAACGCACCACATCCATAAGCTGGATGCCCCGAGCGGTACAGCCATCACTCTAGCCGAAGGTATCTTGGAAAACCTTGACCGCAAGGACAAATGGGTGGAAGGAACTTTCCAGGCTCCTGACGGAATGGTTTCAGGGAGTACCCGATGTGCCGCCAACGAGCTGTCCGTAAGTTCTGTCCGCGAAGGAGAAGTTCCGGGCATCCACAGCATCCGTTATGATTCTGAAGCAGACAGTATTACAATCACCCACGATGCCAAAAACCGTAAAGGCTTTGCATTGGGTGCCGTTCTTGCCGCCGAATATACTGCCCGGCACGAAGGTTTCCTGGGAATGAGTGATTTATTTCCGTTTTTAAATGACTAGAACAATATGAGAAAAGCAACACGTGCCCAATGGATTAAGTTCGGTATCATTACCCTGCTTTACTTTGCCTTCCTTATCTGGGTAAAAAGCTGGTGGGGACTGATAGTAGTACCTTTCATTTTCGACATTTACATCAGCAAGAAAATACCCTGGGGGTTCTGGAAAAAGTCCAAAAATCCTGCCGTACGCGGTATCATGAGTTGGGTGGATGCCATTGTGTTTGCACTGGTAGCCGTCTATTTCGTGAATATCTATATATTCCAGAATTACCAGATACCGTCTTCATCCTTAGAGAAATCCCTGCTGGTAGGCGACTTCCTGTATGTAAGCAAGATGAGTTATGGCCCGCGTGTGCCGAATACGCCGCTGTCCATGCCGCTGGCACAGCATACGCTGCCGATACTGAACAGCAAATCGTATATAGAATGGCCCCAGTGGAAATACAAGCGCGTGCCGGGATTCGGGAAAGTGAAGCTGAACGACATTGTCGTGTTCAACTTCCCTGCCGGTGATACGGTGGCAACCAATTACCAGCAGTCTGATTTCTACACGATCGCCTACGAAGCCGGTCAACGTGTATATCCCAATAAGATAAACATGGACAGCCTGACACGTGACCAGCAACGTACCGTTTACGACCTGTATTACAATGCAGGCCGCAAACAGATTCTCTCCAATCCGCAGATGTACGGAAAGGTGGTCGTACGCCCCGTTGACCGTCGGGAGAACTACGTGAAGCGTTGTGTCGGCCTGCCGGGCGATACCTTGCAAATCAAGGACGGACAGGTATATATCGACGGCAAAGCCATCAAGAACCCGGAAGAGATGCAATTCAACTACTTCGTGCAGACTACCGGTCCCTACATTCCGGAGGAGATGTTCCGCGAACTGGGCATCAGCAAGGATGACCAGACATTAATGACCGAAAACCTCGGATGGGAAGAAGGCTTGATAGAGATGGGACTGGACCGTCGTGACGCACAAGGCAGGCTGGCTCCGGTTTACCACCTGCCGCTTACTAAAAAGATGTATGACACGCTTCTCGGAAACAAGAAACTCGTCAGCCGCATCATAAAAGAATCCGATGCATTCTCCGGACAAATGTATCCGTTGAACCTTTACAGCGGATGGACCCGCGACAATTACGGTCCGATATGGATTCCCGCCAAGGGCGCTACCATCCGGTTGACTCCGGATAACCTGCCCGTCTATGAGCGTTGTATCGTTGCCTATGAGGGCAATAAACTGGAACAAAAGCCGGATGGCATCTACATCAACGGTGAAAAGACCGACAGTTATACCTTTAAGATGGACTACTACTGGATGATGGGCGACAACCGTCACAATTCTGCCGATTCCCGCTATTGGGGATTCGTTCCCGAAGACCACGTAGTCGGTAAACCTATCGTTGTCTGGCTGTCACTGGATAAGGACCGGGGCTGGTTTGACGGAAAGATCCGTTGGAACCGCATATTCAAGTGGGTGGACACTATTAATTAAAGAATGAGGGAAGTAAAGAATGAAAGGTGCATGCCCGCTTTTCATTCTTTAATCAATTGATTTCGAATGAAAAAAAGCTGGAAGATAGCGATGGCAATAGTCGGAGTAATACTCGTCGTGGTATTGCTGCGGGGATGTGTTGCCACTTCCTGCCTGATTCCTTCTTCCGGGATGGAAAATTCATTGTACCAGGGTGAACGTATCCTTGTCAACAAGTGGAGTTACGGCCTGCGGCTGCCGTTCATGAAGTGGACAGGTTACCACCGTTGGGCAGACCGCCCGGTGCAGAAAGAGGATATTCTGGTATTCAACAATCCCGCCAATCTCTCGGAACCTGTCATCGACAGACGGGAGGTTTTCATCAGCCGCTGCCTCGGAAGGCCCGGAGATACTTTATTGATAGATTCCCTCTTCTCCGTAATTCCTTCGGAGAAGAATGCGCCCGACCAAAAGTTTCTCTACACCTATCCCCAAGCAAAGGAACGCCAATTGGACTCGCTCCTGTCCATCCTTTCCATCCGCCCCAACGAATTGCTAGGACAAGATTCCGTAAAGAACGTACGCAGCTTCAGCCGCTATGAATACTATCTGCTGGAACAAGCCCTGAACGGAAACTGCTGGATAGAACCTACTGTCAAGGAAGACTCTATTGAGGCTTTGAGGCCTCTGATTGTTCCGGGAAAAGGAAAAGTTGTACGTGTCTATCCCTGGAACATGACTTTGCTACGCAACACGTTGGTGCTTCATGAAAAGAAACAGGCTGAAATCAAGCATGATACGCTATATATAGAAGGCAAACCTGCCCAACATTGTTATTTTACCAAAGACTACTATTGGGTAGGTGCAAACAACTCAATCAACCTTTCCGACTCCCGCCTGTTTGGTTTTGTTCCGAAAGACCATATCATCGGCAAGGCTACTGTCATCTGGTTCTCCAAAGAGAAAGGAAAAGGGCTTTTCAGCGGCTACCGGTGGGACAGAATGTGGCAAGGAATAAAATAAAATAGTAAATCTTCTAATCCGTAAACAATCCCGATGAAAACTGTATTTCTTTCTTCCGCCTATCTGGCACCGGTAGAATATTATACCAAATTATTATCCTACGATAAAGTGTGCATGGAGCAACACGACCATTATGTCAAACAGACCTATCGTAACCGTTGTACTATCGCGGCACCGGACGGGGAACTGGCACTTTCCATTCCTACCGTCAAGCCGGACACCTTGAAATGCCCCATGAAGGATATCCGTATCTCTGACCATGGCAACTGGAGGCACCTACACTGGAATGCCATCGAATCCGCCTACAATCATACTCCTTTTTTCGAATATTACAAAGATGATTTCCGCCCTTTTTATGAGAAAAAGTATGAGTTCCTAATAGATTTCAACGAAGAACTCTGCCATTTGGTCTGTTCGCTTGTTGATATCCAGCCCACCATGGTACGTACTTCTGAATACCATACTGAGTTTATGCCGGACGAGGATGATTTCCGCGAACGCATTCACCCCAAGAAGGACTTTACGCTCGAAGATACGGAGTTCTCCCCACAACCCTATTACCAGGTGTTCCAGGAGAGACTTGGCTTTCTGCCCAATCTGAGCATCATTGACCTGCTGTTCAATATGGGACCCGAGAGCCTCCTGGTTTTGCAACGGAGCCACCAATAATCATTGGCTGAACTTCTGCAGGAATTCGGTCAGGTTCTCCCCTTCCTCCAATCCCAGTTTTTTTCGCAGACGGTAACGGCTGATTTCCACTCCCCGCAAAGAAATATTCATCAAGGGAGCAATCTCTTTGGACAGCAGATTCATCTTTATATAGGCACAAAGCAACTTATCTTTACTGTTCAGTTCGGGATATGCTTCCTGCAACTTGCTGAAGAAGTCGTGGTGAACCGAATCAAACGTAGTCTGGAATGCCTGCAAATCATCATCATGCTCCATATTGGTCTCAATCTGTCCCAGCAGACGGAGTGTCTTACGCCGGAGAGACACCAGATTTTCCTCGCTGATGGAATGTGAGATTCCCAGAACTTCTTTCTTGATGTCTATCAATATCTCATTTTTACGGACTATGTTCAAGGTAGTACGAATCAGTTCCTCAGATTTATGACGCAATTCCGCCTGCAAGTTCTCCTCCCTCAACGAATCTATTTTTTTATCCTTCAAATCACTCTCCTTCTGGAATTCCTGTTTCTGCCGGTAAAGTTCCAGTTCCTTCTGCATCAGAAGACGCTTCCTGCCGGCCACTATCCGGCAATAGACATAAAACAGCACCAGACAGGCGGCGGCAACATAGATCATCAGACTCCACCAGGTACGATACCAGGGAGGCAGTATTTCAAATGCAAAGGAAGTCATTACGGGCTCTTGGTCCTTTTCGGTCATCAACTTGACACTAAACACATATTGTCCTTCGTGCAAACCCGTAAACTCTTTCACGCTATTCTCGTTGAATTCACTCCATTCTCCCTTATCGCCTCCCTCACTCAACCGGTAAGAAAAAAGAGCTGAACGGGCAGCGTCATAGTTATTTACATTATATTCTATACGCAGGGAATTATGATTATAGGGAATAATAACCGGTGTATCTTCATAACGATAACTGCGGCCATATATCAGTGAATCCCTCCGTCCGGTCAGATACACCCGGCGTATTTGTAAAGACGACAGTTCCTTGCCGACTGCCATAGACGAAGAACGTACCAAGGAGAAACCCTCTTCCGTACCCACTATGGCCTGTTCTCCATATACATCCACATGTTCGTAGTTCTCAATCAGGGAACCTTTCAAAAAAATGTCATGGGGATCCCTGGAATAGGAATTCTTCACAGCATCATACCGCAACAGTTTCAGTGCCCCACCCGACACATACCAAAGATTATGGGCCATATCCATGGTCATATACGTGTAGGCTCCTTTACCGTCCAGCATGTTTTCCAACTCAAAATACTCTTCCAGACAGTCTTTTGCCCGGTTATAACGCCATAAGCCATAATAAGAAGTCACAACAATCTCATTATTGACCCGTGCCAGATAAGTATCATAGCCAGAAGGGAAAAACTTATGATTATACTTTTTCAGACTGACTACCTCTCTCAAATCATCCGACAAACCCAACCTGCAAACTCCACGGTCCTTGTTGGTTACCCATAATGCATTGCCTGAAGTTTCTGCCATGAGACTCTTGGCTGCATAAGTAAAGTTCTTGAGCCTGCAAACAACTTGCCAATGGCCGGCAATCTTTTCCAGAAGGTGCAAGCCGCTGTATTTACCATAGGTGCCGGCTATCAACACGTCCGGACGATTATGCAGGGGAACCAGAATCCTCACTCTCCGAAGCCCGTCCAGATGGTCAATCTTATCCCCCTCAATGATATAGACACCATTGTCCGAAGCGCAGAACAGTTTATTGTCATAACGTAGAAATGACCAAATCTGCCCACCGGTTCCCGGTATAAAATCCATCGGTATTTCCTTGTTCAGTTCATCGGGGGAAACAGTCCTATAGAGTCCCTGATTGGTTCCCAAGTACAGTTTATTCTGATACAGACAAGAAGAGTATCCTGAACCTATCACCGGTTTATTGCCATATAAAGAAAAGACGGGGGAACTCAAATGAATGCAGTCAATGCCATTATCCAGCCCCAGCCAAAGATTATCCCGTGCATCAAAACTCATACTGAGCACAGTCTTGTTCTGCAAGCCATTATTGATGGAAATCACATTTATCTCATCCTTTTCCATATCCAAGAGACAGACTCCGTCCTGCACGGAACCAAGTGCCAGCAAGGACCGGTTAAGTGCCGCACAGAAAATACGGTTACGCCGCATAAAGTCATCAGCTACACAAGCATGTCTTTGAATGCTCTCCCCATCATAGATAAATAAGCCGTTATAGCGGGTCACTATCAGGATATTGCCATTATAAGGCAACAGGCTCGACACTCTGCCTAAAGTCTCCGATCCCGGTATCAACCTGAAATGTTTGTTTTCCATTACCTGAATACCCTCCGCTGCACCGACATAAAACTTATTATACAGAATAGCGGAAGTATATATCTCTCCGGCAGACTCTATGTATTCCAACCGGTTATTTTTCCAACAAAACAGACTACGGTCTGACTGGAAATAGATCTTATCCTTATCCTGCAGAATATTCCATATAACACCGACTACTGAATTAGGAGGTAAACTGTCTGAAAGGCAAGTATAGTCCAATCCTCCCAACCTATTGGGAGTAAAATATCCAAAACGACCGATTCCACCGATATAAATACGACCGTCCATACCTATTTTCATGGCACGCGCTTTGGCATTCCGTATAGGATACAAATTCCAGCTGAAACCATCAAACTCCAACAAACCATTATTATTGGCTGCATACAACCAACCGTTTTCATGCTGCTGTAACATCCAGTTCTGGTTCCCTCCTTTATAGGTATGACGGGTATAGTTAGTTACCGGCCTTTGCCATTCAGCCCTCAGCGGTATAGTTACAAACAATAAAAAGGTAAGTATAAAATAAGGTGTTTTCATAGGTACTAACATTTATGTTTTTGAACAAAAATAATATATTTCGTTCGGATTAAGATAAGGTTGTACAGTCTTTAACAAATACACCACCAGTAGTGTTTTTTCTAAAATATCTCTAATAATCAACCACATAGAAATTAGTTGAGAAAGTAAAGATGTATTAAAATATAAGATTTGATGTAGTTGTGATGTAGGCTTTTTCAAAATACGAATGCCATATCCGCATATATTTGCTTGCAGTTTATAAAAGAATGTATATCATCCATTCTGAATTTTAAGAACCAAAATTGATTTCGATAACCCTAAAAAGAAAGGATGCCTATGAGACAACACCTATGAGAACACATTTTATCCATTACAAGAAAACGGTTAAATACAACTTGTAATGTTTCAGAAGATGATGGCAGGTACATCTTCTTCCATCAGAATTAACCTTTAATTTATTCATTCAAAATTAGCCTAATATGAAACATTTATTTGTATTCCTATTGCTTTTTATCGGTATCGGAAGTATCACGGCGCAAAATGCCAGAATTACCGGTACTGTAAAAGACAATACAGGAGAGGCTGTTATCGGTGCCAATATCAAGATCAAAGATGGCACTGGCGGCACAATCACAGACATTGACGGACATTTTAACATCGAAGCTCCATCCAACGCGACACTTGTAGTATCTTTCATCGGATATACGACACAAGAAGTCGCTTTAAATGGCAGAACTAATATAGTAGTAACTCTTGCAGAAGACTCTCAAACACTGGATGAAGTTGTGGTAGTAGGTTATGGTACTCAAAAGAAAGTAAACCTGACCGGTTCTGTCGCAGCGGTAAAAGTAGACGAGAAAATAGCCAGCCGTTCCATAACGAACGTATCTTCCAGCCTTTCAGGATTGGTTCCGGGTTTGGTAGTAAGCCAGACAACCGGTTTTGCCGGCGGTGACGGTGCTTCATTGAAAGTACGCGGTCTGGGATCTATCAACAATTCCGATCCGTTGATTGTAGTTGACGGAATGCCGGACGTCGATATCAACCGTATCAATATGAACGACATTGAAAGCATTTCTGTTCTAAAGGACGCGGCTTCATCGGCTGTTTACGGTTCACGTGCTGCCAACGGTGTCATTTTAATTACCACCAAAGGAGGTGCGAAGGAAGGCAAGGCCAAGGTTAGCTATAACGGTTCTTATGCCTGGTCAAGTCCGGTAGAATTCTACGACTACCTGGCAGATTATAGCCGTGCATTGACAATGCAGATGCGTTCTGCGGCAACCGGCAATAAATCTACCAGTTTCCGCCAAGGTACAGTAGAACAATGGATGGCGATGGGACTGGTTGATCCGATACTGTTCCCGAATACCGACCAGTTCGACGAAATGTTCCGCACAGGCGCCATTATGAATCACACAGTCTCTGCATCCGGCGGTACGGATAAAATGAACTTTTATACTTCAATCGGTATTCTGGACCAAGAAGGCCTGCAAATCCACAATGACTACAGCCGCTACAATATGCGTCTGAACGTGGATTATAAGATTCGTGACAATGTAAAAGTAGGTATCAAGACAGACGGTAGCTGGTCAGAGCGTCAGACGCCCCGCGGTGCCGGTCTGGAAACGGCCGGTTTGAAGTACGTCATCTCAGGTATCTTGAACAAACACCCCGAAACAGGGGAATACGGTGGCGCCATGGCCTATGGAGAATCAGCTTCCGCCGGTAACGCCATTGCCGAATACGAAGCTTATCGTACCAACACTTCCCGCAAAGAGTTCAATGGAAACGCTTACTTGGAATGGGAACCTATCAAGGACTTGAAGTTAAATGTCAGCTATGCCCTGCGTTATTATAACCAGTTCAGCAAAAGTATCCAGAACGTAGTGAATCAAATGAACTTCCAGACCAATAGCGTAGCGCGTACCATGCCGGATACCGGTGATGTCATCAACAACTCCAATCAGGAAGGCCATAAAACATTGTTTCAGGGACGCATCTCTTATGAAAAGGAAATTTTTAAAGGACATCATATTTCTGCCATGTTCAATGCCGCCGAGGAATACTGGTTCCATCGCAATTTAAACGCAGGCCGCAAGAACCGTTTACACAACAGCCTTGAAGAATTGGATGCCGCTTCCAAAGAAGTACAGACTAACAGTGGAAACTCAGAGTCCGAAGGCTTACGTTCTTTCATTGGCCGTGTCAACTATACTTTATTCGATAAATACTTGTTCGAATTTAACTTCCGTTCCGACGGTTCTTCCCGTTTTGCCAAGGGACATCAGTGGGGATTCTTCCCGTCAGCTGCCGTAGGTTGGCGCATCTCGGAAGAAGCCTTCTTCAGCCCATTGAAGAAAGTAGTCAGCAACGCCAAGTTCCGTGCTTCTTATGGTTCTTTGGGTAACAATTCCGGTGTAGGACGTTACGAACAAAAAGAAACGATGGGAACTACCAACTATATCGTTGGGAATAGCAGTCTCGCTACCGGATTCAGTGCCAATAAAATGATTAACAAGGATCTTTCCTGGGAGGAAACCCGTGTCATTAATATCGGTCTGGATTTAGGATTCTTCAACAATCAATTAACAGCCGAACTTGACTGGTATGACCGTTTTACCACCGGTATGATCCGCGGTTCCAGCATATCTTCCTTATTGACCGGCTATTCTGCCCCCAATATCAACGTTGCCGACCTGCGAAACCGTGGTGTCGAGGTTAACTTAAACTGGCGTTCCAGTATCCGTAAATTCGACTACAGCATCAACGTAAACGCTTCTTACAATGTCAACAAACTTGAGAAATGGGGAGATTACCTGAATCGCGGTTGGATCATGCTTGATATGCCTTATCATTTCCTCTATATCTATGAGGCATATCCAGGCTTGGTACAAAGCTGGAATGAGCTCTATAATGCTCCTTACCAAGGAGACGCCTACAATGCTCCGGGTGATATCATACTCAAGGATTTGAACGGTGACGGTAAGATCAGTGACCTTGACAAAAAAGCCTATACCGACAAATACCGTGACACTCCCATGGGACAATTTGGCATTACGCTGACCGGTGCTTATAACGGTTTTGATATCCAGGCCCTATTCCAAGGCAACTATGGACGGTCTGATGTATGGCTGGATGACTTAAACAATACCAAAATCCCGGATAACCGTTATGCGTTCCAACAATTCCACTGGAATGACAGCTGGTCACTGGACAATCGTGGCGCTTCCCTGCCTCGTCTGCTAAACGGTAGCGGCGGTAACAAAAACCGTGAAGAAAGCACATATTGGACTTACAACACGAATTATTTCCGTTTAAAGAATCTGCAGATCGGGTATTCTATTCCTGAACGTTACATGCAGAAAATCGGTTTCAACCGTGCACGTATCTACTTATCCGGTGAAAATCTTTTCACTTTGACTCCATGGAAAGGTATTGATCCCGAGAAGCCTCACGGGAATGACCTTTATCCGTTGGTCAAGACCTACTCAATCGGTTTGAATATTGAATTCTGATAACTCAACAAATAAGTAAGAATATGAAATATCTTAAATATATAGCATTAGCCGGACTGCTTGGTTGTACATCTTCCTGTATAGATGACCTGCTGAACCGCCCTGCTACGACAGAAGTATCTTCGGACCTCTTCTGGACAAGTACAGATGACGCTTTGTCCTCTACCTACGGTGTTTACAATGCATTGCGTACTTTGTATGCAACCGATTACTATTATGACGGCCACGGTGAATTCCAGAATACCCGCGGCAAAAGTGTCGGTAATATATCTTCATGGGGTCCCGGCACACCCGGCAGCGGATTTTCCAGCATGTGGAACAATGCATATAGAGTAATCAATCGTGCCAATTATACCATATTCTATGTAGAGCAAATGATAGAGGCTGAACAGAATGCTTCTGTCAAAGCCTCTTTGGAAGCCATCAATGCCGAAAACTACTTCCTGCGTGCATTGGCCTACTTTCGCCTGGTCCAGAACTGGGGTGATGTTCCTTACTACCGCCACGTGCTCAGCGGCAACGACGAAGCATGCTCTCTAACGCGTACTCCCATTGCCACAATCATTCCCGAACTGATCACAGACCTGCAAAATGCCTCCGAAAAACTCCCCGTAAGCTATGGTGACAAATACGGACGTGCCACACAAGTTGCAGCATTGGCATTCAAGGCTAAAATAGAATTATACTACGCCTGCTGGCACAAAAACGGATGGCCCGAACTGGAAGGTTTTGAACCAAGCAGCAGTGTAGCCCAAACCTACTATGCTGCGGCGGCTTCGGACTTCAGCAAAGTAATCAACGATTACGGCCTGACCATATTAGGAGACGGAAACCCCGGTACTTATGAAAAGCCGAACTACGGGGAATTATTCCAATACTACAATGAAAATTGCCCGGAAATCATCTTCTCCATTACCTATGGCGGCCCTTCTCTCAGTCAAGGTGAAAGCTTGCTCCGTGACTTCGGTACCCGTACTACCGGTAATGCACAATGTTGGATTATGCCTACTGTCCGTCTGGTAAATCGTTACCAATCCACCATTACCGGTGATTTCTGTGATGAGCTCGTCTTGTCCAAAGACGCCACACTACCCAATGGAGCACGTAACCGTGCCAGCTATGAAAATCGTGACTGGCGTATGAAATCGACTATCATGTGGGATGGCGAATCCTACAAGAAGATATCAACGGACGGCTTGACAATGGGTGATGAATATGTCTGGATGTTTGGCGAAAGAAATGAAGCCAACGGTTACATCAATAACGACGCCAGCAATCAAACCGGTTATATCTATCGTAAATGGATACGCCAGGAAGCCGGTTGGGAACGGACAGACGGTCCACAGGATTTCTACCTGATGCGTCTGGCTGACGTGTATCTGATGTATGCAGAAGCAGTCAACGAAACAACCGGACCTACGGACGAATGTATAGCTTTACTGAACAAAATCCGCAGCCGTGGTAATCTGCCCGCATTGACTTCCGACAAATATGCCACTCCAGAGGCATTCTTCAATGCAATCGAACAAGAACGTATTGTAGAATTGGCAACAGAAGGCATGCGTCCATTCGATATCCGCCGCTGGAGAAAAACTCATGAAATTTGGGGAGAGGCAAACAGTGACGGTCTTACTTTATACGATACCAACGGCTCACGCATACGTGATGAGTTCAAGAATGCATCTGAACTCAATTTCCAAAAGAGCTATATCTACCAGATTCCTGAAAGTGAAAGAAACCGCAACCCGAATCTGACTCAGAATACTCCATGGAGATAAGCAATAACCAAAAAGTTTATTAAAAACAAAAAGAATGATATGAAAAGCCTATATAAATTTTTGACATTTATCATAATATGTCTTTTGTCTCAATCATGCAATGACTATCCGGTAGATGAGAATGGTTTGCTGCTTACAGACAGTGAAGAATGTTACATATCTTCACTTATATTGAGAGGACCGGATGACCGTGACGTATTGATAAGCGGTGTCACCATTGACGATGAAAACAATACCATTACAGGTGTGGCGAAATTCGGTACCAACATGACAAAACTGAAACCGGAATGCGGTACTGCCAAAGACTGTATCGTAACTCCTGCCATGGGAGTATGGACTGATTTCAGCCAGCCCCGCCAATACACGGTAATTTCCGGTAACCGCCAAGTGAAAAAGACCTACACGGTTACCATCACTTTGCAAGGAGAATAATCAACCAGTATAAATCTTTAAGAAACAGAACTTTGTTATGAAACTATTAAAATATGCAATGCTGTCCTTTCTTGCTCTCTCTTGTTTCGCATGCAGCGATGACGACGAGTCTGCCATCAAGAATGACATGATCAAAAAGACAGTTTCTCCTGCCATAGCCGGAGAAAAAATAGAATTTGCTTATGCCATGGGAACTACCAATGGAAGAATAAGCAAGGCTGAAGCTGTCGCTTCAATTGCCGGAGCGGCAGGTACTGGATTCGAATTGAATTCTTGGTTTACTGCACAGACAGGAATGGACGTCAACGGCGTTCACTACGGTGCAGGGGAAGATGTTCCTATCCAGACCGTCAAGGATGCCTCCACGGACGGCAATACCTCTATCGCCAATATGATGGAGAAAGTAGATGCCCACTACATCAATCCAACCATTGCCGTAGGAACCAGCCAGACCGACTTGATTGCCGCTACCTTGCGCTACAATTACGTAGTACCCGAAGAGGCGAAAGGCAAAACATTCAGTATTACCTTTACCGGAATTTCCAGCACAGGCGACCGGGTGTCCTATAGAACTCCTGACTACAAAATCTCCAAGATGGACATGAAGCGTCTCATCGAATTGGAGAACGAAGGTGCTTGCTATTTCTCCATCGAAGACATGAAGGCCTATACCAAGGAAGAAGTAAACGCCCAAAATCTGTCTGGCAAGATTGACTTCATCTACAACTATCAGGATAAGCTGAATGGCTTTGATTATGCACATTCTTTTGTATCTCCCGCAACGGATCCCAAGTTCATTGCAATCAGCGGCATTGTTCCTTCAGGCGCTACCAACAATACCCCTATGGAACAACGTGCCAATGTGCATGACGCCCAGTTGAAAGGAAGCAACCCAGCGGTTTATGTAGATGATATCGATTTCGAGACATTGGATTTAAATGGAGCTATGAATTATATATTGAACCTAAAAAAGGATGACAGTGCATTTATGAAAACTGCCGACGGCAAATGGGCTGCCTATGTTTATGTAAATAATGTCGACGGCAGCGGAAAAATGACAATAAGCCTCAAACGTTATCCTTTATAATCCTAATTTTCAATATACAACATGAACCGTATCAAAACATTGACTCTACTCCTCATGGTAATCCTCTCCGGAGGAATATCTGCCCAGAATCCCCGGTCTGTCTTTACCGACAGGCCGGCGGACGAGGCGGCCGTATATTTTACTCCCGAGAACTTCGACCTGAAAGCAGACGGGAGCCTGGATGTTTCCAATGCCTTGCAAGAGGCGTTGAACCAGGCCAAACAGAAAGAAAACGGTTGTGGTATCCTCTTCGTTCCCGAAGGTGTATATAAGCTCAGTAAAACGATTTATGTACCCTCAGGTGTCCGCATCATCGGTTATGGCAGTAAACGCCCGGTTTTCGTTCTTGCCAGACAATCACCCGGTTTCCAGGAAGTAACCCGCGAAACGGGCAAAGGGAAATATCTCTTCTGGTTCATCGGCGGGAATTATCACCCGGAAAGACGTGTAAGTGATGCCAATGCAGGCACTTTCTACAGTTCGATGCTGAATGCAGATATCCGAATTGAAGACGGCAATCCCAACGCAACCGGTATCCGAGCGCATTTTGCACAGCATTGTTCCATTTCCAATGTAACCATCCATGTGGGAAAAGGGCGTGCCGGTATTGCAGATGCCGGAAATCACCTGGAGAATGTCGCCATCTATGGAGGAGAGTATGGAATCGATACGGATAAGTCAGCTCCCGGATGGCCTATTATGTTGTTGAACTCGTACTTCGAAGGACAACGTAAAAGTGCCATCCTTACTAACGAAGGCGGACTGACCATTGTCCGCATGCGGGTCAAGAATGTACCCGTAGCCGTAGAAATCAAAGAAAAGGCTCCCGACAGATTATTCATGGAAGATTGTATCTTCGAAAACGTACGCCGTACGGGAGTTATCCTGACAGATGCAGGAAATGCAGCAACACAAATCAATCTTAGAAATATACAATGCAAGAACGTTCCCCTGTTTGCTTTGGAACGTTCTATAAACAAGCAGGTATCCGGCAAGGGAAAGACCTACCGGGTCACCCGCTTTACGTTCGGATTCAATGCCGACAGTCTGGAGGACACTCCTCAAATAGTACGCCTGGCCGAGGTAGAACCCATCAAGGGCATCACTCCTTTAGATGCCAGTGACACTCCCACGCTCCCACCTACGGAACAATGGGTCAACATACGCGACTTGGGTGCCAAAGGAGACGGTTTCAGCGATGATACGCACATTTTCCAGGAAGCAATAGAAAAGTATGCCCACATCTACATCCCTCAAGGCTGGTATGTGGTAAAAGAACCGTTGACCCTGAAACAGAACACCAATCTGGTAGGTCTGCATCCTGGTACCACTATCCTGCTGACGTTGGGCGGTAATCCCGCATTCAGCGGTTTCGGTGCCCCACAAGCACAACTGACTACTCCCAAAGGCGGCAAAAACATTGTATGCGGTATCTTCCTGAACGCCGATGCCTACAACTACCGGGCCGTCAATTGCAAATGGATGGCAGGAGAAGGTTCTTACATGTACGATGTCAAATTCAGCGGACATGACAAATCCCGTTTTTTCCATAACGGACAAAGTGCCGGCAATCCTTTGGAAGAGCCTATGCCCGTCACCCCCGAAACTCATGACCTCATTACCCGTGCCTGGGACAACCAACATTGGAGCCTATGGATCACCAATGGCGGAGGAGGCGCATTCCGGGATATATGGACAGCCAACGAATACAGCTCGGCAGGACTCTACATCAGTCATACGGAAACACCGGGGCGCATCTACGGAATGTCTTTGGAACATCATCTGCGCAACGAAGCTATCTTCCGCAATGTAGCCAACTGGAAAATCTATGATTTCCAGTTCGAAGTGGAAGCTGAAGGTATTGATACGCAACCTTTGGACTTGATTGACTGCAAAAATCTGGTGTTCGCCAATTTCTATTCCTACCGTGTATCACGCATGTTGAAATCCTACCCGTCAGCCATACGTACCTGGAACTGTGAGAACATAGAGTTCCTCAACGTTCACAACTATGCACACGCCCGCATAAAATTCACTTCCAACGCCAGCTTGTACGATGTCAACACCCGCCGTGAAGCACGCCGTTGGGAACTTGCACGCCTCTGCCTGACCGGCAAGGAAAGCCGTAAATATACGCTCAGTGAAGAAACAGGAAAAATGGAACCCATCGTTTCCGGATTTGAGTTTATAGACGGGTTGGCACAAGACAGCCGGGGAAACATCTATTTCTGTGAGCACCGCATGCGACGCATCTACAAGCTAGACCCTGTAAGCGGGAAGGTGACATCCATCGCCGACTTTCCCTGGAATGCGGTAGCACTGGCTTGCGACACGCAAGACAACCTGCTCGTCGTCACCAAATACATCTCCCAACCGGGTTACCACAATGACGACACCCGCAACGGCAACCGTCCTCTGTTCGGCTGGAAAGGCGCGGGAGGATTGTGGGGTTTTAACTATGTACCCAAAGTCTATGCCATACATCCCGACAATCCGGATGACAGTTTCCGGATCTTGCCCTTGGAAGACATGAAACAGTTCCCTGCACCCGGGCTAGTTTACTATCCAGGCAACCGGACCATCACCCAAAACGAGTATTACAACGGCAAGAAGCCGGAACAATGTTTTGTGGCTCCCGACGGTGTCACCATCATTCCCTATTATGAAGACCTGTTCCGTTGTTCTTCCTTGATAAAAAGCATTCCGGGAAAACCGGTTTATGTACTGGACGAATACCACCAACGGGTTATCCGGGCTGATATAGATGCCCACGGTTTTCTGCAGAATTGCCGCATCTTTGCCGATGGAGGCGACCGGAGCGTAGCTACCGACACAAACGGAAATGTATATGTAGCCAACGGAGATATTTCTGTTTTTGACCCTACAGGCAAGCTTATAAAGACGATAGAGACTCCCGAACGTCCCACGTCTTTGCTGGTTACGGGAAACAAACTTTATATCACGGCTGTATCTTCGCTATATCAGATGAAATTAGAATAAAAAGGCTTCATACAAAAGTTATCAATAAGAATAAAGTAAGTTTTTATAGGTTTATTTTTCAAATCGAACAAGATTGTAAGTTCAGGTTCAGCTAAAGAGGCGGATAATTCCTTGTTTTTTTTCGATATCCGCCTCTTTTTAGTAGATTTGGCAGTGATTTCATTTATAACATATTACCATGAAAAAAGACAAAAACACATCCCGACAAAAAATCAGCCATTGGATGGCTGCAACAGCTTTATCCTTATTTATTCTATCACCTGCACACGCACAACATGAAACCCAAACCATCAACGACAGCTGGAAATTCCTGAAAGGCGAATGCACTTCCGCTGCGGACAGCGCTTTCAACGACAGCCAATGGGCAGACATCCACCTGCCGCATACCTGGAATACCGACGCCTATACGGAAAAGGACTATTATCGCGGAACTGGTTGGTACCGCCGCCGCATCACCCTCCCCAAAGATTGGGAAGGCAAACAGGTCTTTCTGAAACTGGATGCAGCCAGCAAGGCAGCCACCCTTTTCATCAACGGCAAAAACATAGGCGAACACGCGGGAGGATACACCGCCTGCACGTTCAATATCACTCCCTTCCTCTCTTTCCGTTCACCCAACGTCCTGGCTATCCGCGTGGATAACGCCCGAATGGACATTCCTCCCATCTCCGGAGATTTCACTTTTTTCGGTGGTATCTACCGGGATATGTGGCTCACTGCCGTACCCGACCAACATTTTAACTTAACCAACCACGGTTCGGACGGTATCTTCATCAGCACCCCCCAAGTGTCTGAGGAGAAAGCCACCCTCTCCATCCGCGGTGAGATTAAGAATGACGCCCGCGAAAAGGCAAACCTGGAACTCATCCATTCCATCTACCAACCGGACGGTACCCTGTTGCAGACACTAAAGAAGTCCATACAACTGAAACCCGGAGAGACCTACGCTTTCCAAAATGCAGCATCGCCCATCCTGTATCCCCGGTTATGGACTCCCGAAACACCTGCCCTCTACCGGATAGAAACCACCTTGCGTGACCGCAAGACTAAAGTGGTCCTGGACCAGAGCAACCATCACACCGGCTTCCGGTGGTTCCACTTCGATGCCGATAAAGGATTCTTCCTCAACGGAAAACCCTACAAGCTTCGCGGTATCTGCCGCCACCAAGACCAGAAACCCATCGGTGTGGCGCTGACCGACGAAATGCACCGCCGTGACATGAAACTGATGAAAGAGATGGGTGCCAACTTTATCCGTGTCTCCCATTACCCTCAAGATGATGCTCTCTTGGAGATGTGCGACAAACTCGGTATGCTGGCCTGGGAAGAAATCCCCATCATCGACATCGTGCCCGAGACTCCCGGATATGGAGACAATTGCGAACGTAACCTGCGCGAAATGATTCGCCAGCACTATAACCATCCCTCCATCATTGCATGGGGATACATGAACGAGATCTTGCTCGTAACCCAACGGAAATACAAAACCGAAGCCGAGTTGAAACCCGCCATAGAGCGTGCATCATCACTTGCCAAAAGGCTGGAAAAGGTACTCAAGGAGGAAGACTCTACGCGCGTCAGCACCATGGCATTCCATGGCAGCAACAGCTATAACGAGACCGGCATAAGCAACATCACCGATATCGTAGGATGGAACCTGTACCAGGGATGGTATGGAGGCGACGTCACTGGATTCGAGAAATACCTGGCACAACAACACCGGGACTACCCCACCCATCCGATGATTGTCAGCGAATACGGTGCAGGATCGGACAGGCGACTGCATTCACTTACCCCACGTGCGTTTGATTTCAGTATCGAGTACCAACAGAAATACCTTGAGCACTATCTTCCGGTACTGGAGAACACCCCTTACGTTTGCGGCGGTACCCACTGGAATTTCATCGACTTCTGTTCGGCCCTGCGCGACGAGTCCATGCCGCGCATCAATAACAAAGGATTGGTGTATGCCGACCGCACTCCTAAAGATGTATATTATTACTATCAAGCGGCCTGGCGTAAGGACATTCCCGTATTGCACATTGCCAGCCGTGACTGGACACACCGTAGTGGCGTACAGCAAGGAGATACCCCTGTCCTGTTGCCGGTAAAGGTATATTCCAATCTTCCCGAAGTAGAGCTTTTCATCGACGGGAAGTCCATAGGCAAGCAGCAAACAAAGAATTACACCGCCACCTTCGAAGTTCCATTCAGCAACAAGGAACCTCTTCTTCTGGCACAAGGCAACTATCAGGGAACGATGGTACAAGACGGTTTGAGAGTAAATTTCCGCCCGGTTCCTGCCCGACTGAATGCAACTAACCTAAAAAACCTGGAACTGGCCATAAATGTGGGAAGCCGGTGCTTCTTCACTTCCGACGAAAGCCAACTGACCTGGCTTCCCGACCAGCCTTATACACCCGGAAGTTGGGGATACATCGGCGGTGAGGAACAAGACACCAAAACTGAAATACACAACACTGCTGACGGCCCCCTGTTCCAGACCCTCAGAAACGGCATTGAAGGATACCGATTCGACGTGCCCAAAGGGGTCTATGAAATAGAACTCCTCTTCACGGATATCTTTCGCCAGAACTCCTCGGCAGCCTATCTGCTGGGACGTGACGGAGCACAAGAAAACCACGAGAGCGCATTTGGCATTTCCGTCAACGGAAGTCCCGTTGAAGAGAGCCTGTCACCCTGTAAAGAAAGCGGTTATTTCCATGCCCTACGGAAGAAATACATCGTCAACAACGAAGCGGACAGCCTTGAAATACGTTTCCAAGCCATCAGCGGCAAATGCTTCCTGAATGGCATCAAACTCCGTAATATTTACTAATCCATATAAAAAAGCAGAATATCATGAAACTGAAAGCAGTAAAATGGACACTCGCCATCTTGTTTCTGGCGCCCTGCACGCAGGCCCAGTCCATTTGGGACACGACACATCTTGCCAACGTAAAACAATCCATCGGGGAACCGTTCTACGCAACCGCCTATCAGGCACTGAAGGAGGAAGCAGACCAGACATTGGATACACAGCCCCTTTCCGTCATGATGAAGGAAAAGACACCAGCCAGCGGTGACAAGCACGACTACATGAGCCAGGCCCGCTATTATTGGCCCGACCCCACGAAACCTGACGGACTGCCCTACATCAACCGTGACGGTGTATCGAACCCGGAACTAAACAAGCTGGACCGCAACCGCCTTGGAGTAACCGCCAACCGCATCACGACCTTGGCACTTGCCTGGTATTTCAGTGGGGATGAGAAATATGCCCGGAAAGCAACCGAACTTATCCGCGTGTGGTTCCTCAACAAGGCTACCCGGATGAATCCCAACCTGGAATATGCACAGGTGACACCGGGGCACAACAATGATAAAGGCCGTTGCTATGGACTGATAGACACCTACTCTTTCGTAGAGATGCTGGATGCCGTCGCTCTGCTGGAACAGTCGAAATCCTTCACCGCCAAAGACAGCAAACAGCTGAAAGCGTGGTTTACCCGACTGACGGACTGGATGCTGACCAGCCAACAAGGCAAGGAAGAAGCTACCGGCGCCAACAACCACAGTGTAGCCTATGATGCACAAATCATAGCTTTTTCCCTCTACACCGGCAACAAAAAACAGGCACAAAGAGTCATTGACGCTTTCCCCGAAAGACGTATCTTCCCACAGATAGAACCCGACGGACGCCAACCGCACGAATTGCGCCGTACCCTCGCTTTCCACTATTCCCAATACAACTTGACACATTTCATTGACATCATGCTGATGGCAAAGAAACTGGGCAGCAACATTGACAACGCCACGTCAACCGATGGACGAAACTTCTACAAAGCCATGGATTTCCTCGCTCCATACGTGGGAAAAAGCCTCGTTGAATGGCCCTACCAGCAGATCAGCGGGTGGGAACACTCCCAGCAAAACCTCTGCAAGGACCTCTACCGTACAGCCACTTATCTGAACCCCGCACGCAAAGACTACCTACAACTTTACTATGCACACCGCATATTGGAACCGCAGGACAGTTTCAATCTTCTGTATGTAAAAGCTACCGAAACAGACCATGCCTATGCCTTTGCCGCCGGACAGCTGGAGCTGGCCATGAAATGTGCCGACAAGGCCAAAAAGGAAGAGAAGAATGCCGCCAAGCGCCGTGTCATCCCCCGAAGCATCCATAAGGACGGTTCACTGGCTATGATACATCCCCACGACTGGTGTTCGGGATTCTTTGCCGGTTCTTTGTGGCAGATGTACGCCTATACGCACAACGACTATTGGCGCCAGTCTGCCATCTCATGGACCTGGCCCATCGAAGAGTCCAAATGGCACAAAGGTACCCATGACTTGGGCTTCATGATGTACGACAGCTTCGGCAAAGCATACGAGTTGACCGGCGAACGTTCCTACCTGGACGTGGTGCTACAGAGTGCCCAAACATTGATTACCCGCTATAGTCCGAAAGTGAAAAGTATCCGGTCCTGGGACCACAACCGCGACAAATGGAAATATCCGGTCATCATCGACAATATGATGAACCTGGAAATGCTGTTCCGCGCTACCCAACTTACCGGAGACTCCGTTTACTGGAAAGTGGCCGTGAACCATGCCAATACAACGATGAAGAACCATTTCCGTCCGGACTACTCTTCTTATCACGTGGTAGATTATGATCCGGAAACAGGTGAAGTCCGCATGAAGTGTACCCATCAAGGTAATTCAGACGATTCGTTCTGGAGCCGTGGACAGGCCTGGGGACTATATGGATTTGCCATGTGCTACCGTTTTACAAAAGATCCCGCTTATCTGGAACAGAGCGAGAACATCGCCGATTTCTTCCTGAATCTGCCCAACATGCCGGCAGACGGTGTACCCTATTGGGACATGAAAATGGATATCATCAAGGACTGTACTCCCGAAAAGATCAATCCGGACGTGCCACGCGATGCTTCTGCCGCCGCCCTTATCGCTTCCGGACTTTATGAACTGTGCACGTATGTTTCTCCGGAAAAGGGAAAACAATACAAGACCGTTGCCGACAAAATCGTAAGCAACCTCCACAAGCACTACCAAGCAGCACCGGATACGCACTATGGCTTCCTGTTGCTCCACTCTACGGGACATCATCCCGGAGGAAGTGAGATTGATGTTCCTCTGAACTATGCCGACTATTTCTACTTGGAAGCATTGGCACGTAAAGAAGCGTTGAATATAAAATAGCAGCCTACATACCAAGCATTATGAGAACACTTCGAATCTTACTTAGTTTTCTGTTCAGCAGCCTGTTACTACAAGCATACGCACTCATTCCTACCGACAGTAAACAACGCCTTACAGAACATTGGGAGTTTATCCGGCAAGATATGGGAAGCATTTGGGAGGTGATGCGCCCCATTACCGGAGCCGGAAAGCCCGAAACCGTACCACTTTGGCAGGAAGTCACTCTCCCTCATTGCTTCAATGCGGAAGATGCCGTGGATCCGGACGTGAACTATTATCAAGGCCCCGGCTGGTACCGCACGACGCTCAACATAGACAACCCCTACAAAGGCGGACGTGTCTATCTGGAATTCGAAGGTGCGGGGCAAAAAACGGAAGTATATGTCTATACCACCCAAATAGCTTCCCATACCGGTGGCTACGATGAGTGGAAAGCAGATATTACAGATGCCGTGGAGCAGTTCCGCTCCAACCCGGTTTGCCGGGAACGCTTCGGTGGAAAGATACCCATAGCCATCCGTTGCGACAACAGCCGTGACACAGAAATGATTCCCTCCGATATGTCCGACTTCAATCTCTATGGTGGCTTGTACCGTTATGTCAACCTAGTCTATGTACCTGCCTTCCACCCGGAACGTATCCGCATCAACGCAAGTACGGATGAAAAGGGCCAACAGGGCGAGGTCTCCATAGAACTGCAAATGACCGAGCATGCACCTCAAAAGATGGACCTGCGGATTCTTTCACCCGAAGGCAAGGAAATAAAACAGGTATTACTCCCTGCACCTTCACAGGCGGCAGCTTCCTCCTGCCGATTCACCTTAAAGCGCCCGAAATTGTGGTCACCGGACTCTCCTAACCTCTATACCTGCATCATAGAAATCACAGGCAATGGAGATACGCTACGCACTACCGAACGTTTCGGATTCCGCCATTTCCGCTTTGAGGAAAAAGGTCCTTTCTACCTAAACGGCAAGCGTTTACTGCTACGCGGCACACACCGCCATGAAGACCATGCCGGAGTAGGTGCCGCACTCACTGAGGAAATGATGCGCACGGAAATGCAGCAAATCAAAACGATGGGTGCTAACTTTATCCGCCTGGGACATTACCAGCAATCGGATCTCATTCTCCGCCTTTGCGATGAATTGGGACTTCTGGTATGGGAAGAAATACCCTGGTGCCGCGGTGGACTCGGCGGGGAAAAATACCGGGAACAGGCACGGCGCATGCTTGCCAACATGATTAACCAACATCATAACCACCCTTCCATCATTCTCTGGGGAATGGGCAACGAGAACGACTGGCCGGGCGATTTTGAATCTTTCCACAAGGACAGCATACGCACCTTCATGAGCGAATTGAATGCCCTTTCCCACCGTCTGGACCCGACGCGCCCCACCGTCATCCGACGTTGTGACTTCTGCAAAGATATCGTAGATGTTTACTCCCCTACCATCTGGGCGGGTTGGTATGGACGCCGTTTCCGCGATTACCATGAAATGGAGGCAGCCGGAATGAAGGGCACTACCCGTTTTATACATGCCGAATGGGGAGGCGACAGCCATGCCGGACGCCATGCGGAAGAGCAAATCACCGCCAACCGCTCCTCCTTCGACATCGAAGCAGGCGATCGGAACGGCGACTGGAGCGAAAGCTACATCATCCGTCTCTTCGACTGGCACCTGAAGGAACAGGAAACCATGCCTTGGCTGACAGGAAGCGCCTTCTGGACATTCAAGGACTTCTCCACGCCATTACGCCCGCAGAATCCCATACCTTATGTCAACCAGAAAGGGGTGGTACAACGCGACGGCACTCCCAAAGAAAGCTATTACGTCTTCCAGTCCTATTGGAGCAACCTACCGATGCTGCATATCTACGGACATACCTGGCCCGTACGTTGGGGCAAACCTGAGGAAACCAAAGAAATCCTTGTCTATTCCAACTGCCCCGAAGTGGAACTGTTCGTCAACGGCGTTTCACAGGGACGGAAGAAACGCAACTGCCAGGACTTTCCGGCAGCCGGCTTCCACTGGAATGTGGTACTGAAAGAGGGTGACAATGATATTGAAGCTACCGGGTATCACGGCAAGTTCCGTCTCAACGACAAAATCCAACAGGTCTATCAGACACAAACTTGGGAAAAACCGGCAGAAATACGCCTTACACAAACCGCGCTTGATCCGGAAACCGTACTTGTACAGGCGGAATTGGTGGATAAGAACGGTGTACGTTGCCTGGATGCCCGTAACTTTATAGAATTCGGCTGTACAGACAGCAAAGCACTGCTCCGGAATCAAGGAACCGCCAGGGGGTCAAGCCGCATACAAGCTGCCAACGGATTGGCAAGTATCTGCGTCAGCAAAAGAAATGCACCGGTTGTCGTCAGTGCCTGCGACAGCAAGCGCACGCTAAAAAGCGCCTTCATTTCCATTGCCCGATAATACAAGCAACGTACAATCGTATTCAATTTCGCCAAAAATGTATTTTTATGCCAGTATTGAACATTTAGATAATTTTTATACGTAATTAGATAAGGGGTGGCACAGATTAATCCGTATTTTTGCAGAGTTGATTAATAAAAACACAGAGTAATTAATTTAAATAACGAATCATGAAAAACTTATTTGACATCAAGGGGAAAGTTATCGTCCTCACTGGCGGTTGCGGTATTTTAGGAAAAAGCATTGCCAACTATCTGGCAGAGCAAGGTGCTAAAATTGTAATTCTGGACCGGGTGGAAGAACTCGGAAAACAACTGGAAACCGAACTCAACCAGAAATCCGAAGCTCTGTTCCTGGTAACTGACGTACTGAACAAAGAAGTACTGGAAGAAAACAAAAAAGCCATCCTCCAACGTTTCGGCACCATCGACATCCTGCTGAACGCTGCCGGAGGAAATATGCCGGGCGCCACTATCGCACCGGACAAGACTGTACTCGACCTAGACGTAGATGCCTTCAAGAAGGTAGTTGACCTCAACCTTTTCGGTACAATCCTGCCCACTATGGTCTTTGTAGATGTAATGGCAAAAAACAAGAAGGGCGCCATCGTGAACTTCTGTTCCGAATCAGCGCTCCGCCCGCTAACCCGTGTGGTAGGCTACGGCTCTGCCAAGGCAGCCATCGCCAACTATACCCGCTATATGGCTACGGAACTGGCAACCAAGTTCAGCCCCGAACTGCGTGTCAATGCCATCGTTCCCGGTTTCTTGCTGACTAACCAAAACCGTGCATTGCTCACCAATGAAGACGGTTCTTACACAGACCGTGCCAAGACCATCATTGCCCATACCCCTTGCGGGCGTTTTGCCGAACCCGAGGAATTGTTCGGTACGATTCACTACCTCATCAGCGATGCTTCCAGCTTTGTAACCGGAGCATTGTCTGTTGTAGATGGCGGCTTCGACGCTTTCTCCATTTAAGGGCCTAACCCCTCTCCGAAAGAGAGGGGAACTTAAGTAGTACGGATATCTACTTAAGAATGAGTAAGGAGAAAAGTCAATTAAGACGGAAAGACCCAAAAAACGAAACAATAATAACCCCACCCACCTCTCTCCCCTCTCTTTCGGAGAGGGACCGGGGGGTGAGGATTTAATTTCATACATTATGGTATTATGTGAACAAACCTGGCGCTGGTATGGTCCTAATGACCCCGTAAGCCTCTGGGATATTAAGCAAGCCGGAGCTACCGGCATCGTCAATGCCCTCCACCACATTCCCAACGGTGAAGTGTGGACAGTGGAAGAAATCATGAAACGGAAAGAAATGATTGAGGCCGTTGGCCTGCGTTGGTCCGTAGTAGAAAGTGTACCTGTACACGAACACATCAAGACCCAGACAGGAGACTTTCAGAAATACATCGACAATTATAAGGAAAGCCTTCGCAACCTTGGTCAATGCGGTGTCAATATTGTGACTTACAACTTCATGCCTGTACTGGACTGGACTCGTACAGACCTTGCTTATGAACTGCCCGATGGTAGCCGCGCCCTCCGTTTCGAACGTGCGGCCTTCATTGCTTTCGATCTCTTCCTGTTGAAACGCCCCGGTGCCGAAGCAGAGTATTCGGAGGAAGAGAAGGCAAAGGCAAAAACCCGTTTCGAACAAATGACAGAAGCCGACAAACAATTGTTGATCCGCAACATGATTGCCGGCCTGCCCGGTTCGGAAGAAAGCTTCACGTTGGAACAATTCCAGAAAGAGCTGGACCGTTACAAAGACATCACCCCCGAAAAACTTCGTGCCAACTTGATTTATTTCCTCAGTGAAATATGTCCTGTTGCCGATGAAGCCGGCGTAGAGTTGGTTATCCATCCGGACGACCCTCCCTGCTCTATCCTGGGCTTGCCACGTATTATGAGCTGTGGTGCCGACTTCCAGGCTCTCATTGATGCCGTACCCAACAAGAGCAACGGCCTTTGTCTCTGCACCGGTTCTTTGGGCGTAAGCAGCGCCAATGACTGTGCCGCCTTGATGGAGCAGTTCGGTGACCGCATCAACTTCGTTCACCTGCGCAGCACACAACGCGACGCCGAAGGCAACTTCTACGAGGCCAACCACCTGGAAGGCAACGTGGATATGTTTCATGTGATGAAAGCCTTCCTTGAACTGCAACAACGCCGTAGAGTCTCCATCCCTATGCGTCCCGACCACGGACATCAGATGGTGGATGACCTGAAGAAGAAAACCAACCCCGGATACTCCTGCATCGGACGTCTGCGCGGATTGGCAGAACTTCGCGGACTGGAAATGGGAATAGCCAAATTGCTGTACGAATAAGACTCAAAATGTGACAAGTACAAAAAAGAAAAGGAAGCTCTCCCCATTCTAAACTTACGAATAATGGACGGAAGAGCTTCCTTAATAAAGAGCTATCCAAACCCAACCTAAAAACTAATAACTTACAGAGAAACAGCACTAGCTTAGTCTCATCCTATATAAAATCTATACTATCCTTATAAAACAAATATATTAAGGACAAAATAACAAGAAACAGCGAATAACAAACATTTCAAATCATCCAATCACTCGACCTAAAACAGTATCTGTATATGTATTGAATATAGCGAGTTTGATAGGCTTATATTCAGGCAGACTTTCCAAGAATTCCAACTCCAATACCAATCTCGGTTCAGTATCCCTACTTTCTTTATAAATTTCCGCCTTGCTTCCAATTCGAGCTATACGGATAAGATAGAGGTCACGAACCCCCTTACCTTTTATATATGGCATAAAATAGTAAAGCTTATTCAGAGAAATAGTAGACGGAAAAGATTTTGTCTTCCCTGTATAATATATCTTTGTGGGGATTCCATTCAAAAAATAATCTTGATTGTCCAATTTGACCAAACCAATAAGAAGACGCTTCGTTCCATCAAGGAGATATGTTTTCTTTGGAGCATTTACAACAATCTTTTTCGTGTCCTCAGTAAACAGATTTAAATCCAACATCGGATGTGCATCACGTTGTATATAAATAGGACGTGAAGACATGGGAGCTTCGTCATAAATGAACCGATAAAGGCTTTTCCCTATTTGTTCAACAATGCCACATACAAGTGCATTCCCCATGAGAAAAGCACGACGCCCATCCGAAACTTCAGGATGAAATGTATGATTATCGGGAAACATATTCAACCGTTCCAATTCAATGGGGATGAGGCGACGAAATCTCCCGGAAGGGGTCTGTACCACATGTTTGAAACGAGACGGAGCAGCCCCTCCTTCGCCAGTAATCATCGTACGCGACGGTTTATCCAAGCAATCGGGGAAAGCCATTCCTCCTTCAGAAAAGACATACTCATATCCCTCCTTAGAAACACGACTTATTTTTTTCGCACCTTTCTCGTATTGCCATTTAGACAAATCTTCTTCAGAAATAAAGAAATCTTCCGGAACAAATTCTTCACTGACCAGATTATCGCCTAATGTCTGGAAAATGCCCTCATACATAGCTATAGCATCTGCAGAAAACACATGCCGATCCATCATCATACCTGCATTGCCAAAAGGGCTTTCTCCCTTTTCTTGATTGAAAGTAGCCGAAATCTCCTGGACACTCCCCTCAATATCAAAGACGGATAACGTCTTCTCTTTTTGTTTGAAAGGAAAAGATTGAGCCATTACCCCATCATATAGTACCCAATCTTCCATTCCTTCAACACGATTTGCCACGACCGAACCCTTGCGATACCCCACAATATAAGTCCGACGACGACGCTGCGGCATCCCATAATCAGCTGCATTAATTACCCGCCATTCCACCATATAACCAAGGTCGGACAACGACGCAAGAATAATGGCAAAATCACGCCCCCGTTGGGTTGCGGGAGAGTTTATCAGCCTATCTACATTTTCAAAGAAAAGATAATCAGGGCGTCTCTCGCCTTTTTCATCAAGAATACGGTAAATCTGCCACCACAACACACCTTTTTTCCCTTCAATGCCGCCGGAACGGCTCAAAGTGGCAGCCACAGAATAGTCCTGACAAGGAAAACCACCTACCAAAAGGTCATGATCGGGAATCTCCTTCGTCGGTACCGTATTTATATCACGATTCGAATGCCCTTTACTGCCGAAACGGGCTTTATACACCAATGAAGCATCTTGGCGTTTGGTCGATGGTTCCCATTGATTATTCCAGATGGTTTGATAAGCATCCGATGCACCTTCCAAGCCAATCCGAAAGCCTCCTACACCCGCAAAAAGTTCTACAACACGTATCTGATTACTCATTTTTACCGTTTTTCATTCTGTCTTTGTTCTACAATTTCTCTTAGGTAATCATTATTAAACCAATAGCAAAACTTCTTTGCCCCCTTCCCGTCAGGTGTAGGTGCAATGTCTTTTGCCTTTTGAGCTTTTGGTCGTACATGAAATTTTTTCCTATCGCAAGCTTTCCACCAATAGTCCTCTGAGATATGGCTCTCCAATATATTCTTCTTGATATGTTCCCAATATACCTCAGCACATTCCAAGTCAGATTGAGGCATAGTCCAAAAGAAAACGTCATCAAGCTCATAATCTTCTTTCCCTTTATGCTGTTCTCTAAAAACAACGAATAAAAATCGACTTGAATATAGCTCATAGAGCCTAGATTCATACCAATTATCGCATTCGGCAACCTCCATATAGTCAATATTCTCAAACGACATGGCTTCTTTAATAATACCACTGGCCTGTACCCGAACAGTCTTCATCATAAGCCCGGCCTTCAGAAACTCTTCAGAACGGTTGACATTTGAGCATTTACCAGATGCAACAACAGCATTGGCAATCATTGCAAATTTATTCTTTGGATTATTTGAAAGATTAACATTCTTATCCTTGGCAATAACCTCATAGTTCTTACCTATATACGATTTGAAACGTTTTAAGACAATCTCATCAAAACTATTTTTACTCAGGTCCTGAGAAGTAAGCAATGACTTCTTGGGCAATCCAAAATTAGCCACAGCCTTTTCGCCTACATTCACAACATACTGCAAAACAGTACGCATATAGGCCATTTTCAAACTGAAAGCACGTCGTGGAGCGTTAATTCCCGAATTCGGTTGTTCCATCAAACTATCTCCTTTTTGTCCTTTCCGGCAAGCCCCAAGATACATCGTATCACCTTCGGATAACAAATGTGCCTCACCACGTCTAACCTTATCTACAATCAACTCATAATCATGTCGAATAATCAACAAGTCCTTCTCTGGAAGTTTCCATAATACAGAAAAGACAAATTCCAAATCCAGATTATCATATCCCTTACGATATAAATAGAACAATAACAACATCAATTGACATTTGAGATAAAAATGCGAATGTTCAAAATCTTCATTTACAATATCGCAATAGTTTATCATATTACAAACAAGGCGTTCCTTGACAAGATAGTCTTTATTCTTTCCGAGCTTTAAGGGAGTACATTTCAACTCCATTCCAGCCTGCGAAAAATCCGCTTCGGGATTATTATTGGTCTCAAGTAAAAAATAAAGGTTCTCGACCATTTGACCAATTCCCCCCTTACCTTTTTTATGTATATATCCCTCACCTGCAAATTCGCGCAGTGTTTTACCTAACAGACCCTTGCTATATTCAAATATACTAGCAGCATTTGTAGCATCGTATGGTAGCGCATTCTCTTCCGGACAACTGATACAATTCATGTTACTAACCATGAGAAATCTTTTGATTTTATATGAGTGAAAACCTTAGTCATTATAGACGAAGCATGCAAAATTAGAGGAATTTTAGCAATTACCTACTATAACTCACCTATTTCTTTACCTATATGATTCAGATTTCAACAGAATTATCTTGTTCACTAAAACATAGACGATATATAGAAAAGAAAAACGCAGAGGCACAAAGGGACTCTGTACCCTAATGTCTCTGCGTTCAATTATTCTAGTATTATATACACAAAAACAGCAACCTACATTATTTCAATTCAAAAGGAACTACCCCCTTGATATCAGCTGCCGAAGCGGCAATGATGGCTTCAAACTTACCCGGTTCGGCCACCCATGCATGTTGTGCGTCATCAAAAAAGCTCAAAGCTTCCTTGTCAATAGTAAAGACTACTTCCTTTGACTCGCCCGGAGCCAATTTTATCTTCCGGAAACCCTTCAATTCCTTAACAGGACGTGGCAGAGAAGATTTCTTGTCGCTGATATACATCTGGACGACTTCCTGTCCCTCACGGCTTCCCACATTCTTGACCGTCACCTTTACAGTCAGAGTACCGTCAGCCTGCATCGTCTTGCTGTCGGCTACGGGCTTGCCATATTCAAAAGTGGTATAGCTCAAACCGTGGCCGAAGGGGAACAACGGTTTCACCTTCTTCTGCTTATCGGCCCAACGGTAGCCTACAAAGATACTTTCATTGTATTTGATGTCGATGATGTCCTTGCTCCGCTTGCCGGTATATTCACCCAGACTGTGAGCCGGGCAATCCTCCAACTTCACAGGGAAAGTAAACGGAAGTTTACCGCTGGGATTCACATCACCCATGAGAATGGCGGCAAGGGCGCTACCGGCTTCGGAACCCAGATACCAGTCCTGTACGATAGCAGGCACTTCGTTCACCCAAGGCATGGCGATAGCGTTGCCGGAGATGTTGACAACAATCAAATTCTTGTTCGCCTTTGCCAGTGCAGAGATAACGGTATCCTGACCGTAGGACAAACCCAGACCTTCACGGTCGGAATCCTCGCAATCCTGGCCGTTGCTCTTGTTCAAGCCACCGATGAAGATTACATAGTCGGCATCCTGGGCTTCTTTCACGGCTTCGGCTATCAACTCCTCGGGAGTGCGGTCGTCCTTCAGATTCTGTCCCGTCACCACACCGTTGTATTCACCGCTTGCATCACCCACGTAGCCACGGGCATAGACCACCTTGGCCTTGCCTGCCACACGCTGTCTGATGCCGTCCAGCGGAGAGAGTTCGCGTTGCACCTTCAGGGAAGAACTGCCACCGCCTACAGTCATCATCTTGACGGCATTCTCACCCACAACAACAATCTTTTTAGCCCGGTCCAGGTCTATCGGAAGCACATTGCCCTTGTTCTGCAACAATACGATTCCTTCTTCACCGATGCGGCGGGCAGCCTCGTAATGCTCCGGAGAAAGCATGCTTCCCCACGGACGGTCGGGATTCATCACCGTACGGAAGATAAGGCGCAGGATACGACGTACCTTGTCGTCCAGTTCCTTGGTACCTACTTTACCCTCGCGGATAAGTTTCAAATAAGGATTTGCCAGATAATAATTGTCGTATGCATTACTGGCACCGTTTGAAAGCCCGTTAGTCCAACTGCCGAATTCCATATCCAGCCCGTTGGCAATGGCCTGCCGGGTATCATGCGTACCTCCCCAGTCGGAAACGACTACGCCATCGAAGCCCCATTCGCCTTTCAATATATCGTTTAATGTGTATTGGTTGTGACAAAGATGTTGGCCTTTGTAAAGGTTGTAAGCACCCATGATGCTCCATGCTCCGCCTTCCTGCACAGCCATCTTGAAAGCAGGCAGATAGATTTCATAAAGGGCACGGTCATCTACAATCACGTTGGTATTGTGGCGGTTTACTTCGTGGTTGTTCAAGGCGAAGTGTTTCACGCAAGCGGCAACGCCATTCTGCTGTACGCCCCGGATATAGGGCACCACCATCTTTCCGGCCAGGTAAGGGTCTTCGCCCATATACTCAAAGTTGCGTCCGTTAAGCGGTGTACGGTAAATATTGACACCAGGACCCAGCAAGACCGACTTGTTGCGGTAGCGTGCCTCTTCACCGATGCTCTGTCCGTAAAGGAGGGACATTTCGGGGTTCCACGTTGCTGCCAGGCAGGTCAGGGCGGGGAAAGCCACGCAGGAGTCGTTAGTGCATCCGGCCTGTTCCCACTCGTCCCACAGCACATCGGGACGTATGCCGTGGGGACCATCGTCCGTCCATACATCGGGAATGCCCAGACGGGGCACACCTGCACTGCTGAACTTGCTTTGCGCATGGGTCAGCTTCACTTTCTCTTCCAGGGTCAGACGGCTCAAGGCGTCTTCCACTCTTTCTTCAATAGGTTTGCTTGCGTCCAGATAGACGGGCTTCTGCTGGGCCGAAAGAGGCAGTGCGGCAGCAGCCAGAGCCAAACCCAATAATGCTTTTTTCATTGTCATATAATTAAATTATTATGTTAGCCATCAAAATCAGTTCATGCCATCAATAATTTCCGGCATACAAGGGAACAGGACTTACCCCTGCACACATAGGGAGTGAAGTCCTTACAGTCGTAGGGTGAGTACCCATAGCATACTGTGTTTTTAGGCACTTAATCCTACGGTGTGTACCGTTCAATCCCTACCTCTTCCATACCAATTCCCGGAGTTTCATTTTCCGGGAATTTATACGGACTGCTGCGCCGGCGCAGCGCTTGCTACTTCATCCCCAATGACTGGATATACCCCTCTTGAACCACACAATTCTTCAGTTTGCATGCCTCGATGAAGTCCATCATCGCCTTGCGAGCCATGGCCTGCTCGGGACGTGCCTCACGGATTTCTTTGTACGTGGCACGCGGTGCTTCGGAGAAATATACAATATTCGCCCAGTTTTCCGGCGGAGTGATTCCTACGAACGAAGAACCATCCATTTTCTTATACGGCCAGAAGGTATAGCCGATGTTATTGTCACGCATAGTCTGGCAGAAAGCAGCCTGCCATTCATTCGTGTTGTGGCCGATTTCGCCCATATACATCGGCAGGTTCACACTGTCGCGGAAGTTGATAAAGTTCTGAATGGCCGCCGGAGTAGGTTCACCCCCATAACGGTGGCAGGTGTACATGATCTTGTCATCAAACTTAGAGTCATTGAATGGCTTGAAGTTACCGTTCCACTGCGAGCCGCCCAAAAGAACAATATGGTTCTTATCCACCTCGCGGATGGCAGCTACCCCCTTCTTATACACGTCTTCCAACTTTCCGTTGAGTTCTTCCATATTCTCAAAATAAGGAGCGATGGGCTCGTTGAACAACTCATAGCCAAGGATTACCGGCTCATTTTTGTAACGGTCCGCTATTTTGCGCCAGATGTCGCAGTACAACTGCTGGCTGGCTTCACTGTCAAACAGCCACGGATAGCCATAACTGTCATCAATATTGTCACCCGTCTGACCGCCGGGAGCATCGTGCATATCGAGGATGAGATACAAGTCGGATTCACGGCACCAGTTTACAAGGCTATCCACACGGGCAAATCCGTCTTGATTGACCGTCAGTCCCATATAGTCCTCGTCTGTAAACAATTTGTAATGGAAAGGAAGGCGAATGGTATTGGCTCCCGTACTCTTGATGAAACGGATATCCTCACGGGTCACGTAATTATCCTTGAATGCTTTCCAGAATTCGGCAGTAAAGTCCGGTCCCACCAGCTGGCAGAACATCTCGTTGATGAAACGTCCCGAATTGGTCTTGTTGAACTTGAACATATAACCTTCCGGATTCAGCCAGTTGCCCAAGTTGGTTCCCATAATGAAAAGCTTCGAGCCGTCCGGTTTTATCAAGTCCGGTCCTTGAATGGTTACAAAGGCAGCGGACGTCACTTGTTCCTCTGCTTTCTTCTCGCTACATCCCATCACGCCCAATGACAGTAGGGCTACGGAAATAGTTGTCGCTAATAAATTTTTCATGGTAATTTTGGTTGTTAGTGTTATTTTTTCCAACGGTAAGAGGCAACAGATTTGCCAGGTACCGCACAGTTTATATAATTCTTTCCGTCCACCGTCAGGCTTATGCGTGCAATGTCTTCATTCTGGTTCAACAGCACAAAAGCCACCGTTCCATCGGGATTTTCGAAAGCCGAGTACATCAGGCCATCGGTGGTATCGGCCTTGCTTGCAATACGGAACGCTCCCGGCTTTACAACCGATGACAAATGCCCGATAATGTAGTAGTGTGAGTTGTAAGTGATGGTTTTATAATCTGAACGGTCAATATCTACTGCGCCATAGCAAGTCTGACAACCTCCTTCACGGTTAGGGCCACGTTCCGAATCCAACATCAGGTTCCATACGATAACACCTTTGCACCAATTGTTCACAGTACCGAGGCCCACTTCACGCATATCGTCCATCAGACGCTTCTTCAAATTACGCCCATCATTCCACATACCGATGGAAGTTTCGGTGAAGATCAGCTCCTTATCGGGGCGTTGACGCCGGATATCATTCAATTCCTCCCGATTGCCGCCGTAATTATGATAAGCCGCACCGGTCAAAAAAGAAGCGGCCACTTCATCATCATACATTCTGACAGGATAATCATCCTGGTCTGCCATGTTATCATAATTGTAATTGTGGTCAAAAGCATAAATCTTCGTATCCAGACCGGCAGCTTTGAAAGCCGGACCGAGAGCTTCTTTCACGAAAGCCAGCTCTTCCTTCCAGCCCATAAACAAAGAAGCGGAATTACCCCTGTTCAACGGTTCATTTTGAGGAGTAACCGAATAAATCCGGATACCTTCTTTCTCAAAGGCCTGTACCCACTTCACAAAATAAGTCGCATAGTCCGCATAGCAGTCCGGATTCAACTGACCGCTTGTCCAGGAGTCAAAAGGTTTCTTTTCTTCCAGATTATTCACCTTCATCCATTTGGGGCAAGTCCACGGAGATCCCAATATTTTGATAGCAGGATTGATTGCCAAAATCTCTTTCACAATAGGTATCACATACTCCTTCTCCTCACTTTGCAAGGCGAAATTCTCAATACCCGGCTTGTCACAACACGTATATTCGCTCAACGAGAAGTCGGAACATCCTATTGAAATACGTATATAACTGAAGCCCAATCCGTCCTTTTCAGAAAAAGTCCCAGTTAGGAAACCAGTACGGTCTGCAGGGGCCATCTTCATCAGATTATAACAGGTGGAACCTGTAACGGCAGCGCCAAAACCATCCATAGACTGATAACGTACAGCCGGATTCAAAGTGATGACAGGAGCAAACTTCGGCTTGCCGGAAAACTTTAAAGTAGTTTTACTGAACACCTGCGTACGGTCGGCAGTAGAAATATACGCAGTTACACCGTCTTGAGAGATAACGGGTTCGGGAGGAGTATCCACCGCCGGAGAAGAACCATTGGCACAGGCCATAGCCGCGACAGATACACAGCATCCAAGCAAAAAAGTTAATTTCAATTTCATGGTATCGCTTTTAAAGGTTACTTAAACTTTTCCAAAGTTAGGAAAGATAAAGTTACCCCGTACCAACGAATCTGCAATAGGTGGAGAATGTGAATTATAAAATATCTATAAACAACTAATAAACAAGCATATAACTAATAATAACGAAAGATAAAAAGTGGATATAAAATCTCTATTTGACGTATCATCAGCGTATCTGCATAAGGTGTGTCTCAAAGTCCTCCCTTGAAATACAAGCCTTATTTTTTACCTTGGCCCGGTAGTTATAGATTGTATTGACCGAGTAACGGAGGAATTCCGCAATCTGCGAACTGTCTTCAATACCCAACCGAATCAAGGCAAAAATCCGCAGCTCGGTATTTAGCAACTCACCCTTGCGAAGCACGATTCGTTCTTCGGGCTTCAACAGTTCATTGAATCTTTCGACAAAATCGGGAAAAAGATGCAGAAAAGCAGTATCAAAATTAGCATATAACTCCTTCAGTCCGGTATCAAGTACTTCGCGCGAACGTACCATTTTCAGCAACTCTTCAGTCTGCCCCGCAGATATCTTCTTGTTTACCATGCGACGATATGCGTCTAAGCGGTTGATATAAACAGAACACAAGTTCATAAAACGGCCTATGTATTCTTCCTTGATATGATTGGATATACGCAACTGCCCGTTTGCCTGTTCCAGATGATTACGGGCAAGGGAAAGACGCTTCATCTGCCGGTAAATAAAGGCCATGGCAGCAATCAACAGCAAGGTCAAGGTACTGATCAGCCAGATATATAGCCGTAACCGGTCATTCTGCTTCTCACGCATAGCCTGGTAAGTAAGGTCTATCAGCGAAAGAATGCCTGCAGTCTGCAAACTGCGGCTACGGGCATTATAGCGGTTGGTCTCATTCCACGAAAAACGGATATAGCGATAGGCACGTTCTATATCCCCTTCTTCATAAAGCAGTTCGGCTAACGTCCAAAGCGAAGCATGGTCTGTGATACAAAGGCGAATATCGGCCAGCGCGGACAATGCCAGATAACGTTTTTCCTCTTCCTTGTTCTGCATCTGGCGATACAGCAGGGAACGGTGGTAGGTCACCAAAGCATATCCGGGTGTATCGAGATCCACATTTGCCAGGCGTAAATCGTTTATGCTTAACGCTTCATCCATATTACCGGCCTCCGCTTCCCTTGCCTCTTTCCGTTCCAGGTAAAGAGGCGAGGTAATAGAAAGGACTCCCATCAGCGAATCATCGTAACAAACCGCCTGCTCCCGGTAATGCTTCCTGAAAGTATCATCCAAAGTATAAAGACTCAATTCAACATAAAGTTTATGGCAGCAGTTGTAATACTCCGGCAAGAGACGCACCGGCAGCGTACTTTTATCTATTTGTCCCAACAACTCGGCAGCTTCTTCGTACATCCCTGCAGAAGCCATGAGATAGGCAAGCTCCAAGCGGGTTTCATGAACGGCGTCTTTCTGTCCGTAACGTTCCGCCCAAGCCAAATTTACATTCAGATAATAGATGGCTGAATCACAGATATACGCCTTGTATTCCTTATATATTTCCCCATTCCATCGAAAAAAAGCGGTACTTGCCGTGTCCGTATCCGCCAGTTGCCGCTTCAACCGGGCAATACGGGACTCACGTATAGCCACATAATGTTCGTGCGCACTGACCGCCTCATCCAGAGTACCCATCAATGCAACAACCGGCAACTTATCGGCAGAAGCCACCACATTCTGCACAATTATGCCCCAAAAAAGAAAAAACAACAGCAGCTTCCCTTTCATGGCAACAAATATACTAAGAAATACCGCAAAGCTGTAGCATCAGAAAAAATAGTTTCCTATATTTGCGATTTCAACCCCCAAAAAATAATCACATTTATGAAAAACTTAACACCACAACGAGTGGCTGCGGTTGATGTATTCCGTGCACTCACCATGTTCCTCATGCTCTTCGTCAATGACATCCCCGGTCTGAAAAATGTTCCCCACTGGCTGATGCACGCCAAGATAGACGAAGACATGCTGGGATTCTCCGATACTATTTTCCCTGCATTCCTTTTCTGTATGGGCATGTCCGTATCCCTCGCCATACAGAACCGCTACAAAAAGGGAAACACCACGCTTCAAGTGATTTCACATATCTTCTGGCGCACCATCGCCCTCCTTGCCATGGGACTTTTCTCGCTGAACAGCGGTGGCATAGAAGGCGGGCTGTCACACTCCTGGTTCTCCATCCTGATGGTCATCGGTTTCTTCTTGGTATGGGGAGTCTATCCGAAAGCCGAAGGAAGTAAAAAACACCTTTTCACCGCAATGAAAGTAGCGGGTATATTATTGCTCGCTTTTCTCGTCCTTTATAAAGACATGAACGGCAAACCGTTCCACATAGGCTGGTGGGGTATTCTTGGACTGATAGGCTGGACGTATGCCGTATGCGCAGGTATCTATCTGTTTACCCGTGAGAACCTGCGCAGCAATGCCATTGCCTGGTTTGCCGTGGTACTGCTTGCCGTGCTCAGCCATTCCCAACTGATTCCAGGAGAATATGGCAGCCGCATCATCCTATTGCCGTTTATTCCCAGTGACTGGACTTTGCACGCCTTCGGCATGTCCGGTGTACTGACCTCCCTGTTGATGCAACGGTATGCCGACAAGGGACGTCCCGGACGGTTCATCGGTATGCTTTGCGTAATGGGTGCAAGCATGCTCATACTTGCCCTTGTTTCACATCCGTACTGGATTATCTCAAAAATACAAGCCACCCCTACCTGGCTGTTCTATTGCCTTGCAACATTCTTCCCGCTATTCGGTTTCTTCTATTGGCTGACGGACGTAAAGGGAAAAAACGGTTGGTTCGACATTATCAAGCCTGCCGGTACAGCGACACTGACCTGCTACACCATTCCCTACGTGTGGTATCCCGTCCAGCAACTGCTGCACCTGCATTATCCGGAAGTATTGGGAAGCGGCGTACCGGGACTGCTCAAGTCATTGGTGTTCTCGTTCATCGTTGTCTGGCTGGCCGGCCTGCTAGCGAAAGGAAAAATCAAGCTGAAAGTATAACCGGATCAAAGTAGTGCCAACTTTGTGGACCAACCCGATTTTTTTGTATTTTTGAGGCCTCAATATAAAAGGAATATGCTACAGATAAAGACACCCAACGGTGACAACAAAGTCCTCCTGCACTCCTGCTGTGCACCCTGTTCTTCCGCCATCATTGAATGTATGCTGGCAAACGGCATCTGCCCAACTGTATTCTATTGCAATCCTAACATATATCCTCAAAAAGAATATGAAATCCGGAAAGCCGAGGCCATCCGTTATGTCCAGAATCTGGGACTAGATTTTGTAGATGCCGACTACAATTATGAACATTGGCGCAATACCATGTGCGGCCTGGAAAATGAGCCGGAACGTGGCGGCCGCTGCCTGAAGTGCTTTACCCTCCGGTTGACAGAAACCGCCCGCTATGCGTCCGGACATGGTTTCTCCGTATTCACAACCACCCTTGCCTCCTCCCGTTGGAAAAGCCTGGAACAAATCAATGAAGCCGGCAGACATGCCGCAACTCTCTATCCCGGTACCATATTCTGGGAACAGAACTGGCGCAAAGGCGGACTTCAAGACCGAAGAAACCAGCTTCTTAAAGAATATGACTTCTACAACCAACAATATTGCGGCTGTGAATTCAGTATGAAACGGTTGGATAACGTTGAAAAAAGTTCTGAACAACTTTTTTCAGAATGCAAATAAAATGAAATAAAAACGTACCTTTGGCAAACCAAAAAAGTAAATTATGAAAAAAGTAACCATTACACTGCTTGTATCTCTTATCGCAGTATGTCTTGTATCCACTCATTGCCAAGCAAAAAGCAAAGCAAAACACGTCGTTTTAATCGGTCTGGATGGTTGGGGAGCCTATAGTGTCCCGAAAGCAGACATCCCCCATATCAAACAATTAATGGCAGACGGTTCCTACACGCTTGAAAAACGCTCCGCACTGCCATCCTCCAGTGCCATCAACTGGGCATCTATGTTCATGGGAGCCGGACCCGAACTGCACGGATATACAGAATGGGGATCCAAGACTCCCGAATTACCCTCACGCGTATTAAACGAACACGGCATATTCCCTACCATCTTCCAAGTGCTGCGTGACGCCCGGCCGGAAGCAGAAATAGGCTGCCTGTATGAATGGAGCGGAATTAAATATCTTGTCGATACATTGGCGTTAAGCCATCATGCACAAGCGCCGGACTACAATAAATACCCTGAAGCCCTATGCAACATGGCCGAAAAATATATTAAGGAAAAACAGCCGGTACTGCTTGCCGTCTGTTTCGACAATCCGGATCATGTGGGACATCAGGCAGGGCATGACACACCCGGGTATTATGCCAAACTGAAGGAACTGGATACCTATGTAGGACGTATCATCCAAGCCGTTGAAGATGCAGGCATGCTGAAGGAAACCATATTCATCGTCACTGCCGACCACGGAGGCATTAACAAGGGACATGGAGGCAAGACCATGCAGGAAATGCAGACTCCTTTCATCATCTCCGGCAAAAATGTGAAGAAAGGTCTGGAATTCCACGAAAGCATGATGCAATATGACGTAGCTTCCACCATTGCCCACATCTTCGGGCTGCAACAGCCCCAAGTATGGATAGGACGTCCGGTGACTCAAGTGTTCAAATAGGAACTCCTCCTCAAAACAAAGATTCGGAAGGGCCTTACCTTTCGGATTATATTCCGCTTACCGATAGATCAAGGTGGAAAGATAATTCTCGGCAAACATCTCGTTAGCCACTTCCAAAAGAACTTCCGGAGTGAGTTGCTCTATTCTGCGGAACACCGCTTCGGAAGTTTCATATTTGTGATAATGAAGGAAAGTTTTTCCCATACCTAAGGCATTGTTCTCGTTATTGTCCGAAGCCACCCCGATTTGCCCGACCAGTTGTTTCCGGGCAGCAGCAAGTTGTGATGCAGTCATCTTGACATCACGCAAACGCTTCAGTTCTTTATAAACCAAGCGCATACAGTAATCCATATCTTCAGGATCACATCCGAAGTAAATACAAAATGTACCCGTATCAGTATAGGAGGTAAGGTTGGATTCCACATTATAGACCAATCCGCGACGTTCTCGGAGAGATACGTTCAAGCGACTGTTCATACCGGGACCACCTAAGATATTATTCAGCAGATAAAGTGCCGTCCGCTTGTCATCATAGGCATTATATCCCCGGCTACCGATCATCACATGTGCCTGGTGGGTATCTTTATGCACCACAAGGTGTTCCGGTACATAGAGAGGAGGAGGCAAGCGGCGGTTGTCCACCGGAACCGGAGGAATATCAAGCAATAACTTCTCTGCCCAACGCACCACCTGCCTGAAGTCCAGGTTACCCAATACGAAAAAGACCATATTCCCAGGATGGTAGAAACGGGAAGTGAACGAAACCGCATCTTCGCTGCGGAAAGCTTTCAGCTGTTCCGGATTACCGAGAATATTCCGTCCCAAGGGATGCCCCCGAAATATCAAATCCTCGAAATCATCGAAAATAAGTTCGGAAGGGTTGTCCTCATAAGACTGTATTTCATCTATTATGACTTCCGTCTCTTTCTCAATCTCCCGCTGCGGAAAAGTGGAATGGAATACAATATCCGTCAACAGTTCAAAGGCGCGGCCAAAATGTTCGGTCAGAAAAGCGGAATAGATGACCGTCTCTTCCTTATTGGTATAAGCATTGAGGTCACCGCCCACATTTTCCATCCGGTTCAAGATATGCCACGCCTTGCGCTTTTTAGTACCCTTAAAGATAAGGTGTTCCACAAAGTGCGCCATACCCTGTTCATTTTCAAGTTCATCACGGGTACCGGCATCTACGGCAAATCCACAATAAGCCACTTTGGAAAGTGACGGTTCATGGATGATGCGCAATCCATTGGGCAGGGTATATTGGTTGAAAGCCAATAACGTTTCCTCTTTTAACTTCTTCATTCTGACGTTCCAAACAATTTGAGGCTGCAAAAATACAATAAAACTTATTGCCATTTATGGAAAATTACGGATATTTGTAGGCTATAACCTAACTACTAACAAAATTCAAGCATAATGATTGCATCCATTCAAGAGCTTTTGCAAAAAGAAGCACAAGCCGTACTGAACATCCCCGTAACGGACGCTTACGAAAAAGCAGTAGAACTGATCGTAGAGCAAGTGCACCGCAAAAGAGGAAAGTTAGTGACTTCCGGCATGGGTAAAGCAGGACAAATAGCAATGAACATTGCTACCACCTTCTGTTCGACAGGAATTCCTTCCGTTTTTCTGCACCCCAGTGAAGCACAGCACGGCGACCTCGGCATCCTTCAGGAAAACGACTTGTTGTTGCTTATTTCCAATTCAGGCAAAACTCGTGAAATCGTGGAACTGACACGTCTGGCACATAACCTGAACCCGGATCTGAAGTTCATTGTGATTACCGGAAACCCGGACAGTCCACTGGCGCACGAATCCAACGTATGCCTCAGCACCGGACACCCGGACGAAGTCTGTACCTTGGGCATGACTCCTACCACCTCGACTACCGCAATGACCGTAATCGGCGACATACTGGTAGTACAGACCATGAAAGAAACCGGATTTACAATTGAAGACTATTCAAAACGCCATCACGGCGGTTATCTCGGAGAAAAATCACGATCATTATGCGTAAAGTAATCGGCATCGGAGAGACCATATTGGACATTATCTTCCGCGGTGACCAACCCACGGCAGCAGTTCCCGGCGGTTCTGTATTCAACGGTATCGTCTCTTTAGGACGGGCGGGCATTCCCATCAGCTTTATCAGCGAAACGGGCAATGACCATGTAGGCAATATCATCCTGCAATTCATGCGGGACAACCATATACCTACCGACCATGTCAATGTATTCCCCGACGGAAAATCTCCCGTGTCGCTGGCTTTTCTGAACAACCAAAGCGATGCGGAATACATCTTTTATAAAAACTATCCCAAACAGCGCCTGGACGTAGTCTATCCAAAACTGGAAGAAGATGACATTGTCGTTATCGGCTCCTACTACGCACTGAATCCGGTATTGCGTGACAAAGTTCTGGAATTGCTCGACCAGGCTCGTGAAAAAAAAGCTATCGTTTATTACGATCCCAACTTCCGTTCCTCACACAAGGAAGAAGCTATCAAACTGGCTCCTACCATCATCGAGAACCTGGAATATGCCAATATCGTACGCGGCTCGCAGGAAGATTTCTTTTATATGTACAACCTGCGTGAGGCCGACAAGATATATAAGGATAAAATCAAGTTCTATTGTCCTAATTTTCTTTGTACGGCAGGCGCAGAGCAGATTTCGTTGCGCACTCAGAGCATTTCCAAAGAATATCCTATCCCCCCGTTGGAAGCAGTCAGCACCATCGGCGCAGGTGATAATTTCAATGCCGGTATTATCTACGGCCTGTTGAAATACGATGTCCGGTATGAAGACTTGAACCAGATAGACGAAAGTACGTGGGATAAAATTATCCGGTGTGGTATGGACTTTGCGGCAGAAGTATGCAAAAGCTTCAGTAATTCAGTATCAAAAGAGTTTGCAGAAAAATTAATGTTAGAAAAAGAAATATAAAACCTTTGCATTGCAAGTATTCTCTGTCGTGAAAAATCATATATTTGTGATTGACGACTATAGAGAGTTTACATACTATGTACAAGAATCTGCTGAACTTACTGGCCTTGGTGGTATTGCTTCCTTCCTGCAGCGGCACTGCTCCCCGCATTTCCGTTGTCTGTGAAGAAAACAATGTAGGAAATTGTATTGTCAAATGGGAAATGACTCCCCCCATCAAGGGAAGTGTAAAGGTATATGCTTCTACCGATCCTGATCGTATTCCGGAAGACGTTCCTGTCGCGATGGCCGATATCTCCGACCTGAAGATGACTGTCATCACTACCGATCCCACCCAACGGTACTACTATAGTCTTGTTTTCGGTGACAAGTACCGGATAAAGATTGCCACACGCAACATCAATATTCCAGGTATCCAGAACTTCCGTGACCTGGGAGGCTATCCGTCCTATACCACCCGCAAGGAGGTACGTTGGGGCATGCTCTACCGTTCGGCCGAAATAGACAGCCTGGCATACTGCTCACGCAGGGAACTCAAGAATATCGGCATAAAGACGATTATAGACCTGCGTGCCGGTTCTGAGTCCCAAAGGCAGGATCCTCTGCAAAAAGAATTTAAAGTGATCCACATCCCCATTGCAACAGGAGATATGGAAGATATTCTGAAAGGTATCCAGGAGCAGAAAATTAAAAGCGACACCGTCTATCGAATGGTAGAACAAATGAATCGTGATCTCATCGGCAATTATACCAAGGAATACCGCCGGATTTTCGATATCCTGCTGGATAAGAACAATTATCCCGTCGTTGTCCACTGTTCTTCGGGCAAAGGGCGTACAGGTGTCGTCTCGGCGTTGGTACTCGCCGCCCTCGGCGTAAACGAGGACATCATCATGGAAGATTACCGGCTCAGCAATGACTATTTCAACATTCCGGCTGCTTCAAAATATGCCTATCAGCTTCCGGCACGCTCACAGGAAGCCATTACCACCTTGTTCTCCGCCAGAGAAGATTTTCTGAATGCCGCCAAGGAAGAAGCCGAACGGGAATATGGAGATATAGCCACCTATCTGCAGAAAGGTATCGGACTGGACAAAGAAGAGATAAAAAAGCTGCAAAGCATTCTTCTGACGAATAATTAATCATTGACAACGGATTATTTAAGGGGTAACAGCATAATTATCAACGATTCATTATCAATTATCCATTGTTTATCACTATCTTTGTGCCCGAAATATAAAGATATACAGAAGATTTAATGAAGACATTTGAAGAGCTCGGTGTGTCGGCGGAGATACGCCGTGCCATTGAAGAAATGGGTTACGAGCAGCCCATGCCGGTACAAGAGGAAGTAATACCTTACCTCTTAGGAGAAAATAATGATGTAGTAGCACTGGCACAAACAGGAACAGGAAAGACCGCAGCGTTCGGTCTGCCGCTCATACAGAAGATTAACGTCAACAACAGAATTCCCCAATCTCTTATTCTCTGCCCCACGCGCGAACTTTGCCTGCAGATAGCGGGCGACTTAAACGATTATTCCAAATACATCGACGGTTTGCGGGTGTTGCCCGTATATGGCGGTTCGTCCATAGAGAGCCAGATACGTGCCCTGAAACGAGGCGTACATATCATTGTAGCCACTCCGGGACGCCTGCTCGACTTGATGGAACGCAAGACCGTCTCCCTCTCTACCATCCAGAACGTAGTAATGGATGAAGCGGACGAAATGCTGAACATGGGATTCACAGACAGCATCAATGCCATTCTTGCCGATGTGCCGCAAGAGCGTAACACACTGCTGTTCTCTGCCACCATGAGTCCGGAAATCGCACGTATCTCCAAGAAATACTTACGTGACGCCAAAGAAATTACCATCGGACGCAAGAATGAAAGTACCAGCAATGTAAAGCATGTGGTCTTCTGTGTACATGCCAAAGATAAATACGCTGCCTTGAAACGCATTGTGGATTATAATCCGCAAATATACGGCATCATCTTCTGCCGTACCCGTAAGGAGACACAGGAAATTGCCGACAAACTGATGCAGGAAGGTTACAATGCCGACTCCTTGCATGGTGAGTTAAGCCAGGCGCAACGCGACGCCGTGATGCAGAAGTTCCGTATCCGCAACCTGCAACTGCTGGTTGCCACAGACGTCGCTGCACGCGGACTGGACGTGGACGACCTTACTCATGTCATTAATTACGGTTTGCCCGACGATACGGAAAGTTATACCCACCGCAGCGGACGTACCGGACGTGCCGGAAAGACAGGAACTTCCATTGCCATCATCAACTTACGCGAGAAAGGAAAACTGCGTGAAATAGAGCGTATCATCGGCAAGAAATTCATTGCCGGAGAGATGCCTACCGGCAAACAAATCTGCGAAAAGCAATTGCTGAAGGTGATAGACGAACTTGAAAAGGTAAAAGTCAACGAAGACGAAATCGGTGACTTCATGCCCGACATCTATCGTAAACTGGACTGGCTGAGTAAAGAGGATCTTATCAAACGTATGGTTTCCCATGAATTCAACCGTTTCCTGGAATACTACCGTGACCGTGAAGAAATAGAGATAGCCAACGGCAGCGAACGTAGCGGAAAAGATGGAGTACGGAGAGAACGGAGAGACGGTGGCCGCCAGGCACAGCCGGGCTATACCCGCCTTTTCATCAACTTGGGCAAGATGGACAACTTTTTCCCCAATGAACTTATCGGCTTGCTGAACAAAAATACCCGCGGGCGTGTCGAACTTGGACGTATCGACCTGATGCCGAAATTTTCCTTCTTTGAGGTGGAAGAAAAAGAAGCCCAGAACGTGATGAAATCCTTGAACCGTGCCAATTGGAACGGACGCAAGATAGCTGTCGAGGTTGCCGGAGAAGAAAGCAAGGAAACCTCAAGAGGCAGCCGCAGAGAAGAAGGAGGCAACTACGGTAGAAAGGAATTCGGCGGCAAGAAGCGCAGTTACAAAGATGAAAAGACCGGCGAAGCCAACAGCAAGCGCAACAAAAAGTCCGAAACTGCCTCTGCCGACAAGAAAAAGAGTAAATCCAGCCGCGAAGAACGTGGATATACCCAAGCCCGAGGCAAAAAAGATGACTGGAGACAATTCTTCCAAGGCAACAATAACGGCCCTAAAGATGCAGAACCCGATTTCAGCGAAGAGGGTTGGGCAAGAAGGACACCGAAAAAGAAATAGAGGAAAAATATCCGAAAACACTTAAAACAGAATTCACTCCATTTATGAAGCGCTGGAATAATATTCGTTTATTCCGGCGTTTTTTGTATTTTTATACCCCGTCCGAAGTATGAGATAAAGAAAGATAGTGTATATTCGTATTCTTTCCGCATTGAGGGAATCAAATAATCAGATTCTTTGAAAAAAAGTCAATCTATTCTTTATAAGAAAAGCCGAAACACTTGACTTCGCTTTTTCAATGTAGTATATTTGTATCCGTATATCTTCATCTCATACCATTTCAAGCATTATTCCCCCCACTTCCCTGATTCCGTACTCCCCTCCCGGCAACAGAATATCATGCCTCAGAAGTAGGGAAATGCCATATCCTGTCATCAAAGTTCGAGAATTGAATATTGGACTTACGGCATTTACATCATGTGTTTCATACAAACAGACCATCCATTTCATACAAACAGACCATCTGTTTGCATGAAACACATGATGCGTTCAGGGCAAACTGATGGTCTGTTCCGAAAATACCTTATCTGCCTCAACGGCAAGATGAAGGTCCCTTCAACCGTTAATAATATAGAAATCTGCTCTTGACAAGGTTTTCATCAGAAACTTTATTTACTATAAGAATACGGGAACTCTTTTTGATAAACGCCTCTTTCTTTATTAGGAATACTATCCATAACCAGACGGAACTCACCGCCTCCAGTCAATTCACTATGTTTTAAATAGTTATTAGTAAATTCTTGCCCATTCAACACAGCCGAACGAATATAGCAATTGGCATCTGATACACCTTCAGCATGTATCGTGAATGTCTTCTCTCCGGGCAATGAAAGCGTAGCTTTCGGAAATAACGGACTACCCAGAACATACTCCGATGCACCGGGACACACGGGATAGAAACCAAGTGCCGTAAATACATACCAAGCTGACGTCTGCCCGTTGTCTTCATCACCGCAATAACCTTCCGGACCGGAATTATAGAGTTTGTTCAAGACATTACGGCTATGATACTGGGCCTTCCAAGGTTGACCTACATAATTATACAGATAAATGGCATGTTGCACAGGCTGGTTACCGTGGGCATACTGCCCCATATTCAGGGCGACCATCTCGGCTATCTCATGAATCACAAAGCCGTACGTACCGTAATTGAAGGTATTGGGAGCCGCAAACATAGAGTCAAGACGGGCAGCCATCGGCTCATGCCCACCTAATAGAGCCGACAGTCCTTCCGGATCGTGGAACACACTCCAAGTCCAATGCCAGGAACATCCTTCAGTAAAAGGACCTCCCCACTCCGTTGCATCAAAGTTGTCGCGCCATTTGCCGTCAGCCGACTTCGCCCACATAAAGCCTTTCTCCGGATGGAACAGATTACGATAGTTCTGGGCTTTCTTGTAATATTCCGTTGCTACTTCCCGGTTTCCGGTCTCTTCGGCAAAACGTGCCAGACACCAGTCGGCATAAGCATACTCCAGCGTTTTGGCAGTCGCCTCATGCACTTCGGGATAGGGAACATATCCCAACTTATCATATTCGGCATAGCCGTCACGCCCCACCGAAGATATTTCTTCCGACCGTGCCTGCGTCTGATGCAGCATGGCTTCCAGCGCTTTATCCTTATCAAAAGTACGTATCCCTTTCATCCAGGCATCGGTAAGCAAAGAGATGGAATTGTTTCCTATCATACAACCACGATGCCCCGGACTTGCCCATTCGGGCATAAAACCACTTTCATCGTAAGCATTCAATATAGATTGCATTATACGCCCGCTCACTTCCGGGTATATCAAAGTAAATAAGGGATGTACTGCACGGAAAGTATCCCAGAAGCCATTGTCGGTGTACATATATCCTTTATGTACGCGTCCGTCATAAGGACTGTAATAAACGGCTTCCCCGTTCTCATCAAACTCGTACAACTCACGCGGGAAGAGTAAGGTGCGGTACAGGCAAGAATAGAATGTTTTTTGCTGTTCTATAGTCCCTCCTTCTACTTTGATACGTCCCATCTGTTCGTTCCAGACTTTTTCAGCTTCTTTTGACACTGTTTCCAACGACCGTCCGGCCACTTCACGCATAAAATTCAAACGTGCCTGTTCATGCCCGATAAAAGAAGACGCTGTACGTATAGTCAGCTTTTCACCCGGTTTCAAATTAAACTTGACATAAGCACAAGCATTCTCGTCGGAACCGGATTCTATGACAGGTTTATCAAATTCTACAATAAAATGATTGCCGAAATTATCAGGCACCCCACCGTTATTATAACGGGTAATACCATAAATGCAATTTTTCTCCTTGTCCAACGTTATACTTCCACCGTGCTGATAAGCATCAACCACTACATATTGTCCTTCTTCCGAAGGATAGGTTACTTCCAATACCGCACCACGTGAAGTGGCGGACAAGGCCGTAGTAACCCCATTGTTAAACTTTACCCGGTAGTGGTTCGGAGCAGCTTCTTCATTGGCGTGATCAAAAGATACACCGCGATTCCTATGATCCATAACGACCTCTCCAAGCAGAGGCATAATCGAGAAAGTCCCATAATCGTTTATCCAAGGACTAGGCTGGTGGGTTTGCCGGAATCCTCTTATCAGACTGTCCGTATACATATACATCCATCCGCTCCCATTCTCTCCAGTCTGCGGAGCCCAAAAATTCATTCCCCAAGGAACGGCAACAGCCGGATAAGTATTGCCATGAGAAAACTCATAAGTAGATGACGTACCCATCAGGGGATTCACCAAGGTAACCAATGACGGTTGTACATCTTGTCTGCACGAGACAAGTAACAGACAAAGATAAAAGCAGCAAATCAATCTTTTCATAAATATCACTCTTTTGTTATTAATAAGCGTGGTTAAACATTATTTGACTGCTAATATAAAAAGAAAGGGGTTAAACAAACGCTTAACTATGGGTTAAGTCCCGAAACTAGTTAAAATAAAGTAGTGAACCAACAAAAAAGAGGGTGATAAAGCATCACTTTACCACCCCTTACTCTGTCAATTCTCCACTTACTTATTTTTCACAAGCTTTTGTGCTGAAAGCAACCAGCATCCATACCATCTTTTCCTGTTCTTTCAGATAACCGGTCATCAGGTCGGCAGTCGCGTCGTCATGAGCCTCGTTGGCCAGGTCAATCAATTTTCTCTCTGCACCGATGAGGTACTTGTAAGTATCCAGAATATGGTCAACAGCCTCGCTGCCGCAAGAAATGCCGGAAATCTCCTTCACCTTGGCCACTTTCAGGTATTCACTGAATTTATTCTCCGGTGTACCGCCCAACATCAAAAGACGTTCTGCTATCTCATCCACCTTTTCGGCGGCATCGTTATACATGTCTTCAAATTTGCCGTGCAACACAAAGAAACCGTGTCCCTTGATGTCCCAATGGAAACCGCGGAGGTTTGTATAATGTACCTGGAAATCTGCCAGTAACTGGTTCAAGGCTGATATTACGTTAGCAACCTTTGCATCGTTCAAGTGTAAGTAATCTAAAGTCTTCATGATTTTGTTATTTAAAGGGTTTATACTATTTTTGTTTTGTTGCAAAGATAAGGGGGAAACAAATGCTTGTCAAACAGATAATTTCTATCTTTGCATAGACTCATTCTATATATAACAACCAAAATTCCTGTTTACCATGACTTTACAACAATTGGAATACATCCTTGCAGTCAACCGGTTCCGCCATTTCGCCAAAGCCGCAGAATATTGCCGCGTGACTCAGCCCACCTTGAGCGCCATGATACAGAAACTGGAAGAAGAGCTGGACACCAAGATTTTTGACCGCAGCCAACAACCCGTCTGCCCCACCCCTATCGGTATCCGCATCATAGAACAAGCCCAAAATGTATTGGTTCAGGCCAATCGTATAAAAAACATTATAGAGGAAGAGAAACATTCGCTCACCGGCTCATTCACATTAGGAATACTCCCCACCATTGCCCCGTATCTCCTGCCACGGTTTTTCCCGCAATTAATGAAAAAATATCCGCAACTGGATATCAGGGTAATCGAGATGAAGACAAATGATATCAAGAAATCCCTGCAGGACGGAGAAATAGACGCAGGTATCGTGGCAAGCCTTGCAGGTATGGAAGAGTTCCTTCAAACCTCCCTGTTCTATGAACAATTCTTCGCCTATGTCTCCCGCGAAGATGCCCTTTCAGGAAATACAGTCATCCGTACCTCCGATTTAACCAATGAACAGCTTTGGCTATTGGATGAAGGGCATTGCTTCCGCGACCAACTGGTGCGCTTCTGTCAATTGAAGACCGCACGCGCAAGCCAGCTCGCCTATCATCTGGGCAGCATGGAAACTTTCATGCGCATGGTAGAGAGCGGCAAAGGAGTGACTTTTATCCCGGAACTGGCCATTTTGCAGCTCAATGAAACACAGAAAGAACTGGTACGCCCTTTTGCCATACCTTGCCCTACCCGGCAGATTGTCATGCTGACGAACCGGAACTTTGTCCGCTTCACTCTGCTGCAGGCATTGACACAGGAGATACAAGCCGCAATACCCCGGGAAATGCTGGCTGTGAAGCCAACACAGGTACTTGTATAGATTTCGTCTATCAGCTCATAAAACTTTTCAATAGGATTTCTTGTTCTACCGGGAAAAAATGCTATATTTTTGCAAGCAGAGAAAGCAAGAAATAACAAAAAGCTAAACCTATTAAAAAGTAAAATTATGGAGCCAATTATCAACTCTCAACTCCCTGAATTCAAAGTTCAGGCTTTCCAGAACGGAAGTTTCAAGACAGTATCCAACGAAGATGTAAAAGGCAAATGGGCCATCTTCTTCTTTTATCCGGCAGACTTTACCTTTGTATGTCCTACCGAATTGGTGGACATCGCCGAGAAATATGACCAGTTCCAGGCAATGGGTGTAGAAGTATATTCTGTAAGTACAGACTCACATTTCGTACACAAGGCATGGCATGATGCTTCCGAAAGCATCCGTAAGATCAAATACCCGATGCTGGCGGACCCGACAGGTGTATTGAGCCGTGCGTTCGGCGTGATGATTGAAGACGAAGGCATGGCCTATCGCGGCACATTCCTCGTAAATCCCGAAGGTAAAATCAAGATTGCCGAAATCCAGGACAACAACATCGGACGTAACGCAGACGAACTGTTGCGCAAGGTAGAGGCTGCACAATTCGTAGCTACACACGACGGTGAGGTTTGCCCCGCCAAATGGAAGAAAGGCAGCGCAACCCTGAAGCCGAGTATTGATCTCGTAGGCAAAATCTAATCCCCACAGCAGGGAACTCCCGTTTCCATTCGTGGGGACGGGAGTTTTTCATACAAGAAACTTATCTAAAACCCATCCACATGTTAGAAACCAATATATTAGACCAGGTGCGGAGCGTATTCCAGCATTTGGAAGCCCGCTATACCTTCCACATTACCTACAATCCCAAGCAGGAGCAAGCTCAAGAACTTATCGGATTCCTGAATGATGTGGCAAGTTGTTCCGGGCAACTGTCCTGCCAATTGACAGAAACCGGTGAACCCGAACTGGAGTTTACCCTCCTGAAAGAAAACAAGGAAACCGGAATTAAATTCCGGGCGATTCCAGGCGGCCACGAGTTCACTTCCCTGCTCCTTGCCGTGCTGAATGCCGATGGAAAGGGCAAAAATCTACCGGATGAAGCCATCAGCCGCCGTATCAAGGCATTAAAAGGGCCCATACACCTGCAAACCTATGTATCGCTGACTTGTACCAACTGTCCGGACATAGTGCAGGCACTCAATATCATGGCATTGCTGAATCCCCAAATCACACATGACACCATAGACGGAGCCATCTTCCAGGAAGAAGCAGACACCCTCAAAATACAAGCCGTACCGTCCGTTTATGCCAACGGAAAACAATTTCACGTAGGGCGCGGCTCTTTGGGAGAACTTCTACAGAAGCTGGAAGAGACCTTCGGCAGCCTGCCGCAGGAAGATGCCGAACCCGTTCAAAGGGAATTTGACACTTTGGTTCTTGGCGGAGGTCCGGCAGGAGCTTCAGCAGCCATTTATTCTGCCCGCAAAGGGCTGCGCGTGGGCATCATCGCCGAAAAGATAGGTGGGCAGGTAAAGGAAACCGTGGGTATCGAAAACCTTATTTCCATACCGCAAACAACAGGTTCACAACTTGCCGGTGCACTCAGAAACCATATAGGGCACTATCCGGTAGAAATCTTTGAAAACCGCAAGATAGAGAAAGCAGAGCTTCAAGGCAAAGAAAAGAAAATCTTCACCGCCGGCGGAGAAACATTTACAGCTCCCTCGGTAATCATTGCCACAGGCGCCAGTTGGCGCAAACTGAACGTAGAGGGCGAAGCGGAATACATAGGGCGTGGTGTAGCCTTTTGCCCGCATTGCGACGGACCGTTCTATCAAGGCAAGCATGTGGCGGTCATCGGTGGAGGCAACTCGGGGATTGAAGCTGCCATCGACTTGGCAGGCATCTGCAAGAAGGTGACTGTGTTTGAGTTTGCCGATACGCTGAAAGCCGACCAAGTGCTGCAAGAGAAGGCAAGAAGCCTGCCGAATGTAGAAATCTTCACCTCGTCACAGACCATAAAAGTCGATGGAAACGGGGAAAAAGTAACGTCTATCCGCGTCATGAACCGCCTCACCGGTGAGGAACGCGATTATCCTCTGGACGGTATTTTTGTACAGATTGGCCTGGCAGCCAACAGCGCTCCTTTCCGCAATGTATTGGACGTGACACCGATAGGTGAAATCAAGATAGATGCCTTCTGCCGTACCGCACTTCCGGGAGTATATGCCGCAGGAGACGTTTCAAATGTTCCCTATAAACAGATTGTCATTGCCATGGGTGAAGGGGCAAAAGCGGCACTGTCGGCATTCGATGACCGCATCCGGGGCACGGATCAACTAATAAAATCCGTGTAATCCGTGCCTGGAAGCTCATCTTGGCGCAGTCTTCATCTTCAATTCCTCAATCAGATTCCCCGCTTTTCCATACTTCTCAATCATGAACAACATGTAGCGCACATCCACCCCGATGGTGCGCTGCATCTTCGGTTCATAGAGAATGTCACTGCTCATGGCCTCCCAATTGCCGTCGAAAGCCAGTCCTAAAAGTTCTCCTTTGTCATTGAACATGGCACTGCCGGAATTCCCGCCGGTAATATCATTGTTTGAGATGAAACAAACGTTCATCTCCCCCTTTTCACCGGCATATTTTCCGAAATCACCGGACGAAAGAAGAGACAGCAGTTCCGGCTGTACCTCAAAATCCACATCACCGGCATGGGTTTTCACTTTTTCCAGAATACCTTTGGTAGTTGTATAGTAATCATATTCCGCCCCGTCAAACGGAGTGTATCCGCATACCGTACCAAAACTGAGACGCATGGTAGAATTGGCATCCGGATAGAAATTACGGGAAGCATACATCCGCCGTACAGCAGCATTCAGCAGACGTTCGTTACGGATAATCTCACCGGATGCCTGCTGCATCCGAATATTCATTTCAAACAACTTGGTTATCAAGTCAATGCCCAAAGTAATGGCAGGGTCATCGTAGATATGATACGTACTGTCCTGCTCCAGGAAGCGCTTCAGTCCACGGGGAGTAGTCAGTTCCGAACGGGCATAAAGGCTATCCACATACGAACGTTCATTGCCGTCGTACAACGTATCGATGGTCTGATAAAGCTCCGGAAGATATTGGGCCTCTACCCGTGAGCGATACTCTTTCAGCAAGGCGGTGAAAACCTCCTTGTCAATGTCCAGGTCGAGGTTGGCATATTTCTCAATGATGGCTTTCAAATTGGCGATAACCGTCTTTTCCTCCCCTTCGAAATCGAAATTCAGAATGGACAATGACAGTTGTATCAGTTCAGGACCATTCAGAAATGACTCGACAAAGTAGGCCTGCGCATGATTTTCCTCACGGCGGTTCTTGTAGTTCAGTTCCAGATCGGAGAAAAGATGCAGAAGCCGCTCACGCTCTCCGGGTGTCTGCTGAATCCAGCGGCGGAGTTCCTGCTCCATGGCGCGTTTCTTGTCCAGTACATGAAGCTTGCGGACGGCACGGTTCACACCGATGCTGTTCTTCCAATAATTGGAGCTTTCATCGTATTTGGAAGCATATTTGATGCGAATGCTGTCCCGGCTGTCCATTTCACGTTTCCAAATGGCCTGCTTCACGCCACGTATATCGATTTGTGCCTGGTTGGAATTATTCATCATTTCCTCAATGCCAAAAGAAGACAGATAACGTTCCGTACTGCCGGGATATCCCAAGGTCATGCAGAAAGAGCCTTCATGATAACCATCGAGTGAAACCGGCGCCACATATTCGGGATGATAGGGCACATTGTCAGGAGAGTAATCGGCAGGACGGTTATGCCTGTCGGCATAAATACGGAAAACGCTGAAATCCCCCGTATGGCGCGGCCATTCCCAGTTATCCGTGTCCCAACCGAACTTGCCCACCGAGGAAGGCGGGGCAAACACCAGACGGACATCATTGTAATCGCGATAGACAGAAAGCCAGAATTCATTGCCGCCATAATACGCATCTACGATGCCTGTCAGCGTGGAATCCTTATGGGAAACCTCTTCACCGATAACCAGCATCACCGAATCTATCGCATTGGAACGTTCTGTCTCATCCATACCGGGTTTCACGATATCCAGTACCCGTTTGGTCACATCTTCCTGACGCAACAGGAAGCGTACATAAAGTTCCGGATTCGGCAACTCCTCACTCCTGCTGTGCGCCACAAAGCCGTCCTTCAGATAATCATGCTCTACGGTGGAATGCTGCTGTATGCTGCTGAACCCGCAATGATGATTCGTAAACACCAATCCGTCCTCCGACACCACGACTCCGGAACAAAAGCCGCCGAAGCTGACCACGGCATCTTTCAGAGAAGGGCGTTTGGAACTATACAACTTGCTTGCAGGCATCTGCAAACCCATTTCTTTCATTGTCTCCCGGGTCTGTTTATTCAGGTTGCCCAACATCCACATCCCTTCATCTGCCCGTCCTGCCAGTGTAAAAAGGCAGCAGGCCGCTATTAGCGTAAGTCTCAGTCTCATTCCGGTCCGTTCTTTATATTATTCAGTAATCAGCCTCAATTTCTTGGCACCTGTACGTGCCTTGAGCCATTCAGTAATTTTTTGTTTCTCGTGCACATCCGGATGCTTGCCAAATTTCAGCACGGCAAGGGTCACGGTATCTACCCGTACCGAATCGACAGTCAATTCAATGGCATGGGAAATGGAGACCGTCTTCACCGAAGGGTAAAGCACTTTCAGTTCCGGTATGATGGTTTTGCCCAATTCATCGAAAGATTTATACCTTTCCAGACTGCTTTCCAGATCCGATATCTTCTGTTTCTGCTCTACCAGGCGTTGTTCACTGTTCTTGTAGAAATCCTCCATCACCATGGCACGGATAGAAGATATATCTACCGCTTCATTGTTCATTCCCTGAAGGACTATCAGTTTGGTGTTGTCCAGTTTATAATCTTTCATTTTGCTGCGTGCAATGGCAATAGAAGCCTCGGGGACCTCCTGCCCTATCAATACCACGCGTATCTCGTGGTGATTGCCTTCATGCTGTATCTTCTTGTCGAGCACCTGCGTATTTTCAAAAGAAAGTTGCTCGTTGACAAAACGGTTGGCGGCGCTTTCAAAAAAAGTATCCTGAATGATACCGACAGTGAGATACACGGCAGGACACATGGTGATAACCGCTATCAGAACAATGTATTTACGCACTTTCTTCTCCCGGTTCTTATCGACAAACTCCTTGCGCTGGAAATGCATCACACGCACTCCCACAAAGGTAGCCAGGCTGATAAACACCGAATTGATGAAATAGAGGTAGAATGCACCGAGGAAATAGATCAGATTACCCGTAGCCAGGCCATAGCCCGCCGTGCACAGAGGCGGCATCAGAGCCGTAGCAATGGCAACGCCGGGAATCACATTGCCTTTCTCCTTTGTGGAGAGTGCCGTTACTCCCGCCAAACCACCCATCAAAGCGATAAATACATCGTAGATTGTGGGGGACGTACGTGCCAGCAATTCCGACTGTCCTTCGGCAACGGGACTCACGAGAAAGAATACGGTAGCTGTAGTCACACTGAAAAGAGTCGTTATCAGAAAGCTTTTCAGTGAGCGCTTCATCAGTTCGAAGTCATTCAGCCCCACTGACAGCCCCACTCCCATGATAGGCCCCATCAGAGGAGAAATAAGCATGGCGCCGATAATCACGGCCGTTGAATTGACATTCAAACCCAACGAGGCCATGAATATGGCAAATATCAAAATCCACAGGTTGGCCCCTTTGAATTCGACTCCCTTCTTGATGGAGTCCACTGTCTCAAGCTCGTTGTCTTTATCCTTACGCAAATCAAGATACTCTTTCAAGAAGGTCTTGACGGCGGAAAAGTTTCGAGAGGAATTTTCAATATCCATAGTGATGTATCTTTAAATGATTCTACTCTTTTTGGTTTCTCTGCAGAGTCGTACATATTCTTTCGTAAGCAATGCTATTATATCTTCCCTCTTAGCTTCGTTTCCGGTTGCCTCTTTAGAAAGCTGAGATATCCTCATACATCTGACATTGCCCATTTCATATTTCGGGATGCACAGATGAGCTTTATTCAAACTGAATCCATTCGTTTTGAACGTACTATGAATATATTCACGCACAATGCTACTATTTAAAATACCATTGACATAATGAGCTTCATCTTCCGTAATGTTATTACCGCTAATGTCTTGGCTAATTATAATAGTATGCTTCACGCAAATGGAATGTTTCCATTCTCCCCAAGGAGTCTGCGTAGGGCTAATCACACTGGCACAAAACTTGGAATTGTCACGCGCAGCCACCATATAAGGCGCAAAAGTATAAGGACCTATCTTAGACAAGGCATAAAACTCATCCCCACAGTGCATCACTTTGCTCTTTTCGGACTGCATATCCAGAATATGTTTATGATTAGCAAAATAGAGGGCAAGCGCAGCATTTCGTTCCAACAGCTTCTCCATGGAAACCGGCTTTTTTTAATCCCCACTATCATAAGGTACGATATGGAAATTATTCCCACAAGTATATTGAAACGGACGGATAGCAGGACCTTCCACCATAGGGTATATATATTCCACCGGAAGATCCCACCCGTCTTTAGGCATATCATCTACTTTGTATTTAGAGGTTTTCAAAGTCTTGTTCTTGAAACGATAGTGCCCTTCCTTATCCGACTCCCCTTCACCGATCAGTTTGAACACCTCAAAAGGAGTAGACTCTACCCCCGTTCTATACTGGTAAGAAGTTTCACCTATGATTTCACTAAAATCGAATTTATCGGAAATGTATGTGAAAGCCGTAGATTGGCAAGAAAGTTGCTTTGCCATTCCGTTCTCAATAGTCAAGAAACGGGAAGCATCCGCAAAGTTACTGCATCCGGAAATACCCACATCACTATATTTCACCCCCTTGCCAATCATCCGTATGGGTACACCTTCCAAATAATCCATCTCTTTGGCAGTATAATAATAAGTATTGAAATCTTGCATTACCGATTTCTTTCCAACCTTAAATGGACGCAAAGGAGACATCCATCTATCCAATGAGCGTAACCACAAACGTCTCTTCCGCGCATAATCCACATAGAAATTCCGAAACTCTTCATAAGAATTCTGGGACATTATACTATCGGGCATAAGCAAAGCAAGAACGCCGTTCTGATTTAACCAATTTGCAGCTGACACATTGGCAATAAGAGCACAAATGTTCAGTTGTGCCCCACCAAACAAGCCGCCATCATTACAAAAGATATGTCTTATATCACAAAATTCTTTTATTTTTCGTGTGTATGCAGCAGGCAAATGCTCCCATTTCACCCAAGGTGGATTACCCACAATCATATCAAACGAGGTTAACCTTGCAATGGACATGAAATTTGTCACAATCCTGATCCAAATACCATCCCACTTGTTCTTATGCAAATAGACCAGACTTTCGGACAAAGCCTCTATATACGATACTATTTTCTTGGATTTGCGTTCTTCCTCGGTGAATTCGTTAAGAAGCACGTGAGTCAACACTGATGTACTTTCAGCCTTCACCAACGCCTGAAGCCTATTCATAACCTCCCCGAATTTTGGTTCTTCTACAAAACGTTTGGGAAGTACCACATCAAAACTACCACATTTCAAGTTATTCACTGAATAAGAGTAACACGCTATCCCATCAATCTGCAGCATAACCGGAGTAATGGCGGAATCACCCAAATAGACAGGTATCTCCACATCCTTCACATCGCCCAATTGGTGAATAGCCAGATAATAGCTTATCCTGGCAGACAAGACCGAAAGCGGATTTATGTCAATGCCATATACCCTATTTATGATTTCTTCAAGCAAAAGTTCCTTATTCTTCCGGGTAAGTTCTCCTAAAGAGATATCTCCCACCAGTTTTTTTATCAAAGTTATGATGAAAATACCTGAGCCACAACAAGGGTCAATGGCTTTCCAGCGGGAATTACCCACATACCCGATTGCTTTCTCCACAACACTGTCTGCCAGCCATTCCGGTGTGAAATATTCCCCCATAGAATGGCGGATGGACTGTGGAATAATACTCATATATAAATCCTTGAACACATCTATAGGTGCATATCGGACATTTAGAGAGAATGAGGAATAATAGTCTATATTTACCATCAACTTCAACAGCGCATCATAAAGCTTGTCTCCCCACTGAGCTTCATCAGCATACCAAGAAAAGAAATCTCCCTCCAAAAAGTTGCGAACGCCCATATTAGAATAAGAATACCCGTCTTCCATTCTCTGGAAAAAACTCCGCATCTTACCGGAATCAAGTGAAAGTAAATCGTGATAGACATCTGCTTCTGCATTATAATTCAACCGGTCCAGCACCTTACAAGCTATCAGTTTCACAATGATAGCATAAGTGGTTTGTAAAGCATATATCGCTTTATATTCCCTATCAACATCATTGATTGTAGAAGAAAATACAGCAGACAAGTCAGCTCTTCTTTTATCGATGTCTCCACTTTTACCATTATCATCCACAGACAGATGCATCAGATTCTTCCATTCCTCATAAAGCATGATAGAGCGTTCTGTGATTTTTCCTTCAAGTTCCGCGAAAAGAATATTTGCAATATCCCTTGTTACAGAAGATGACAAGGAAGAGATGGAGAAATCGCGAACAATGTTTTTAGGTTCGAACTTTTTAGACTTATTATTCAGTATTGCTTTAACAATGGTATCTATATCCTCTGTTGTAATTGTCCGCAAAGCAGTATGCTGTACAGTATCACCTACAAAAGAAAAATAAGAGACAGATAATCCATCGGTCAAAATAGCATCATATTTCTCTTTTTTCAAGTCATAAAGAGCATACAGATAATCACTGACTTGTTTAAAAGCCTTCTTCCTGTCTTTGTCTTTACTCTTAAACAGCTTACTGTAATGTTTGTATTCTATAACAAGATTGTTTACAACAGCATCCATCCTCCCTTTACCGCTCGTCCGTTGTAACGAGTTACCAAAGGTATGTACAACACCTTCAACGGGAGTCTCTTTTTGAAAGTGTAAATCTACCGCAAATTTGCTACGCATGAAGTAATAGATTTCATTTTCAAAAATAGCGGAAGTCTCAGCCTCACTTTCTGCCAATTCTGACTTACGAATAATATTAGTTAGAAGAGCATCTATTTCTATTTGATACTCTCCACTCTTAAGCCATTGAGATATTTTTAAACATTTACTCATACGTATTTACGATAATAGTGCTTATAATATTTATTCAAAAGAGGACTCTCCTGTTTTATTTTTCTTTACTTCCTAAACAATCTGCCTACTATAGGAATATTTCCAAGCGGCAAATCGCACTTCACAATATAAGCCACAAAGACCAGCAACAAGACGGTGCGGTACACCATTCGAAGGCAGACATTGTCTATGGGCACATATTCCGCAGCTACATAGAGCGCTGCCGCCAACAGCACGTATGCGCCGATGGACTTCAAGTCATACTGGATGGGATACTTCTTCTGCCCTACGAAATAAGACAGCAACATAGCAACGCCATACCCGCAGAAACCTGCCCAGGCGCATGCCATATAGCTATACTTAGGGATGAGAAGCACATTCATCACCACCAATATCGTACAGCCTATCAAGGAGAAATAGGCTCCCCAACGGGTTTCGTCTATCAGCTTATACCAGAAAGAAAGGTTGAAGTAAATGCCCATAAAGATTTCAGCCGCCATCACAATAGGTACAACGCGCAAGCCCGGCCAATAGTCCCTGCCGATGATATACCGCAGGATATCCATGTAGAACATGACCGCCAGGAAAGCCAGCAATGTAAAAATGATAAAGAACTTCATGGCCTGTGCATATACCTGCCTGTTGTCCTTGTCGCGGCTCTTGCCGAAGACAAAAGGCTCGTAGGCATAACGGAAAGCCTGCGTAAGCATCGCCATCACCATGGCAATCTTACTCGCAGCCCCGTAAATGCCGAGCTGCACGGTAGCCTCAGCCTCGTCGGGATAGACAAAGGGGAAGATTATCTTGTCCGCAACCTGGTTCAGAATGCCTGCAAGGCCCAGTACCAGCAACGGCAGGCTGTAGGCAAGCATCCGCTTCAGCAGCTTCCGGTCCAGTACGTAAGCAAAGCCACGCAGTTCCGGTATCATGCAAAGCATAATGGTGGAAGTACATACCAGGTTGAAAAGGAAAGCGTATGCCACATCGTCTCCTTTCATCCAGACATAATAAATCAAATTCAAGGTAATGTTCAGAAAGATGAACAGCAGTTTGAGTGCCGCAAACTTGACAGGCCGTTTCTTGTAGCGCAGGTAAGCGAAGGGAATGCTCTGAATGGCGTCCATCGCCACCACAATCATCATCATGCCTACGTACCAGGGATGTTCGCCATACTCCAGCCAGTCGGCTACAGGCTGGAGGAACAACAATCCCAAGGCAAGGAATGTGAATGCACCGATACTGATGCTGAGAAGCGTGGTGGAATAGACCCGCATCGGATCGTCCTCTCCCTTATTGGCAAAACGGAAGAACCCCGTCTCCATGCCGCACGTCAACAGCACAAGCAGCAGAGCTACCCATGCATAAATGTTTGTCACAACTCCATAACCTCCCGACTGTGCGGACAAGGCGATGGTATATACCGGTACCAGCAGGTAGTTGAGGAATCTCCCCACGATACTGCTCAGCCCGTAGATGGCCGTTTCTTTTGCCAATGATTTCAAGTTACTCATTCCTCGAGTCTTTTATTCGTCACCAAACAGCGTGCGCTGGCTGCTATACAAACTTTTTCCCAGATGCTTATAAGCCAGTTCCGTCACTTCACGTCCACGGGGAGTGCGTTTCAGGAAACCTTCTTTTATCAGGAACGGTTCATAGACTTCCTCTATCGTACCTGCATCTTCGCCCAAAGCTGTGGCAATGGTAGTCAATCCCACCGGACCACCTTTGAACTTGTCGATGATGGTACAGAGTATCTTATTGTCTATCTCGTCCAGACCGTACTTGTCTATATTCAGAGCTTCAAGGGCAAACTGCGCGATTTCCGTGTCGATGCTCCCCGAACCTTTCACCTGGGCAAAGTCGCGCACACGGCGCAGCAACGCATTGGCAATACGCGGCGTACCACGGCTGCGTCCCGCAATCTCTGCCGCCGCACGGGCAGAGCAAGGCACATCAAGGATGCTTGCCGAACGGCGGATAATGCCACTCAGCACATCATCGTCATAATACTCCAGATGCAGGTTGATGCCGAAACGGGCGCGCAACGGGGCTGTAAGCAGGCCGCTACGGGTAGTGGCGCCCACCAATGTGAAGGGGTTCAAGTCAATCTGTATGCTTCGTGCCGACGGACCTTTGTCTATCATGATATCGATGCGGTAATCCTCCATGGCAGAGTACAGATATTCTTCCACCACCGGAGACAGACGGTGAATCTCGTCAATGAACAGGACATCGTTCGGTTCCAGGCTGGTAAGTATGCCGGCAAGGTCGCCCGGCTTATCAAGTACCGGGCCGGAGGTTATCTTGAAACCTACTCCCAGTTCGTTGGCAATAATGTTGGAAAGCGTCGTCTTCCCCAGTCCCGGAGGACCGTGAAGCAATACATGATCCAACGCTTCCTCCCTCAGACGGGCGGCCTTCACAAAAATGCGCAAATTGTCAACAACCTTGTCCTGCCCGCTGAAATCCTCAAAATTCAACGGACGGAGAGCATTCTCAAAATCCTTCTCCTTGCCGGACGAAAACTGCTGATTACGTATATCAAAATCTTCCTGTTCCATCTATTTCCCGCAAAACAACTTTTTTATTTCTGTTTCATCTGTCTTTTCCGCAAGATGCCACACTTTCCTGCAAAATAACGAATTTATTTTGAGATATGCGACATCAGAGGTAATAATATAGAAAAGAAAGCATACCTTTACATCTTAATAATAATACACATAAAAAACGACACATCATGAAAGAAGAAATAGATTTCAACCAGATACCCTTCGACTACCCCTTATGCCTCAACGAACGATGCCCCCAAGCCGACGGCTGCCTCCGCCAATTGTCCGTGGAGAGCATGCCCGCCGAAAAGGACTGCTGGAGCATTATCAGTCCCAAACGGCTTGCCACCATAAAGGGTGACTGCCCCTTTTTCCGTTCCAGCCGGAAAGTGCGCTATGCCAAAGGATTCATGAATATACTGGACAATCTGCCCTACAATCAGCGCAGAAGCATCATTGTCAGCCTGATAGCCTACTTCGGGCAGCGGACGTACTACCGCAGCCGCAAAGGCGAACGCCTGCTCACTCCCGACGAGCAACAGGCCGTGCTGAACATCATCAAACGGCATAACGCAACCACCTCTCAAGAATTTGACGGCTACGAAGAGGACTACTTATGGTAATATACTAAATTTCAACCACTTATTTTGCCAGCATATTGACATACGCTTGGCAAACTTTTGCCACCGCTTTGGCAAAACTTTGCCAACGAACAGGCAAGACCTTGCCAAAGCGGTGGCAAGACACAGGCGAACTATCCGGCTTGCAGCCCGACGGTTACAGCCAGCCGCTTCCTATCGCTTCATGAATCCCTTCCTCTCTTCATCCGGAAATTTCTCTATGGCATAACGAAGCATCGTACGGGGCATCACCGTGCAATACTTTTCAAGGAACTGCACCAGCAGATCCTTGTCGCGCTTGCCCAGTTCGCGGAGCATCCAGCCTACGGCCTTCTGCATCAGGTCGTGGAGAGGAGGTGCGTTACGGGGCACCTCCGGAGCATGGACAGAGGTACATGCATCTTGTGCGACGAACCCTTCCGAAAGCCGGAGGATATCGATGAAATCGTTGTTTTTTATCAGTGTATAAGTAGAAACCACCGCAATGCGCTGCTCCCAGAGTAACGGGCTGCCTGCCAGGCGGTAGAGGTCTTCACGGGGCTTGTCTTTCAAGTATTCGCCGACAATGCCGGGAGCGGACAAGTCCACCAAATCCCAATTATTGATCCGGGCAGTCTGCGACAGATAGAAATCATAAATGTCTTTACGGCTCTTTTCATCGCTCTTCCTGAACCGCTCCACCAACATCAGCAACGCGCAGAGACGGCACTCGTGCCATTCACTCCGCAGCAATGCCGCCATCACCCCGAAAGGTGCATCCTTATGCCGCTTTGCCACCAGACGGGTATTCGGAACCACCACTCCCAGAAATTTATCACCTTCTCCATATTGTCCCTTCCCGGTTTTGAAGAAACGGGGAAGATATTCTTTCTTCACCGGGTCAATGTACGCTTCCAGTTCTTCCTGAATCCCGGCAGCGGCAACAGCCATTTCTTCCGTTGAAATCGGCATGTTTTGCACCACTTCTTTCATCCTGTTCTCTTGTTTTCTCATCATCCTTTTGATTTACACGCATTTGAATTCTTTCGCCAACGGACAAAAATACGACAAATCTGTCGGAACTATGGAAAGTTATCTTTAATTTTGCAAACGTTACGTCCAATTGTCAAAACCGAACGATATGTATAAAGCTTTCTTAGGGACAATCTGCTCCCTACTTGTTGCATGCTCCCTACATGCACAGACCCCACGTGAAAAGGGACTACAAAGTATCAACCGTACCTCGGCAGAGGCCATCATCGGTTTTTTGGCCGACGACGAACTGCAAGGACGCGAAGCAGGCATGCACGGTTCAAGAGTGGCCGCCCGCTACCTGGTGTCCTGCCTGAAAGAAGCCGGCATAGCCCCTTTGAACAAAGACAGCTACTACCAGCCTTTCGAAGCATGCAGCAAGGAAAGGCAGCAACGTGGACGGTGGTATGTACACCCCGACTCCGTCGCCTCCCTCAAACAAGGCACATACCGTTCCTTGCAGATGGACAACGTACTGGCATTCATTCCCGGTGAACGTACCGACGAATATGTCATAGTGGGTGCGCACTTCGACCATTTAGGCATGGACGAGACACTGGCAAACGACCGTATATACAATGGTGCGGATGACAACGCCTCCGGTGTCTCCGCCGTATTGCAGATAGCACGCGCTTTCGCGGCTGCCGGACAAAAGCCGTTGAGAAATGTCATTTTCGCCTTCTGGGACGGAGAGGAAAAGGGACTGCTCGGTTCAAAGTATTTTGTACAGAACTGTCCCTTCATCGCCCAAGTGAAAGGTTACCTCAACTTCGACATGATAGGCCGCGACAACAAGCCCGAACAGCCCCGGCACGTGGTATATTTCTACACCGCCTCCCATCCCGCCTTCGGTGACTGGCTGAAACAGGACATCGCGCGCTACGGTCTGCAGCTGCAACCGGACTACCGCTCTTGGGACCGCCCCGTAGGCGGCAGTGACAACGCTTCCTTTGCCTTGCGTGACATTCCCATCATCTGGTATCACACAGACGGTCATCCCGACTACCATCAACCCTCAGACCACGCCGGACGGCTGAACTGGGAGAAAGTCGTAGATATCACCAAAGCGGCTTTTCTCAATGCCTGGAATCTTGCCAACGAACGCAACTATTAACCTAACAAGAAACAAAGTAACGATACATGGTTTTAAATTACATCTGGGTAGCCTTTTTCGTCATCGCATTTATCGTAGCGCTCTGCAAGCTCATCTTCATGGGGGACACAGAGATATTCACGGAACTTGTCAACTCCACTTTCAACTCCTCCAAAACCGCCTTTGAAATATCACTGGGACTGACGGGAATCCTTGCCCTCTGGTTGGGAATAATGAAAATCGGCGAGAACAGCGGCATGATCAACGCACTTTCCCGCTGGCTGAGCCCGGTCTTCTGCCGCCTCTTTCCCGAAATTCCGAAAGGACACCCCGCCATGGGCTCCATCTTCATGAATTTATCGGCCAATATGCTGGGGCTGGACAATGCGGCTACCCCGATGGGACTGAAAGCCATGAAGGAACTCCAGGAACTGAATCCTAAAAAAGACACAGCCACCAACCCGATGGTGATGTTCCTTGTACTCAACACCTCGGGACTGATACTTATCCCTGTCAGCATTATGATGTACCGTTCGCAGATGGGGGCTGCCCAACCTACGGACATATTTATCCCTACACTGATAACAACAGCCATCTCGACGGTTGTCGGAGTGATCGCAGTGAGCATAGCACAGCGCATCAACCTGCTGAACAAGCCTGTTCTCATTCTGATAGGCTGCGTCAGCCTTTTCTTTGCCGCGCTCATCTACTTGTTTACATGCGTCGGCCGTGACGAAATGGGAATCTATTCCACACTGATCGCCAATATTCTGCTGTTCTCCATCATATTATTGTTCATCCTTTGGGGACTGTGGAAGAAAACCAATGTGTATGACGCTTTTATCGAGGGTGCCAAAGAAGGGTTCACCACTGCCGTACGTATCATCCCCTATCTGGTCGCTTTCCTCGTAGGAATCGCCGTTTTTCGTACTTCCGGCGCTATGGATATATTGATAAACGGCATCGGCTATGTAGTAGGATTGTTCGGCGTAGATACCAGTTTTGTAGGTGCCTTGCCTACCGCCTTGATGAAGTCATTGAGCGGCAGCGGTGCCAACGGGCTGATGATTGATACCATGAAACAGTATGGGGCAGATTCTTTTGTAGGCCGTATGAGTTGCGTGGCACGCGGTGCCTCGGACACCACGTTCTATATCCTTGCCGTATATTTCGGCAGCGTGGGCATCACCAAAACACGGAATGCCGTGACATGCGGGCTGATTGCCGATTTCTCCGGTATCATCGCAGCAATCATTATCAGTTATATGTTCTTCTTTTAAGGCATTGTCTTAATTGCGGGAATGTATTTCCAATCGTAGGAACATGTAATTTCAATCGTAAATCGTACATCATAAAATCTAAATAAAATGGTTAGTTATCAGACAGACGGCGTTGAAATGCCCGTCCTCAAAAAGCGCGAAACGACGGAATGGATTAAAGCCGTAGCCGCCACTTATGGAAAAAGAATCGGTGAAATCGCCTATATTTTCTGTTCGGACGAGAAAATACTCGAAGTAAACCGCCAATACTTGCAGCATGATTATTATACAGATATCATCACTTTCGACTACTGTGAAGGGAACCGCCTCAGCGGAGATCTCTTCATCAGTCTAGACACCGTGCGCACCAATGCGGAACAATTCGCGGGAAACGACTACGAACGGGAACTGTACCGGGTCATCATCCACGGTATCCTACATCTTTGCGGCATCAACGACAAAGGACCGGGCGAACGGGAGATAATGGAAGAAGCGGAAAACAAGGCGCTGGCGATGAGATAGTCAAAGCCCCGGGAGTACGGTCAGAAGGTATACCCTTCCATCCGCATTCCCAGGACTTTAAATAGATGTTTGCCAGTTCTCTTGTTACTTCTTCACCGAAAAGCGATAAATACAATGGCTGTCATACTTCTCTCCGGGCTTCAACAATGCCGAAGGCCATTCCGGCTTATTAGGTGTATCGGGATACTTTTGCGTCTCCAGGCAAACGGAAGCACGATGACCGTACACAATCCCCTTCTTTCCGGTCAGCGTACCATCCAGGAAGTTACCTGCATAAATCTGAATACCAGGCTCATTGGTATAAACATCAAGAACAATACCTGTTACAGGAGATTCAAGGGTGGCACACGGACGAGTGATGTCTCCCTTTGTATTGAGCACCCAATTGTGGTCATATCCCTTGCCGTTCTTCAACTGCTCAAAGTCATTGTCAATACGAGAACCAACAGCTATAGGAGTGCGAAAATCCATATCCGTACCTTCTACGGAAGCAATCTCACCGGTAGTCATGAAGGTAGAATCCACGGGTGTATAAGCATCTGCATGGATAGTGAGCAGATAATCCGAATTAGACTTGGAGGGGTCACCGTCCAAATTAAAGTAAGAATGGTTCGTCATATTGACAACAGTGGTACGATCCGTTTCGGCACTGTAACGAATGTCTATAGCATCGTCATCTGTCAATGAGAAAATGACCTTGCAGGCCAGATTACCCGGGAAACCCTCCTCTCCGTCTTTCGATAGGTAAGTCAGTTCCAGAACTTGCTTGCTCAACTGGCGGGCATCGAACACTTGATATTGGTATCCCCTGGGGCCGCCATGCAGACAGTGGCCATAATTGTTGAGCGGCAACTGGTACTCTACCCCATCCACTGTAATCTTACCTTGATTGATACGGTTGGCATAACGTCCGATGGTAGCACCGAAATCCGAAGGGAATCTGATGTAGTCCTGAATGGAATCGAAGCCCAACACCACGTCACGCATGACGCCATCCTTGTCCGGCACCATCACAGATACAATACGCCCACCGAAGTTCGTAATGCAAACTTCCATACCATTCTTATTCTTCAAAACAAACAAGTCTGTCCGCTTGCCATCCACTTCCGTGCGGAAGTTGGCAGGTTCCAGTCCCGAAACTGTCTTTTCGCTCACCTGCTTGCCCGTGCAAGCCGATATCAGCAGCACGCCTGCCAACAAAGTCATCATCTTATTCATAAATATAATATTAGTTATAGTTTAGACTGTCATTTTTTCAATAAGAACCGCTCCGCACGTCCCGGAGTGAACAGTTCCCATAAAGAAGCGACCGTCCAGCCCGGAGCGAAGATATTATTGTAATACCCCTTTCCGTTGCGTCCGTAATCCCAATTGGTATGCTGCACCACTTCGGGATAATAGCCAACTTTGGCAATGCCGCACATGTGACCTTCATACGGCAATAACTGGCGCATGGAAGTGGAAATTACTTCTGCAAAGTCAGAGAAACGCTGTTCGTTGTACTCCTTGGAAAGCCAATGCAGCACATCGGCAAACTCAAAGACAAACACATCAATGTGGTTATTCTCCACCGACACATTGCCCCAACCACGGGTTTTCAAGCCGATATCTCCCAGCATTTGACCTCCGGCAAAAGGGACATCCCAAGTATAATACCATGATAAGGCAAAATAAGCGGCTTTCTTAGCCAGTTCTGCATAGTGCGCACGTTCTTCCCCTTTGGTAACCAAAGCCAGATAATAAGCAGCTGTAGCAGCATACAAGGAGGCTTCCTTATCCTCGCAGTTGGCATCCAGCGTAGAAGAGAAATAATCGGCCTTGGATATCAGTTCCTTCTCCAGATAGCCCACCGTACGTTTGGCGCTTGCCAGATAACGCTTGTCCTTGAAATACTTGGACGCCATCACCAAAGGCAAAGTTGCTGAAGGCGTGCTGCCGCCACTGGCATCCACGATAGAAAAATCATCCTTGAACTTACGCGGGAAGCTACCATCCTCGTTCTGCAACTTGAGGAAACTGTCCAGCATGTCCTTGATGCGTTTCTCCCATTCGGAATGTTTGCGTTTCTGTTGCCTCTCATAATTCAGATAGTTCAGAATGGCGTATACGCCTTCGGACTGACGGCGGATGCTATGCTTGGTTTCCTTGAAACCACGGCTGTAATGTACCACTTCGTTGAAAAATCCGGCAGGCGAGAAACCATTTTGAAGATAAGTATCGAAAATACGATTGGCATTGTCCACCAAATCTTGGCGTTTCTGCTGTTTGCCATATTCCAAAGCATTGAAGGCGTTCAGCAACGTACGTCCCACAAAGCCCACTTCGGCAACGTCTGTATTGGCACAAGTGGCAGTCTCCAACTCTACACCGGAGTAATAATGAGTAAGGGTATTATTGACATAGCTTTCCACAAAGAAGTTGCTCATCACTTCCTTCATGCGTTCCACCGTGTAAGGCGTGTCAACCGGTTTCGGGCGGTTAGTGTCATAGCAATACTCCCAGGTGCGCTGTACGCACTCTGAGAAATCGGCAGCACTCCTTTCGGACAGTTCCCAAGTCATGGAGATGCTGTCGCCCTTGCGAAGCAGTTGGAAAGCCTCAACGGCAGGAGCCAGCGTCAGTTTGCGGATGTATGTCTTCGGCGCTTCCTTATAGGGAAAACCGTATGCCAAGACAGTCATACCGTCCACATTGCAGAAGCCGGTATATCCGATGGAAGTCTCTCCAGACAAGATAACCTCCCCCTCCTTATGAGTGGCCAAAGCTTCCTTATCGAACTTGTCAATACGGATAATCGACATGGACTTACCGCTTACCGGATTGAAAGCTGCCGTCAGCGGAGTGCTCAAACGGTCCTCACGCACCAACCAGCTATCCGATGTGTGGAAAGAAGGCGCCTCCTTCGGCGAACGCAGGTTGCGGCGATACCAGAAGCCCGGCATGTAGAACTGGCAGTCCGAATGTTTGTAACCGGTCTTTATCTGTTCCCCGTAGTTGAAATACACATTTTCCAGTGCTTTCAGCGTGACGGTAATACGTTGTTTATCACCCTTGTCCACCACCAAGCGGGTAATGTCCAACGGCAGCTTTTCCGAAGCCCGGCAGCTATACATTCCATCCTGCGTTTTCTGTAAGGCCAGCGAATATTGTTTGGCATCATTCCCCGGCACTTTCAAGGAAATAGAAGCAAAGATGCCTTCCGGAGCAACATTCGCTGCCCCTGCACCCGTAATACCCGCAACAAGCATTACCCCCAAAAACAATCTTTTTAGTCTCATAGTGACATGTGTTTTATTATTAGAAAAAAATCCCCTAATAGTCAAAATTCCGGTTTTTCCGATTCTGTAGATGCAACGGAATCTTCTACTGTCGGCCATCCGGCTTTCCAGCTAATTTTATCCAACATCAATACGCGACCTTCGGGATTCTTCGTGTTCACTGCATGGTAGAAGAACCAGTCATTACCGGCATTGTCCGTCACAATCTCGGAGTTGTGACCGGTGCCCACAAAGGAGTTGCTCTTCTGAATCAGCACTTCGTGCTTGTTGTCCATCATACTGTCGCCTTCCTTGTTGACGTAGGGACCGAAAAGGTTGTCCGAACGCCCTACAACAGTGGTATAAGTACTGTTCAGCCCCTTACAGCAACTCCCTATGGAAGCAAAGAAATAGTAATGTCCGTCTTTTTTATGGATATAAGTGCCTTCGTAAGCCGTTCCCGCCACTTGCTGCGGTGTGGCCCCCTTTTTCAGGGAAAGGCCGTCATCGGATAGTTCAACCGCATAGATTCCACGGAAACTGCCCCAAAACAGATACTTCTTTTTTCCCTCCTCTATATAGAAAGGATCAATGGAATTCTGTACATTGATTTCATTGCTTCGGAACATCTTACCATGGTCCATGAAAGGTCCCTCAGGTTTATCGGCAACAGCACAGCCGATGCCGCAAGTCCACTCGCCTCCCCAAACAGACATGGAATAGTAGAGCACGTATTTATCACCTATCTTATTGATGTCCGGTGCCCACAAGCCACCTTTTTTCTCAAAATCGGGACGGGTACAGTCGGTAAAGGCGGTACCTGCATATTCCCAATCCACCAGATTCCTAGAACGATGAATCGGCAGATTACGTATGTCCTCGGTGGCATACAGATAAAAATAGCCATCATCGCCCTTTATCACAGAAGGGTCTGGCAAACTATAGTTTATCACCGGATTACAATAGACATTCTTTGACTTTTCACCCGTTTTTGTTTTATTTGTAGCCGATGATGAGGAATAAGCTATCAGACAACATAACACCGATAATACAAGAAACTTTTTCATACTATTTTTTCATTTTATTTTTCAGACGATGTGCTGCCCAATACCTGTGGACGGATAAGAGGGCCGCCGATAGAAACCGTTCCCTGGTCGGAAATAACAAAATCCTTGATGTACGAAGTACGCGGCTGTACCTTCGTGGAATCCCAGTGTGCATGGAAAATGTATTTCCAACTACCGTCCTTGCAGCAGAAGGGCGCTCCATGCCCGGTACCCATCAAACCGTCTGCACGTTGCAGAATCGGATTTCCTTCATATTTCTTCCACGGTCCCATCGGGCTGTCCGAAGTTGCATAGCCCACACCGTAGTTCTTGCTTTCAAAATGATTGGCCGAATAAACCAGATAATATACACCCTCCTTCTTCAAGATTGAAGGTCCCTCGGCCACCTTGGCAGGCTTGTCCTGCGAAAGTTCCCAAGGCTCTCCCACCTTGATGCATTCCGTCAGCGTCTCTTGCTTAATGCCGGTCAGGTCATCGTTCATCTCTGCCACCCAGATGACATTACCATCCGTAAAACGCACGAAATAAAGGTAAGGCGTGCCGTCATCGTCGATGAATAGAGAGGTATCAATGCTCTTCTCATCCCATATCGGGCGCTTCACCTCCTGACGGAACGGACCTAGGGGCGCATCTGCCGTTGCCACACAGATATGCTCTTCAGTGGAGTAAAACAAATAAAACTTCTTCTTCGACTCAATATAGTAAACCTCCGGTGCCCAGAATCCCCATGTACCGTAGGAATCGGCAGCTGACAATGCCTGCCCCTCACGCGTCCAGTCTTTCAAATTATCAGAAGAGAAACAGGCAAAGCCCTCTCCTTCCACCGTACCTCCGGTACCGTAAGCATAATACTGGCCTTCATAAAGTATCACATAAGGATCAGCAATCGGGAGATAACCTGATTCTACAACTATCTTCTCCTTACATCCTGCAAAATAAAAGCAAAGCAACAACAGCAATATACACTTCTTCATATTCATATTTTATAGAGCATTCTATTAACATACCATTTTTGAGATCCAAAAGCAGCCGCATTTTTTCTAAAACCTAATAAAAATAGTTCAAGGGGGATTCTCATACAATCTATATATTACACTTTTAATTATTGCTCTTGTATTAAGTGATAATTATAAAGATTTCGTTTAAAATGATAACGATGCCTTGGTAATGGCAACGGATCCTGTAAACGCAATTCCCATGCCAACAACTTTATCAACAATTCGTTCTGCTTATCTATCAACTTCGGATTTCCAAATAAATTATTAATTTCATACGGATCTTTCTTCAAATTGTACAGTTCTCCTTTTCCATAACTGTTCATAATTAGTTTCCAATCACCCATACGTACCATTCGGGAGGTTCCACTTTGAGTCCATGTATTCAGTTCGTCAAAATGAGCCACTTTATTGGAGCCCAACGCACCTTCCTGCTCAAAAGTCAAGTTATCGTCCAAAGGAACATCTTCTCCGCCAAAGCCTAACTGTACAACAACGCTCGAAAATTCTTCTTTCGGATATTCTTTACCCGTCAACATAGGCCACAAGCTACGCCCTTGAACACCTACCGGTATTGAATCACCTATCGCAGTACAGAAAGTAGGAAAAAGGTCAGCCAATGAAACATGCGCATCTATAGCCTTAGGCTGCTTTTTAATCTGATAACCCGCCCAAACCATCGGTATTCTGGTTAGAGACTCAGACAAGCCTACCCCTTTACGAATTAATCCGTATTCACCGCAATAATCTCCATGATCGGATAAAACAACGACAATAGTTTTCTCAAATAATCCCTTTTCCTTCAAATTCTCAACCAAACGTTTAATCTGATCATCAATGAGACGAATCATTCCCATATAATTCCCCCGTAACCGAGGCAGGTCTCTTTCAAGATCAGGACAAGAAGCGTCTTCCAGTGCCGCCAAAATCTGATACTTTTCTCCTTTCTTCAATACATCCTTACGTGAAGTCTTCACAGCCGGAATCTTATCCGGTGCAAACATTGAGTAGTAAGGTTCACAAACTTGATACGGATTATGTGGTTCAGGAAATGAAACCCATACAAAGAACGGATTGTCCTTCTGACTATCTATCCACTCTATAGCCTCATCCACGATTCTCGTAGGTTGCTGGTCTTTCAATGGTATTGGAGAAGGTTCCAAATACTGTCCAACTGCCTCTTTAAAGAACTTGGAAGTAGCACGCTCTCCCTCCGTCACTGGCCTATTCTTCCCCCAGTGAGAATATTCAGACCAAAAATCCATATCCTTTGAGTTCAGATAAGCATGATTCTTTCCCACTAAAGCTGTCTTATAATGGTTCTCCTTCAGAACGGCTACCAAATCTTTCTCATAATTAATATCACGCACATTGTGATTGGTACGTACATGGGTTGCAGTTGGGAAACGGCCAGTAAACATGGAACAGCGCGCAGGAGTACTGGCCGGCATAACTGTATACGCTTTATCAAACCAAGCATTTTGATGTGCTAATTCATCGACAAATGGAGTAATATCCATAGGGAAACCTTCGCGCCCACACAAATCTGCACGTTGTTGGTCTGTCATTATTACTACAATATTAGGTTTATCTGCCTGTGCAAACAAAGACAAACCTATTCCCTGGAGAACGATTCCCGAAAAAAGATGTTTTTTTAAATTCATAACTATCTGATTTTTTTTATAACCATATAAGAAGCAACGCATACTCCACGACCTCAATAAAGAGATTATGAAGTATGCAGAGACTCAAGCATATCAATCCCAACCCGGATTCTGCACCATATTAGGATTCATTTGCATTTCTCTCGCCGGTATCGGAAGACTCCAGTAATGATCTCCTCCCCAAGCATAATTGTTAGTTCTGGTTCCCCATATCTGAGTCATACCATTCATCTTACCTTCCTTATCCTTATAAAACTTCAAATCTTTCCAGGTTCTCCAGCGAATCTCATCAAAATAAATCACGTCTTCACCAATCAATTCCCAATGGCGTTCGTTCATGATACGCTGATGCATATCAGTTTTTCCTGTAACCTGAGTAAACTTATTTGTTCCCAGTAGTTGAGCTCCCGCCCTTTCACGCACTTCATTTACCTTACTTATGGCTCCGGGAAGGTCATCCAGTTCATTCAATGCCTCCGCCCAATTCAACAGAACATCTGCATAACGGATAAACGGCAAATCCAATTCAGAATATATATTCGGTAACTCCAACCCTTCACCTACGAACTTACGATTTAAGTAATAGAACTTCAAACTTGTATCTGTTTTCAGATCTCCATATGTGGTATAAGAACGAAAAGGATAACGCATTACGTATTCCTTCGGAATACCTTCAACTCCTCCGACAAAAGTGGCATAAGGAGTTATAATGGACATTGCCATTCTCGGATCACGGTTCTCATAAGCCTTCTTAATTCTTTCTTCATTACCGGAAACATCATATTTCGACATATCTGCCCCAGCTGCTACCGCATTCTTTCTTTCAATTTCGGTGATGTTATTTCGCAGGAAATATACCATACGCTTATCAATACCCATATCATTGTAACCGGGTATAATATCGTCCCAGTCGAACTTACTGCCATCTTTGTTTTCATAAGATTCGGCAAACTGCGGGTTTATGATATAATTGTTCCATCCCAAACCGTTGCCTGAAGGGTCCGGCGGTAGGCATCTATTACCAAAACCTCTATTCTTTTTCTGAGTATAATCCGGATGGTCTATACACTGCAAAGAGAAAATCATTTCATCGCAACGCTCATTTTCCACTTTAAACAATTTCTTATATGACTCCTCACCCGCACCTTTATAGAGCGTGTATCCACAATCCTTTACTGCCTGGAAGTCATCAGCCGCTTTTTTCCACTCTTTCATCCAAAGATACACCTTTCCCCTTAAAGCATAAGCTGCACCTTTCGTAATATGCCCGTAATTGGCATCATCTGAACTGTATTTATCCGGCAGATCCGGATTATTGATACAGGAAGTCAGATCATCCACTATATATTCCCAGACTTCATCTTGAGTGGAACGTGCCAGTTTTGCCTCATTGATATCCTTAATCGGATCTTTATAGTATGGAACTCCATTATACAAAATATTCAGCCTATAATACCACCAACAACGCAGAAACATACATTCTGAAATATAGCGGCTTCTTTTAGTCTCATCAAATCCCTCGACCATAGGCAAATTACCAATCACATCATTGGCCTTAATAATCCCCTTGTAGAATCTCTGCCAAGGAGCAGAACTACCCTTAACAGAACTCGGAGAATTTGTCGCAAATAAAAAATTGAAAGTAGGAGCTATACCTATACCGTAATCCATAGTACTGGACCATATATCAAACCATCCATTAGCAACATCGCTATAATCTACATACAGTTGATTATACACACCCGCTATCGTCTGTTCTGCCAAGGTAGGAGACGACCATACATTCCCTTCCGTCGGTTTTCCATTGGGTGTCAAATCCATATCTACACAACCTGCGGTTGACATTCCCACAAGAACCACTGCGGCTATTGTTTTTGCCAGACCTCTTCCTCTGTTTATATTAATCTTGTTCATACCATTTTATTTTAGAAAGTAACATTTACACCAAAAGCATATTGTCTCATAGGAGCATAGCCCACCCCACTCATCATTTCAGGGTCAATACCTTTAAACTTAGTAATCGTCAACAGGTTCTCTCCCGAAACATAGAAACGCACATTTTGCATGCGTACCTTCTGTACCCAATCTTTGGGAAGCGTGTAACCAACTGTCAGATTCTTCAGTTTCAAATAATTGCCATTATGTAGAATATGCTGGCCAGAAGCACTTACTTGAGCAGCTTTATCCATAGTGAGACGAGGATTCGCTGAAGTAAGATTTGTCCGCGGATCATTCGGATTCTCGGGATCATAAAAATAATGGTCATAAGCCACATCTTTACCCATTCCATACCCAAACCAGGTTATACTGCTATTTTCACCTGCCTGATACCAGTTGATTTTAAATCCAGCAGCACCAGCCCAATTCATAGAGAAGTCAATGCCTTTCCATGACAGGTTTGTCTGGAAGCCGAAGTAATATTTCGGTGTTTTAGAATAACCCTGAAAATCCTTATCATCATCATCACCATAAATACCATCTCCATCCAAGTCTGCATAAATGATATCACCATACCAGATATTGTTCTTGCCGATTCCCTGTTTAGGATAAAACTTATATCCAGCATCTGTCATGGCTTGTAACCATTTCATATCATCTTCCGTACGAATCATTCCGTCAGAAGGCCCTCCTTTCGGATTTACCGTACCATCGATATTAAAATAATTATTATTACCTTTATATATGTTCAATACATAAAATTCATTAATCATATGCCCTTCTAAAACACGCTGTAAGTCTCCTGTAGAAACTTCACCCAGATTGGTATAATAAGTGGAACTACCATCCGCATTCTGCTGCCATCCGCGAACAAGTTCTCCTTTGTATTTGGTTACTTCATTCCTGTTGTAAGAGAAGTTTCCGGATATACCGTACGAGACAGAACCAATCCGATCATTCCAACCTAAAGTTATTTCAAGCCCCTTATTAGTAACCTCTGCAATATTCTGGCGGGGAGAACTGAACCCAGACAAAGTAGGTGACAAAGTCGGATTATACAAAATACCATCCGTCAACTTATTATAAACCTCTACTGTTCCACTCAAACGATTTTTCAGCATAGAGAAATCAATACCCAGATTGGTTACCGTAGTTGTCTCCCATTCCAGGTTGTAGTTAGAAAAGCTTCCCATACCCAGCCCGGGAACCTCCTTGTTACCAAAGGCATAATGGGGAGCCGTAGCATAAACAGCCTGCCATTCATAGTTGCCAATTGAGTTATTTCCGAGTTGTCCCCAGGAAACACGTAGTTTCAAGTTGTCAAGCCAATTCAATTTCTTCATGAATTTCTCTTCCGACAAACGCCATCCTGCCGAGAAAGATGGAAATATACCCCAGCGATTCTCCGGAGAGAAACGAGAAGAACCGTCATAACGGACATTTGCCTCAAATAAGTAGCGGGAATCATATGTATAAGTGACACGGCCAAAGACAGAACGGGATGAAAACTCTGTAGTGCTTCCGTCGATATAATCTGGTTCCGTCAATGCGTCAAAGTCTGTAAGACTAGTATCAAGCATTCCTTTCTTACTAATATCGGTAGTACGTGCCCATTTACGGAATTCCTCATAACCCACCAAAGCTGCCACATCGTGTTTACCTTTGAAAATCTGCCCCCAGTTTAAGGTGGTAGTATTTTTCCAGCTCTGATTCCCATCAATATAATATTTTACAGGATACTCTGCAAGCAATTCGGAAGTAGGAGGAACATTCATCGTTTCTCCACGTTGGAATGAGAATCTTTCTTGATAATCGGAATAATGCCACAGATTCTCCTGTCGATAATGGTCGTAATAGAAGTTAGAAGTCAAATGAAAGTTCTTAAGAAAATCAATCTTAATATAAGGGTTCACAAAAAATTTCGTTGTTTTATAAGAACCTCCCGAACTATTCAGATAATAAACAGGATTATTGACTACCGGATCTTCCTCAAGAGCTTCGGGAGCTCCATATTTTCCATCGTAGTACGGATAAGTTCCCGGTGTACTTTTCTGCATTTGCAACCCATTCAGATCATCAACGTTGTTTCTTTCCTGATCTACATGATATCCCCATACATTCAGTCCCACAGCAAAAAAACTAGCAATCTGTGACTCTAAATTACTACGCATATAATACTTCTTCATTCCTGAATTCACCACCAAGCCAGGATTATCTACATACGTGGCATTCAAGCTATACCGGGTTCTCTTTTCCGCACCGGTAAGCGTAATAGAATGCTCCTGCATCAACTTCGGATTATACACCTCATCATACCAGTCTGTATTCGGATAAGCCACATAATTCGGGTATCCCGATTCAGATATTCCATTCGGATTGCTAGCTGCTTCACGCCACGTATCAATGGTAGCTTGACTAAACACCTGTGCCTGTCCTGCATTGTCCGAAGCCTCATTGATAAATTCCATGTAGTCGGCATAGTTTGCAACCATATGGATCAGATTAGCCGGTGTATTATAGGAAATTTTACCTGAATAGGTTACATTGATTTTCCCGTCCGTACCTTTCTTGGTTGTTAATAGAATAACACCATTAGCCCCCCGGTTACCATAAATGGCGCACGAAGCAGCATCTTTTAAGATGGAGATAGAAGCGATATCATTAGGATTGACATTATTCAGGGACATTTCCATTCCATCGACCAATACCAATGGCGCAGAATCATTTAAAGTACCTGTACCTCGAATACGTAGAGTGGATGATTCCGAATTGGGTTTACTGGATGTCTGCATCACATTCAATCCGGCCACCATACCCGATAAAGTAGAAGCAAGTGTAGTTACGGGACGCGACAACGTTTTATCATCAAAATTAACCGTGGCAACAGAGCCAGTCAAATTCACTTTCTTCTGAGAACCATAACCCACTACTACCACTTCATCTAATAATTCGTTATCGGATACCATCCGGATATCCAGAATACTCTGATTGCCAATCTCTATTGATTGGCTTTTATAGCCGATATATGATATCTCTAAAACATCTCCCGTAGTCACAGACAATGAAAACTTCCCATCAACGTCAGTTACCGCACCCATAGAAGCCCCTTTAACCAATATGCTGACACCAATAAGAGCCTCTCCAGTATCTCTGTCGATTATACGTCCGGTAATATTCCATTCATTTTTTGTTTGATCTGCCGAAAGGATAGATACGTGCACCGTTTCATTTGCCAAAGAAACCGATCCCGCCGCATTCGCAGAAAGACTCCCCATACATATAAGCGAACACATGAGGAATTTTGTATTTACCTGCATAAGATTTAAAGTTTTAATTAAACATTGTTTTTAAGTCATAAATCCAATTCCATTCGACAAATTCTCGAGACATTACCAAATGGATTTTTTCACTTCAAAAATAATCCATAAATACAACTATAAATGCAACAAAACAATCATTTCATAAAACAATTGGAGCGGATATATACATCAAGGCATTATTGATACAAAAATTCTAATAGCTGATTATATAGTTTCATTATTTCACGAAATCTTTGGGCAGAATACCGAATTGTTTCTGGAAGCACTTAGTAAAATAGGAAGGAGTATTGAAGCCGGTCATGTAACAAACCTCATTGATTTTACACTCCCCTTCTTTCAAAAGCTGCGCCGCTTTCTTCAGTCGTTCCAAGCGGATGTAGTCATTCGGAGTCATATCCAATATACCCTTTATTTTCCGGTTCAGACTCGAACGACTCATGTTCAGTAGACTTGCTACGTCGTCCAAACAAAAATCCGGATTCTGCATACTGGCAACCACCACTTCCTTCAATGTTTTAAGGAAAGATTCATCCGCCTTTGTCATAGCCATACTGCCCGTCTGTACAAAAGGAGAATTGACGAATGAAGCCCGTAATTTCTCACGGTTATTCAACAAATTGGCCACACAAACTTTCAGATATTCCACGGAAAAGGGTTTCTCTATATATGCGTCAGCCCCCTGTTTCATTCCCTCTATCTTGGCTTGAAGAGTCGTTTTGGCCGTAAGCAGAATAATCGGTATATGACTATAGTCAAGCTCAGACTTCAGATGCTCGCATAACTCCAATCCATCCATCTCAGGCATCATAATATCTGAAATGACAAGATTTACAGTATACTCCTTCAATATTTTCAAAGCTTCCGCCCCATTCACGGCAGCCAGCACACGATATTCTGAGGAGAGCTGTTTCACGACAAATGCCTGCATTTCCAAACTGTCTTCCACCACCAAAAGAGTATACCGGTGCTGTTCCAAAACGATACCTACACCACTCTCCTCAAAAAGTTCCCCACCCGTTACAGGTTCTTTATGCTCTATGGCCACTGTCTGTTTGTGCTTCAGCGGAAGTGACAGTAAGAAACAATTGTTCTCCATCGAATCTTCCATACACAACGCACCCTCATGAAGTTCGGCCAATGAACGGGCAAGTGCAAGCCCGATACCAGTGCCAGGCACAGAACGTAGCGTACCGGTTTTATACTGGATGAACGGCTTGAAAATTTCCTCACGCATCTCCACTGGAATGACGAGACCGTCATTGCATATGGAAAGCAGTAGTCTCTCACTTTCTGAATATAACCTAATGCGTATATAGGTCTCCGAATATTTTATCGCATTAGTCAGCAAATTGCTGATAATCTTGATAAGTCCTTCCCTATCAACCGAAGCATATAAACTTTCGGGAACCTCTATACTCAATGCCAAGCCTCTTTCACGTGCCAGAGGCTTGAAACGCTTATATGTTTTCTGTAAGAGTTCAGACACATTACATTCCACAAAGTTCAATTGGAAGCCTTGCGTCTCTGTCTTCCGAAAGTCTAACAACTGGTTTACCAAATCGAGTAGCCGATTAGTGTTCAACTCCATAGTCTCCAAATCATCCCTAATGTCATCCGACACAGACTGAGAAGCCAATACATTCTCAAGCGGGCTCTTTATCAGTGTAAGCGGTGTACGTATCTCATGGGCCACATTCGTGAAAAAGTCTATCTTTGCGGTATACAGTTCCCGTTCCTTTTCCCGTTCAAACTGATCCATAGCCTGTTGGTGCTTCTGCTGGGTCCGTTTTCTGAAATAGATGATTACAGCAGCCAGTGAACATAACGCCAATATCGTATAAACAGTATACGCCCAAGCGGAAAGATAGAAAGGGGGATGAATATGGATATCGAGCACACGTTCTATCTCATTCCACTTGCCGTCACTGTTGGAACCTTTTATACGCAACGTATAGCTTCCATAAGGAAGGTTTGAATAGTTGATAATGGAATTCCGTCCTACCGTATACCAATCATGGTCAAATCCTTCCAATTTACATTCAAGACTGTTCATTTCTGGTGCCTGGTAACTTAGGGCCGCAACTTGGAAAGAGAAAGAATTCTGGTCAGCATCCAATTCTATTTCATCCGCATAGGTGATGCTCTTCTCCAAAGGAGAATCCGGACTGTCCGCCGAAAGTCGTTTGTTGAACAGATAGAAGTCCGTAATCACTACGGGAGGGAGGAACGTATTTTCCACAAAGGTTTCCGGGTCAAAGGATATGAATCCGTTGATGCTTCCTAAATAGATGCGCCCTTTCTTGTCGATGTAGCCGGACTGGAAATTAAACTGATTACTCAGCAGCCCGTTTGCCGTAGTATAGACATGCTTGCTCTCCGTATCGGGATTGAAGCAGACCAGACCATAATTAGAAGTAATCCACAAGTTTCCCCGCTTGTCCTCAACCATCTTGTAGATGGTATTGCTCGGAAACCCTCTCGACATGTCATAACGGGTAAAATTGTCCGTTTCCGGATTGTAGCGGCAGAAGCCCTCACCCAGCGTCATGAACCATAAACGCTTCTTGCTGTCCTCGTAGATACTGATTACCTTATTATAGGAAAGAGAGGCTGAATCGTTCTCATTGGACAGATAGTTCCTCCACTGCCGACTTCTGACATTGTAGCAAAACACGCCATTGGAGAAAGTAGCAAACCATAAATTCCCGTTGAAATCCTCCAGTATGTCGTATGTAAACATATTCTTCAACTGAGGAATCCGAGTAAAATCATCGGTAGAGCGATTATACTTCAACAAACCGGAAGTAGTACCTATCCACACGTCTCCCGTAGTTGTCCTGCAAATGGTAAAGGCGTCATTTGCGACCATAGAATTCTCACTCTCACCCTTGGCATAATGTTTCACCTGCTTAGTAAGAAGATTCACCCGGTTCAAACCACCGGAGAACGTACCCACCCACAAATCATCCCCATCCAGACAAAGACCATGAACATTCTGATAAATGGCTGGATGCTCAAAGGGCTCTATCTTTCCGTTTTCCGGATTATAATTGAACAGGCCTTTATCTTCGGTACCTATCCACAAGGTGCCGTCATTACTTTCACAAATTTCCCGTACACGACGGCCGAAATGCCTGAGATTGTCTCTTGGATAGAACTTCTCGAAGTAAGTCCACTGATAAGGACAATAGTTCACCCCCCCGAAATAAGAGCCTATCCACATGCCGTTCTCCTTGTCGCAGCAGAGCGAATAAATGGCATTGTCCGACAAGGCATACGAATCATCCTGGTCGGGAACGGTCAAATGAGTAATTTTGTCATTCGTCAGATTGTAGATATACAAACCGGACTCCGCGCCCACCCACAGCTCATCATCAGACCTGAACTGCAAAGTTCTCACATAGGTGTTCAGCAGCTTCCGTGTCTTGCCTGTAGTCTGGTTTATCTCGGTCAACCCGTTCAGCGAAGCAATATACACGCAGTTATGGGGGCCGCTGACTTGCCAATTGACAATATCATTCTTGAAAATTTCATTTCCTTCCGCATCCTTGAAAGGCTGCAAAGGAGTTTCAAAGGTATCTTTCGTATAGTAAAGATTATCCGCATACAAGGCCAGCCAGCATGTGTTCCCATTCAGCCAAAAACGGGTAACACTAGGAAGCCCCGAATCATGCAGATGATTCAGTAGTTTCCCTTCATCTAATTTATAACAGAATACTCCCTGGTTTTCTACCGATATCCAAATATTATCATTTTCATCACTTCCAATCATGGTAACAAAATCTCTGATGATACTTCCATTATCACTTGCCTTATTGAAAGCAATAAAGGAATCCGAGATAGGGTTGTAGATAAAGACCCCTCCATCAGTGCCAATCCAGATATTGCCTCGACGATCTTCATAGAGCGCAGTTATGAAATTCTTGCCTAAGCTGGAGTTCTCCTTCTTGTACACGCGGAAAGACAATCCGTCGTAACGGTTCAGACCGTCCTTGGTGCCAAACCACATAAATCCCTTCCTATCCTGCAAAATCTGATATACGGTATTCTGCGAGAGTCCATTCCGAATATCCATCGTTCTGAAATAATAATGAACAGCATCCTGCGCATAGGTCGGTAACACCGTCCAGATACACAAACTGAAGAAAAGCTTTATTATCAATCGTTTCATAACAATATTGTGTTTCAAATCCAACGACAATGATGAGTGACCGGCAATTTACACCAATCACCCATCACTATAAAATTATTATCCAATTATTTTTTCAATGCATGGCAAATACGCGTATTTATCTCCTTCATGCGCTTTTCATCCAACTTTATAACCTTACGGTCGTAAGTTATCAAACCATTAACTTCCACTTCCACATCCGTAGTCTGTGTATAGACAGCTGCCGAAAACCCCTTGGAGATAAGCTGATATAGCATATCGGCATACTTCAAGTATTCATCCGTAACCTCCTTGGAAGAGTTGAACTGAACATATCCCCAATTGCGGTTTGGTTCCCAAATATGGTCTTTCAAGACAAGTCCGATACCACCATACTCACCCAATACCGTAGCACGCTGTGCATCATATAGATACATTTCCGGTTGGGGATAGTTATGAAGATCAAGCATGTCACCGCAAGTATAATGGTTACCGCCACTTGCCGGATTCACCAAACGGGTTGGGTCATATCGTTTCGTCCATTCGGCTATCTCTATCGTTTTGAACTGTCCCCAAGCTTCATTGAACGGTACCCATGTACCAATACACGGATAAGAGTAAAGACAATCCATTATTTCCTTCCATTCCTTGCGATAAATTGCTTCGGATTCAGTAGAGCGTTTCAATTCTGTTCCATCAAAATACCGACGATTCTGCCATTGCGGATTACGGTCACCGCTTGGCATATCTTGCCATACGATGACACCCAAACGGTCACAATGTGTGTACCAACGTGCCGGTTCCACTTTGATATGCTTGCGAATCATATTGAAGCCGAAATCCTTTGTTTTCTGTACATCGTACAGTAAGGCCTCGTCTGTAGGAGCTGTATATAGTCCATCAGGCCACCATCCCTGGTCGAGCGGTCCGAACTGAAATAAAGCCTCGTTATTCAGTTCCAAACGTACGATGCCATCCGCATCACGACGGGTGGAGTACTTACGCATGGCAGCATAGCTGTCTACTTTATCCACTACTTTACCTCCGCTTTTCAGTATCACTTTCAATGTATAAAGGAAAGGGGAATCAGGGGTCCACAACTTGACATTCCGAGGCATGGACACTTCCACCGACTCCGTACTGATACTTTTGCCAGTAGCCACTAACAGATTACCATCATACACATTCACTTCCACTAAATCAGAAGAACATTCCATATTCAGTTCAGCTTTTACTGTTAACAGGTTACGGTCAATATCGGGAGTAATACGAAGGCTCTCAATATGTTTTCCGGAAACTGGTTCCATCCATACCGTCTGCCAGATACCGCTTACAGGAGTATACCAAATACCTTCTGGATTGCCGACCTGTTTTCCACGAGGTTGAGGTCCTTTATCCGTTGGATCCCAAACCTTTACAACCAACTGATTACTACCTTTAGCAGAAAGGGCAGCAGTAATGTCGAAGGAGAACGGAGTAAATCCACCCGTATGGCTGCCTACTTTCACATCATTCACCCACACATCCGTTTTCCAATCGACAGCACCAAAGTGCAGCAGCACTCGGTTGCCCTTCCAAACTGAAGGAACCTCAAAACTGCGTTGGTAAACCAGTTCTTGATTTTCATTAATTCTTTTTCCAACTCCAGACAAGGAGGATTCAATGGCAAAAGGAACAAGTATCTGTCCTTCAAATTCTGCCGGAAGATACTCACCTTTATTTATAACGGCATAATTCCACAATCCGTTCAGGTTCTTCCAATCACTCCGTTCCATGATGGGACGAGGGTATTCTGGCAACACATTTGCAGGATTGAGTTGGGAGGCCCAACTGGTTTTAATTTTATTACCAACCGGTTTCCACTGTGCCAAACTTTCAATTACAAATAATGTAAACAAGAACGATAAAATAATTACTTTCCTCATTGCATTGATAAATTTTACTGATTTCAATGAATGCAAATATAAGCTAGTTAGAAAAGATAAAATAGAAGAATAAAATCAATTAATAGAACTCTTACAAGTTTTTCCGAAAAAAGAGGCATACCATTCTTATTTCATAACGAGTTCAAGAAAGATATTAATCGAAGAAATACACTCCCTTGGTTAAGAATAAGAAACTATTATATTTTGAGTTCAAACTCTATATATTCAAGTCATGTCTCATACCAAACATCATATCAAAACAGAAATTTGACTTATTACTTCTAAAGAATAAAGCTTTCCAAACAAACTTTTTATCAGAAAATAGAGCATTAGATTTTCTTTTTATCCTTATTTCAGCACTTATTTAATCTAAAACACAACCAATATATTATAATCAAAACAATATGTTTTGCACAAATTCAATTTGCTTCCATTTTTTCTGTTCATCCACACAGCAATACGGAAAAAAGAGATTCTGCGCCAATTAACCCCACAATATATCGAAGAAATAGAGAGCACCAACGCTTTTTCGTAAGAATTCATAAGGAAAAGAAAGAAAGCGAGGCAGCAAAACAACTTTTTAGTAACTTTGCATGGTTTTAAAATACACTGAACGAATGGAGTTTAAGTATGACGTTATTGTAATCGGTGCCGGACATGCAGGATGTGAAGCTGCCGCTGCCGCTGCAAACCTCGGCTCAAAAACCTGTCTTATCACGATGGATATGAACAAGATCGGACAGATGAGTTGTAACCCTGCAGTAGGAGGCATCGCCAAAGGACAAATAGTACGCGAGATAGATGCTTTGGGCGGATATATGGGATTGGTAACAGATCAGACTGCTATTCAATTCCGCATATTGAACCGTTCCAAAGGTCCTGCCATGTGGAGCCCGCGTGCACAATGTGACCGCAACAAGTTTATCTGGGCGTGGCGGGAAATATTGGAAAATACCCCTAACCTGAGCATCTGGCAAGATACCGTCCGGGAAATCCTTGTTGAAAACGGAGAAGTCATAGGGCTGGTCACCTTATGGGGGGTGACTTTCTATTCCAAATGTATCGTACTCACCGCAGGAACTTTCCTCAACGGACTGATGCACGTAGGGCGTACCATGCTTCCGGGAGGACGTATGGCTGAACCCGCATCTTATCAGTTGACCGAATCCATCGCAGCGCATGGCATTACTTACGGGCGTATGAAAACGGGGACCCCCGTACGCATTGACGGACGTAGCGTACACTATGAGTATATGGATATTCAAGACGGGGAAAACGACTTCCACAAGTTTTCTTTCATGGATACCGGCGTACGGCATCTGAAGCAGTTACCCTGCTGGACCTGCTTCACCAATGAGGAAGCACATCGGATTTTACGGGAGGGACTACCGGATTCTCCCCTTTTCAACGGACAAATCCAAAGCATCGGACCACGCTATTGCCCAAGTATAGAAACCAAGATTGTGACTTTTCCCGACAAGCCGCAACACCAGCTGTTTCTGGAACCGGAAGGTGAGACAACCCAGGAACTCTACCTGAACGGTTTCTCTTCCTCCTTGCCGTTGGATATCCAGATTGCCGCATTGAAGAAGATACCGGCATTCAAGGATCTGGTGATTTACCGCCCCGGCTACGCCATTGAATATGACTATTTCGACCCTACCCAACTGAAACATACGTTGGAAACGAAGAAAATTAAAAACTTATTCTTTGCCGGACAAATAAACGGAACCACCGGATATGAAGAAGCTGCCGGACAAGGCATCATTGCAGGTATCAATGCACACATTAACTGCCACGGTGGAGAACCGTTTACCTTAGCCCGCGACGAGGCATATATCGGTGTCTTAATCGATGATTTGGTTACCAAAGGTGTGGATGAGCCCTACCGCATGTTTACGTCACGTGCGGAATATCGTATTCTGCTCCGCATGGATGATGCAGATATGCGCCTTACGGAAAAGGCATGGAAGTTAGGACTTGTAAAAAAAGAGCGTTATGAGTTATTGACTCAAAAACGGGAAGCCGTGAACCGTATCATTGATTTCGCAAGAAATTATTCGATGAAACCGACACTAATCAACCCCGTATTGGAACAACTTGGTACTACTCCACTTCGTCAAGGATGCAAGTTGATTGATTTGATAAACCGTCCTCAAGTTACCATTGAGAACATAGCCGAACACGTTAAGGCTTTCAAGCAGGAATTGGATAAGATTTCCGATAGAAAAGAAGAGATCATTGAAGCCGCCGAAATTCTGATTAAATACGAAGGATACATCGGACGTGAGAGAATCATTGCCGACAAGTTGGCAAGACTGGAAAGCATCAAGATTAAAGGAAAGTTTGATTATGAATCCATCCAGTCCCTCTCTACTGAAGCCAGACAAAAACTGGTGAAGATAGATCCTGAAACGATAGCCCAGGCAAGCCGGATTCCGGGAGTATCTCCAAGCGACATCAACGTGCTATTGGTACTTTGCGGCCGATAAGGGGCAAAGTTCCACGTGAAACAAACAATTCAATAAACGTATTAAACAAACTGATTATGAGCAAAGAAACACTCATCAAGAGTATCCGCGAAATTCCAGACTTCCCCATACCGGGAATTCTATTCTACGATGTAACTACTTTATTCAAAAACCCTGCCGCACTGCAAGAACTTTCAGACACTTTATATGAAATGTATAAAGACAAAGGAATTACCAAAGTAGTGGGCATAGAGTCCAGAGGCTTCATCATGGGACCTATACTTGCCACCAGGCTGGGAGCAGGTTTCATCCCTATCCGCAAACCGGGCAAGCTACCTGCAGAAACCATTGAGGAGAGTTACGACAAAGAATACGGAAAAGATACCGTGCAAATGCACAAAGATGCCATCAACGAAGAGGATGTTGTTTTACTGCACGACGACCTGCTGGCTACAGGAGGTACAATGGAAGCCGCCTGTAAGCTGGTAAAGCAGATGAATCCCCAAAAGGTATATGTAAACTTCATCATAGAATTGAAAGAACTGCACGGGAAAGACGTATTCGGTAAAGATATAGATGTAGAATCAGTGTTATCACTATAGTGACAAGTGACGGGCTACAAGTACCTTTTACGGACATCATGGCCGATTTGCAACCTATTGCCCATGCGCATAGCGCAAGCAGCCTGCAAGCGGTAGCTTATAGCTCGTCACTTCTCGTGTAAATACGAGAAATACTAGTATGGAAGAGCTTAGAACCAACGATTATCTGAAGGGAATTGTATCCAATCTGCCTGAAAGCCCCGGTATTTACCAGTATCTGAATACCGAGGGAACCATTATATATGTAGGCAAGGCAAAGAATCTGAAACGAAGGGTATCTTCCTATTTCAACCGGGAACATGAACCGGGTAAAACGCGGGTATTGGTAAGCAAGATTGCCGATATCCGGTACATTGTGGTCAATACCGAAGAAGATGCCTTGCTGCTTGAAAACAACCTTATCAAGAAATACAAGCCCCGCTACAATGTATTATTGAAAGACGACAAGACCTATCCTTCCATTTGCGTCCAGAATGAATATTTTCCACGCGTATTCAAAACCCGGAAAATCATCCGTAACGGTTCTTCCTATTATGGTCCATACAGTCATATACCTTCCATGTATGCCCTGTTGGATCTCATTAAACACCTGTACCCTCTACGTACATGCAACTTGAACCTGTCACCCGAAAACATCCGTGCAGGAAAGTTCAATGTATGCCTGGAATATCACATCAAAAACTGTGCGGGTCCCTGCATCGGCAAGCAAAGCCAGGAGGATTACCTGAAAAACATCGCTGAAATCAAGGAAATACTCAAAGGAAATACCCAGGAGGTAGAACGGATGCTTTTCCAGCAAATGCAAGAACTTGCTGCGGAAATGAAATTTGAAGAAGCACAGAAAATCAAGGAAAAATACCTGCTTATCGAAAATTACCGTTCCAAGTCAGAGGTGGTAAGCAACGTGCTGCATAACATCGATGTATTCTCCATCGAAGAAGACAACGACGAAAGATCTGCTTTCATCAACTACCTCCACATCACCAACGGAGCCATCAACCAAGCTTTTACCTTCGAGTACAAGAAACGGTTGAATGAAAGCAAGGAAGAATTGCTTTCATTGGGCATTATCGAAATGAGGGAAAGATACAAAAGCCTTTCGCGAGAGATAATCGTCCCTTTCGAGGTAGATATGGAACTGAAAGATGTAGTATTTACCATCCCCCAACGGGGAGACAAAAAAAAGCTGCTGGAACTTTCCATTCTGAACGTAAAACAATACAAAGCAGACCGCTTGAAACAATCGGAAAAGCTGAATCCGGAACAAAGAACCGTACGCCTTCTGAAGGAAATACAACAGGAGCTGCATCTTGACCGGCTTCCGATGCAGATAGAATGTTTCGATAACTCCAACATCCAAGGTTCCGATCCTGTGGCAGCCTGTGTAGTCTTTCTAAAAGGTAAACCTTCCAAAAAAGACTACCGAAAATACAATATCAAGACCGTAGAAGGGCCCGACGACTATGCGTCCATGAAAGAAGTCGTAAAACGGCGTTACCAGCGCGCTGTAGAAGAGAAACTCCCCCTGCCCGACCTCCTTATCACCGATGGCGGAAAAGGCCAGATGAGCGCCGTAAAAGAAGTAATGGACGAGTTGAAGCTGGACATCCCTATCGCCGGCCTTGCCAAAGACGGAAAACACCGTACTTCAGAACTATTATACGGATTCCCGCCGCAGACCATCGGATTGAAGCAAAACACTCCTCTTTTCAGGCTACTGACACATATACAAGACGAAGTACACCGTTTTGCCATCACTTTCCACCGCGATAAGCGCAGCAAACGTCAGATAGCCTCCGCATTGGATGAGATAAAAGGCATCGGCGAGAAGACAAAAGCTGCCCTGCTCAAAGAATTCAAGAGCGTAAAACGCATCAAAGAAGCTTCTTCCGAAGCACTCGGCAAGGTGGTAGGAGAAGCAAAAGCCAAACTAATCCAAGAGTACTTTACGGAAAGCGAAAAACCGAAAGCGGAAAATTGAAAATCGCCGTGTATTTTATTACCGAATTTATTCGTAACTTTGCAAGCAGAATAAGTTAGAATAAACAGCATGAGAGTAGTTGTACAACGTGCCGGACACGCTTCCGTTACCATCAACGGTACCTGCAAATCCGCTATCGGAAAGGGATTCATGATACTGGTAGGTATCGAAGAAGCCGATGGTAAAGAAGATATAGACTGGCTTTGCAAGAAAATCGTTAACTTGCGTGTCTTTGACGACGAAAATGGAGTAATGAACAAATCCATCCTTGACATAAATGGCGAGATACTGGTTATCAGCCAGTTCACATTACATGCCTCAACAAAGAAAGGTAACCGACCGTCTTATATACGGGCCGCCAAGCCGGAGATTTCCATCCCACTGTATGAACAATTCTGCAAAGAATTGAGTTGTGCATTAGGTAGAGAAGTAGGTACCGGCGAATTTGGAGCCGACATGAAGGTAGAATTAGTGAATGATGGCCCGGTAACCATCTGTATAGATACAAAAAACAAGGAATAATGACATTAGAAGAAGCACAGAAGCAGGTAGATTCCTGGATAAAGGAGTATGGAGTACGCTATTTCAGCGAACTCACCAATATGGCCGTCCTGACCGAAGAAGTGGGAGAACTCGCACGTGTCATGTCACGCAAATACGGTGACCAATCCTTCAAGGAAGGAGAGAAAGACAATCTTGACGATGAAATTGCAGATGTCCTATGGGTACTTCTCTGTATTGCCAACCAGACCGGAGTCAATGTGACCGAGGCCTTTACACGCAATTTGGAGAAGAAAACCAAACGAGACCAGACAAGACATATCAACAACCCTAAATTAACAGACCATGGAGAAAAATGAACCTACCCAGAGTAAGTATGATGCTGCCTTAGCAAAATACAACACCCGGCTGGATGATGCGGAAATCGCTGCGCAAGTAGCCAAAATCATCGCAGAGAAGGTGCCTGCAAACAATACACTTGACGTAAAGAAATTTTTATTCAATTGCATTGACCTCACTACGCTGAACAGCACGGACAATGACGAAAGCGTCATGAAGTTTACTCAAAAAGTGAATCAATTCGACGAAGAGTTTCCCGACTTGAAGAACGTGGCAGCAATCTGCGTATATCCCAACTTTGCAGAAGTTGTAAAGGACACGCTAGAGGTAGAAGGTGTAAAGATAGCTTGTGTATCAGCCGGTTTTCCTTCCTCACAAACCTTTATTGAAGTAAAAGTAGCAGAAACCGCCATGGCAATCATGGAAGGCGCAGACGAAATTGACATTGTCATTTCAGTGGGCAAATTCCTGGCAGGAGACTATGAAACCTTGTGTGAAGAAATACAGGAACTCAAAGAGGTATGCAAGGAACACCACATGAAAGTAATCCTTGAAACAGGAGCTTTAAAAACAGCCTCCAATATCAAGAAAGCCTCTATCCTATCTATGTACTCCGGTGCAGATTTCATCAAGACCTCCACTGGCAAGCAACAGCCTGCCGCCACTCCGGAAGCTGCTTACGTAATGTGCCAGGCCATCAAGGAATACCATGCCCAGACAGGCAATAAAGTAGGGTTCAAACCCGCCGGCGGCATCAATTGCGTAAATGACGCATTAGTTTATTATACCATAGTCAAGGAAGTGCTTGGCGAAGAATGGCTGAATAACAAACTATTCCGTTTAGGAACAAGCCGGCTTGCCAACCTGCTGCTTTCAGAGATTAAAGGGGAAGAAATGAAGTTCTTCTAAAACCTCACCCCCGCCCCTCTCTCCGAAGACGAGGGGAGAAATGAAAGCAGGGATAGGGAAATATGAATAAAGCCGGTATTTTACAAGATCCTTCAATTGTAAAATACCGGCTTTTATATAACAAAACTTCAGTGCTTATTCAGTTCTATGGTATCTTTGCTTCCTCCTCCCTTCGCCTTCGAAGAGGGGTCGGGGTGAGGCTTTACTTCTCCCTCTCTACCACATAATCCAGATAAACCGCAAGAGCGGTTTTAACATCAGAATCAGGTATGGATGCTAGCAAGGAAAGGGCTTTTTCTCTAAAAGCAAACATTGTTTCATTGGCATACTCAATACCACCATTCAGTTTGGTAAACTCGATCAAATGGGCTATTTCATCAGACGAAGCCTCTCCATTCTTGATTTTAAGAGCTATTTTCTCCGCAGCCTTATCAGCGGTTGAATTCAGTGCATAAAGCACCGGAAGCGTCAACTTGCCTTCCATCATGTCGTTACCGGTAGGCTTACCTATCTCCTTGCTTTCAAAATAATCGAAGATATCATCCTTAATCTGAAAACAAAGACCGATATATTCACCGAACAAACGGGCAAATTCCACCTTTTCATCGTCGGCTCCCACCGAAAGGGCACCGGCTTTTGTACAAGCGGCAAAGAGCACAGCCGTTTTCTTACGGATCACATCAAAATACACATCTTCGGAAAACTGGAGGTTACTCACATTGGAAAGCTGCAGAAGCTCACCTTCCGCCAAATCCTGTCCCAGACAAGAAACAATATCAATAATCGCATGATTACGGGTCAGGCCGACTTGCACCAATGAAGTTGCCAAAAGATAATCACCCGACAATACCGCCACCTTATTATTAAAGATAGCATTTACAGAAAGCTGTCCCCGGCGTTCGGTACTTTCATCCACCACATCATCATGTACAAGGCTGGCATTGTGCAGCAGTTCCAATGCAACCGCAGCGTGGAGAGTTGCCGGGCAAACTTCACCGTAAAGTTTTGCCGCCAGAAGTACCAACATAGGGCGCATCATCTTCCCATTCTTTTGCCGGATGTGCGCAATGACACTATTCAGCAAAAGGTTAGAACTGGAAAGGGAACTATCAAATAGTTTTTTGAAGTCCTCCAATTCCACAGAAATCGGAGCTTTTATAAGTGATGAGTTGTCCATGCATCGCTATTTGCCTACAAAAATAGTAATAAAACGGTTAATACGGTATTTTTTTGTACTTTTACCATGAAAAAAAGGATAAATCTATGAATTCAACCGATAAACTCTTTCTGCTCGATGCATACGCACTGATATATCGAGCCTATTACGCGTTCATCAAGAACCCGCGAATCAATTCCAAAGGCTTCAATACCTCCGCCATTCTGGGCTTCGTCAATACACTTGAAGAGGTGCTGAAGAAGGAAAACCCTTCACATATCGGAGTAGCCTTTGATCCTTCGGGCCCTACCTTCCGTCACGAAGCCTACGAACAGTATAAAGCACAACGGGAAGAGACACCGGAAGCCATCCGTTTGTCCGTACCTGTCATAAAGGATATCATCCGCGCTTACCGCATCCCCATCCTGGAAGTTTCCGGCTATGAGGCCGATGATGTGATCGGCACCCTTGCCACCGAAGCGGGCAAACAGGGCATCACTACCTATATGATGACTCCTGACAAAGATTACGGCCAACTGGTATCGGACAATGTATTCATGTACCGCCCCAAACATACCGGAGGTTTTGAAGTCATGGGTATAGAAGAAGTGAAAGCGAAATTCAATATCCAATCTACCGCACAAGTCATTGACATGTTAGGACTGATGGGTGACTCTTCCGACAATATTCCCGGATGTCCCGGTGTGGGAGAGAAAACCGCACAAAAGTTAATTGCCGAATTCGACAGCATAGAAAATCTGTTGGAACATACAGACCGACTGAAAGGTGCACTGAAAACAAAAGTGGAGACCAACCGTGAAATGATCATTTTCTCCAAGTTTCTTGCAACCATCAAAATTGATGTACCCATCACGCTCGACATGAATGCATTGGTTCGTGAAGAACCGGACGAGGAAAAACTTCGCAAGATTTTCGAGGAATTGGAATTCCGGACTCTTATAGACCGTGTACTCAAAAAAAACAGCACTCCCCTCTCCTCTTCCACTTCTTCCTCCAGCCCTTCTACACCCGACCTTTTTGCCGGAACCTTGTTTGCACAGCAAAAGAGTGAAACTACTGAAAACAAGGGACCTGTTCAAGGCGATTTGTTTGCGAATTTTGCGGGCGACGGTGCGGACAGCTCTAAAAATTCAAATCTGACGCGCTTAGAAATGCTCGATGTGGATTACCAACTCATTGATACAGAAGGAAAAAGAAGGAAATTAATTCAAAAGTTACTTACAACTGAAATTTTATCAATAGATACCGAAACTACCGGAACCGAACCTATGGAAGCAGAATTGGTAGGAATGAGTTTCAGTGACGCTGAAAACAAAGGCTACTATGTACCCGTTCCTCCCAATCGTGAAGAAGCCTTAAAAATTATAAACGAGCTTCGTCCTCTATACGAAAACGAGAAATCGTTGAAAGTAGGACAAAATATCAAGTACGATATGATTGTTCTCCAAAATTATGGAGTGCAAGTCCGGGGAGCCCTCTTCGACACAATGCTTGCCCATTACGTGCTTCAACCGGAACTCCGCCACAACATGGACTACCTTGCAGAAATCTATCTGCACTATCAAACCATCCATATTGACGAACTCATCGGAGCCAAAGGCAAGAATCAGAAAAACATGCGTGACCTCCCGGCGGAAGATGTCTATCGCTACGCTTGCGAAGATGCGGATATCACCTTAAAGCTGAAAAACGTCCTTGAAAAAGAATTAAAGGAACAGGGAGCCGAACACCTGTTCTATGAAATAGAGATGCCTCTCGTTCCCGTACTGGTCAACATAGAAACCAACGGCATGCGTCTTGATACGGAAGCTCTCAAACAGTCATCAGAACATTTTACTGTCCGTCTGCAAGAGATTGAAAAGAATATCTATGAACTTGCGGGAGAGACATTCAACATAGGTTCGCCCAAACAAGTGGGGGAAGTACTTTTCGACAAATTGAAAATCGTAGAGAAAGCCAAAAAGACCAAAACGGGACAGTACGTCACTTCCGAGGAAGTACTTGAGAGTCTTCGAGGCAAACATGCGGTGATTGGAAAGATACTTGAATACCGTGGATTGAAAAAACTGTTGAGCACCTACATCGATGCCCTGCCACAGCTAATCAACTCGCGCACAGGACGCATCCATACCTCCTTCAACCAAGCAGTGACCTCTACAGGCCGGTTAAGCAGCAGTAACCCCAACCTGCAAAACATCCCTATCCGCGATGAGGACGGCAAGGAAATACGCAAAGCCTTCATACCAGATGACGGCTGTGAGTTCTTCTCTGCCGACTATTCGCAAATCGAGCTCCGCATCATGGCACACCTCAGCGAAGACAAAAACATGATTGACGCTTTCCTCAGCGGACATGATATCCATGCCGCCACCGCAGCCAAAATATATAAAATAGATATAGAGGAGGTAACTTCCGATATGCGGCGTAAAGCCAAAACAGCCAACTTCGGTATCATATATGGTATCTCGGTATTCGGACTGGCCGAACGTCTGAACGTATCCCGCCAGGAAGCCAAAGAACTGATTGACGGATATTTTGAAACCTATCCGCAAGTCAAGGAATATATGGACAAGAGTATCCAAGTGGCACGTGAGAACGGATATGTAGAAACCATCTTCCACCGCAAACGCTTCCTGCCCGATATCAACTCGCGTAATGCCGTTGTCCGCGGCTATGCTGAGCGAAATGCTATCAACGCTCCTATCCAGGGAAGCGCCGCCGATATCATTAAAGTAGCCATGGCACACATCTATCAACGCATTACAAGTAACAAATTGAAAGCAAAGATGATTTTACAAGTCCATGACGAATTAAATTTCAGCGTTCCAGCCTCTGAAAAAGAACTTGTACAACAAATTGTAATTGAAGAAATGGAGCATGCATATCGCATGCACGTACCCCTGAAAGCCGATTGCGGATGGGGAAATAACTGGTTGGAGGCACATTAATCCTATCAATAACGTTATTTAACTTACAATCAGAAAGCAACAGAAGTAAAACTTTAAAATACAGTTTGCTCATCAGAATATCCGGCAACCTTTCTGCCGGATATTTTTTTATTCATCTATCTTACCAAAATGAAAGCATATACGACCACTCAATAATAGCATTTTGATATTTTTTAATTGAATATCAGTTTTAATGTCAATTAAATATGTACCTTTGCAGCGCTTTTAAGAGAGCAATGATAGAAAATAGTAAGTAATAACAAAAAAACAATAAAGCCATGAGAACAAAAGTATCTTTAAAAACAATGATTATCTCAGCACTTCTCTTAGTTTGTGGATTAAACGCATCTGCTGACAACAAAAGCAACCTCATTTACAATTCGGAAGAAGTAAATGGCGTAATGGTTGGACAAACCGTTTACAAGGCAGAAGGCAACACACTTGCCAATTATATGAAGTACAATTATAAATACGATGACCAGAACCGTATGACAGAAAGTGAAACTTTGAAGTGGAACGCCAACAAGAACACATGGGTCAATGACTTATGCATCCGTTACACTTATCAAGGCAAAACCCTCACTACTACTTATTATAAGTGGAACAATAAAAAAGGTGAATACGTATTGGTTCCCGAAATGACGGTTATCATGGATAACCCCAATATGTAACCAGCCTGCGCATTTTCTCTTAAAGAATCAATTTACTCCTAACAATAACCAAAAACCTTTTTATAAAATTTCGGGAGCTGGAATACGTGATGTATTCCGGCTCTTTTCATTCCGGTGAATGTTCCAATGGTCAAATCCTGTAGGTTCGGATTCTAAATGCCACTCCCCGATCATAGCCGTACTTGCCCGTAGGCCCGCACATGATGATTGGCGTTAGTTTGCCCATCTCATCCATAATAAAGTATCAGATTTATTATCAATTATAACATCTCTACAGACCCTAATGCTGTGAACTCCGGTACAGCGTTAAAATCACCACTGCTCTGTTTTTCAAGGCTAAAGTTACTCAAATATATTCATTCGGCTAATATTTTTATGAGAGAAATCAAAATCCTGCTATCCAATTAATTATCTTTGCATCTCAAAAGAATGTAAACATGATACCTCAATCCTTGATTTCCTATATCGAAACCGAAATCATTCCCCGCTACAAAAGTTTTGACAAGGCACATAACCTCTCGCATGTACAAGCCGTCATTGAAGAGAGCCTCATCCTTGCCAGCCAACATGCCAACGCAGACAAACGCTTGGTTTACACCATTGCCGCCTATCACGATACAGGACTCTGCCGCGACCGTGCCACCCATCACCTTGTCTCCGGTGAGATATTGATGGCAGACACTACTCTGCGGCAGTGGTTTTCCCCAAAGGAACTTCTCCTTATGAAAGAAGCCGTAGAAGACCACCGGGCCTCTGCCGACCATGAACCGCGCAGTATTTACGGAAAGATTGTCGCTGAAGCAGACCGCATCATTGACCCAGACATTACTTTACGCCGAACGGTACAATATGGATTGAAACAAAATCCCACAGCAAACGAAGAATGGCATTACCAACGCTTCCATAAACATCTCATGGAGAAGTACGCACCCGGGGGCTATCTGAAACTTTGGTTTCCCGACGGAAAGAATGCGGAACGGCTGAAAGAACTGCAAGCCATCATTGCAGACAAAGAATTATTAAAATTGAAGTTCAGCCTAATGTTCAAGGAAGAAAAGCAATAAGCAGCCATAATTGCAATTTACTGATAATCAAATAATAACTATTTCTTACTCTCCTGCATACATACCCAATTCCGTTTCAGACCATTAAAACAGTTTGTTCAAACAAGAGAATACTGTTTTTATTAGCTGTTTATCCAAATTCCATTAAAAGTAGGGCTACTATCTCTAATTTGTATAAGAAAATAGATCTAATAATGTATTTATAAGAATTATTTTCTTCATATATTTTTCTATTTTCATTTGTAGCCTACTTTGATAGAATTAATCATGTTTTTATTGACGGATGACCGATTGAAATAACGTATCTCAACTGGAATTGACTCTTGTTCATCTCCACCCCAATTCACCGTACCTGAAAATAGCACCCGACTTTTCCAGTATAGGGGTCCCTTCTATGAAAATAACTAACTGTTCTTTATTACCAACATCTATCCCGAAATCTTTAGTTTCTCCATTTATGGCAACACATCCTTGAACCGTCATACCGGTTAACAATACTGTAAGAAAAACAATCCAATTCTTCACAACAATTATTTCACTCCGATTTCTATTCTGATTAATACTCATATTAATCTATGATTGCTTTTTTCAATTCAGACGGCAGGGAAGGCATCGGACCATACTGCGTACAGACATAGGCAGATAGTATCACGACTCACAGGATTACGTTGAGCTAACGAACCAAAACAAACAAGGCGAGTTCTTAAAGCAAGTCGTTTCAGCTCGCTATCAAAAGGGATATTATCCCATGCAGCAGATTCCTCTATATCGTATTGTGGAATACCCTGATTATTTAGTGTAATCTTCACGGTTCCTGTAGGATAATTCACTTTCCGAATAAGGCATTTGACTCCTTGTTGTCCCAATATTTCAATTGCCTCATCGCCTAAAATATCCTGCCCGACAGCACTTACGGCATAACCGTCAATACCGAATTGAAAAGTATGATATGCAAAATAGGCTGGAGCTCCGCCTATCTTGCGCCCGTCAGGAAGCATATCCCATTATACAATTAATTTAGCGCATGTCGTGTTTCTATTTATTGAAATCATAACAATTCAATCCTAAGGCAGGATTGTAAGTACGTTCTATACTCTCCTCAAAATCTTCCACTACAAATTCTCCGACACCGTTTAAAACAGCAGATAACAGATGTCCGGCATAAGATGAATAATCAACTGTTCCCACAGTGATATGTACATGCAGATAAGGTTTTCCATTCATGGTAGAAATGTTCCCGGTCAGATTAGATATTTCCATCTGTTCCCGAAAAGTTTTATCCACAAATGTCTTAGTTTCCGGATGAAAGAAACGAAGAGTCACCTCATTGATAGCTCCTAATCCAGTTATGCTTCCGGATTTTATTTTTCTCTCTTCACAAAAAAGATTTAGAGCATTCACTATTTCCTCACTGGTGTTGATACTGATAATATATTTATTACCTATTTGTTTATATGTGTACATTTTACTTGTCTCCTGTATATTAATTTGCAATGCCATTAAATTAAGCAATAAGATTAAAGAATATATAGTGCTTTATGATATACTTATAATCTATTAAAAGAACAACTGAGCTTTTAATTCAGACCGGCATCCAGACACATGTCCACCATACGTGTAGCCTCAGCGACATCAGTGTGTCCCCATCCTTCAAATCCATGTGTACCACCGAATGTGGCGGTTCCCAAAGTCAATGCCGGAACAAAAAGTAAGGTCCGTACCACTAGTGGAAGGAAAGTGTATTTTCTTTACCTTTCCAATCCGACCAGAACATCACGAGCAGTACCACTAAAAAAGTCATTGCCATCATTGGTACAGCAAGTAGGCTGATACCTTGAATACCGGTTTTAGACATACCGATAAGCAGGGCAGACAAAAGCAATATTCCCCAATCGGAAGACGATTGTATCCACATTGAAAAGTCCATTATCTTAATTACAATCCAAGTACCTTTTTGAGTTCGTTACGCATGACCTCGGCATCCACATCCACACCTGTCCAGTATTTCACGGCTATTACAGCCTGATTGACAAGCATATTCATGCCCGGAAGTACATGGTGGCATCCATGTGCTATTGCATCCTTGACAAAATGGGTGTATGCAGGGTTAGGGATACAGTCAGCTACGACCATGTGAGGCAGAAAGGTGTCAGAATCCATGTTCAGACGCTGATCTACATTCGGATAAAGTCCTACGGAAGTGGCATTGATCACGATGTCCGTGTCTACCGGAATCTGGTAAGAATGATTCCATAAGACGAAGTCCGCCTTGGTGGGCGTCTTGTCGTTTAACAAATTGACCAGTTCCTGCCCTGCATCATCAATGTTCAAAACAGTAATGGATGCAGCTCCCGCCAGAGCCATTTCTACACTGATGGCACGTGCAGCCCCACCGGCTCCGAACAGCACCACCTTTTTGCCCGGAATAGAGGTCACTTCCGAAATGGCTTTCACAAAGCCTTTCCCGTCTGTATTTTCACCTCTGGTCCTTTTGTCTTTTCCAATGATGACTGTGTTGACAGCCCCGATAATTTTAGCAGAGTCTCCCAACTCGTCCAGATATTGTATAACCTTGATCTTGTTGGGAATTGAGCAATTGAATCCTCTCCATCCCATGGCCTTAGCTCCGTTTACGGCAGCTTCCAGATTATCCGGTCCCACCTCACAGTTGATATATCTGTAATGTATATCGTGATGTTTGAAAGCGGCTTCCATAATAGCCACAGTAGGATTTTCGGACGCGGGTTTTGCAAATGAACCGACCAGTCCCGGCAAAAAATCGGGAGCCGGGGTGTAATTTTTTAGATCATTGATACTCATAATCGGATAATTATATTGGTTACTAAATTCTACAATTCCAGGAAGGCGGGACATTGTACCGTTATCTTACTTTTGTCCGGCATAGGTAGTCTATTATTCCGTTTGAATCCAAGAGCGTACCGTCCATATCGGATGCTATCAGTTTATTATTCATACCTTTAAATATCAATCTTTTGACTTTGCAAAGGTAGGGCATATTTTTAATATATAATTCTATTATATTTGCTAAATACTTTCTTATATTTGCAGAAATAAAACAGAAGAGAATATGGGCATACTGGAACGTAAAATTATCCATGAACGGACAACATTGTGTAGTCACATTCCTTATCCTCAATTCGTATTGCCTCGCCATAAGCACATCGAATATGAAATTATGCTGTTTACACGAGGAAGTGGAAAACAGTTTGTCGGAGAAGGGGTTCTTGACTATCAGCAGGGCGACATTGCATTAATCGGTAGTAATGTGCCACATTTGCATCTTTGCAATGCTAAACTGAATCCTACGATGGACTTTGATTTAAGTGCCGGAGAAGCTTTGCAGTTCCATCCAATAATATTTCCTTTCAATTTAGAGGATGTTCCAGATTATCAGTGCATTTATCAGTTGCTTCAAAAGAGCCAATATGGGATACGTTTTTATGATAAAGAGTTATTTGAGGAATTAGGACAACGGTTCCAAGAAATTGATTATTATGAATATACCCATCGGATAATAGCTCTCCTTCAAATCTTGGAGCGGTTGTCTGCATGTAAAAATACGAAACTTTTGTCCGGTACGGCATACAGTAGTACGAATTCTACCGTAGAAGCCAATGAACCTGTCAGTAAAGTATATACCTATTTATTCAACCATTATAAGGAGAAAATCACATTGCGAGAAATAGCCGATTACGTTAAGCAAAATCCATCAGCATTATGTCGATATTTTCGCCAGCGGACAGATAAAAGTATTTTCCAATGCCTTGCGGAAATTAGAGTGGAACATGCTTGTAAGTTACTATCATATTCCAATTTGAGCGTCTCTCAAATAGCCTACGAATCAGGGTATGGTAATGTCCCATATTTTATCAAACAATTTGAAAGCATAACTCAACGGACCCCGAAAGAATATCGTACTCAAATAGAAAAATTATAAAAAACTTTAGAATAATAAAGGAAAAGTTTGTAGCCTTAATTTCTTTTGAAAATATCTTTTTGAAAAAGTTTAATAACTAATACAGTAATGTATTGATTGAGACGATAACAATCCTCTCGAATCTTGCTATATTTCCTTATCTCTTTTTCCTCAAATAACAATTTCCTCATTTTTATTACCCCGTCATGACTTGCCCTTGCGTGGTTCAGGGGAGCGGATACGAGCAAAGTGAAGCCACTGACAAGGCATAAAATTTTGGATGAAGTGATTGTTGGTCGGCTTTGTGGTCTATGTAGCAGTGCATTTCGTGTGTGCCTTTATCAGTGGTATGACGATTGGTTTGGGTGGTGTGTTACCCATGTTGGTAGTTTTTTCGGTGGTGGTTTTCCTCATCCGTGCCGTGTGGAGCATCTTTCCGCTTTCCTTTCCCTTTGCGTGCTCGCTCTTTTCATCCTTGCTTTTTGCGTGATGCTCTAACAGAATATGATAGACTCCATATGAACAAAAACAAATATGTCTTCGCCCAGTTGGTTGAAATTCTCGATAAAGATAAGTTTCGTCACTTGGTTGACAAATACAATGGTAATCGATATGTCAAGTCATTCACGTGCTGAAACCAACTTCTTGCACTGATGTTTGGTCAGCTTAGCAATCGTGAAACTTTGCGCGATGTAGTCGTGGCGCTGGAAGCGCATCATACCCAATATTATCATCTTGGAATGGGATGAAATCATATTGCTAAAACAACATTTGCTTCAGCCAACCAAAATCGAGATTACCGCATCTTTGAAGATTTTGCATTCTTTATGATGGAGCAGGCTCGGAAGAAGAAAGGTGGTGTAAAAGCTCATGTGTTGTATAGCCTAGAAGCACAAGTTCCAGCATACGCCCACATCTCTACAGCATCTGTACACGATTCAAAAGCAATGAAGTTTAAGAATAGCCGTACCTAAGTTTGAATTTGGGTGCGGCTTTTATTTTGTGTGATTGGTGCATTAAAGTATATAATTGGGTAATTTTCGTTTTTTACACATGTTTTTAAAAAAAAGACTGCTTTATATAATTATATGTCTAATGCGTATAACAAAGGCGTTGTTCTGTATTTATAACTTTGCAGCGTCAAAATTAATACTCTAAAATAGAGCTTTTTAAACCCAAAAAACAATCAGTGACAATATGAAAAAAGCATGTCTTTTCTTTTTCCTACTATTCAATCTATCTGCTTTTTCACAGAAGATTGCGATAAAAAATAATCTTGCATATGATGCTTTGTTGACCCCTAACCTTTCGTTGGAGTTTTCATTAGGAAAGAAATGGACTTTGGATACCCAGGTAGGTATGAATTTCTTTTTTTATGAAGATAATGCCATGGCAAGCGGTTACAAGACCAGTAAATGGAGCCACTGGCTTGTACAACCCGAAATAAGGTACTGGACTTGTGAAGTGTTCAACGGATGGTTTTGGGGACTTCATGCACATGGTGGACAAATGAATGTGGGAGGTATAAATATTCCTTTTGTTCTTCAGAATCATCATAAGGAGATGAAAGCTCACCGCTATGAAGGTTATTTCTATGGTGGAGGTATCAGTACCGGCTATCATTGGATTCTGTCTAACAGATTCAGCATGGAGGCCTCTATCGGAATTGGATATGCACGCGTAAAGTATGACAAGTTTAAATGTGGTTCCTGCGGTAAGAAGGCAGGCAAGGGAAGTGCGGATTATTTGGGTCCCACAAAAATTGCCGTATCGGTCATCTATATGCTCAAATAAATCTCTTTATATATAAACATAAAAAAATAATCAATGAAACCAATATTATATTATGTGAGAATTCTATCTGTTCTGGGATGTGCTTGTTGTATATCCCAGCCGGGTCAAGCGAAAGACAAATCCCTTAAGAGCAATGTTCTGCGTTTGGAATATACAAACATGAAGACTGAACGTAGCGGTGGCGGGGAAACGCTGACAGTCTCTTTTGATGTGGCTTCCACGCTCCGGCTAGGTTCTCAGGAGATTGTCTATGTTTATCCTTCTCTGGTTTCCTTTGACGGTAAGATAAAGAGGGAATTCGCTCCCTTGTGTATATCCGGAAAGAAAAGATACAGAGCTGTTATGCGCAAAAAACATCTTGACGGTGACATGGGAACATTACCTTCCGTAGAGAAAGTTTACAAATTCGGCAGCTTTAAGAAGTCCGGGACTTCCTTTCAAGAAACAATACCTTTTGAACGCTGGATGGCGTCGGGACATCTCTCTCTCCGTGAAGAGATATACGGATGTGCAGAATGTGGCAAAGGCATAAATGAATCTGATATACCGGTGGCAGAACTGAAACTTTTCGGTCCTGCAGATTATGAATACATTTTTTATACTCCTGAAAAGGTGGAAATAAAATGTTATGAGGAAGAATTTGATTGCAAAGTCACTTTCAAATCTGCCGGACACGAGCTGCTCCCTGATTTTGGAGAGAACAGGGAAGAACTGACCCGTTTGGACAAATTTATATCCAAAGGGCTTCAGATCAAAGGAGCCAAGCTCCATGAGATACATATTACCGGATACGCCTCTCCGGAAGGTGGTTTTATCTACAATAAACATTTGGCGGAACGTCGTACCCATACGCTTTCCTATCACATATTGAGCAAGTATCCCCAGCTCAAGAAAGCTCCTGTATACGAGGCCGAGGGAGCCGGTGAAGACTGGCAGGGGCTAACGGATGCCATAAAAGCGTCTTCCATGGCATACAAGGATGAAATATTGTCTGCGATTCAGAAATATGATACTGACGTGGAACGGGAAGCGACCATCCGCTCTCTGGGGGGGGGAACAGTCTATGCGGAATTGCTTGCAACGGTTTATCCTGCCCTGCGCCGTACCACTTTCCGTATGAAGTTTGATGTGCGTCCCTATACGGATGAAGAATTGGAGGAGGTGTTTGCCACTGTTCCCGGGTGTCTGAGCCAGTATGAAATGTACAAGTTGGCGCAACAAAATGTCAAATGCGGAAAAAGTCCTGTGGGTGTATACAGGAAAGCCTATGAACAGTTTGCACTTGATCCTTTGGCGGCACTCAATTATGCCAGTGCCCTTTTAAAATATGAAAAGGATGCGGACAGGGCTTTGCAGATATTGGAAACAGTAAAAAGTGACAGTCGTTCCGTTTATCCCATGGCTGTTGCCTATGACATGAAAGGAGATTGGCAGAAAGCGGAAGAATTGTTGAAAGAGGCCTGGAATCTGGGAGATGAACGTGCCAAGGATTTCCAGAACGGAAACAACGATAAGTAAAGATATAACTCATATACCCAAATAATTAAATTATTTATTTACCAAACATTTATTAATAATTAAAGTTATGAAAGTAAACAATTTATTTTTAGCAGGAGTTGCAGCCTTAAGTTTAGGCGTGACAGCTTGTAACAATGAGGACGTTCCTTCAATGGACAAACCAACTGAAGGGACGACATTTGCGGGAATGTATATTTCCGCCATGAAAGACAATGCCACACGGGCGGTAAATGACTCACAGGAAGATTATGAGGGGAGAGAAGAAGAATCCAAACTTGCAACATTGGATCTCCTTGCTACAGGAACACTCAAAAGCTGGGACTTCGCTACAAGTGAAGGGGAAAATAAATTCTGGGAAACAGGGGCCAATTCCGGCACTTTCAAGGTTTCCCCATGGCAAACAACTTCCGGAAGCCAATCCATGGCTCTCTTATTCAACAAAGGAAATATTGTCTCAAATATTGCCACGGCATCCACATTTGTGTATGGTAGCACGGCCTCTGCTATGGATGATATTGCGGCTCTTTCTACAGATGCCAAGTTTGTAATGACTTCAAAAGTCGAACAGAAGGACATAACAGACGGTATTGACGAGACAACGGTCAAAAATGGTACAGGTGAGAGTGACAATGTTTTTTCATTTGACGTGGAGCGTGTAGTGTCACAAGGTCTGGTAGCCAAAGCCACCACCCTGAACGCTGAGACTGCCGATGGTAAAGGCAAGGTAGATATTGACAACATCACCTATGCAGCTGTCAACGGTGCGGCAAAAACTTACCTTTTCCGTAATAAAGCCGGAGAACGCACGATAACAGTAGCCGACGGTCTTTATAAGGATTTCAAATCAGCTATTGATGATTATGCCGATTTCCAAAATGCTCAAGACCCTTCAGGTCGAGCAAAAGAATATTTAATTCGTTTGGGAAATCTTGCATCAGCATCTGATAACAAGACAAACGATGATCTTGGAAATTATAAAGCAATTTCTGTCGCAGCAAGTACCGATGCCGCAAAAGGAGGAAGAGGTATTTATTTCTTAGAGAATTCTGTGGACAAGAATGAATTCACATCCCAGAATAAAGATTACGGTTTCTACCGTTTGGCCTATGCCAAAGTATATGCAACATATACTCCTAAGGAAGTATGGCATTGGGAGAATGATAAGCTGGTCAGCAAACCGGGTGTTCAAGGAGAGACATTCTTCCGCGGTGAAAATGACGGTCTTATCTATGCATCCAAGGAGGCAGCAGAAAAAAGCCAACTGGCCCCGAATCAGAAAGCCTATACATATACTGATGGAAAATGTGCCTACCGTGCCTTGTGGAATCGTCAGACAGATGATACGGAAAAGACCGTCGTGAATGCCGATGCCCGTCGTAATAATACTTATATGTTGACTGTCAAAGCATTCCAGGGATTGGGAATGCCATGGGATTCTTCCGACCCCAATGACCCGAACCTGCCCAAACCGACAGATCCTACGGAACCTGAGAATCCGGACAATCCGGACATTGAAAAAGAAGAAACATACATGCGTGTTGAAGCCAAAGTCCTCCAATGGAACCTCGTCTCACGTGAAGTCGTTCTTGATTGACGTCTTGACAAAACAAGTTTTGTTGCAATTATTGGCATGACTGTAGGGAGGGGGATTTTCCCTCCCTCTCCCTATCATAAAATGGAATAATACCGATACCAAACTTTTAATGTAAAAAAATATAAACTATACCAAATGAGAATCAAATGCATATACCCTGCCACGTTGTTCGTGTTACTGGTCTGCTGTCTTATGGGATGTAATTTATCCGTATTTGATGACTTGAGCGATTGTCCGCAAGGTGTCAATTTCCAATTCTACAGGCAGACCCCTTGCGAACAATTTCCCAGTTATCCGTCAGAAATCAGACAAGTCCGGGTATTTGCCTTTGATGACAGAAATGTACTGGTGGGCGAATTCTCCGATATGAAAGCCGTTCTTTCGGCGGATTATTTCCTGTCCGCTACATTCAGCTATTCAGGCAAACTCACATTTGTGGCTTGGGGCGGCAACGACCTTTCCGCCTATGACTTCACTGCTTTTGAGAAAGGTGTCACCACCAAGCAGGAGATGCTGGTCTCGCTGCAACTGGAAAACAAACGCATTTCTTCAGCTCCCGGAGCTCTTTATGTGGGACTTGCCTCCGCATGGCTGGACAGTCCGGAGGACTCGGGAAGCGTTTACGAGCGGGTGCCCATCAGCATGCACGAACTGACATACCGAATACATCTTACCGTCGAGTCCATATCCGCCCCGTTTCCGAATGATGAGGATTTCATCGTGAAGATAGAGGACGACAACGGCGTTTATGACTTTGAAGGGCAAATTGTCCCTTGCGAGCGTTTTGAGTATACGGCTGTAGCTACACATGACAAGGAAGGGCGTTTAAAGGCCGATTTTACGCTGATGAAATTGGATGAAGGCAGGAATGCGCTCCTGTCTGTTATCAACAGGACAACCGGAAAGCTTCTCTATCGGGCCAATCTGGTAGAGGATATCATCATGTTTCGGGAAGATTCGGGCGAGCCTCCCTACAGCCTGGAATGTGACCATGATTTTCCCATTACTCTGAAACTTAAATATGAGAAAGGAACATGGGTGCTGACACAGGCAACCGTTTTGGACTGGAATGTAGTTTACCGTCCTGTAGATCTTGAAAACTGATATAGCACGGTGTGGATAAAAGCACTTGTTATCCCCTGACTTAAAAATAGAGTTATAATATTTCGTAAAAACAACAGATGATGAAGAACAGAACTGTGACAAGACTGTTAATGGCTACTTGTATAGCGATAATACAACTGGCAGGATGTTCGGCGCCTAATGAGGAAGAATACGGCAGATCTGACTCTGCTATCCCTATCCGTATCGTGGCGGAAATAAGCAACAGCGGAGTTACCCGGGCGGTAAGAGGCGGCATGCGTGCGTCCGAGGAATGGAAAGAGGATTATATCGGTGCTGAGGAATATGAAAAAACAATCAGACATATTCTCCTATTCGCCTACAAACACGGCGAGGGCACTCCGGTGAAAACCATATTTTATCATCCCCAAGGTACGGTAAATCCGCTTGACGGCATAACCGGCATTGACCGTTTTGAGGTGAGGGAGTCCGATAACACACAGCTTTCCGATATTGCTCTGGATCTGGAATTGATGGCCGGTGAGTATAATTTTGTGTTGCTGGTAAATTGCGAATCCGGTTTGAAAACAATCAGGGATGATCACGTCATTCCCGATCCGGCAAGACTGACGGAGGCAACCGGGATTTTTACTTCTGACGAGCTGAAGGGTGAGAGCCGTAAATATCTTCCCATGATTGGTCAATGTAATGTGCGTGTACCGGAAAATATTCCGGGAAATGGCAGGGTTCCCCTTTCTCCCAATGTCCTTCTGGAACGTGTACATGCACGTATCGAGTTCATTCTCACGACCGCTGATGAGAGTGGTGAGTATCTTTCACCGTTGCTGCCATTGTCCAGAGTTACCAAACTCACTCTAAAAAACGAATCCACCGGTTATTCCCTGCTGCCTTCTGCCGGGGAATACACCGCTACCGGTAACGGCAATCCTGATATCAGGGGAGCCAGATATGCAGACAACCTTCCGAACGGTGTTGCTTCTCCGTTATTGCCGGAAAGGGAAAGTTTCCACGATGGGGCCAATGAGGAGGGCTCCCCATCTTTCATAGCCAGATGTAAGAAGAGGCTGCTTCCTTATACAGGAGTCTACCCAAAGTATATCTATGTGGCTCCCGGGGAGTACAGCAGCGAAGCATTGACATTGTCACTGTCAGTTCATTATCCTATTGATGAGCCTGACAAGACATATGAGATTCCACTTTATAATCCGGATCTTGACCGGTCGGACAATGCGTATCACAATATCCGCCGCAATACCGTTTACCGGATCTTCTCCACACTGAAAGGACCTGACAATATAAAATTTGACATTGTCGTGGACAATTGGGAGGATGTCAATGTGGACATTCCCTGGTAGCGGGACATCATTATCAATAACATCAGGAAAATAGTTTTAAGAATAAAGCATATGAAATTCAGACACTATACTTTGATATTCGCTTTTCTGGCGACAATTATCGGGATACCCCTTATACAGGGGTGCAGTGACCCTTTTGATGAATTTAGAAGAAACGGGGTGGAAATGCCGTCTGACGGCAAATGGATACCTGTCAGCCTGTCATTTGAAGGTTTAGGACTTCGTAATCCCCTCACCCGTTCCCTTACTCCGGAGGGTGAGAACAGCATGGATATGGACAGGATTAGAGTGCTTGTATTTGATAAGGACAAAAAGTTCTCATATGAGGCCAAGGTGACATCCTTTACCCCCTCCACTGACCCTGATGACCACAAGAGCAAGGGGAAAATAACCCTTTTGGCGAAGAATACCCCTTCGGATAATACCAGCACTTTTGTAATGCTTGCAAATGTCAGCCGGTCAGAAGCGACAGTCGCGGACGCTTTGGCCGGAAAAACAAAGGAAGAGGTCATGGAACTTTTCACTTATGACATGCCTGAAGACGGGATTTGGAACAATGGAGACCTTCCGATGTGGGGTAGTTCCGCAGCGATTACGGTCGACCACAATTCCGGTGCCGTCCCGACGCTCGGCACCATCTATATGATCCGTGCCGTGGCGCGTGTGGACGTGGGGCTCAACCTGAGCAGTACGTCCGAAGGGGCTGCCGTGTTCGACGAAAAGGCCAAGGGCATTGAAGGTATCAAACTGACCAAGGTTTATTTTTATAATACCAATACAGAAGGGCGGGTCGCTCCTTTCGAGGATGAAGCAGTTTGGGATGAGGCAGGAAGAAAAGCGAAACAGCCTTCCATCCCCGCTCCTGCCCCAACGGTGACAGGAAAGATCGACAGGACATCCTCCATAGCGGAAGAGAAGATACTTCTGCGTGAGGTGTATGTTCCGGAAGCCGTCAATACTCCTACAAAAGCCACACAAGGAGCCAATGGCGAAACCCTTCCGGAACAGGATATGGAAAATTATTTGAAACGCCCGTATATTGTGGTCGGACTTACCGGTGCTGACAAGAATCGTCCTGACAAGGAGACTTTCTTCCGGATAGACTATTTAAAACGTACAGGTACCGAGGCATCCGCTACATATGAGTATCTGCCCTTGTTGCGTAATCATCGTTATTTGGTGAATGTCACGGAAGTGGGCGGTCCCGGATTCGAAACGGAAGAGGATGCAAAAAAAGGCCCCGCTGCCAATATCATGTATAATGTCGTAGTATGGAACGAGTCTACCATGTCCAACGTTCAGTATGACGGACAATATATGTTGGGGGTCAGCAATGACCAATTTACTTTCTATAGGGAGGGAGGAAGCCTGACAGCGAAAATACAGACCTCCTGGCCCGAGGGATTCACGGTGAAAGGTCTGCCTGCATGGATCACTTATTCCGTGGCTCCTGCAGATCCGGGCAAGACAGCTCCGACTGACGAGCAGATTGTCACCTTTACGGTCTCGGAACAAGTGGATGCGGACCGTACATGGCCGGAAAAACAGGAGGATGCCCAGAATGAATTGAAAACCGCCTATGTGGAGGCAGGACGTATGAAATGGTTCCTTAGTTTTGAGCAGTCAAAGGATATGAATGTTACTTTGCAGATTTTTGCAGATGAAGCTTGCAGCCAGCCTTTGGAGTTTATAGAGATCAGCCAGTATGGCGAGAATTATGGACAGGGCGATAAGGTGGTCATTGATAATGGCAAACAGCTTACGGCCGAAGAAGCGGGTGCTAAGGTTACATTCTATGTAAAGACAGAGCCACATAATCTGGAACCCCAGTTCCATGCAGAATCCCTTAACAGGTTTAATATTGAAAAAGTGGACCAACTTGCCGGAGGAGTATGGAAATATACTGTGACCGCCCCTGATATTACGGATAATGAGGAGTATTTTGATAATTTCAATACAGCTTACACCTGCAGCATTACACATATGGCTACAGGCAAAAGTGCATCGGCAAAACTTAGTCTGCTGCAGAAAGAATACAATGCGATTCCTTACTATGGCCGGAACATGTCCCATACTTTGCTGGAAGAGGCTCAGGGAATATATGTAATGGACGGTCGGCAGAAGGAATACTATGTAAAAGCGAATAGCGAATACGTTATAGAGATGCTCTCTGCAGAAGCCGACAATGGGCAAGGTGCGGTAATACCAACGTTTGCAGATTTCCATGATCGGAATCCGAGCCTTTCAGGTACTCCTGTGCCCTTTACGCCGGTGGATGATCTGACTGATCCAAAACTTTTTTCGGGTAAAGCGAAGTTCAAGATTTATTCACCAACAGGGCTGTTTCCTGCAAGAGAGTTCACCATTCAGCTGATTTCCGGTATCATGCAGCCTGAAGCGAATACATATATGGTGAAGAAAGGTTCTAAACAAGGAATACTGATTCCTGTTTCCCGTGTAAATACGGCATATGATTATTATAAGAAACTATTGGATCATGATGCGGACTTTACCGGTGACGCGGAGCAACTTTTGCCGGGAGACAAAGAGGAGTTCATGCTTAACAGGCTGGATGATGACGACGACTGGACGGTCAATATCGTATGGACAGATATAAATAAAAGCGGAGATACCCCTATCCAAAGAGCAGGTCTGGAGGTCTTGAAAGAACTGGGCGGAACCGGACCGAATTCTTATATTTATTTGCAGGCCGGAGATATGGCAGGCAATGTGTTGATAGAATTACGCAGTGGAAAGCTGGAACGGAGACAGACTCTTTGGAGCTGGCATATCTGGATTGTGGACGAATATCCTACGGTAAAGACACTTAATAGGACCGGAGGAGATGGAGCGGTACAAGTCAAACTGATGTCACATCTTTTAGGAGCATACGAAGAGCCCAAGTCTTCCTATAGCGGGGATGCTTATCGTGAATTCGGCATGCAATACCAGTGGGGAAGAAAAGACCCTTTCCCTTCATATGATGTATATGTGAATGTACCTTTTTATGACGGTGATGGCAGACGATTTGATTTTATTAAAAATCAGAAAGGAGATCGAGCCGATTATGGTAGGCAGAATGCCTTGCAGGCAGCGGGAGGAACTTTGACAATGAAAGCTTCCATTGAGAATCCAAATACGATTGTGTCTCATCAAAGTTTCTGGCAGTACGAACTGTTCCCCCATGCTAATGTAAGTTATTTCAAGGCACGGTGGGTGTTTTTATATCCTTGGAACAAGCCTGTCGATAACGGCAGTAATCCCCAGGCTGTGGGGGGAAAGACCGTGTTTGACCCTTCCCCGTACGGATTTCGGATCATGTCTCAGGACGAATCTGTTACTTTAAGATATGCATATTATAAAGGTAGCAGTTCTTCAGACGGTTTGATAACACCTCTGCCCGGAAGTATTTATGATGGTTCTTTTATGAACGGTAACTCTGGTAGCAAATCATGTATATTTGCTGTTTCACAGGCAAATGGTAATGCACATGCAGGGCGTTATCTGCTCAATTCACTGGGTTCATGGGGCGGTTGGACTTCAGAGTCCAATAATAGCACACTTTACAGGCGTGCCATGACTTACTCTATACGTCCAGTGGTTGATTCTGAAGTGACGGATGATTATACAAAATATCTTCCCAAATAGACAATGGGAGGTGTGTCAAAACTGATAAAAGAACGCAAATTACACAAATTACGCAAAAAAAGCGAATCTGATAATCGCTGATTATCAGTAGTCATTAAAAAGCAAGGGGGGTAATTTGTGTTATTTGTGTTCTAAATCTTTATTTTGACACACCTGCTATATACAGCTTGGTCAATAAGTTATTCCATTGTTGTTATCCTGTATCCTTCCCATATATCATAGTCCCTGTTCAATACATGAATAGCGTTGAAAGAGTTATTCGTGCATTATTAATTGTATTATACTTCAATAGCATCTTGTATAATGGGATAAAAAACAAAAGAACTGCTTTGATTATTTATCCCCAATTATATCCAAAGCGTTTGTTATGCATTAAATGTACATAGATTAATTATGTCTTTTTTATGCAATTTAATGTCTTTTTTATATAAAACAAGTGCTATTCCAGTTTGTTATTATTAAAAAAACATGAAATTACTATATCTAAATGAACATTTATCCTGTCTGAACTACCAAATGAATCCAGATATGGGATTTGCTTATCATCAATTGAAAAAGGATGACATGTATCAGATTAACAACAGCAAGTCATCATGCAGCCTTTTTATGATTGAAGGCGAGGTTTGTGTTAATTCAGGAGAATATGAGGGTTTGCGAATTATGCAAGGACAAATGATATTTATACCTCAAAATGTAGAAATCCGGATGCAATCCACAATGGAATCGAAGTGCATTCTTTTATTTTGGGACAGGAATGTAAGTGTATGTGACAAGCTGTTTTTGGGTTCGCTTCCTGTTTCTGACAAGGATATGGAAGCGGATGATCTCATTCTTCCCATTAGGAAAAATCTGATGAAAGTGCTGGATTCTATTGGTACGTATTTGGAGGCTGGACTGCTTTGCAAGCATATGCATTTATTGAAACAACAGGAAATACTGCTTGTGCTAAAAGGGTTTTATACAAAAAAAGAGTTGGCTGCTTTTTTCTCCACATCAACCAGTATCAGACAACATTTTGAAAAGTTTGTTTTGGAGAATTATAAAAAAGTGAACTCAGTTAAAGAATTTGCCGATTTATATTATGTTTCAGAGCGTTCTTTCAGTCGGAAGTTTCATTCCTGTTTTGGAGAAAGTCCCTATAAATGGATGCAGAAGAAAAAAGCGGAACGAGTCTTAGAAATGATTTGTGACCCGGAACTTTCCTTTCAACAAATAGCCAGAGAGTTCGATTTCAGCTCACCTTCCCATCTTACTGCATACTGCAGGAGAATGTATGGGATGCCTCCCACCCTGTTGAGAGAAAAAAGTAAAAAATAAACGGATTTTTTAATTACATTACGACGGGAGAATTATGGAATATTCAAAAAATGATTTGCATAGTCAGAAAACAGGTGGCGCCTTTCTGGAACTGCCTACAATCTGCATTCCTGTATACAAGGAAATCATCAAAGAAATGTCGGAAGTGATAAAGGACGTCCGGGTACGGGATGTTTTTTACTCCCTCCTGACAGGGAGTGACGCCCAAACCGTTTCCAGAAGAACAGGTATCGCTCCCAGAAATTTGGCATATATGTATAAGAAAGGAATCCGGGAGGTCTATTCGGAATGGAAATCTTATTCCGAATGGAAGCGGGAACTGGCTAACGCATATGTCAGATGTAGAAATTACAAGTCACTTCTGCTAAGTCCTCAAGACATTTCCAGACAGAATTTCAGGAATGTGATAATAGCTGTCAGGGATCAGGATATTCCATCAGAGTATGTGGACTTGTTGGTTACCCCGTTGGGAAAATTGGGAATAAACTTCCGAGTTTTGCGAGCACTTAGAAAATACAATATTTACCTTCTTGAAGATCTTTTGCGATTTATAAAATACAATGGATTTGATGCCCTGCGTACAATGTCCGGTATGGGAGTCAAGTCAGTAGAACAGTTGTATGAAAAATTGAAAGACAAGAATATTCTGGAAAACAAAGAGACCTGTACCTTGTTCCGTTATCTCTTTGTCTAGAATGCAAGAAAACAAAAATATTTATACCTAAACATTTACAATTGTCATAAATTTGATTGATATCCTGTCCCTATTTTCTAAACGAATAAATATACTGATAATATGGGATAATTCCCTTATGTTTAATTAAAAACAGAAATTATGAAAAAGAACATTTTAATTTTATGTATGTTTGGAGTGTCTGCCCTGACCGTAAATGGACAGACTTTATTGAAAGGAACAAAGTTTACGGACAACTGGTCTGTCGGAATCAAAGGTGGAGTGACCACTCCTTTGACACACAGTGCCTTCTGGAAAAATTCCCGTCCCGCTGTGGGTGTTGAGCTGTCAAAACGGATAACACCGGTTTTGAGCTTGGGGACTTCAGCCATGGGATATATCAATACAAGTAGTAGCAAGACGGCTTTTGACGCTTCGAATATTGAACTTTTAAGCAAGTTCAACATAATGAACCTTTTCGGTGGTTATCCCGGAACACCCCGGACATTCGAAATGGAGGCTGTAGCCGGAATAGGCTGGCTTCATAGCTATGTCAATGGCACGGGAGATGCCAACTCCTGGGGTACACGGTTGGGAATGGATTTTAACTTCAACATCGGGAAGGAAAAAGCATGGGCGATCAGCCTGAAGCCTTCATTGGTATACGATATGGAAGGTGACTTCAACCGGCACAAGAGCCGTTTCAATACCAACAATGCACACGTTGAACTACTCGCGGGGATTACCTATTATCTGAAGGGAAACTCCGGCAGACACCATTTCACCTATGCAAAGGAGTATGATCAGGCAGAAGTAGATCGCCTGAATACCGACATCAACAATCTGCGTAGTCAACTTTCAAACAGCCGGAAACAAATTGAGGATGCCTCCAATCGGGCGGACATGCTACAGAAGCAGTTGAGCGAATGTCAAAACAAGAAACCAATCATTGAAACTATCGTTGAAAAAGCCAAGACATTGGAGTCTATTGTCACTTTCCGTCAGGGTAGTTCCAAGATTGACGCTTCACAGTTACCCAATGTGGAACGGATAGCTTCCTACATGAACAGACATCCTGAATCCAAGGTTGTCATCAAGGGATATTCCTCACCGGAAGGAAGTATTGAGGTGAATGAGAGAATTGCCCGTGCGCGCGCCGAGTCTGTCAAATCCGTCCTTACGAAAAAATACCGTATAGCCGCTTCACGCATTACTGCGGAGGGGCAAGGTATAGGGGATATGTTTTCTGAACCGGACTGGAACAGGGTTAGTATCTGCACTTTGCAGGAAAAGTAATAATATATAGGACTATGAGTTCTCGTGAACTACAGTATAATCTGCAAAAGGCTTAAATATCAAAGATTTCATATAATCCATGGGTTATGATGCAGATTATAATCCACCTAAAATGTAGCCAGTTGCCAATCGGTAACTGGCTTTTAGCATGCATCGAAAAGTAAAGATTGAGGGAACGGTGCACTGACAAAATCAAGCATTTTTCCGTAAGTTTGCCCGGTAAGCATTTTTTTTGCTTAAAAAAGCGAAGATAGGACGCACCTCAGCATAAAAAATGAACGAGTTCATTTTATTCTACCTCCGGTTTGCACTATCTTTGCATCCAATTAACTGAACAATAACTAAAAAACAAGATAACACTATGGCATTAAAAGCTGGTATAGTGGGCCTTCCCAACGTAGGAAAATCCACTCTTTTCAACTGCTTGAGCAGCGCAAAGGCACAAGCGGCAAACTTCCCGTTCTGTACAATCGACGCCCAGATGGGGCAAGTGTCCGTACCCGACGAACGACTGACGAAACTCGCCGAATTGGTTCACCCGGGACGTATCGTACCCGCCGTGTGCGACATTGTTGACATTGCCGGACTGGTAAAAGGTGCCAGCAAAGGTGAGGGACTCGGCAACCAGTTCCTGGGCAATATCCGTGAATGTGATGCCATCATCCACGTACTGCGCTGCTTCGACAATGGTAATATCGTCCATGTGGACGGCTCAGTGAACCCCGTGCGCGACAAAGAAATCATCGACACCGAGTTGCAACTGAAAGACCTCGATACAGTGGAAAACCGCATCAAGCGCGTAGAGAAGATTGCCAAAGTAGGCGGTGACAAGGCGGCAAAGATAGAGTATGAACTCTTGCTCCGCTACAAGGATGCCCTGGAACAAGGACAAAGCGCCCGCACCGTCATCCCGCAGAACGACGATGAGGAACAATGTGCCAAGCAGATGTTCCTGCTTACTACCAAGCCCGTGCTTTACGTCTGCAACGTAGATGACGTCAGCGCCGCCGGTGGCAACCAGTACGTGGAGCAGGTGCGCGAAGCCATCAAGGGCGAGGATGCCGAACTTATCATCATCTCCGCACAGACCGAAGCCGACATTGCCGAACTGGAGACATACGAGGAAAAGCAGATGTTCCTCGAAGACCTGGGACTGAAAGAAAGCGGCTGCAACCGCCTAATCAAGGCTATCTACAGCCTGCTGAACCTTGAAACCTTCATCACTGCCGGAGAGATGGAAGTAAAGGCATGGACCTACCGCAAGGGATGGAAGGCTCCGCAATGCGCCGGTGTCATCCATACGGATTTTGAAAAGGGATTCATCCGGGCAGAGGTCATCAAGTATGAAGACTATATCAAGTATGGCAGCGAAGCCGCCGTACGCGAAGCGGGAAAGCTGGGTGTGGAAGGTAAGGAATATGTGGTGCAGGATGGGGACATTATGCACTTCCGCTTCAATGTGTAATGATATTCACTACAGATGGTAAACAGTAATTTAAAATACCTCATCGCAGGTACCGGCGGCGTAGGCGGAAGCATCGCCGCCTTTCTTTCATTATCCGGCAAAGAGGTCACTTGCATTGCCCGCGGCGAACACCTTGCCGCCATACGAGGAAACGGATTGCAACTGCACTCCGATTTGAAAGGCGAACATACACTGAAGATACCCGCCTATACGGCAGAAGAATACACTACCCTTGCCTCCGCATCTACGGACTACCAGGCCGACGTCATCTTCGTCTGCGTCAAAGGCTATTCCGTAGATTCCATTACGGAACTAATCAAGCGTGCCTCACACGAACGTACAGTGGTCATCCCCATCTTGAATGTTTACGGAACCGGTCCCCGTATTCAGCGTTTGGTACCCGGCGTTACGGTACTCGACGGCTGCATCTACATCGTAGGCTTCGTATCCGGACGGGGAGAAATCACGCAGATGGGAAAGATCTTCCGGCTCGTCTATGGAGCACACCGCAACACCATTGTTTCCCGTGAAACATTGGAAACCGTACAGCGTGATTTGCAGGAAAGCGGCATCAAAGCCGAAATCTCCGACGACATCAAACGGGATACATTCGTCAAATGGTCGTTTATCTCCGCCATGGCAGTCACCGGAGCCTATTATGACGTACCCATGGGCGAAGTGCAGAAACCCGGCGAGGTACGCGACACCTTTATCGGACTGTCACAAGAGAGCGCAGCTTTGGGCAGGAAATTGGGTATAGAATTCAAGGAGGATATAGTAGAGTATAACCTCAAAGTAATAGACAAACTCGCCCCCGAAAGCACCGCCTCCATGCAGAAAGATATGGCCAAAGGACACCAGAGTGAAATACAAGGCTTGCTTTTCGACATGATTGCGGCTGCAGAAGAACAAGGCGTTGAGGTACCGACGTATAGGATGGTGGCAAAGAAATTCGAAAAAGGATGAGTAAACGAGATAATTTCGTACCTTTGTCACAGAAACACCGACTTCAGCAACTTTAAAGAATATTCGTATGCTACCACTCCTCTCCATCAACTGGAATCCAGAACCTGAATTGTTCAATCTCTTCGGCCATCTCCCCCTGCGTTACTATGGCCTGCTATGGGGTATCGGAATTTTACTTGCCTGCATCATTGTACAGCGCGAATACCGGGACCGGAAAATCAGTGACGAGAAATTCTCTCCCCTTTTCTTTTATTGTGTCATAGGCATTACCCTTGGAGCAAGGTTAGGGCACTGCCTGTTCTATCAACCGGAATATTTTCTGAATCACCTTTGGGAAATGATACTCCCCGTCAAGTTCCTGCCAAACGGAGAGTGGCAATGGATTGGCTACAGAGGACTTGCCAGCCATGGAGGTACTCTGGGACTGATCATCGCCCTCTGGCTCTATTGCCGCAAGACAAAGTTACACTACATGGATGTACTGGATATGATAGCCGTAGCCACTCCCATCACCGCATGCTGCATCCGCCTGGCCAATCTGATGAACTCTGAAATCATCGGTAAACCGACTGACGTCCCCTGGGCTTTCGTCTTCGAGCGTGTCGATATGCTACCCCGGCATCCGGCACAACTTTATGAAGCAATCGCCTATTTCATCTTCTTCCTCGGAATGGCGTACCTATACAAGCTAGGACAAAAGAAACAAAGAACCTCATCACCCTACTACCATCGCAGTTTCTTCTTCGGACTCTGCCTGACGGAAATATTCACTTTCCGCTTCTTCATCGAATTCTTGAAAGAGAACCAGGTGGACTTTGAAGACGGCATGGCATTGAACATGGGACAATGGCTCAGCATTCCATTCATTCTCATCGGAATCTACTTCATGTGCTTCTACGGCAAAACGCGAAAGCACAGATAATCTTTCGAAGAGAACGGGCTAACAAGATAATTTCATACCTTTGTTGCGGATAATCCCGTAATTCAGTAATTTAATTCTGATTCTCCGCAAACACACCTAATATTTTT
>NZ_GL882610.1 GCF_000195635.1 Bacteroides fluxus YIT 12057 | reverse complement strand
TGGTTTACATCTGTTTTATGAAGAGATATTTTGGGTTTCATCAATCTGCATAGACAGTATCATGATCATGCAAAGAGTACTTACGCTGAAGCTACTTATAAAAGTAAATGGTTTCAGCGTTTTTTATTTATATAAATCGCTACTCTAGTGGATTTATTGAAACAGATTGGTTGTCTGACCATTAAGGGGTATGATAAGGAAGGTTCTCTTCTATACCTTGCGGTTCCCAAACGATGAGGTGCGTTATGACTTCCTGTATTTTATATGCAGAGCGTTACTATCAAGCTATCTTTTATGTGGTATTTGCTTTGAGGGGGTAACAGATAGATGGAAAGGGTTATCTGATTCCCTATATATACTCGACGGCAAGAAATTAGTGAGGGTAGGAATGAACTCTAAAATATGAGTATGACAAAAAGCGGTGAAGATTTATAATCGTCATCGCTTTTTCTTTGGTAATTAGTCGCTTCTCTTTTTGCAAATTAGTATCTTTGCAAGAAGATTGCTGAAATTAGAGAAATAATATAAGTGGTATGTGTTTAAAAAGTATTTCTTTTTCGTCATATAAAAGATTTGCAGGTTCTGAAAAGATAGAACTTGCTCCGGTTACTATATTAGTAGGGAAAAATAGTAGTGGCAAGAGTTCTGTTTTGAAGTTGCTTCCTATGTTGGAGACTTCTTTTTCGGGATTGCTGAAAAAATCGGTGATTAAGTTTGATAATGATGGAGTGACACTTGGATCATCTTTTTCTGATATAGCTTATAATGGTAATTCTTTAGGGCTTTCTTTTTGTGTGGAATTCGAGTCTGGATTGGTTATCCGTGTTTCTTTACTTTCTATGAAGGCAGAGGGGGACGTGATAATTAACGAATATAGTGCAAGTTATCAGGGACGGGAGATATTGTTGAGATTGAAAAAGCAAAATGATACTTATTTGTATATTTGTGAAGGAACAGGAAAAGAATATTCAGTCGATAGTTTTGCAGGGTTTATCAATTCGCAGGTCTTGGAAGAACTGAAGTGTCCCAAAGCATTATGGTTCGGGGGTGTCAAGGTGGATTATATAGGACCTTTTCGGCAGTCTCCTATGCGTGCGTATTCTTATAGAGGGATGGAGTCTTATGAAAAAGTAGGACTTAACGGTTCTGCGGCTTATGATATTTTGTATGATTCTGTAGAGTTGCAGGAAAAGGTGTCGGCATGGTATGCTGATAATTTCAGTGGAACGAGAATGGATATCAAATCCTTGGATAAAGGAATGTATCAAGTGAGAATGCAAAAGAGAGGTATTCCTTTTTTTGTGAATATTGCTGATGAAGGGCAAGGAATGGGCCAAGTACTTCCGATTGTAGTTCGTTGTTTCATGCCTGACGATAATACGGTAATAGCTGTTGAGCAGCCAGAATTGCATCTGCATCCGGCGGCTCATTTGAATTTAGCCAAATTGTTTGCCTGTACAGCAAAGGAACTGAATCATTGTTATCTGATTGAAACGCATTCAGAAAATCTCTTGCTTGGAATTAGAGAAGCTGTTGTGGATAGAGAAAATCCTTTGACAGAGAAAGATGTATTGATTTATTTTGTGGATGAGGATGAAGATGGAAGTGCTTATTTAAGGAGGATTGAAATCAATTCGGAAGGAGATTTGAGTGATTGGCCTACAGGAGTATTCAATGAGTCTTATGAAATTTTGAATGAAATAAAAAATAAGGCTTCTAAAAACAAAGTGGAATGATTTTTGTATTTGATGAGTCTTTGGAAGGTTCTGATGTAAAGGCCAAAGGCATACTTGCCAAGTTTATTGCCGCTATAGTGGAAAAGATGCACTATGTGAAAGCCTCTATTCATATATGGCAATGGGTGGAAAGAGAGGTGTTGACAACTCAGTTCCTGGGGATGATGGATATTGAGCTTATTAGAAAAAACAATGAGTTCAGAGATATAACGGGAACTATGGCTGCCCATCTTTCACAAGTTAATGTAGGGTTCGGATCGGGATACATTGAGCCATGCCAGGCAATATTATTAGTTAATACTCCATCTTATATAGTGGTGGAGAATGAAGCGAATGACTGGCCTGTATTGAGGAAATGGATAGAACTGATGAAGAATGACCGCATATTCAAGAGTGTAAATATGCTTGTTGAAAAGAAGAAATGCACTGGAGGCATCAGACCTTATAATGCGGGGAGTGCCGGTCAGATTATCAATACCCTTTCGGAGCGTATGGCTGAATTTGGAGAGTTAAGTGTCTATAAACTGATAGCCGTATATGATAGTGACAAAGAAGCAGAAGATGCCGAATTGAGCAATGAAAAGAAAAAGATTCAGGACTTTTCAATAGATAATCGATTGATGCATCATCGGTTATATAAGCGGGAAATGGAAAACTATTTTAATATTGAATGCTATAAAGAAGCTCAACTGGCCGATGATTGCCTTGCTTATCCTTTATCTGTTCTGGCTTGGGACTTTGAGGATGTGGAGAAATACATTAAAAATAATTCTAAAAGACACTATAAAAAACAAAATTTACCCGTACTAAGCAATTATATAAACAAGCAGGAATTGATGAATATAACAGCTCACCATCCTTTAATACATAATGGGATGAGCATAAGCGAGGTACAGTCGTTAATATTGAAATTTGCCAAACTTGTATGATGAATATAAAAGCAGACAGAGATTACATGACTACCATTTTGGACAGAATTAAAAATGGTAGAATTATGATACCTAAATTCCAACGGGATTTTGTATGGAATACGGGGCAAATGCTTGATTTGTTGGATAGTATATTGAAGGGATTTCCTATAGGTTCTCTTATCTTATGGACTCCGGAACAGGAACGGTTCATGACCATAGATAATATTGAGGGTGTGAAAGTGGATGTTCCAATAACTGCCGGTAAACTGGAAGATGTGTGTTATATATTGGATGGACGGCAACGGGTGACTGTATTGCTTGGGTCTTTGTTTGAGGAAGGTGATTTTTCCAAGGACTTTTTTGTTAATCTTGATGACATGAGACCTTTCAGACAACCTAATTTTAAGAGAGAACGTTTCAATAATCTGGCTTTTTCAGAGGCATTTGATACCTATTCTTTAGTGGGCTATTTGGAACGGCTGAGAGGGAGTAGTTTGCCGGAAACAGTAAAACAGAAATATGCGGATAGGGCCAAATATGTGAATAGGATTCTGCAATCGTATGAATTGGGATATATTAACGTCAAAGGCGGAACTATTGATGAGGCAGTAGAAATTTTTTCTCGTTTGAATTCTAAAGCAACGGTCATTAGCAAGGATTATATGATTCAGGCTTTGGCATACAATACGGATTCTGATTTTCTTTTTGGACAAGCTATTACAAATATTAAGAACGGTTTGGCTGAATATAACTTTGCAGACATTAGCCGTGATTTGATTTTTAAGTGTGTATTTAATCACACTGACAAGATTTTTATCGATGGTAAGATTCAAGATATTTTAGCTATTAAGGAGCAACTTCCTCAGACAATGCGTGAAGTGAATAAAAACATTAGAAAAGCTGTAGAGTTTCTGTATATGGAATGTGGAGTGATAGATAGTAAAATACTCCCATATTCTTATCATTTGGTAATATTGGCTGATTTCTTTAGAATCGTATCACATCCCACAAGAGAACAATTACACGAACTGAAGAGATGGTTCTTTTATACCACTTATGTAAATTATTTTACCAATACTTCTTTGGCAAGAATCAGAAATGATATTTATCGGTTCCGGCGTTTTGCTGATGGATCAGAAACGTTACCTTTAGATAATTATGATGCTGTTGTGGTAACTCCATTCCCGGAAAAATATTCACTCCGGTCTGTAAGGGTATGCAGTCTTGTGGCTGTTGCTATGTTGGCAATTAGAGTGGATAAGGATTTTAGTTCTGTCTTTGAGACGATTACGGTGCCGGTTGAGGGATTGGAAAATAGAAATTGTTCCAATACAATAGTATGTAGTTCAAAGACTGATGCTTTGAAACTATCCCAATTGTTTAAAGGTACTACTGAATGGAGCAGTGAGTATGAGAAGTATTGTTTGTCGGAAGAAATGATGAAGGCTTATTTTAATCAAGAATTCTCCGTGTTTATAAGCAAGCGCAACGAGGCTTTACAAGCAATGGAGACTGCGTTTTTAACAATAATAGATTTAGTTTGATTCTTTTATTTTAATATCTTATACCAAAATGAACACACAAACCACTTATCTGGCTTCGAAGCCACATTATGAGATTCTTGACGGGTTGCGAGGCGTAGCGGCCGTTATGGTGATTGTTTTTCATCTTCTGGAGGCACATTCAGGAGGTAGCCATCTCAATCAGATTATTAACCACGGTTATTTGGCAGTGGATTTTTTCTTTATGCTTTCGGGCTTCGTGATCGGTTATGCATACGATGATCGCTGGAACCGGATGAGTGTAGGCACTTTCTTCAAACGCCGTCTCGTCCGTCTGCAGCCCATGGTTATTATGGGAAGTATCGTAGGAGCGGCATTTTTCTATTTCCAGAAGGCTCCCTGTTTCCCAGCTATTGCAGATACGCCTGTTTCTACGGTGCTGCTGGTAATGCTGTTGGGTTGTACCTTGCTTCCTCTTCCCTTGAAATGGGATATCCGCGGTTGGACGGAAATGCATCCGCTGAATGGTCCGGCATGGTCGCTTTACTATGAATACATCGGTAATATATTGTATGCTTTGTTTGTACGTAAGTTCAACAAAGTGGCGCTGACTATTCTGGTTGTGACAGCAGGTTGTTTTACGGTTTATCGTTGCCTTACAGCTCCGACCGGTGACATTGTAGGCGGCTGGGCTTTGAATTGGGAACAACAGTATGTGGGCATGGTGCGGCTGATGTATCCTTTCTTTGGCGGTCTGCTTCTGTCTCGTCTTGGCTGGCTGATACGTACTCGGAAACGTGCTTTCTGGTGGTGCAGCCTGATGGTTGTGGTTGTGCTTTCCATTCCCCGTATCGGTGGTGAGGACGGTTATTGGATGAACGGGCTTTATGAAGCTTTCTGCATTATCTGTATTTTCCCGATTATTGTTTCAATGGGTGCAGGAGGGAAAGTGACCGGTAAACGCTCCGTAGCTGTGTGCAAATTCTTAGGAGATATCTCATATCCTATTTATATCACTCACTATCCGTTGATATATACTTATACGGCATGGGCTTGCAATCATAATGCGACGATTGTTGAGGGATTGCCCTATATGATACTTGCTTTTATAGGCTCCTTTGTGGTTGCTTATGCCAGTTTGAAACTCTATGATGAGCCGGTACGTAAATGGCTGACGGATCGTTTCTTGAAAAGAAAGAAAGCATAATCAAATGGAATTGGCTATAAAAGAAATTCCCCGTTGCAAAAAGTAATGCAACGGGGAATTCTTCTTATTACCGGTCGGCTTATTTCACGTCAATGAATTTTTTGGCCTTTTCTTTCTCTTGTTCGGTGAACTTGGGCAGATTGACATTCAAGACACCGTTTTCAACTTGGGCAGAGATTTTGTCCTTATCAACGTCATCCGGCAAAATCATTGTCTGTTGGAACTTGGAGTATGAAAACTCGCGACGAAGATAGCGGCCTTCCTTCTTGTTCTCTTCCTTGTTTTCTGTCTTTTTCTCCATGCTGATGACCAGATTGTTCTCTTCGTCAATATGAACGTTGAAATCCTCCTTTGTCATCCCCGGAGCAGCCAATTCTACTTTGTATTCTTTTTCGGTTTCAAATACATTAATGGCAGGGGCGGTGGCATTTGCTTTTACCATCCAGTCATTGTCAAAGAAATCATTAAAAATACTCGGTAACCAATTCTGGTTTCTTCTTACAGGCATCATAGTTATAGTCTCCTATTCGTTTAAGTTAAACATTCAATTTAGGTTTGGACGTCGGTTCAACTACTTCGGGAATTGGTCTTCCGACCTTTGCCGTCTGTTTCTTGAACCATCGTTCACTGACTATATTGCAAACCTTGTGCCAGCAGGTTTTTACTTATTTTGTTGACGATTTGTCATTAGGATACTGACTGTTTTACTTGTTTAATGCCATTTTTGCTATCAATTTATTTAAAATTGATAGATTTTCATATTAATTTAAAGCGCATTCTCCAACGTTTGTTTTCTTCATCCCAATCATGGCTGATGATTTTGAAGATACCTATTTCGGATGTATTTGCTACATGTGTACCGATGCAAAGGCATTCATCATATTCTCCGACTTTGACTATACGTACCGTTTCCGAAGCATCTTCAGGCAAACGTTCCAGATCAAATCTTCCTTTTGCTTCTTCTTGTGTGATAAATTCTGTTGTGACGGGCAAATGTTGTGCGATTACCGCATTAACCGTTTCTTCCAGTTGTTTCACTTCTTTTTCCGTGGGACAGGCTGCAAGGAGATAATCCAGCTTACTTTTTTTCCGTTCAATATGTGCAGAGATGGAGCGCCCGCAATTGAACTGCCTTATCATGGTTTGATTGATAATGTGCTCTGTGGTGTGCATAGGTGCGATTGACACATCCTGAAACTTTGGGGCTGCTTGATTTATTTCCATAATAGACAAGTTTTCTGATAAACACTTTTTCCGGCTGATGAATTACCTTTCCGCAAGTATTTCTTCTTTCAGAATGCTGTACACATGTATGTCTGTATATTCGCCTGTGGACAGCAGTTCACCGGCACGCTCCGTTCCTTCATGATGGAAACCGAGACGTAGCGGGATGGCATTGCTTGCCTTGTTGCCGACAGCGCAACGGATCTGTATGCGTTTCATGTTTTTCTCTTTTACCACCCATTGGCATAGGCTGCGGACTCCGGTGGTTATGATACCCCGGTGCTGATATTCCGGCAGAAGCCAATAGCCGATTTCGGTACGGTGATTGGCAAAATCAGAGAAGTGGAATCCTATTAATCCGCAAATTTCATCATGATTGTTCCATACTCCGAATATGGGTTCATATCGGTCTGAAGGAACATGGAGTACACTCTCCAGAAAAGCTTCCTCATCGGCCACCGAGGACATGTTGTCCACAAAGGGCAGCCACTTCCGCAGGTATTCGCGGTGTGTGTCGATGGCATGGTAAATGGCGGCGGCATCTGCCATTGTTACTTCACGTAAGGTAATGCCGGGTAGAATAGGGAAGGAGAGCGGAGCGGTAACGGGAGATGCAGCTTTCTTTACGGATTCCAATCTTTCTTTGATCTTCGTCCAGGCATGTGTATCAAACAGGCAGCTTTCGCGCATTGTGAAATACATTTCTCTGAAGCGGGACATGGGGATGGTAAAACTCAATATGTCATTCTCAAAATAAGGACGTACAGAAGGATCAAAAAATCCCAAGAAGGTCCGTTTTCCCTGTTTCCTGTTTTCAAGGATGGCTTGGGTGACAACAGAACAGCATCCCGAACCGAATGGGGCTGCCACTGCATCCGGTGCATTGTTGTCAAAATAAGCCCATGTTGCCAGTCCCGACAGCATGTCGGGAGTAACCAGAAAAAGAATGCCCTCCGCAATCTCGAAAGAAGGAATCTTGTCGATACGGGCAAAGTGTAGATAGGTGTACTCCGTTCTGGGTACTTGCAACTCTTGGAGGAAGTCAATCACCGTTTCGGGAGTTTTCTTATATTTTTCTTTCAAGGAAACAAAGCCCGGAACACGTTCTGGCATCTCGCTGAATCCGGTATAGAATTTGCCGCCTCCACAGGTTATGGTCTCATTGCTGAGACTGATACTTTTACCGTCTCGCACTTGCTTCATACACTTGAACAAGCAGCCGTTTACTTTCTCTATTGTGATTTCCGGCTGATTGGAGTACCAAAAGGCTATGGGAAGTTCAGCCTGTGTGCCGAATGCCTCGCGGTAGTTGGTAATGAATGTCTGTATATTCATAGCAGGTTATCCTTTTGCTTCCTGATACATAAAACGTTTGATGCTCTTCTTGGCTGTCTTTTCAAACTCCTCAAAATATATTTTTACTTTGGTGATCTGGCAGTAGGCAGGCAGTTGCATATTCAGCTCTTTACGGTTGTCTTCCATGACTTTTTCGATGTCTGTCTGTTCCAATCCGTGGGCAAAAGCATCATCAAAGTCCGGATAGATAAGTGCAACCAGTTTCTCTTGTTGCAGTACAATCAGGGACTCGGATACATAGGGCATGTTGTTCAGTTTGCTTTCAATCTCTTCCGGATAAATATTCTGTCCGCTGGAAGTAAGCAGCATGTTCTTGCTGCGGCCGCGTACGGTTACGTAGCCGTCGGTGTCCATGGTGGCAAGATCACCGGTATGTAGCCAGCCGTTGACATCAATGATTTGTGCGGTGGCTTCGGCATTCTTGTAATATCCCAACATCAGGTTGGCTCCTTTGCAGATAATCTCGCCTGCCACATTCTGCGGATCCGGGGAGTCTATCTTCACTTCCATGCGGGTGGTTGCTTTGCCGCACGAAGCCAGTTTCAAGGTTTCCCAACGACTGGAGCAGATGATAGGGCCACATTCCGTCATGCCGTAGGCAATGGTATAGGGGAAACCGATTTGCTTGAGGAACCGTTCTACATCTGCATTGAAAGGCGCACCGCCGATAATGATTTCATCGAAGTTTCCACCGAATACATCCATTGCCTTTTTACGCATATCTGCCTTAATCTTGTCGTTGACGATGGGCATTCGCAGCAGTATTTTGCCAATGGTATTGTCTATCAGGGGCAGAATGTTTTTCTTGATGATTTTCTCTACGATGAGCGGCACACATGAGATGACACGCGGCTTGATTTCAGAGAATGATTGTGCGATGATCTTGGGTGACGGCATGCGGGTCAGGAAATACAGATGCGCACCGGCAGAAAAACCATATAAAAAGTCATATACCATACCGAACACGTGTCCCAGTGGAAGCATGGAAACGATATGGTCTCCCGGACGTACAGGCAGCATTTCATGACAATAGGCGATGTTGGACCAAAGGCTGCGGTAGGGGAGCATGACTCCCTTGGAATAACCCGTGGTGCCGGATGTATAATTGATGACAGCCAGTTCCTCGGGTGACTGCTCTTTACGGTAGCAAATGTGTTCGGGACGGAAATTCTTGGGGTATCGTGCGCCGTAAATAGCATTACGATGTTCGAAAGCTTCCAATAACTGTTCGTTGCGGCAGACTACCGGATTAAAATCTGTCAGCAATGCAATGCCCATCAGCAATGGCATCGCTTCCTCGTTGAGATTTTCCCATGCCTGGTCACCGACAAAAAGAAGTTTGGCCTCCGAATGGTTGACAATATTATGTATATTGTCGGCCTTGAATTCATGAAGGATAGGGACTACAACGGCACCATAGGTGAGAGTAGCGAGAAAAGCAACTGCCCAATGGGCACTGTTGCGGCCGCAGACGGCAATTTTGTCGCCGGGTTGGATTCCTGCGCTTTCCAGTACAATATGGAATTTGGCTATTTTTCTTGCTACGTCTTTGTATTGTAAGGTGATTCCTTTATAATCTGTAAGAGCGTTGCGATCCCAATTTCGGATGATACTTTGTTCTATGTAGTCGATGAACCCTTGTTCCTGTTCCATTCGTATTCTGCACACTTTAGTTAAAACTGCGCAAATATAGGGCTTATACTAATGCAAAACAAGTTCCGTTTTATCTTTTTATTCGCTGAATTATCATTTTGTCTTTTCTGAAATGAGCAGAAGCTTGTCACCGACATGTAGTTTCAAGGTACCGTTGGGAATGAGATATTCATCGCCGCGTTTCACAATCATGACGAGAGTACCTTTAGGCAGATTCATGTCTTTCAGAGTATCTCCGCGTTCCAGAATTTCTTGGGTGACTGTCACGTCACGCAGGTCGGAGTCTATTTCTTCCGGCAGTTCCACACCGAAATCATTTCCGGTTTTCTCCATAGGTGTAGAGAGGCCGAACAGACGTGCGACCCATGAAACCGTAGTACCTTGAATGATGAGTGAAACGATGGTAATGAAGAATACGATATTGAAAATGACTCCTGCACCGGGCACTTGGGCCACTACGGGATAGGTGGCGAAAATGATGGGAACGGCACCGCGTAGTCCTACCCAGGATACAAACAGACGTGACTTTGAGGTTATTTTCTTTCCAAACGGCAGCAGGCAGAGGAAAACGCTGAGAGGACGCCCGATGACAATCATGAATACACCGATGAGCAATGCTACGGCGGCAACCTCGACCATTTCGTGAGGATTGACAAGTAAACCGAGGCAAAGGAACATGATGATTTGAAAAAGCCATGTCAGTCCGTCCATAAACGTATAGATTTCCTTGCGGTACATGATTTTGTTGTTGCCTACCATCATGCCGGCGATATATACTGCCAGATAACCGTTTCCTTTCAGGAGGTCGGTTATGGAGAAAGTGAAAAATACGAATGATAGCAACAGGATGGGGTAGAGTGCCTGGTTGTCGATATTCAGACGATTGAGCATGAGGATTGCCAATTTTCCGAGCAGATAGCCGGCTCCCGCACCTACAATGAACTGTATGGCAAATGAGCCTGCTATTTGAGGGATTCCCATTCCGGAAGATTGGATTAACTGGATAAGTACGATGGTCAGCATATATGCCATAGGGTCATTGCTGCCGCTTTCCAACTCAAGCATCGGGCGTAAATTGTGTTTTAGGTTCATCTTCTGTGAACGCAGGATGGCAAAGACGGAGGCGGAATCAGTAGATGACATGGTGGATGCCAACAGTAGCGATGTGATAAGCGGCAGATGGATATTGGTCCAGCTCATGCCTGAAAGCCACCAGATGAATAATCCGGTAAATAAGGCCGTCAGCAATACCCCTACGGTGGACAGAACAATACCGGGCGTGAGAATGGGCTTTATTTCCGCAAATTTAGTGTCCATGCCGCCTGAAAACAGGATGATGCTAAGTGCAACCATACCGATGAATTGTGCCTCCTTTGCATTATGGAACTGTAGTCCAAGCCCGTCGCTGCCGAAGAGCATGCCCACTACAAGAAAAAGCAACAAGGCGGGAACACCGAACCGGTAACCTGTCTTGCCGACAATGATACTGACGAAAAGTAAAATAGAACCTGTAAGTAGTATGTTTTCTGCTGTAAATAACATATAAAGAATATTATAAGGTTATAGAAATAATGATTCCACTGTCTTCGTGGACAAAGATAAATATAATACTTAACAAATGCAACTTCCAAATAGTTCAATTAAATTTCAAGACAAAAGTAGTTTCCTTGCCGGGGAGTAAAGAGATGTTTCCTCCGGAAAGCCGCATGATTTGTCGTGAAATACTTAAACCGATACCACTGCCGCCTTCTTTGGTAGTAAAGAAAGGTATGAAGATATGTTCGGCGATGTCTTGGGGAATTGCAGGGCCGTTATTGGATATTTCAACCAAGATGGCCTCGGCTTCATTGCAATAGGCCCGGATGCAGATACGTCCTTCCTTATCCGGCATTTTGTCTGATTCTATCGCTTGTATGGCATTTTTAAGTAAATTGATGACTACCTGGGAAATCAGATTCTCATCCGCGTATAAAATCAGATCGTCCGGTGCTATGTGGGTATGGAAGGTAATCTGTAAACCTGGGTGCTGGTGGCGGGACAGCCCCACCATACGTTCTATAAATCCTTTGACATAAAACAGGGAGGGTTCGGGAGTAGGAATACGTGTAAACTTGCGGTAAGATTCAACAAAGGCAAGCAGTCCTTTTCCTGTGCTACTGATGGTTTGCAGTCCGTTACGTATTTCTTCCTTAATGTTGCAGGATTCCGTATTGTATCCTTTACTGTCTGAAGGTTCGGGACTTTCAGTGGTAAGCCCCAGCAAAGTCTCGCTTAAAGAGGTTATCGGAGTGACGGAATTCATGATTTCGTGAGTCAATACACGAGTCAGACGGATCCAGGAGTCAATCTCCTTTTCGTCCAGTTCACTGTTGATGTCATTCAGGGCAAGAATCCGCAAATGTTCTTTCCGTACGGTGATATTGCTGACGCGGACGGAAAGGTTGACGGTACCTCGCTCGTTACTGAAGGTTATTTGCAGCTTGTCACCCGGATGGCAATTGGTGAGAACCTGGGTCAGACGTGGATCGACACGGTTCAGCTGGCTGACATGGGTAAATACGCTCAGCCCCAGTAGCCGCAGTGCCTCACTGTTTTTCTGATATACTGCGCCATTGTCATTGAGTACGAGTATGCCGGTGTTGACGCAATCCAGAATAAGTTCGTAATATTTTTCTTGTTGGGCTGTTTCACTTTTTACATTATATAAGATGTGGGCAACCCGGTTCAAGGCCCGGTTTACAAGATGTGAATCCATGTTGGGTTCTGTTTCGGAAAAATGGATGGCATTATCGTTGTTCTCTATGGCATCAAGCATGAACAGCACTTTCTGTACATGGTGCCGATACCGTTTTTGTTGCCAGTACAGGACAGCCGGAAGGAAAAGTGTGCAGACAATGGCCCAAAATAGCGGATTCCCCGGACCATTTGCTACGTTACCTCCGGTGAAGACGAGTGTCCATAAGGCTCCTGCCAGAAACGCTGCCAGTAAGCTGACCGTGACACGGAACGGATAATATTTGCATATACTTTTAAATTCCATACTTCTTCATCTTGTTATATAAGGTCTGCCTTGTGATTCCCAGCTGCGCGGCAACGGCAGAGAGGTTCCCGTTGCATTTATCCAAGGTTTTCCGAATCATCTGCATCTCCATCTCTTCAAGTGTGGATGCGGCGGTTTCTGCAACATTTGTACGGCGGGGCAACTGGAACAATTCTTCTGGCAGGAAAGCATTGTCGCAGATGATGACGGCTTTTTCGATGGCATGCTCCAGTTCGCGGATGTTGCCATACCACGGATGAAGCATCAGCTTCTCGCGGGCACCGTCAGTCAGTTTGACGGGAGCTTTGTCGTATTGCTTGCAGAAGCGGGAAATGAACCGTTCGGTAAGAGGGATGATATCTTCGGGGCGTTCGCGCAATGACGGTATCTCAAGGTGTATTGTATTGATACGGTAGAGCAGGTCCTCGCGGAATTCTCCTTTGGCTACCATTTCCGGAAGATCGCGGTTGGTGGCGCAAATCAAGCGGATATCTATGGGAATGGGTGCATTGCTTCCTACACGGACGATACTGCGGCGCTGGATAGCGGTCAGCAGTTTGGCTTGCAGGTGATAGGGGAGATTTCCGATTTCATCCAAAAAGAGTGAACTGTGACTGGCGGCTTCGAATTTACCGGCACGGTCTGCATGGGCATCGGTAAAAGAACCCTTCATGTGGCCGAACAGCTCGCTTTCAAAAAGGCTTTCGGTGACGGCACCCATATCCACGCTGACCATATCTTGCTTGTGGCGCGGAGAAAGTGCGTGTATCTCGCGTGCCAGCATTTCTTTTCCTGTACCATTCTCACCGGTAATTAGGATATTGGCGTCGGTAACGGCCACTTTCTCCACCAGCAGGCGGAGCCGTTGCATGGCGGGGCTTTCTCCCCAATACATGGCATGCGGCGTCATTGAGGCATTGTTGCTTCCCGTTGCCTTGCCGGGGATGGCAGAGGTCTTTTTATGGCTTGCCGATGCGGCGTTCAGCAATGTCTCCACTAACTTTTGGTTATCCCATGGCTTTACTATGAAATCCGTAGCGCCTTCTTTGATGCCCCGTACGGCAAGGTCGATATCGGCGTATGCCGTAAAAAGCACGACAGGCAGGGCGGGATGTAGTTTTTTGATCTCATGCAGCCAGTACAGCCCTTCGTTTCCCGTATTGATGCCTGAAGTAAAATTCATGTCGAGAAGGACGACCTGCCAGTCTCCTTCACGCAATACACTGGGTAAGGTAACAGGGGAAAAAAGAGTGGTTATCTGTTCGAAGTAGGGTTTCAGCAGAAGTTGTAAGGCGGTCAGCACGCCCCGGTTGTCATCTACGATGAGGATATTTCCTGATTTTTTTGCCATGAGTCAATCTGATTTCTTGCAGGCAAAGTTAGTGGATTTTATCGAAGGAGCCTTTCCGGTTAAATAATAATTTTCAATATCCGTACAGTTTCCCCAAAGTACGTCAAGACGCCCACGTGAGGTTTGCACGTCGTAAACCTCTACTTGGCAACCGGAAAGTAGAGGTTTACGATTACAGTACAGAGGTTTATAGCAGTTGCAGTTTCAATCCGAAAGACAAGCTTAAATAATCTTTCGGTTTGAGATATTTGTTGGTGAAAGCACTGACAACATATAAATCGCAGGTGCTCAGTTCGTAAAAGAATGTGATAGCTTTGGCCGTGAAGCGTCTCTTCGGGTCTATGTCGTAAGTGATACGCTGCCCCAGAAAGACATGGATACGCACTTTCGACGAGAAACCGTAATAACCTTTCGGATAACGTTCCGGTTCGTTAACCCAGAACTCGTCCCCGAATACGGTATTCAGATACATGCCACAAGACAGGGGTTCTGCAGAAAAACGGCTTTCCTTGATTTGCAGGTTCCAAGGTATATAGTTCTGTTTCAGGGTAAAAGTGAGTTTTGTACGATTGGATTCATATTTGGGCAGTACTCCCAGAAACAAGTCCGTTTCCCATTGGTTGTGTTTGCCATAATCCCAACCGGTACCCAAGGAGATCAGTCCCATATTGCCGGCAAACTGTATCTTGGTATGTGTCGGAATAAGAGCCTCCCAATGCTTACGGTAACGGTGCACACGGCGGTCATATCGACTGGTGCTTCCCTTGCTCTGAACCACGGTATCCCGTTTACAATAAACCCAAACGGTGTCGTGCTTCACCGGAATGACCGTGTCGCGGAAGATGCCGCACGGCTCTATATGAATGTTGCCGGACTCTTGTGCGGACAGGAAAGAAGGCAATGCGACCAGGATGGCCGCCATGCACAGCAGACGATTAGTAATAAACCACTTCACGCTCATAGCCATCAGGAGTTATGGTAAATATATAGTAGCAACGTTTTTTCATGCAGTCGCTCATGTAATACATGATTCCGTCATCGAAAATGTCTTCTTCAAACAGATGGTGTTCATGAGCGGCTGTGCAGAATTGTATCCCGGGGAATTCGGTCACGTAGCGTTGGAATACATGAGCCACGTTATTATTGAATTCTCCACAGAACGGCCGGATGTGCATAGATATGACGGTCTTGTCGAACTCATCTTCACGGTCGTGTATCTGGTTTGTAAGAAACTCGAAATCCGGAATGGGCCGGGAGTAGTCATACTCGATGGCGTTGGTGTTCAGACAGACGAACTTTACCCGCCCGGCAATGAATGCGAAGTTGGGATCACCGAAAATGGCACGGTAAGTCTCTTCTCCTGTACCGAGGCAGTCATGGTTGCCGATCAAGGTCACATAGGGTACTTTAAGCTTATTCATGATATCCCGCTGCCAAATGAATTCTTTGGTTACGCCGAAATCACTCATGTCACCGCCATGGATCACGAAATCTATGTCGTCCCGCTGATTGAGGTGGTTTACAAAATCGACAGTTTCGTCATACCAGCGTTGGGAGTCACCCATTGTCACGAAGCGGAGCGTTGTCTTACCCTTGCAGTTTTTTTCTATTTGCTCGATGTTGTGTGCGTTGACGTCTGTCTCTCCGCTGATGTGCACATCGTAAGGATGGTAGTCTATCAAGTTGCAGCTGCTTGTCAATAAACAGGACAGCAGGAAGAATAGTTGTTTTTGTAATTTCATACGTAAGGCATTTGTATTACGTTCGGGTGAAAACTGTGTGCAAAGGTAGAGTTTTCTTTTGATAAAAACTTTTCTAAAATTCTTTTTTTCTGTCCTTTGCTGCCGAACCTCCTGCTTTCTGTTGCCGGATATGCCGTGCTTCGGTAGGAGGCAGTGCGTTTTCTGGTGAGGGAAACCCCTTTTCCCGTGCCGGATTTTACGGCATGCGGGAGAATGTCTAATTCTTGGACATCGGTGTCTAATTATTAGACATCTGTATGAATGATACATATTTGCATGTTGCTGATAATCTGCTTGATAGTTGTTTTGGCACGCTTTCTGCAATATAAAAAGCAGGAAAATATATCTAATAAACTATAAACGGAATGAAACAAATCTATTATGTAATTCAGACTTTGCTGCGGGGACGTGGTTCCAATATTATCAAGATTATTTCTTTGGGGTTGGGATTGACGATGAGTATTCTGTTGTTTGCCCGTGTGGCTTATGAGCAAAGTTTCGACAAGTGTTTTAAGGATTATGACAATCTTTATCAAGTGTGGTCGGTATTTACCGTTAACGGAGAGAAATACGAGCCGTCGCAGGCAAACTTAGGGCCTTTGGCGGGAGCCATTCTTGAGAATTTTCCCCGGGAGGTGGAAGCTGCAGCCTGTATAGGACACTGGATGGTATCCCAGCCTCTTTACAATGGTAACGTGCGGTTTGACGACCGAAAGGTGTCCGCCGACTCTCTCTTTTTCCGCACGATGGGGATTGAGGTACTGAGCGGTAATCCGGAGCGCGATTTGGTACAGCCCGATGTCATTTATTTGAGCGAGCGTTTCGCGAAGAAAATTTTCGGTGACGAGAATCCCATCGGTAAAGTTCTGAGCTACAATCATGAGATAAACCTTACTGTGAAGGGTACGTATGCCACTTTGCCCGACAACGCCACGATGAATCCCGAAGGAGTTGTTTCTCTGCCCACTTCCTTGAGCCGTGGCGGGCTGAACTATTCGTGGAGTGGGGGAGACAGCTGGACGGAATACATCCGTTTTCGCCCCGGTGCGGACAAGGCGGTTGTCAATGCGCGTATCGATGCGATGATAGACAAATACCGTCCGGCAGAGGACAAGAAGGAGGTTGGCTATACGGCTTTTGTGCAGCCTATCCGCGATACTTATCGCAACAATGAAGATGTGCGCCGCATGACGAATATCATGGGTGTCTTAGGCTTGGCCATTCTTTTTATGGCTGCGCTGAATTACGTACTGATTTCCATCTCTTCCCTGATTTACCGTGCCAAAGCGGTGGGGGTGCATAAATGTAGCGGTGCCGGGAGTGGCACTATTTTCCGGATGTTTCTTCTGGAAACGGGTTTCATCATATTGGGCGCATTGTTGCTGATGGTGTTGCTGCTGGTTAATTTCCGTGATTTTGTGGAGGACACTACAGTGGCGAAACTCTCCATGCTGTTTGCGCCGGAACGTATTTGGGTATCGGTCACGGTGGTAGCGACACTGTTTGTTGTGGGTGGCGTTTTGCCGGGAAGGCTGTTTTCACGTATTCCTGTTTCGCAGGTTTTCCATCGCTACACGGAAGGCAAGAAAGGTTGGAAGCGTCCGTTGCTTTTCATACAGTTTGCCGGTGTGGCTTTCATCTGCGGGTTGATGTGTGTGGTAATGGCGCAATACCGATACGTGTTGAGCAAGGATATGGGGTACAATCCGAAGAATCTTGTCGGGGGTGAACTCTATCTGGACAAGAAAGCTTCCTGTGACGCGGCATATCAGTTCTTCAAGGGATTGCCGTACGTGGAGGCAGTAAGCAGTGCCGAAGGTACGCCGATTTATGGATACAGTGGAAACTTCGTTTATGATGAGGCCGGCAACTCGTTGTTCTCCACGCGTTTCTGCTATTTTATGCGCGAAGATTATCCGGCAATGATGGGCATACCTTTCAAGGCGGGACGCATGGCACGCGAAAAAGGCGAAGCGGTGGTGAACGAGATCTTTGCGGAAAGAATGCATTGGGGCGACGAGGTGATAGGGCGTAACGTCAACATGGGCAGGGAGAGTCTTAAAGTAGTGGGACTGCTGAAAGATTTCCAGATAGAAACCTTTACCAGCGAGAAGAAGCCTTTCATGGCAGTGCCCGGTAAAATGTTCTATGGTGCCGTACATATCCGGCTGAAGGAGCCTTTTGCCGATAATCTCCAGAAACTGAATCAAGCGGCAAAAGAAGCGTTCCCCGACAAGACGATTGATTTCAAGGGCTACGAGCAGGTGATTACGGAGCAATACAACAGTGTCCGCGTATTCCGCAATGCCACGTTGCTGGCTACTGTCACCATGTTTTTCGTCATGTTGATGGGGTTGATAGGTTATACTACCGACGAGGTACGCCGCCGTTCAAAGGAGATTGCCGTTCGTAAAGTGAACGGGGCGGAGGCGAGCATGATACTTGAATTGCTTTCGCGCGACGTGCTCTACGTGGCTGCTCCGTCAGTGCTTGCCGGTACGATAGCTTCGTGGTATGTCAACAGTATCTGGATAGATCAGTTCGCGGAAAAGATTCCGTTGGGCTGGGTGGTGTATACGCTGATTGCAATGGCGAATCTGGCGGTCATCGTAGGTTGTGTCTTGTGGAAGTCATGGAAGATCGCCAATGAGAACCCGGTAGATAGCATAAAGAGTGAATAAAACAATATATAATATAAAACAGTAAATATCATGATTGAAATTAACAACATCAGTAAAGTGTTCCGTACATCGGAAGTAGAGACAGTAGCATTGAACCATGTAAACCTTGAAGTCAAGGAGGGAGAGTTTGTAGCCATTATGGGACCGTCGGGTTGTGGTAAATCCACCTTGCTGAATATCCTTGGGCTATTGGACAATCCTACGGAAGGAAGTTACAAATTGCTGGGGCAAGAAGTAGGTGATCTGAAAGAAAAAGAACGTACCCGTGTACGCAAAGGAAAGTTGGGCTTTGTTTTCCAGAGTTTCAACCTGATAGATGAACTGAATGTCTATGAAAATGTGGAACTTCCTTTGACTTACCTCGGAATAAAGGCGGGTGAACGTAAGCGTATGGTGGAAGATATCTTGAAGCGGATGAATATCAGCCACCGTGCCAAGCACTTCCCCCAACAGCTTTCCGGCGGTCAGCAGCAACGTGTCGCCATAGCCCGTGCGGTGGTTACCAATCCTAAACTGATCCTTGCCGATGAGCCTACCGGTAATCTGGATTCCAAGAACGGTGCCGAAGTAATGAATCTGTTGACAGAGTTGAACAAGGAAGGCACTACAATCATTATGGTAACCCATAGCCAGCATGACGCTAGCTTTGCACACCGTACGGTACATCTGTTTGACGGTAGCGTGGTGGCAAGTGTGGCGGCACAAGGAATCTGATAAAAACAGGACTGCTATTATGAGACAACTATATTATACGATACAAACATTGCTTCGCGGACGTGGAAGTAATGCCGTCAAGCTGATTTCATTGACACTGGGATTGTTGGTGGGCATCCTGCTGTTTTCGCAGATTGTCTATGAACTGAACTATGACACTTTCTACAAAGGACATGAACGGCTTGCCATGTTTGGAACCCGTGAGGTTTCTGCCGAAGGCATTGCCGGACATTGGGAATATGACACTTACCGTCCTGCGGCAGCTGCGTTGGCGGAGTCTTTCCCGGAGTTGGTAGAATGTGCCACTCCTGTCTTCTTCTGGTATCAGCCGGATTTATACATAGCCGACAAGAAGTTGGAAGAGACGAAAGTGCTTTTTGGCGATACTCTCTATTTCCGGACGATGGGCATTGAGGTATTGAACGGTGATCCCCGGCAATTGGCACAGGCGGGTAATGCCTTCCTTTCGAAGAGCAAGGCACAGGAATTGTTTGGCAGTGAAAATCCTGTCGGAAAGACTTTCAGCATGGATAAACGCTACGATATTACTGTGCGGGGTGTTTACGAGGATGTACCCGGAAATATATCCTTTCCCAGCAATGTCCTTATCTCCTTGCCTACGGTAGAGCAAAACTTCGGGCGGGGCACATGGAACAGCAACGACATCTATATGATTTATGTCCGTTTGCGCCACGAGGGTGATCTGGAAAAATTAAACAGCCGAATTACCGAAGCCATAGGACGTTATACGGACGTGAAAGGCCGTTACAACGGTGAAAGTATGGAGTGCCGGGTTCTTCCGGTGACGGACTTCTACTTCAGCAGTTCGGACAATGTGCGGCGGCTGGTCATTCTTGCCGTGTTGGGCTTTTCCATCTTTTTTGTAGCCGGCATGAATTATGCGTTGGCGGCTGTTGCTACTATAGGGCGCAGGGCCAAGATGGTAGGGGTACATAAATGTTGTGGTGCGGATACCGGACACATCATGGGCATGTTCCTTTGGGAGACCGGATTGCTGATGGCGCTTGCTGTTGCAGGCAGCCTGTTGCTCATGCGGCTTTTCAGCGATCCTATAGAAGATATGCTGGGGCTGTCGCGAATAGGTGAGATTTTCACATGGCAGACGATTTGGGTACCTGCGCTGACCGTGGTCTTGCTTTTTCTTGTGGCGGGGGTACTGCCGGGACGGATGTTTGCCCGTATTCCTGTGACGCAGGTTTTCCGCCGTTATATGGACGACAAGCGCTCTTGGAAACGCGGGTTGCTGTTTGTGCAGTTTCTGGGAGTGGCGTTCATATCGGGAATGCTGGCAACCAGTGTAAACCAATATCATGACTTGATGAAACGTGACATAGGCTTTAGCTCTGAACGCCTTTGTGTAGGTACTGCTACCGCAGGCTTCGGTGAATTCTTTTCGGAAGAGTTTGTGCAAGGGGCGCAGCATGTAGCCGACGACATTCGTCGCCAACCGTTTGTGGAGACCGTAGGGTGCAGCGAGCAGAGTATGTTGGAACATTACTCTTCGCAGCCGGTGGAGGCAGAAGGAGGAAGCAAGCGCAGTCTGGTGCACTACCAGTATTTTGCCAAAGGCTTTCCCGAAGCTGTGGGGCTGGAACTTGTGGAGGGACGTTGGCCGCAGCAACCGGGCGAGGCGTTGGTAGGCGAGAATCTGGTGAAGGAGCTGAATTGGGGTGACCAGGTGATGGGACGTGAACTCCTGTCTGCCCGTCGCGGTAGCCGGGATGGGCGTGCCAAAGTCGTGGGTGTGGTACGTGATGTACGCAATATGGGTTTCTTCCAAGGAAAGACCTGTGTGGCTTTTATCCTTGATCCGTCCTTGTGCGCTACCTTCCATGTACGTCTCAAGGCACCTCAACATGAAAATCTGGTCCGTCTGAATGACTTTGTAAAGCAAGCTTATCCCCAATCCGGTATTTCTTTTCTCAGCTATGAGGAAGTGCGCAGCAATGCCAATGCTTCTGTGCTTCGTTTCCGTAATACGGTTTATATGACTTCTGTCTGTATCCTTCTTATTGTGCTGACAGGTTTGGTGGGATATGTGAGTGACGAGACACAGCGCCGTTCAAAAGAGATTGCCGTCCGCAAAGTGAACGGGGCCGAAGCATCTTCCATCTTGCGGTTGCTTTCAGCCGGCATCTTGAAGGTAGCCATCGGTGCGGTTGTGATAGGCATTGCCTTTGCCTGGTATGTTTCAGACATTTGGATGGAACAGTTTCCGGACAGCACACTGCTTTCTCCTGTATGGTTTATTCTGTTGGGCATCTGTCTGTTGACCCTTATCGTGTTGGCGGTAGTGCTGAAAGCATGGCATATCGCTAATGAGAATCCGGTAAACAGCATCAAGAGCGAATAAATATCCCGAAACACTTGACATCGGCTTTTGAATGCCGTATATTTGTAGGGTGAATTTATAGATATTTCTTATTTAATTGGTCATAAAAGGAGAGGCATTGCTTCTCCTTTTCTTTTTCCCCCTCGTCGGATCTGTTTTGCAATGTTGTGCATTTATTCCTTCAATGATATATTTTGGCAGCTGAAACCAAGCGGGTTATCCGTTGAAATGAGAGGGATTTGTACTGAAAACCTCCGTACTTCAGGTGATTAAACTTTGTACTTCCGGACGATAAGGTGTATGGTTTCGGATGATGTGTTTCAGTGAAACAAATCATCTGTTCGGGGCAAACAGATGATCTGTTCAATAGAAATGCATGATGTGTTTTGAAAAAAGAAATGATGGGAGCCGCATGCGTCTGTTAATCTTCCGTAAATCTGCTCTTGACAATATGAAGAGCTATGCCGTGCGGACCGGCAGTCTTTTTATATAGATCCACAAAGCGATGACAGCCGTCACGAACGCGAAGAAATCCGATACAGGCATACATATCCAGATACCGTCCAGACCGAAGTAATGCGGAAAAATCAACAGTCCCGGCAGCAGGTATAGCAACTGGCGTGTCAGGGAGAGGAAGATACTTATTTTCGCTTTGCCTATGCTCTGGAAGAAGTTGCCGATCACAATCTGCGCACCTACCAATGGGAATATGGCAACAGCGATGCGTACACCTCTGGAAGCGATATCTATCAACTCGTCGTCACTGGTGAATATGGCGGATATGGCATGGGGGAACAATTCGCAAATCAAGAATCCGGTACTGGTGATGCACACTCCGGCAATGATGGTCAGGCGCAGGGTGGCTTTCACACGGTCATGCTTCTGCGCACCGAAGTTATAGCCTACAATCGGCTGCATTCCCATCGTCAGCCCTAATACAATCATTACATAAAGCACCAGCAACCGGTTGATGATGCCGTATGCCCCGATAGCCATATCACCTCCGTACTGTTGCAGGCTGTTGTTTACGATGATTACAATGACACATGCCGTTACGTTCATCAGGAATGGTGACATGCCGATGGATAATATACTGCCGATTATGCGCTTCTTCATTTTCCAGAATCCGGAATGTAAACGTACCACACTTGTCTTTTGCAGGAAATGGCTCACCACCCACACCATGCCGATGAACTGTGAGATAACCGTTGCCGTCGCTGCTCCCCGGATGCCCCAGTCAAACTGGAAAATGAAGATGGGAGCGAGGATTATGTTGCAGACCACCGTTACCATGGATGTAAGCATCGCTTTCCTGGGATATCCCGTGGCACGCATGATATTGTTCAGACCAATCATGGTATAAGTGACGGGTGTACCCAGCAAAATCACTTGCATGAAGTCGCGGGCGTATGGCAGCGTGCCGTTGCTGGCACCGAAGAAGCGCAGGATATCATCCAGGAATATAAATGAGATGCCGCCGAATACGAAAGCATTGACCAGGCAGAACATCAGCGTATTTCCCAGCACCTCTGTTGCGCCTTCCTGGTCTTTTTGACCCAGACGGATGGACGATATGGTGGAACCTCCTGCCGATACCATCGTACAGAAGGCCACAACTAAATTCATCAACGGGAAAGTGATGGCAAGTCCCGCAATACCCATGGCCCCTACGCCATGACCGATGAATATACTGTCGATAATGTTGTATAACGAGGTAATCGTCATACCGATAATGGCGGGTATAGAGTACTGTAACAACAGCTTGCCAATGCGTTCGGTTCCTAAAATATGCGGATTGTTCATTGATTTTAATCAATTAAGACATGCAAAGATATGAAATATTTGCTTCATTCGATGATTATTCAGACCTTTGTAGCCCGTATAATTATGGTATTAACAGAATTAGGTAAAAGAAAGTTTATGGACACAGTGAAATCAATGGCCGTCCTTTTTGATTTTGACGGCGTGGTGGTAGATACAGAGACGCAGTACAGCCGGTTTTGGCATCAGATGGGAAAGAAGTATTTAGGAATTGACGATATAGAAGGCAGAGTGAAGGGACAGACGCTGGTTTATATCTATGATACCTTCTTTCCGGGCATGATGAAGGAACAGGCTGAAATTACGGAATGTCTGAACCGGTTTGAGCAGGAAATGTCGTTTGACTTTATTCCCGGTGTACTTGATTTTATAACCGACCTTCACCGGCATCATGTAAAGACTGCGGTCGTTACCAGCTCCAACGAGGCGAAGATGGAGGCTGTCTATCGTGTCCATCCCGAAATAAAGACGCTTTTCGACCGTATCCTTACAGCCGAGATGTTCGCCGCTTCCAAGCCCGCACCGGATTGCTTCTTGCTGGGTATGGAAGTATTCGGCGCTACTCCCGACACCACGTATGTATTCGAAGACTCGTTCAATGGCCTGAAGGCAGGCATGGCTTCAGAAGCAACCGTTATCGGTTTGGCAACCACCAACTCACGTGAGGATATCGCTCCGTTGTGCCATTATGTACTGGATGATTTCACGGGCTTTACTTACGATAAATTAACTCAATTGCACAAGTAATCAGAAAAAGGATTACCTTTGCGGCGAAAAAAAAAGAAATGAATATGGCTGGATATATTTCAGATGACAATCGTAAAGTGACTACGCACCGCCTTGTTGAGATGAAACAGAGAGGCGAAAAAATATCAATGTTGACGTCATACGACTATACTATGGCGCAGATTGTGGATGGCGCCGGTATAGATGTCATTCTTGTAGGAGATTCCGCCTCCAATGTTATGGCGGGTAATGTGACTACTCTTCCCATCACCCTGGACCAGATGATTTATCACGGCAAGTCCGTGGTGCGCGGCGTGAAGCGCGCCATGGTAGTGGTGGATATGCCTTTCGGCTCTTATCAGGGAAATGAAATGGAAGGACTGGCTTCTGCCATCCGCATCATGAAGGAAAGTCATGCCGATGCTTTGAAACTGGAAGGAGGCGAAGAAATCATCGGGACGGTGAAACGTATTCTCAGTGCCGGTATTCCCATTATGGGACATCTCGGCCTGATGCCTCAATCCATCAATAAGTACGGTACATATACGGTACGTGCCAAGGATGAGGCCGAGGCCGACAAACTGGTGCGTGATGCACATTTGTTGGAAGAGGCCGGTTGCTTTGCGCTGGTGCTGGAGAAGATTCCTGCCGCTTTGGCTGCCCGTGTATCCAGTGAACTGACTATTCCTGTCATTGGCATCGGTGCCGGTGGCGATGTGGACGGCCAGGTTTTGGTCGTACAGGATATGTTGGGCATGAACAATGGTTTCCGTCCCCGTTTCCTGCGTCGCTATGCCGATTTGCATACGGTGATGACGGATGCCATCAGCCGTTATGTATCGGATGTGAAGAACTTAGACTTCCCGAATGAAAAAGAACAGTACTAACGGACTTATGACACTGAATTTCTGGCGGGTGTGTGTAGCAAACTTGTTGCTGTTTACATCTGTTTACATGCTGTTTCCCTTACTGCCTTTTATGATGGGGCAGCAATTGGGTATTCCCGTTACGCAAACGGGTGGCATGTTTCTGGCGTTTGCTGCGGCTTTGTTTGTGGTAGGACCGTTCCATGCTTATTTAGGTGATGCATACAAGCGGAAGAATGTGTTTTTATATTCCATGCTTGTTATGCTTGCCGCTACCTTGGGCTATGCTTTTGTAGATAGTTATCCGAAACTTTTGCTGCTCGCGTTCGTGCAGGGAGGCTGTTTCGGGTTGGCTACGACGGCGGGCATTACCGTAGCCATTGATATCACTACTTCTGCACGCCGCAGCGAGGGCAATGTCATTTATGCCTGGGCTGCTCGTCTGGGTATGTTGGTAGGGGTGGCATTGGGCGTGTGGCTGTACCGGATGTACGGTTTCCGTATGATGGCTTATCTTTCCGTTGCCATAGGACTGCTCAGCATGTTTCTTGTATCAAGAGTGTATGTTGCGTTCCGTGCCCCGATGGGGATGTCCTTGTGCAGTGTGGATCGTTTCCTGCTTCCGCGTGCATGGCTGCCGGCAGCCAACGTGATGCTGATAGCCTTTGTGCCGGGGGTCTTGTTGCCGCTGATGTTCACGGGGGACTACTGGTCTTTGTTGGCTTTGGCTGTGTTGGCCTTTGTCACCGTACCGTTTACAAGAATGTTCGTGAAGCTCTCTTATCACTGCCAGCGGGGAACGGCAAATACCACCTGCCAGCTGTCAATGGAAGCCGGTTTGCTGATTGGTGTCGCAGTGTCATGCCGTATGATGGATGTTACTGCGATTTATCATGTTGCCATGACGGCGGCCATATTTTCCATATTCTTCTTTGTCCTGCTGACCTATCCTTATTGTAAGAAGAAGCGGGTGAGGTAAGGAATGAAAATGACCAATCCTATAATTGCCGCCGCCGCAGCGCATACCAGTACTGCTCCGGCGGCAATGTCTTTTACTTGTCCGGCAATGGGATGACGTTCGGGTGAGACCAAGTCAACCAACTTTTCAATGGCGGTATTGAACAATTCCGCAGCTATCACTACTCCTATGCAAAGGAGAATGACCGTCCACTCTGTACGTGTGATTCCCAATGCAAATCCGGCAATGACCACTACCGCCGTGGCAATGAGGTGGAAACTCAGGTTCTGTTCCTTCCCTATGCAACAGCAGATGCCTTTCCAGGCATAGCCAAAACTGCGAAGTTGTTTTCTGAAGTCGTATTTCATGATTATAGGTGGAATCCGTTCCTGAACCTTAGTTCCTACTTACTTGTTTCACTCCCTTCACTGTCCTCAACTTCTTGACCAGCGCTTCCAGTCGTCCCGTGTCACCTACCATAACGGTCAGTGTGCCGGAGAACAAGCCGTCATGAGAGTCGATTCCGATGCTCCGCAACGTAATTCCCGTCTCCTTGGAGATGATGGAGGTAATGTTCGTCACGATACCGATATCATCATGGCCTACCACACGCAGGGTAATGGGATATTGGGTACCTTGTGATTTTCCCGCCCAGCGCGCCTTTACAATACGGTAGCCGAAGCGTGAGTGCAAATCACTGGCGTTGGGGCAGTCGCAGCGATGTATCTTGATGCCGCCCGTGACACTGACAAAGCCGAATACGTCATCCCCATAAATAGGGTTGCAGCAACGTGCCAGTTTGAAATCCAGCCCTTTCAGGTTCTGGTCGATGACAAGAACATCTTCCTTGCTTCCCGTCTCTTCCGGCAAACTCTGCTGCAGGTTGTAGCCTTCGGCGGAACGGTAGGTTATTTCGTCACGCACATCATTGTCACGCTTCTGCTGTTCCAGATATTTGTCGATGATGTTGTTCACATCAAGTGTCTCATCGGCAATGGCCTGGTAGAAGTCCGTCACTACTTTGAAACCGAGACGTTTGATAAGGCGCATCATGGTTGCCTCGTCATACTCTATCTTCCGGTTCTTGAACTTGCGCTCCAAAGTTTCCTTGGCAAAGGCATGCTGGCGGGCAGCCATTTCTTTCAATGCCTGGCGTATCTTGGTACGGGCTTTGGAAGTAGTCACGATATTCAGCCAGTCCTGTTTGGGAGTCTGGGTGTTGGAAGTCATGATTTCTACCTGGTCGCCGCTTTGGAGTATCTGCTTCAGCTGTACGTTCTTGCCGTTTACTTTGGCACCGATGCATTTGCATCCTAACTTGCTATGGATATGGAAAGCAAAATCGAGCACGGTAGAACCCTTGCCCAACTTGAACAGGTCACCTTTAGGAGTGAAGACAAAAACTTCGTCTTCATATAGGTCCAATTTGAAGCGGTCCATTGCCTCCAGTCCGTTGTCGGAGTTTTCAAGGGCCTCGCGTACGGAGGTCAGCCATTCGTCCAGGCCGGTTTCACCCTTTATGCCTTTGTAACGCCAGTGGGCGGCAAGACCGCGTTCCGCAATCTCATCCATGCGTTCGGTACGTATCTGTACTTCCACCCATTTGCCTTCGGGACCCATAACGGTAATATGCAGTGACTCGTATCCGTTGCTTTTGGGAACGGAGAGCCAGTCGCGCAATCGTTTGGGATTGGGCTGGTACATATCCGTCACGATGGAATAAGCCTGCCAACATTCCAGTTTCTCTTTTTCCAGGGGTGAGTCCAGGATGACACGTATGGCAAACAAATCATATACTCCTTCAAAAGGACATTTCTGCTTCTTCATCTTCTGGTAGATGGAATGAATGGATTTGGTACGTCCTTTGATGTGGAAGCTAAGTCCGGCTTCTTCTAATTTCTTCTGTACCGGAGCAATGAAAGCGGCGATGTACTTGTCACGCGATGCTTTCGTTTCGTTCAGTTTTTCCTTAATATGGTAGTAAACCTCTTTTTCGGTATATTTCAGCGAGAGGTCCTCCAGTTCGGACTTCAGTTTATATAGGCCTAACTTATGGGCGAGGGGAGCGTAGAGATATGCCGCTTCATTGGCTACTTGCCGGCGTGCTTCGTCATTGCCGCAATCTTTGATCTGCCGCATGATGTTCACGCGGTCGGCAATCATGATGAGTATGACGCGCATATCTTCAGCGAAGGACAACAGCAGGTTGCGGAAGTTCTCGGACTCGATGGTGGGACTTTTGGAATACAGGTCGTTGACGCGTATCAGTCCGCGGATGATGCCTGCTACATCCTCTCCATAATTCTGTTCCACCTCTTCGGCGGTACAAGTGCCGCATCGTACGGAGTCGTGCAACATGAGCCCCAGAATGGAAGCCCGCTTCATGCCGATTTCCTCTGCAACGATAACCGCTGTCTGCATATCCTTGATAACCGGATTCAGGCCAAACGTATCCCGTCGGATATAGTGGTTTTGTATAGTGTTGACAAGATGTGTTTTCAGCTTCCTGCAGTCACCCTTCAAGAGAGTTTCTCCGGAAAGCTGCAATAATTTTCGATAGAGAGAGAAAAGTCGTTTTTTCTCGTCAGTAGTGAAAAAATCATCTGTTTCCATAATCGTCCGTATTTTGTGCTTCAAAGGTAAGTGAAAAAAATAAATAAACGGTGTATATCCCCGCACAATTAAGGGATATACACCGTTTTTAAATAGATAAAAAGATTATTTACCGCAGATGGTTCCAGTAATCCATGTTCGTAATGATTTCCACTATGATTTTACGGTCTCCTTCCCGTATCTCATTGGAAGCATCTTGCGAGGCGTAAGATATTTTTTTGCCGACTCCTCTTGATTTCAGCATTTCTTCGGGAACACCTTTTTGCAGGAGGGCATTGACAACGGCGTCCGCACGTCTCCGTGACAACCCCATGTTGTATTGCGGTGATCCTTTGGCGTCCGTACATCCTGTTATGAGGTATCTTTTAGTGGTGTCGGCCAGCATGATTCGGGCTATCTGGTCGATAACAGCATCCGATTTCTCTGTTATTTCTGCCTTGTCGAACTCAAAATATATATTGTTGAACAAATCACACAATACGTTTGCATGGGCGGGAGCTTGCACCACTTTCTCCATGATTACAGGCTTTTCCACTACTTTCTCTACTATCTTTTCTACATATTGGATTTCCGGTTTTGCCTTTTTGGATTTGCCTCCAATACGCCATATAAGCCTCACGGTTCCTTGCCATGAATTGGCGATGTGCTTGTATGGCATTATGAGATAGTCTGCTTGGAGCCCCATGCCGAATTTGTCATTCAACCACATGTTTACTCCCGCTCCCAACGAAACAGGGACCAGATTATGCTTGTCGCTTCCTTCTTTGTTGTAGTCGTTCGACAAATTCCAGCCCATTTCCTTGCTGTCGAACTCTTCTATCCCGTTGTAATTGACGTTGAAGTTCTTATACATGTAGTTCACTCCTGCCCGCAGAAAAGGATCGATATAGCTGGAGTGAAAGTACTCACCCAGACGCCATTGAAGTCCCAGGCCTGCCATACCTACCCATCTTGACTCGTGTCCGTTGCGTACGGGGTCTGAACTATAATCCAACATCCCCTGCAAATCCAGGTAAAAATGAGAGTTAAGTTCCCGGGCAACATACAGGTGTCCTCCAAAAAGGAGATCCTTCTTGCTGGTATTTATGGTATAGCCGCCTTTGTGGTTAGTCTGGAAATTAATCACATTGAACCGTGTCATTTGGAGTCCTGTACCTCCTACACCAATTTCCCAGGCTTTTTTAGTGCGTTCCATGCCTGTATGGACATTGTCTTCCTCTGCACTGTTCCCTGAGGACTTTTGTGCATTGGCCGGTACGCCGATGCACAAAGCAGGAACAAGGAATAGTGTTGCATAAATCTTATGTATGTATATCTTCTTCATATTCTTATTCTTCATAGGTAACTTCTACTTCTGGTAATTCATAGGAACTGTTATAGTTTTCAACAACGAATGTCTTGTCATCCTTTCCTTTTCTGAGCCAACCTTGGGTGTACGAATAGAAATATACACTACCATTATTATTTACGCCAATGGTTGCGTTGAGGAATGGTGCAAACACTTTAAAATTCGGGACTTCGGCAGAAGAAGTGTTGTTGGAACTTGAGGCCGTCTGTGAACCGGCTGATGAAGTATAATTGAATGTAACGTATGCCATTTTAAGTTTTCTAGCTTCTTCTTCCGTATAGGTAACGGGTTCTACATAATCCATCTCGTTTTCTTTTACGGTACGTTTAGTTGATGACTTATAGATTTTTGTAAAATCCATCTTTGAAAAATCAAATTCACCTTCAACAGATGAGAAACTGGGTGCCTCACCATTTGAGATTGTTTTCAACTTTAGCTTTTTTAATGTAGGTCCCATCTGGTAAGGAGCCAATAAACATACACCGTTCCATTGGAAACTTTCTCCATAATAAGGATCTCTGGATTTTACCGTGTAGTAAACATCGGTACCATCCCAATATTCAGATTGGTTGTTCTTGAATTTTCCGGGATTCTCCTGAACAAACCGATAAGTATAAATATAGTAATAATACCCTCCACTACTTGAACTACTACTTTGAGATGAATATAATTTTTTATCTGATAAAATACTTTTAGGGTTATTTTTATCGGAGATTCTATAAGCATCCAGATATCTTGAAGCACTGTTCGGCAAATAGGAAGGAATTATCTGCCACTCATCCTCCGGGTTTAGTCTCCGTTGTATATAAAAATATAAATATTGATAACTGCTTAATGAGTTAGAGTTGTCCTTAAGGACCATTCTCATGCGTACTCTATTAGGTACATACGTGTTTTTGGCAGATTGCTGTGGCTCTTTTCCTGCTATGGTGACTTCTTTTACCGTTCCCCAACGCAGGTTTATATCCTGAATTTCAGGCAGGTCTTCTTTAGGGACGATGAACTCTCCCTTATCATCGGCGGTATATACCTTTTCCGCGCTGATACCGGGCATGCCTTTCACTTGGGCTTTGGGCGCGATTTGTCCGGTTTCGTCATAGACTTTATAAAGTACTCCACCGTCAGAGGTACGTACATACTCACCATATTCCGATTGGGAATATTGCGCAATGACATTGGGTATTCCTTTGATGATGGTTACTTCCGTTCCCGGTTTGCCCGGTTCTCCCGGTTTTCCATCTTTACCGTCTTCACCATCCTTACCGTCTTTTCCGCGCAGGTAGTCGTAAAAATCATCCGGAGTATTTTTGTCACAGTCCCAGACGCCACCGTTTCTATGGTCGGTAAGCGCGTCTAATGTTCCGCAACGTTTGGCTAAGTCGTTTTTCCATAATTCATAGGCTGATAGACCGTTCGTTCCGTTTATGCCGTCTTTTCCTGCCAGATAGTCGAAGAAATCCTTTTCTGCTACTTTATCGGAAGGCCATTTCTGTCCGGGGTTCTTGGGGTCATCCACATTGCCTGCAGTTACGGTTTCTTTCCATAGCTCGTAAGCTGATTTTCCGTTACTGCCGTTTGTTCCACTTAGATAAGTGTAAAAATCCGCCATTGTGATTTGATCCTTTGGCCATGGAACATTGTTCTTGTCTTTGATTTTGTCATTTTTGACGTCATTTACCCATAATTCATAGGCAGATGCTCCGTTCACTCCATTTTCACCCCGTGCTTTTATCCCGGTATCCTTGTTTCCTATCCACCAGTTGCCGTTAGTGCCTATTTGTGGTGATACTCCGTCATCTCCTTTGGCACCTTGTGCTGCAATTCCGGTATCTTCGTTTCCTATCCACCATGTTCCATTCTTGATGACCGGAGTAAGTCCGTCTTTACCGTTTTCCCCTTGTTCCCCTTTGGGACCTTGTGCTGCAATTCCTGTGTTGGAGTTTCCTATCCACCAATACCCATCCTTGATATAAGGAGTAAGTCCGTCACTGCCTTTTTCTCCTTGGGCCTTTACTTTTGTATCAGAATTATTGATCCACCAGTTTCCGTTCGGACCTACATAGGGAGATGCTCCGTCTTTACCGTTTTCCCCTTTTTCTCCTTGGGCAGAGATACCGGTATCGTGACTGCCGATGTACCAGTTACCATTTTCACCCACATGCGGAGTGATACCGTTCTCACCATCTTTCCCCTTAAAGTATAAGAAGAAATGTTCCATGGTTGTTTGGTCCTTGGGCCAGTCTATACTTCCTTCAACAACAGATTGTTTCCATAATTCATAGGCGGAAAGCCCGTCTTTTCCGTTGATTCCGTCTTTCCCATCCTTGCCTGTAGCCTTTATGCCGGTATCTTTATTACCGATGTACCAGTTTCCGTTTTCGCCGATATGAGGTGTCTGTCCATCCCTTCCGCTGAGGAAATCCCAGAAATCAGATTCTGTATTTTTTGAGGAAGGCCAATTTTGGGAAGGATCATGAGGGTTGGTTACATTGCCTTGGGCGAGCATGGCTTTCCATTGCTCGTATGCAGACATACCGTCTGCTCCCTTGTCTCCTTTTTCCCCCTTGATGTAAACCAGAAAGTCAGTCAGGTTGATTTTATCGGAAGGCCAGTCTATATGGCCGGCCTCCACTTCTTCTTTCCATATTTCATAGGCAGACTTACCGTTGGGGCCTTGAGGACCCTGAGGCAGTTCAAAATCAATACTACTACATGAAGAATAGAGAATACATAGTAGTAATACCAACAAATAGTTTTTACGTTCTTTTTTTGTATGCATAATTATAAATAATTAAAATAAAACATTCCCCAACAGGCGGTTTGATTCGTTTTACATCTTAAACTACTGTGCTTATGCGATTTGGATCGCAATGATATCAGTGCTTATATCGGTGCAAATTTCTTTGTTTTGCCATAAAGGAGAGTTTCATATCACAGAGATACGGTTGCGTATAACCGTACCTTTCTTTCATATTTATACAGAATTTGTTTCTTATTTTATGGAAGATGGTGCAGATACTGACACGGTTCCAGTCAGTTTCTGAGAACATATTTCCTATGCCTTGTCCTTCAGCGGTAATACGATATTATCTATATTTGTTGTCTTTTGAGACATTGAATGCTGGCTTGACATTGTCTGTGGCTGCATTATTCAAGGGGAGTTTGGCATTTCAGCACTTCTCCCTTTTTACGTATTTCATTGGGTGTGGCTCCAATATTTCTTTTGCAATAGGTGGTGAAGTGGGAAAAAGTCTTGAAATGATAATCCAACATTATCTGTTTAATAGGCAATGTGCTTTCTTTCAGTTGGAATTCAATGTCGCAAGATGTTTGCTTTTGTAACCATTGGTACGGGGTAGTTCCATGAAAACACCTTTTGAATAATTGAGTGAAAACAGGTTCATTGTATCCACATAAAGTAGCCAATTCTTTAGCTGTTCTGCAACTCTTATAGTGCGTCATGACAGCAACGAAGAACTGCAAGTCGTTTGATAAGGCATCATGAAAGATAGAAGCTATCTGATGCTTGCTGTAGCAAATCTTGAACAATGAGAACAGTTCATATTCCTTCGCCCTGTGTAAATCCGGGATTTCCGTTCCGTTTTTCATATAATCCACCAATAAATCCAGGAAAGAGCGCATCAGTGGATGGACAGGAAGTACCTCTATGGGTTTTATATCCTTTACTGTTACGTCTTTCAGATATTCTATTATCCTGTTGTGCAGATAAGGAGCCACAATGTTACATGCATGGACAACGATTTGTACGTCATTCATGGCCTTGATTTTACATTTATGTAAACTGCTGATAAAGAAGAATTCATTCTGGATTGCTATCAGCGGCATCGACTCAATTTGATCTTTGAAGAGGCACAATGAGCCTTTTAGCACGAAACAAACTTGGAATTCATGATTTTCGTTTAGGTCCTGGATTATTTCCCCTTTGCTCATCTGAAAACATCTGAATTGACTGAATCTGGATAACGCAAGAGGATCACGATATAATTTCTCTAATAAAAATAGCATTTCCATATAATATTAACATTTAGGAGTGGAAAAAAGTTCTGATGCATCTTTTTTTAGCAAATATAATTGGATATTTAGAATGTTTTAAAGTTGAGAAAGGATATGAAACCAAATCAATACTAATATGAAATCAAATCTCTATTTTAGGAAAGAAACCGCAAGATATGAATACTGTGACGCTATATAAAGAAAAAAATAACTTTTGCATTTTCTTTTGGAGAGTCGGTTTATTTTTTTGTATTTTTGGGCATAAATTAATAAAACAAGATATTATGATGACACTGCAAGACAAAGAATTGCTCGCAAAGAAGGGTATCTCTGAACAACAGATTGCCGCCCAGTTGGCTTGTTTCAAAAAAGGTTTTCCTTATCTGAAGCTGTTTGCAGCCGCTTCTGTGGAGAATGGCATACTGGCTCCGGATACTGATGAACAAAAGAAATATTTGGATGCATGGGAGGCATATACTCAAACGGACAAGACGGTAGTGAAGTTTGTTCCGGCTTCGGGAGCTGCCAGCCGTATGTTTAAGAATTTGTTTGAGTTCTTGGGAGCTGATTATGATACTCCCCAGACCAATTTTGAAAAGACTTTCTTTGAAAGAATAGAGAAGTTCGCCTTTTATGATGATTTGAATGCCGCTTGCCAGAAAACTGCCGGGAAAGAGATTCCTACCTTGGTGGCTGAAGGTAACTACAAAGCCGTAGTCGCTGCGCTGCTTGAAGGGGCGGGACTGAACTATGGCGCTCTTCCCAAAGGTTTGCTGAAGTTCCATAAATATGAGGACGGCAACCGTACTCCATTGGAAGAACATCTGGTGGAGGGTGCGCTGTATGCGGCCAACAAGAACGGCAAGGTTAATGTACATTTCACGGTTTCTCCCGAACATCGCGCCCTGTTCAAGGCATTGGTTGACGAGAAAGCAGCCGCATACGCCAAAAAGTATGGTGTGGATTACAGCATTTCTTTCTCTGAACAGAAGCCCAGTACTGATACGGTGGCTGCCGATATGGAGAACAATCCGTTCCGCGATAACGGTAAACTGCTGTTCCGTCCCGGTGGTCATGGTGCGTTGATTGAAAATCTGAATGATCTTGATGCGGATGTTATCTTCATCAAGAACATTGATAACGTGGTGCCCGATAAACTGAAAGGCGATACCGTATTATATAAGAAATTGATAGCCGGTGTACTGGTTGCTTTACAGCAGCAGGCCTTTGCTTATCTGCAGTTGCTGGATAGCGGTAAATACACGCATGAGCAGATTCTTGATATTCTGCAGTTCCTGCAGAAGAAACTTTACTGTAAGAACCCTGAGGTCAAGAACCTTGAAGATTCTGAACTGGTCATCTATCTGAAGGAAAAACTGAACCGTCCGATGCGTGTCTGTGGCATGGTGAAGAATGTGGGTGAACCCGGTGGCGGTCCGTTCCTTGCATACAACAGTGACGGTACCATCTCTCTGCAGATTCTTGAGAGTTCACAGATTGACATGAATGATCCGGAGAAAAAGGATATGTTTGAAAAGGGTACCCATTTCAACCCGGTAGATTTGGTATGTGCCGTAAGAGATTATAAAGGACATAAATTCGATCTTGTAAAGTATGTGGATAAGGAGACTGGCTTTATCTCCTATAAATCCAAGAACGGCAAGGATCTGAAGGCTCTTGAACTTCCCGGTTTGTGGAACGGTGCCATGAGCGACTGGAATACGGTATTCGTGGAAGTTCCTTTGACTACATTCAATCCGGTGAAGACGGTGAATGATTTGTTGAGAGAACAACATCAATAAGGTTATAAAATCGTTAAATCGTAAATAAATAGATGAAGAAAATTTTATTGTTAGGTTCCGGTGAGCTGGGCAAGGAGTTTGTGATCTCCGCCCAACGCAAAGGCCAGTATATCATTGCGTGTGATTCGTATGCCGGAGCTCCCGCCATACAGGTGGCAGATGAGTGTGAAGTGTTCAGCATGTTGGATGGTGACGCCTTGGAACGTGTGGTGCGTAAGCATCAGCCGGATATTATTGTACCGGAAATAGAGGCTATCCGTACGGAACGTCTGTATGACTTTGAAAAGGAGGGAATCCAGGTGGTACCCAGTGCACGTGCCGTAAACTTCACCATGAACCGTAAGGCTATACGCGATCTTGCCGCCAAAGAACTCGGATTGAAAACCGCTAGATATTTCTACGCCAAATCTTTGGATGAGTTGAAAGCCGCTGCCGAGAAAATAGGCTTTCCTTGTGTGGTAAAGCCGCTGATGTCTTCTTCCGGTAAAGGACAGTCACTGGTCAAGAGCGCCGACGAGTTGGAACATGCCTGGGAATATGGGTGTAATGGGAGCCGGGGTGATATCAAGGAACTTATCATTGAAGAATTTATCAAGTTTGACAGTGAGATAACTTTGCTCACCGTGACTCAAAAGAATGGTCCCACTTTGTTCTGTCCGCCTATCGGACACGTGCAGAAGGGTGGGGACTACCGTGAGAGTTTCCAGCCTGCCCATATCGATCCCGCCCATCTGGTAGAAGCACAGGATATGGCAGAGAAAGTGACCCGTGCATTGACCGGCGCAGGACTTTGGGGAGTGGAATTTTTCCTCAGCCATGAAAATGGAGTTTACTTCTCCGAACTTTCTCCGCGTCCGCATGATACAGGCATGGTAACTTTGGCGGGAACACAGAATCTCAATGAATTCGAGCTCCATTGCCGGGCAGTGCTTGGTTTGCCTATTCCGGGTATCAAGCAAGAGCGTATCGGTACCAGCGCTGTAATCCTTTCACCGATTGCCAGTCAGGAACGTCCCAACTATCGCGGTCTGGAGGAAGTAACCAAGGAGGAGGATACTTATCTTCGGATCTTCGGCAAACCTACTACCCGTGTGAACCGGCGTATGGGGGTTGTATTATGCTATGCACCGTTGAGCAGTGATCTTGATGCCTTACGCGATAAATGTAAGGGTATTGCCGCCAAAGTGGAAGTATATTAAACAATTCGTACTTGATGATTAGTGTGGGCGGGTAATCTTATCATATGATTGCCAACCCACTTTAATCATTAACCATAGATTATCATTCAAATTTCCCTTGATAGACAAATGCCTTTTCTCCAAAATTCACTTCCGGTAATGAAGCGTCTTCTTTAAATATTCCATAAACCGATGAGCCGGATCCACTCATGGAGGCATAGATAGCTCCTTGCCGATACATCTCTTCTTTTATTTCTCCTATAGCCGGGAACTGGGGAAATACGCTCTCTTCGAAATCATTGACCATAATCCCTTTCCATTCTTCTACGGGCAACTGTACGATATCTTTCAAGGATCTGTCCGGGCGATGCGGTCTGATCCGGGCAAATGCATCTTTGGTTGATACGAAAATATCCGGTTTGACCAACCATATCTGATATCCTTTCAGTGAAAATGTAATGGGGGAGAAGATATTGCCAATCCCTTCGGCGTATGTAGGCTGGTTCCGGACAAAGAATGCACAGTCTGCACCCAGTCTGGCGGCATAATCTTCTAATTCCTCAGTTGCCAGTCCGAGATTGAACTTCTCGTTCAGCAACTTCAGCATGAAAGCCGCATCTGCCGATCCTCCTCCCAGTCCTGCCCCCGACGGTATGTGCTTAAACAGGTGGATGTCTATCGGTGGGAGATTGAACCGGGCATCCAATAATTTGTAAGCTTTTACCACCAGATTGTTCTCTGCCTCTCCGGCTATTTCCATACCTGCCTGATGCAGGCGGAACTTTTCGTTTCCTTCGTTCAGTATATTTATCTCCAGTGCGTCTTCAACGGGAACCGGGTAGAAGATCGTCTCTAAATTATGATATCCGTCAGGGCGCTTTTCAGTAATATTCAGCCCCAGGTTTATTTTGGCATTTGGAAAGACAAGCATGATTTGACAGGCAAATTAAAAAATGAATAATTAATAATTAAAAAGAGGAAGCGGCGGAGCAGGACTTCCGTAGGCAAAGTTAGTGAATTCTGTTTATAATAGATTGATAATAGATTGAAAACTTAACAATGATTTATTTATCGCTATGAATAAAATCGATTATCTTTGCTTCCCCTTTTTGAAAAAGGGAGAGTTCATTTAATTTCTAATTTTCAATTTTTAATTCATAAAGTGGCAGAACAAAGAAAAACATTCCGCACTCCGAAGAGCAAGAATCCGCAGCCCGTTACAGATTACGGACGTATCCAGCCCCAGGCACCGGAGTTGGAAGAGGCGGTGTTGGGTGCTTTGATGATTGAGAAAGACGCTTATTCTTTAGTAAGTGAAATTCTTCGTCCGGAGTCATTCTACGAGCATCGGCATCAACTGATCTATTCCGCAATCACGGATTTGGCTGTAAACCAGAAGCCGGTTGATATCCTTACCGTGAAGGAACAACTTTCCAAGCGGGGAGAATTGGAGGAAATAGGCGGTCCGTTTTATATTACCCAGCTAAGTAGTAAGGTTGCGTCTTCTGCGCATATTGAGTATCATGCCCGTATCATTGCCCAGAAGGCATTGGCTCGTGAACTGATAACTTTTACCAGCAATATTCAGAGTAAGGCTTTCGATGAGACTCTGGATGTGGATGATTTGATGCAGGAAGCTGAAGGCAAACTGTTTGAAATCTCCCAGCAGAATATGAAGAAGGATTATACGCAGATTAATCCTGTCATTGCCGAGGCATACGATCTTATCCAGAAAGCTGCTGCCCGTACGGATGGTTTGAGCGGTTTGGAAAGCGGCTTCACCAAATTGGATAAGATGACTTCCGGCTGGCAGAAGTCCGACCTTATCATTATAGCTGCCCGTCCTGCCATGGGTAAGACGGCATTCGTACTTTCTATGGCAAAGAACATCGCTGTAAATTTCCGCAATCCGGTTGCGTTGTTTTCTCTTGAAATGAGTAACGTACAGTTGGTGAATCGTTTGATATCCAACACGTGCGAGATTCCGAGTGAGAAAATCAAAAGTGGACAGTTGGCGGATTATGAATGGCAACAGTTGGACTATAAGTTGCGCGACCTGTTGGATGCCCCCTTGTATGTGGATGATACCCCATCTTTGTCGGTCTTTGAGCTGCGTACCAAAGCACGCCGTCTGGTGCGTGAGCATGGGGTGAAAATCATCATCATTGACTACCTTCAGTTGATGAATGCAAGCGGTATGTCGTTTGGTAGCCGTCAGGAAGAGGTAAGTACCATTTCGCGTTCTTTGAAAGGTCTGGCCAAAGAGTTGAATATTCCTATTATAGCGCTGTCACAGTTGAACCGTGGTGTGGAGAACCGTGAAGGCGAGGAAGGCAAACGTCCCCAATTGAGTGACCTCCGTGAGTCCGGTGCCATCGAACAGGATGCCGATATGGTATGCTTCATCCACCGTCCTGAATATTATAAAATCTATACTTCTGCCGATGGCAGTGACCTGCGTGGTATGGCGGAAATTATCATAGCCAAGCATCGTAACGGTGCTGTAGGTGATGTACGCCTGCGGTTTATCGGTCAATATACCCGTTTTCAGAATCCGGAAGATGATATGGTTATCCCACCTCCAACGGAGGGGGGAGGCTATATGGTCGGTTCGGGCATGAACACTCCTATAGGGAGTCCTTCTACACCGCCACCGCCCTCATCGGCCGATTTCGTTCCCCAGACAGACAATCCTTTTGGGGGAGTAGGAACGGATGGACCGTTGCCATTCTAAAGATAAGTCCAAATAAAAAGTTAATATCGTGTTTGCAGGAAGTTAATATCATGCAGACACGATATTAATTTTTTGTACTGCATGATATTAATACTTTGTGCTACATGATATTAGTAGGTTGTAGCCTAAAGATTTTCATTTTTAATTATAAAAATATTTTGTAATTTCATTTCTTGAAGCTACCTTTGCGACCATTAAGCGAATGTCTTTTGAATACAGGCTGTTCTTAATTGATTTGTTTAAGGTTTCTTTCAGGTTTGGAAGGCCACATATGTGTTTCACTGCTCTTTTTCTGTGATAGTGGGGAGTCTTGAAATAAAATGAATGCAGAATAAGTTATTGAAAATAATCGCATTACATAATTTGACCGGGAGGTATTTCACTACTCCGGTGTCCCCCGAAAATATCCTTTTCTCAGCTAATAATCGATAGCGATAATCGAGTTTTGTTTATTGACAATGAATACTTTATATAATTGGTTTGCCGTCCGTGTCACTTATGGCCGTGAATTGGTATTAAAAGCCATGTTAGATGAGGAAAAGATAGAGAGTTTCATCCCTATGCGTTATGAGTACGTTTCCAGGAATGGCAAGCGGATGCGCAAACTTGTTCCCGCTATCCACAATCTCGTTTTCATTCATTGTACCCGTAAAAAAATGGATGAAATAAAGGAATTGTTTGGTGCCAAGGTTCCTATACGCTATATCATGGATCGTGAAACCCGCCAGCCCATTGTTATCCCTGATGAGCAGATGCGTAGTTTTATTCTTGTCTCCGGCAATTACGACGAGGCTGTGCTTTATCTGGAGCCTATGGAACTTGCCTTAGTGAAAGGGCAGAAGGTGCGTATTACGGATGGCATCTTCAAAGGTGTTATCGGGGAATTTGTCCGTATCCGTCATGATCGCCGGGTGGTGGTGAGCATAGAGGGGGTGATGGCGGTTGCTACTACTTTTATTCATCCGTCGCTGGTGGAGGCGGTGGAAGGATGATGATGCATTCTAATATTTGATAAAGTTTCTATTCAATTGATTTTATAGTTCGTGGGTATATAAGTAGTGTGGTAACTGCTGATAATGGAGTCTTATGTTTACCCTAATGAAAGTAAATGGAATATAAAATCCAAAGTGCTGTTTATTGTGTAATTTTATGTATCAGATACAGAGTATCTGATATGGGCATTTGTGGTCAAATGCTTTATTGGGATAGAGCTTAGAGAGTTTGTGGCAGGAAAGTTATAATAATAGATAAAATGTTCAAAGACAAAGTTTTATTGATTACTGGAGGCACAGGCTCTTTCGGTAATGCCGTTCTCAATCGTTTTTTGGATTCTGATTTGAAAGAAATCCGGATATTCAGTCGTGATGAAAAGAAACAGGATGATATGCGTCATCGGCTTCAAAACAGTAAAGTGAATTTTATAATAGGTGACGTCCGTGACTTTGAAAGTATAAATAACGCGATGCGTGGAGTGGACTATGTATTTAGTGCGGCCGCCTTGAAGCAAGTCCCTTCCTGCGAGTTTTATCCCATGCAGGCAGTCCGTACTAATATTGTGGGTTCTGAGAATGTGTTGGAAGCGGCTGTCAGGAACCAAGCGAAACGTGTTGTGGTATTGAGTACGGACAAGGCTGCTTATCCTATAAATACGATGGGTATGACAAAGGCGTTGATGGAGAAGCTTGCCATTTCTAAAGCCCGTGATCCGAGGGCCCGTGATAACGGAACTGTGATCTGTGCTACCCGTTACGGCAATGTGATGTGTTCCAGAGGATCTATCATTCCGTTGTTCATTCATCAGATTAAAGCCGGTCTTCCCATGACTGTTACGGTGCCTGAGATGACTCGTTTTATGATGTCTCTTGACGATGCCGTTGACTTGGTCCTGTTTGCTTTCGAGCATGCTGAACCTGGTGACCTGTTTGTACAGAAAGCTCCTGCTGCCACTATAGAGGTATTGGCTCAGGCCATAAAGGAACTTTTCCGTGCGGATAATGAAATCCAAGTGATTGGTGCACGTCACGGTGAAAAAATGTACGAGACGCTTTGTACCAATGAGGAAATGGCGAAGGCTGTTGACCTTGGAGACTTTTATCGGGTTCCTGCAGACCTTCGCGATCTGAACTATTCAAAGTATGTGGATATTTTTGGCCATCGGGTTGATTGCGAACAGTATAATTCAGATAATACTCGTAGATTGGACGTGGAACAAATGAAGGAACTCCTGCTGACTCTGGATTATGTGAAAGATGAACTTGCCGATTACACCAACAAATAATAACAATGATACCGTTAGTAAAACCTTATATACCAGATAGCCATGTCTTGATGCCGGAACTGGAAAAGATACTGTATAGTGGCTATATAGCTGAGGGACAACCTGTATATGATTTTGAAGATAAGTTTAAAGATTATATTGGCAATCCTTATTTATTGGCATTGCATTCCGGAACTGATGCACTCCACCTTTCTTTTATCCTTGCCGGAATAAAGCCCGGTGATGAGGTTATAAGTACCCCGATGACTGCCGAACCGACCAATACATCTATAGCTATGGTGGGAGGCAAGGTGGTCTGGGGTGATGTAAATCCTAATAATGGACTTTTAAATCCGGAAAGCGTCCGTAGTCTGATTACGGAAAGAACCAAAGCTATAGTTTTGGTTCATTATGCCGGCATGGTTTGTGATATGGATGCGTTCAATCAGATTTCCGAAGAGTATAACATTCCTATAATAGAAGATGCCGCGCATGCTTTAGGTAGTAAATATGGTGGTAGAATGGTCGGATGTAATTCCCCCTATACTATTTTTTCATTACAAGCCATCAAGCACATGACCACTGTTGACGGTGGCTTTTTGTGCGTGAAAAGTGAAGAGGACCTGAACCGTGCCCGAAGATTACGTTGGTTTGGACTTGATAAAAAACGTTCCCGTTTGGAAAATGATATAACGGAGGTCGGGTACAAATATTCCATGAACAATGTAAACGCTACGATCGGCCTTGTACAGATGCGTTATGTAAACGAGATTGTAGGCAAATATATTGATAATGGAAAGTTCTATGACAATGTATTGGGGCGTGTGGATGGTGTCACTATGGTAGATTACTCACCCAATACAGAAGCCTCCTATTGGCTTTATACCATGAGGGTGGAACGTCGTGAGGAATTCATGAGGATGATGGAGTCCGAAGGTATAATGGCGTCTCCCTTACATCACCGTAGTGATACTCATAGTATATTTAAGGAGTCACAACGTGAACTGCCGAATATGGACAAATGGTATGATAGCTTTGTACATATTCCATGTGGCTGGTGGGTTTCTGCAGAGGAACGTGAAAGAATAGTTGAAGTAATAAAAAAGGGTTGGTAATGATCACTCAAGGATATGACTTGCTTGACTTACGCTTGTCCGAGATTACCGGGCTTTCCGGTCTTTCATTTGTGGGCGATGATATCATGATTAATGGCTTGAATCTTTCTAATCGCGAAATTCTGTCATCAAGTGTCTTGTCTTATTGTACCTCTCTTAAATACGTAAGAAAGGCTTTTTCCAATCCGAAAGTTAAGGCGCTTGTAATAACGGCCTCGATGTATGATGAACTGTCGGATGCTGAAAGGCAATCCCGTTCTTTTATTATTGATGAATTTCCGGAAAGTACTTTCTATACACTGTTGATTAAGTTGTCAGATTCCCATTATCCACATTACACATGGAAAACGGATATCAAGAATGCGACAGTTATGGATGGTGCAGTTGTTGAAGACGGTGTGGTGCTGGGTGAAAATGTATTGATCGGTAACAATTCGGTAATCAAATCAGGAACGATTATTGGTAACAATGTAACAATAGGAGCATGCAGTGTCATTGGCGGTGAAGGTTTTCAATTGATAAAGGACATCCGGGGAATGAATATGTCTATTCCCCACGTAGGTAGAGTCAAGATTGGCAATAATGTCTCAATCGGCGATAACAGTACCATATCTAAGAGCCTTTTCGAAGGCTTTACTTCAATAGGGGATTACACGAAGATTGACAACCATGTTCATATAGCCCATAACTGCACGGTTGGAAAAAATAGTGTTTTGGCAGCCAATTGTACGCTGTTTGGTTCTTGCGAACTGAGGGATAATGTTTGGGTGGCTCCTAATGCAGCTGTCATGAACAGGGTTGTTGTCGATAATAATGCTTTTATAGGCGCTTGCTCTTTTATTTCGAGAAATGTCAAATCCGGTGCCCGTATGTTTGGGGTGCCTGCAACTAATATAGATGAATAATGGAAAATAAGGAACTTGAGAAATTTGTATCAGGGTTTGCCGAGCAGTTTGATGATACAGAACAATCTGAAATTACATCGGCTACAAACTTTAAAGAGCTTGATGAATGGAGTTCGTTGGTTGGTATGTCTGTCATTGCATTTATAAAGACTGCTTATGACAAAACCGTGACCGGAAAAGAAATACGTGCATGTGAGACCGTAGAAGATTTATTTAACTTGGTGTTTTCCAAATGATGCCAGATTCAGCTTTTAATCCGTTTGCACTCAGAGGCAAAACCCTGCTGATTACAGGTTCTTCCGCCGGTATAGGTAAAGGTATAGCCTTTGCATGTTCCCAAATGGGTGCGAATGTCATACTGACAGGGCGTAATGAAGGACGGCTCAATGAGGTCTATGGCAGACTATGGGGTGATGGTCACCATGTTGCCGTGGCGGATCTTACAGTTGAGAGTGATCTACAACGTCTGGTAGTGTCACTTCCCCCACTTGACGGTGTTGTTTTTTGTGCTGGTATAGGACAACGTCAACTTTGCAAATTTATAACGGCATCGGATGTGGATTCTGTCATGGACGTCAATTTTAAATCCCATGTATTGTTGCAGGCGGAACTATTGCGGGCAAAGAAGGTCAAGAACTCCGCTTCGATGGTATATATAGCTTCCCGTGCCGCTTCTTCCCCCAGTATCGGTAATGCCATATACAGTGCATCCAAAGGTGCAATCATCTCGTATGCCAAGTGTCTGTCTTTGGAATTGGCTTCCCGGAAAATCAGGGTAAACTGTATTTGCCCGGCCATGGTGTGGACCGACCTGATTCTGAAAGGAGGGCTGACAAAGGATGATTTGGAGAAGGCTCAGCTTCAATATCCCCTAAAGCGGTATGGTACTCCTGAAGATGTGGCGAATCTTGCCATTTATCTGTTGTCGGATGCATCTTCATGGATGACGGGAACGTGTGTGGATCTGACAGGGGGAGGGGAGTGACATTTAATATTCTGAATACATGAATGCGTATATAAAAGCGATTTCTTATTATTTGCCTGAAAGGGTTGTTACCAATGAGGAACTGTTACAAGAATTTCCGGAATGGAGCGTTGATAAGGTTGCTGTTAAAGTAGGTGTCAGTTCCCGTCATCTGGCTGCAGTTGACGAGACAGCGGGTGACATGGCCGAAAAGGCTGCCCGTATGCTTTTTGAGGAATATGGTATAGATCCTCAAGACGTTGATTTCCTACTTCTTTGTACCCAAAGTCCAGATTATTTTCTACCCTCCACTTCTTGTATCCTGCAGCATCGTCTGGGCTTACGTACCAATATAGGCGCTTTTGACTACAATTTGGGTTGTTCGGGCTGTGTCTATGGATTGGCTGTTGCAAAAGGGTTGATTGCAGGTGGCATTGCACAGAATGTGTTATTGCTGACTGCTGAGACCTATAATAAATATCTTCATCCTTCGGATAAGAGCAACCGTTCTATTTTTGGTGACGGGGCGGCCGCATGTTTGGTCTCAACGGATGGTATAGCTGAAATAGGAGAGTTCTCCATGGGTACCGATGGTGCCGGTGCTGAAAATCTTATTGTAAAAACAGGCGCGTCCCGTTATAGACAGTCCACGGGTCAGCACACTTTAGATGATGAAGGACATGCATGCTATGATGACTTTCTTTATATGAATGGAGGAGGAATCTTCAATTTCACTCTTGAAGCGGTTCCTGTTTTAATGAATGATGTGCTGGCAAAGAATCGGATGGAAAAAGAAAGTATGGATTACTATATTTTCCACCAAGCCAACAAATTCATGCTCAATACGATTCGGAAAGTATGTGGATTGCCTAAGGACCGTTTTTACATAAACCTTGAAAGTACGGGTAATACAGTGTCTTCCACAGTTCTGATAGGACTGAAAGATTGTGTGTCCTCCGGTCTGATTACACCGGGTATGGATGTGATGGTAACAGGCTTCGGCGTAGGCTTGAGTTGGGCGGGTACAGTATTAAAGTTCTGAATTATGATACCACTTTATAAACCTTACATGCCTCAGGAACTGCCGGAGTTGGATGCAATTCTTCATTCCGGTGCTTTGTCTTATGGGAAGTGGGGGCATTTGTTTGAGGAGAAGTTATCATTATTCCTTGGTGTCAACTATCTGTTGACTACGAATTCTTATGCTTCCGCCATACAAATAGCATTGGCCGCATTGGATTTGCAACAGGGGGATGAAGTTATAACCTCTCCTATGAGTTGCCTTGCATCCAATATGCCTCTGCTTACTTTTGGATTAAAGGTAGTTTGGGCAGATATAGATCCTACTACGGGAACGCTATCGCCCGATAGTGTGAGAGAGAAAATATCATCCAGAACAAGGCTGATCTTTCATAACCATTTTTGTGGCTATGTAGGTTATGTGGATGAAATCAATGCGATAGGAAGGGAATATGGTATTCCGGTTATAGATGATTGCGTAGAAGCCTTTGGCTCTAAATATAAAGGCAACTATACAGGAAATTTGGGTACTGATATCTCTATCTATTCTTTTCAGACAGTTAGATTACCTAACACGATAGATGGTGGTGCTGTGGTTTTTAAAGATAAGGAACTTTATAATAAGGCACTGCTTATGCGAGATTTTGGTATCAGGCGGCAGATTTTCCGTGATGATATAGGAGAGATATCTTCTGCATGCGACATCTATATGAAAGGTTATGGGGCTACTATGAGTGAAATTAATAGTTATATTGGTTGTTGTGCTATGGAGAATATTGTGAATTTGTTAATTTGTCAAACTAGAAATGGGCATTATTGGGAACAACGATTATTTGATGTGCAATGTCAATTAATGGGCAGGGAGGATGTGGAACCTAATTATTGGGTATATGGTTTGTTGTCAAATAATAAGCGTATAGACCTTTCCCATTTTAGGGAAATGGGATATTATGCTTCAGGGGTGCACCTTCCTAATAACTGTTATTCGGTTTTCGGTAAACAGTTGTCTTTGTCCGGAGTAGAAAACTTTTATTCTCGTTTTATAGCTTTACCTTGTGGGTGGTGGCTTGATGATGAAGACTTTATAAAAGATTGATATGGCAGACTCTGTGTCATATAAAAATATTCTCAAAACAACTTTTTTGTTTGGCTTTGTTCAGGTTTTTAATATTATTGTAAAGGTAGGAATTAACAAGGTGGTTGCACTTTTGCTGGGAGCAGAAGGACTGGGCATCATCAGTTTGTTTCAAACTTCGATAAATATGGTGAAAACAGGAGCTGGATTGGGTATCAATCAAAGTGCGGTGAGGGATATTTCGGAGGCTTATGGAAGTGGAAATAGTAAGAATTGCTCAGAAACAATATCATTTGTCAAAAGGATTATATGGTTTACGTGTGGGTTGGGACTTGTATTAATGGTAGTCCTGTCGCCAATATTGAGCAACTATTCTTTTGGAAATTATGACTATGTTTTTTCTTATGTGCTATTATCCGTTGCAGTAGCTGCTACTATTTTTAATGATGGACTGAGAGCTATCTTGACTGGTACCAGACAACTTCGCTCTTTGGCTAAAGCTAGCATATTAGGAGCGTTTGTTGGTCTTTTCATAGCTCTTCCTTTCTATTTTTTATGGGGGATACAAGGGATTGCACCTTCTTTAGTATTCTCGGCTATTGCTACCCTGGTGATATCATGTTTTTATGTAAAGAAAGTGGAATGCTTTTCTCTTTGTATGTCTATAAAAGAGGTTTTTGTTCGCTCTTTTCCTATGATAAAAATGGGAATCTCATTGATGCTACTATCGTTTATGCTTGAAGTTACTAATTTTATTGTGGCAAGTTATATCAGCAATTATGGAGGTTTGGGTGTCTTGGGCTACTATCAATCGGGAATAACTATCATTGGTAGTTATTTTGGAATCATTATCACTGCTATGTCAACAGAATACTACCCTCGTATCTCAGCGGTCAACAAAGATAATCAAAAACTGAATGATGCGGTAAATTCTCAATCGGAAGTAGGGCTGTTATTGGCATTACCTTTAGTCGTTTTATTCGTATTTCTATCTCCTCTCTTTTTGACTTTTTTATATTCATCTGATTTCATTGTTGTGTCACAATATATTGACTACGCTATTCTTGGAACTATTGTGATAATTTGTTCCAACAGTATGGGTATGATATTGTTGGCTAAGCAACGCTCTAAATTATTTTTAACTTCATCATTGATGATAAATCTGGCTGTGTTAGTTTTTTATATTTTGTTGTATCAATATTGTGGATTGAAAGGATTGGGCATAGCCTATTTTTTATCCGGTTTTATACAATTAGTGGTTTTTAATTACATAATGAAATGGAAATTTTCTATCTCTTTCAATTGGTCGGTGATTCTTAAGATATTCGTAGTTTTGTCTTTTGCCTTTCTTTCTAAGCAAGCTAGAGACATAGAGGCGGATTGGATGAGATATTTAGTTGGAAGTATGCTGTTGATTACTTCGTGTTGCTATTCATTATACTATGTGCATAAACAAATGCGTATTAATATTGTTGCATCGTTGAAAAATGAAATTAAAAAACACTTATAGAAAATTTCGTCATTGGATTGGTGTTGGGATTCGAGTACATTGGCTGAAAACTTTTTATTTAAATTTCAAACTTTTGCCTATTAATCAGGCAATTCATTTTCCTTTTGTAGTAGTAGGGAAAGTTCATTTAAGAAGTTTGATTGGTAAAGTGGAATTTCAGTGTCCCGTTTGTTTTGGTACGGTTATTATAGGAAAAGATGTGGATAATATGCCTATTTCTTATATGCCAGCACAGATTTTTCTGCAAGGGAAATTAGTGGTAAAAGGTACTTGCATTATAAATCAGAGCGCTAGTGTAGTGGTATGGCCGCAAGCTGTAATGGAATTAGGCGAAGGTGTTTTGATATGTAGTGGGGTATTGTTGAAGGCTGTGCATCATGTAACAGTAGGTAAATATGCTATGATTTCATCAGGCTGTTTTATTATGGATTCCAATATCCATTGCATACGTGATACGGAAACCGGTGTGGTGTCTAATCCAACTCAAAGCATACAGATAGGAGATTATTGTTGGCTCTCAATGAATACGAGCATACTTGGTGGAGGTGAATTGCCAAATTGCAGTATAACAACTCGCTATGCGTTATTGAACAAGGCTTATGGCGAAGCTGATTCTGGATGTATATTTGCCGGAATGCCAGCTAAAATAGTTCGACGAAATAAACAACGTGTCATATCTTTTGAAAGAGAAAGAGAAATTACTCAATATTTCATTGATAATCCAGAAGCTAAAACCAGGTTTTATTTTAAAGGGATTGAAGAGATTAGTAAAAACGAATTGAAAGATTTTTTTTCATGTTAATTTATGCATATGAATCCGCTGTTAACTATCGTTATTCCAACGAGAAATAGAGAATATTATTGTATTGAGGCTATAAAAAATATTTTAGCTCATGATAATAAGAACTTTGAATTGGTCATTCAAGATAATTCAGATTCTAATAAGGTAGAAAAGTTTGTAGCAGAAATTGATGACTCACGATTATTGTATAATCATGTCATTGGTCGTATTAACTCTGTGACTAATATGGATTACGCATTGTCTATGGCTACAGGGGAATATGTTGTAATGATAGGGGATGATGATACAGTATTATCTTGTATTTTTGATGTTGCTGTTTGGGCCAAAGATAATGGTTACTTGTGTGTCTCTCCAAGTTATCAGCTAAAATATAGTTGGCCTGATAAATTAATTGGAGAATCTGGGACATTATTATGGCGAAAAGGAACTTTAAAAACTAAAACTCTTAATGGAGAGAAGCAGTTGAAGCGGCTACTTAAAAATGGTATTATAAATTATAGTAGTTACCTTTTACCGAAAGTTTATCATGGAATAGTGAAAAATGATATTTTGCAAAAAATAAAAAAAATAACAGGGCACTATATAGGTGGATTGTCACCGGACATTTATTTGGCTGTAGCTGCTTCCATATTGTGTCGTGAGTATGTGGTTATAGACTATCCTATTACAGTGGCAGGTGCTTGTCCTCGCAGTTCTACAGCTGAAAGCCATAAAGGAGGTCACAGAGGAGAGTTATCTTCTGCTCCTCATTTGTTTGGAAGGCAATATCATTGGGATAGAAGAATCCCTGAATTGTATTCAGTTGAAACAATTTGGGCTGAAAGTGCATTGAAAGCTATTATTGAATTAAAACGTTCTGACTTATTGCCGAAATTTAGTCAAGGATGCTTTTTAGCTGGACTTATAGGTAATAACCTTTCTCTGTTTCCGTTAATAAGGGATAAGGTTAAAAGTATGGATCGACAGCGAAATAGGATAAGTATTTTATTATCTTTCTTTCTCTTTTTGAATAGAAAAGCAATGATAAGATTGTCAAGGCGTATGTTTAAAGTTAACGAATATCGTATTTTGAATATTCCTAATATTTCTATTGCAATAGAAAAATATGACAAAATGTTAAAAGTTAACGGTTAATGTTATATATTCTTTTCCTGTTTTCGGGATTAATGGCTTTTTATGTTTATGATAAGCAGTATCATGCTAAGTCATATAGTTTCTTATTATTGTATATCTCTCCATTTATAGCATTATGGACTTTTTTTATTGGTGGACAATTAAATGTTGGAACAGATTACTATAGCTATTTAGGCATTTTTAATGGAAAAGCGGATTTAAGTTTTTATTTAAATAAGGGAGAAGTTTTTTTTTATGGATTAGTTCATGCTTTTCAAAGTTGGGGATTTGAAGGGCAATTTTTCTTTTATTTATTTGCATTACTTTATGTTTTTCTATATTTAGCTATAGCAAAAATTGTCGGGCATAATTATACATTATTATTTTTCTTATTTGTGACTGTTTCAACAATGTTGCATAGTCAGATGAATGGAATAAGGCAATGTACAGCTGTATATTTTGTGACATTAGCTATACTTGAATTGTTGCAAGAGAAGAAAAAAAAATTTTTTGTCTATGTTATTTTGGCGACAGGCTTTCACATCAGTGCTATTTCAATTATTTTTTTGTTCTTTTTTAGGAATATTATCTTAACATCAAGACTTGCAAAGGTTTTGATAATTATTACAGCTATTTTAGCATTTATTCCTGCTGATGAAATCATTAAACAATTAATTGTAGTAGTTCCTCAATATTCTCATTATGCAGAAAGTGACTATTTGCAACAAGGTGTTTCTGTTTCTAACAAATTAACGAAGTTGATATTGTTTCCTTTATATTATTATTCTGTTTCCATAATTGAGACACACAAAATATCAGCTAAGGATATACGGATATTTCAGTTTGGACTTTTTTCTTATTTAATAAAAACAATATGCATAGTTTCTTCTGTAACTTATAGATTTGGACATTATTTTTTCATATTATCAATATTTCCGCTTTTTTATTATCTAGTTGATTTACAAAAACGTAAATTTAAATTATACGTATTATCCATATTATATCTTATAGCTTTGTATAGCCTAAAGGTTATTGTATTTCCTATTGGAGAATATTTGTATAGTTCAGTCTTTGTTACGTATTTCTGAAATGCTTATTCTTTAATGTGTTTTGTAGTCTTTTGACTTGTTAAGAGTATTAATAGTTTTTTTATTTACTAAATGATAAGTGTCATTATACCAACATATAGACCACAAGCATATATTTATGAATGTTTGTGTTCTTTACATTCTCAAACATTAGATTTGGACTTGTATGAAGTGATTATTGTATTGAATGGTTTTAAAGAACCATATTATAATCAATTGTTACAGTTTTTGTCTGATAAAAGTAATATGACACTGTATTACACGAATAAAAAGGGAGTATCTAATGCCAGAAATATTGGTCTTGAAAAAGCCAAAGGAGAGTATGTTAGTTTTGTTGACGATGACGATATTGTTTCAGATAATTATTTGGAATGTTTATATGAAAAAGTGCAGGAATCATCTATCGTTGTATCAAATGTTTATAATTTTAAGTCCAATATAAATGATAGAATAAAAGACTATTTGACTTTTGAAGATAATAGTTCTGGTATCTTCAAGAACAGGTGTTATTTATCGAATGCTTGTTGCAAACTGATTCCTATATCTGTAATAAGGGATAAGCGTTTTGACATAAAATTTACGAAAGGAGAAGATGCTATTTTTATGTTTGCCATTTCTGATGAAATCAAACGAATACAAAAAACAGATGTTAATTGTATCTATTATAGAAGGATTAGGGAAATGTCAGCATCTAGAAAAAAAATGCGATTAATAGATAGACTATTTACTGTAGTAAAACAGCAATTGGCCTTTTCATTTATATACATTAAGAATCCTTTTAAATACAATGCTTTATTGTATATGTCAAGAATATTGGCAGTTTTTAAAACGTTGATGATTTTATTCTTTTTGTTCATATCATGTTCAGAGAAAGCTGTTGAGCAAGTAAGCACTACTCATATTGCGATAAATAATGAAGAAGCGTTTTTGATTTTGGAACAAACAAGAGCGACTATTTTAAATTATGCTGCTGATGATGGAGGCCAAGCAATAAGAGCCAATGTAGATGTATATATAAATAATTTCTTAGATGGAAAATGGCTTGATATAAATTATGAAAATCAGCAAGGAATGGCCGATTGGGAACCTTATTATCATTTGCTGAGAACTAAAGAGCTAGCTGTGGCTTATTATTTAAAACTATCCAATAGAAATGAGGAAATTATTAATATTGTTAACGATGCTTTGGAACATTGGAGAATTGGAAAGTATGTTTCTAATAATTGGTGGTTTAATTCAATCGCTGTTTGTACAGTTGTTGGTGAAATATTGGTTTTATTAGATGAATATATAACAGATGAGAATTGGAACTATTTTGTTAAGTATTTGGATAAATTGTCACTTGATGATTTCCAAGGTGCTAATAAAATAGATATAGCAACATATCATTTTTTAAGAGGGGTCTGTTTAAGTAATGATAGTATTTTAAGTAAGAGTGTACAGGCTGCATATGGCGAACTTAAATACATTGATCATGAAGGCGTACAAGTAGATGGAAGTTCTCTATCACATGATATTCGGTATATTGGCGGTTATGGTGAAGTTTTATTTTCGGGTATAATAAAAATAGGGATGTTTACACGTGGCACAGACTATGCTTTGTCTGTTGATAATGTAAATTTTATATCAGACTATCTGATAAATACCTATTTAAATAGCCTAAGAGGACAATATATTGATTATATAGCATTGGGAAGGCAAATATCTCGAGAAAATTATCTAAAACGGATTTCATTACTTCCATTATTGAAAGATATGAGATTGATAGATTCGCAAAATAAAAATATTTATGATGAATATCTCAAATATTTCGTGGAAGATTTACAGCCTCGTAATAATAAGTTTAGTCATTATTTTTGGAAGGTAGACTATTTACTTCATTGTAATGAACGGTATAATATAAGTGTAGGAGGAACCTCTACACGTATAAGAAAACCTGAACGTATGAACGGCGAAAATATCTTAGGTTCATTATTATCATTAGGGGCTACTTCTTTTAGAATATTAGGTGATGAGTATTATAATGTATTTCCTGTATGGAATTGGAATATGATTCCTGGAGTAACCTCTACTATGACAATACCTTCTTTTGAATATGATGGAGGAGTTTATGGAAAGAGTAATTTCTCTGGTGGTGTTTCTGATGGAAATGTTAGTTCATATGTGTTGGAATTGAATGATAGCGGATTGAGAGGTAAAAAGGGCTATTACACAACAAAAGATGCTCTTGTTTGTTTGGGAAATTCTTTAGAATCGCAGGATAATAATCTGTTACATACTTGCATTGAACAATGTGTATATAGAGGAAATTCTGAAATATATAACATTAAGGATAAAAATGTTATAGGCAAAATATGCCATAACAATATTTGGTACTTACTTCTTTCTCCAGATACTTTTTTAATGGATATAGAAAATAAAACTGGTCGTTGGTCATCTATAAATGAAGCCTCTTATCATCTATCTCCTGTAATAAAGCCTATTTTCTCTATAATTATAGAACATTCTCTCTGTAACTATTATGCCTATATGGTAATTCCTAATCCTTCAAGTATGAATATAGTAGAGGATTTGCAAAAGAATATTGAAATTTTGAAAAATGATCAGGAAATGCAGGTTGTAGTTGATAAAATTGATTCTGTTATATATTTGACTTTTTTTTCTGTGGGAACCTTTTCGTATAATAATTTCACTTTTTCAGTAGATACTCCATGCATTCTGATGGTGAAGAATGTGGATATGAAAAATATAGATGTGTATATAGCTGAGCCAACTCAATTGGAGAATAAAATAAATTTAAAAATAAATGATTATAAGCAGGTTATAAATTTGCCTACTGGAGATTATGCGGGAAGTACGATACACTTACAAATAGAAAAAGATAAATTATGAATATAGCAATAGTTGGTACCGGCTATGTCGGTTTGGTGTCAGGCACTTGTTTTGCAGAACTGGGTGCCCATGTAACGTGCGTAGATATTAATGCACAGAAGATAGAAAGTTTGAGGAAAGGTGAAATACCTATCTATGAACCTAATCTTGATAGTATGGTATTACGCAATGTAAAAGCGGACCGTTTACACTTTACAACAGATCTGGCTTCAGTATTGGATGAAGTGGAAATTGTATTTAGTGCGGTGGGTACTCCTCCGGATGAAGATGGCAGTGCAGATTTACGTTACGTACTGGAAGTTGCAAGGACTGTTGGGCAGCACATGAATAAATATCTGGTAATGGTGACCAAAAGTACTGTACCAGTTGGTACTGCGAGGAAGGTGAAAGCTGCCATTCAGGCGGAATTGGATAAACGTGGTGTGCAAGTGGAATTTGATGTGGCTTCCAATCCGGAGTTTCTGAAAGAAGGTAATGCCATTGATGATTTCATGAAGCCTGACCGTGTAGTGGTAGGGGTAGAAAGCGAGAGAGCCAAAGAGTTAATGACTCGTCTTTATAAACCAATGCTGTTGAATAATTTTCGTGTGATTTTTATGGATATTCCATCAGCTGAGATGACAAAATATGCTGCCAACTCTATGTTGGCTACACGTATCAGTTTCATGAACGACATAGCCAATTTGTGTGAGTTGGTAGGGGCTGATGTCAATATGGTACGCAAAGGTATTGGTACTGATAGCCGTATAGGGAGTAAGTTTCTGTATCCGGGCTGTGGATATGGTGGCTCCTGTTTTCCCAAGGATGTAAAGGCTCTGATAAAGACTGCTGCAAAGAACGGATACAATATGCGTGTACTGAATGCAGTGGAAGCTGTGAATGAAAGTCAAAAGAATATCTTGTTTGAGAAATTCGAGAAATATTTCAATGGGGACATAAAAGGGAAAAAAGTAGCTGTCTGGGGACTTGCTTTTAAGCCTGAAACCGATGATATGCGCGAGGCACCGGCATTGGTGTTGATTGATAGTTTGTTGAAAGCCGGTTGTGAGGTTTGTGCTTATGATCCTGTAGCAATGGATGAATGTAAACGTCGTATCGGTAATTTGATTTCCTATGGTAAAAATATGTATGATACGGTCATTGATGCGGTCGCCATCTTCCATGTAACAGAATGGAAAGAGTTCCGCATGCCAAGTTGGGGAGTTATAAAGAAGGCTATGAAAGAAACGCCGGTACTGATAGATGGAAGAAATGTATTTAGTGCCTCGGAATTGGAAGGTATTACTTACTTAAAAATAGGATAATTGTTATGACAGAGGGGCTAGTGTCTATAATAATGCCATCGTATAATGCTTCACAGTTCGTTACTGAAAGTATTAATTCTGTTCTTTTACAAACATATTTGAACTGGGAGTTATTAGTAGTGGATGACTGTTCAAAAGATGATTCTGTAAGGATAGTACAAAAGTTTGTGGATATAGACCAAAGGGTTAGGTTGTTTCCGTTAGAAAAGAATGTAGGGGCAGCCGCAGCCCGGAATGTAGCTATAGGACAGGCAAAAGGGCAGTATATAGCTTTTCTGGATAGTGATGATGTGTGGAATGAAGACAAACTGGAAAAACAGTTGGCCTTTATGAAACAAAATTCTTATGCTTTTGTGTTTTCTGATTATTATGTGATGGAAGAAGATGGAAGAAAAACAGGGAATATTGTGAGAGTTCCTATTTCTTTGACCTATCATCAATATTTGCGGAATACAATAATAGGTTGTCTGACAGTAATGATTGATAGAAAACAAACGGGTGACTTCAGAATGCCTTTGATAAAGAGCAGTCATGATATGGCTTTGTGGTTATTGATTATGAAGCGAGGATTTAAAGCGTATGGGCTGAAAGAAGTGTTGGCAGGTTATCGTTTGGTTTCAACTTCCAATACTTCGAAAAAATGGAAAGCTGCAAAGGATGTATGGAAAGTATATCGAAAGATTGAAAGGTTGTCTGTTTTATATGCGATGTATTGTTTTTGCGGATATGTATTGCATGCAGTATTAAAAAGAATTTGAATGATGGCTATTATACGTAAAGAGACCTTCTGCTCTTACTTATGGCGTAAAATTCATAAACAAAGTTCTGTTCATGTTCCTAAAATCCATTTTTGACCGTATCGCTTCCTTTTTCGGTCTAATTTTCTTGTTTCCTGTTTTGATCATAGTTGGTATTTTGATTCACATCAAGATGCCGGGCGGTCCTGTGCTTTTTACTCAGAGAAGAGTGGGACGACACGGGAAATTATTTACCATGTACAAATTCCGATCTATGACTGTCAGCCATTCGGGCAGTTCCGTATCTGTAAAAGGAGAAGGCCGCATTACTCCTTTGGGAGCCAAATTACGGAAATATAAACTGGATGAATTGCCGGAATTATGGAATGTATTGATAGGTGACATGAGTCTCGTCGGTCCCCGTCCCGATGTTCCCGGCTATGCTGACAAACTTGAAGGAGAGAATAGGCGGATACTTCTTTTGAAACCCGGCATTACCGGCCCTGCAAGTTTAAAATACCGGAATGAGGAAGAGATATTGGCGGAACAGGAGAATCCTCAAAAATATAATGATGAGGTATTGTTTCCGGATAAGGTACGGATGAATATTGAATATTTGGATAACTGGTCCTTCTGGAATGACATCAAAATCATCATTTACACCCTACTTGGAAAGGATTTATAAGCTTCTTTCCTTTCTTTTTATTCCCCACTACGTGA
>NZ_GL882609.1 GCF_000195635.1 Bacteroides fluxus YIT 12057 | reverse complement strand
AACAGACTACAAAGCACTTTATCCGAAGCCCAATAGGAAGAAACACCTAAGGCGGTGCTTCAGCGTCGTTGCGCACGAATACAAGCATTTTACTGCAACAACAAGCGATGAACAATATTTCTTAAATGAAAAAGCAGTACCCGGCACAAAAAATAAACAAGTTCACTTTATTCTACTCCCCATTTACACTATCTTTGTCTGTCGAAATGAATGCCTCTCTTTTATGGAACTATTAGTATATAAAGCCTCCGCCGGATCAGGCAAGACCTTTACGTTGGCAGTGGAATACATCAAACACCTGATTCTGAATCCACGGGCATACCGGCAGATACTTGCCGTAACCTTCACCAACAAGGCTACCGCAGAGATGAAGGAACGTATTCTTCAGCAGCTATACGGCATATGGAAAAGCGATCCGGCTTCCGAAGCTTACCTGTCACGTATCCAGGAAGAGCTTAAAAGGATTGACGGTGGAACATTGGATACAGCGGAAATCCGCCAACGTGCCGGAATGGCCTTGCAATATATGCTGCACGACTACAGCCGTTTCCGTGTAGAGACCATCGACTCCTTTTTCCAGTCCGTCATGAGAAACCTTGCACGGGAACTGGAATTAAGCCCCAACCTCAATATAGAACTGAACAATACCGAAGTGCTGAGCGATGCGGTAGATAGCCTCATCGAAAAACTGACTTCCACTTCTCCCGTCCTGGCCTGGCTGCTGGACTATATCAACGAACGCATCGCCGACGACAAGCGCTGGAACGTCTCCAATGAAGTGAAAAACTTCGGAAGAAACATCTTTGATGAAAGTTATATAGAACGTGGTGAAGGATTGCGGCAATGTCTCCGTACCCCGGATACACTGAAACTTTACCGGGACGTATTGCGTGAAATGGAAACCGATGCTTTGGAGCAAATGAAAGGATTCTATGACCAATTTGAAGGCGAACTGGAAGGCCATGCCCTCGTAGCCGAAGACTTGAAGGGTGGCGCACGCGGTATAGGCAGTTATTTCCGTAAACTGAGGGATGGAAAACTGACAGACAAAGACGTGATGAACGCCACTTTGCAGAATAGCCTGGCTGATGCCAAGAACTGGGCTACCAAAACTTCCTCACGCAAGAACGACATCATTCACCTGGCCGAACAAAGCCTGCTCCCCCTTCTGCAAGATGCGGAAAGGTTGCGCCCGCAGAAAAGCCGGATTATAAACAGTTGCCGGCTTTCCCTGCAGCATCTCAACAAGTTGCAGCTTCTGAACCATATAGATGAAGAAGTGCGCACGCTGAACAGGGAGCACAACCGTTTCCTTCTCTCGGACACCAATGCCTTGCTGCACCAGTTGGTGCGCGAGGGTGATTCTTCTTTCGTATTCGAAAAAATCGGGGCCAATATACGCAATGTGATGATTGACGAATTCCAGGATACCAGCCGCATGCAATGGGATAACTTCCGTCTGCTGTTGCTTGAAGGCCTTTCGCAGGGAGCCGACAGTCTGATCGTGGGAGATGTGAAGCAGTCCATTTACCGATGGCGGAACGGTGACTGGGGAATACTGAACGGACTCGGGGAAAAAGACGAAGGTTCAGAAGTCAGGGATAAAGGTTTGGGCAGCTTCCCAATCCGTATAGAGACTCTGAAAACAAACAGACGAAGCGAAACAAATATCATCCGCTTCAACAACGGACTATTCACCGCCGCCGTAGATTACCTTAATACGCTGCACCTTGAAGAGCTGAAAGAAGATTGTTATCCGTTGAAACGTGCCTACGCCGACGTGGTACAAGAATCGCCCAAAAGTGACGAGCGCGGTTATGTCAAGGCCTCTTTCCTTGAACCGGACGAAGAGCATAACTACACGGAACAGACACTTCTCTCCATGGGAAAAGAAGTACAGAACTTATTGGCAACAGGCGTCCGGTTGAACGATATCACCATACTTGTCCGCAAGAACAAGAATATCCCCCCTATTGCCGATTACTTCGACAAGGAGCTCCGGCTGCCTGTTGTCTCCGACGAAGCGTTCCGGCTGGATGCCTCGCTTGCCATCTGCATGCTGATAGATGCCTTGCGCTATTTGTCCAATCCGGAAGACAAAATTTCAAGAGCTTCACTGATTGCCAACTATAGGCTGACGGAAGGACAGAAGGGCAAAGAAGAAAAGAAAAACTGGGACAGTCTCTTCATCGGTTCTCCCGAGGAAATGCTTCCCGAGACTTTCACCTCACGCATGGACACCTTACGTTTAATGCCCCTATACGAACTATTGGAAGAACTTTTCAGCATATTCGGGATGAACCGTATAGAAAAGCAGGATGCTTATCTCTTTTCTTTCTTTGACGCCGTGACAGAATATCTGCAAAGCAATTCTTCCGACCCGGACAGTTTTATACGTTATTGGGAGGAAACCCTCTGCAGCAAGACCATACCCAGCGGAGAGACGGATGGCATACGCATTCTATCCATCCACAAGTCCAAAGGACTGGAATTCCACACCGTACTCATCCCCTTCTGCGACTGGAAACTAGAAAACGAGACCAACAACCAGCTTGTATGGTGTACCGCCCCGGAGGCTCCTTATAACGCATTGAAGCTGATTCCTGTAAGCTACTCTGCCACGATGGCGGAATCCGTATATCGCCAAGACTACCTGCACGAGCGACTGCAACTTTGGGTGGATAACCTGAACCTGCTTTACGTAGCTTTCACACGCGCCGGAAAGAACCTGATTCTTTGGAGCAAGAAGGGACAGAAAGGCACGATATCCGAACTGCTTGCCAACACTCTGCCACAAATAGCCGGCAAAGGTACAGGCAGTTGGGACGAAGAAGCGGCTGTCTATGAGAGCGGTAGTTTGTGCCCTTCATCACCTGCTGTCCAAGATGACAGGCAAGAAACAAACAAGTTAGCCCAAAAACCTGTAAAACTTCCCGTTCACATGGAAAGTATGTTCCATGATATTGAATTCCGCCAGTCCAACCGCTCGGCCGATTTCATAGCGGGGATAGATGAAGCAGAATCCAGCCAGCGGTTTATCAATCGCGGGCGTCTGCTGCATACTTTATTTTCTGCCATCGCAACGGAAAATGATATTGAAAATGCCATAAGCCAACTGGTGTTCGAAGGTATTATCGGACATACGGAAACGGAAGAAGAAATACGTGAACTTACCGAACGGGCTTTCTCCCTGCCTCAAGTCAAAGACTGGTATTCGGGAACCTGGCAACTTTTCAATGAATGCGATATCATCTGGCAAGAGAACGGAGAACTGCATACCCGGCGTCCCGACCGTGTCATGATGAGAAACGGAGAAATTGCCGTCGTGGATTTCAAGTTCGGTAAGTCGAACAAGAAATACAACAAGCAGGTACAAGGATATATGCAGTTACTTGCACGGATGGGATATCCCAAAGAGAATATCAAGGGATATCTGTGGTATGTGGAAGAAGAATATATAGAAGCTGTATAAAAACATGGATATTGGCTACTAAAAAAAAGCAAATAAAAAAGTATAATCATAACATATATTGTTACGGCCCATTACATATATTCTTATCCTTCTTCACATATAATGTAATCTGGTCCTACAAGAAATGATATAAACAGAATATGGAAACTTTCCTCCAATTGGTCGCCCACGACCTTTACTCTAAAACAGGAAACGATTTGTCCCGTACGGCCATCGTGTTTCCTAATAAACGTGCCAGCCTGTTCTTCAACGAATATCTGGCCGCCGAATCAGACCGTCCGTTGTGGTCACCTGCATATGTCAGCATCAGCGAACTGTTTCGCCAGCTCTCTCCTTTAAAACCCGGAGATCCCATACGGCTGGTATGCGAGTTATATAAAGTTTTCCGCGAGGAAACCCATAGTGAAGAAACACTTGATGACTTCTACTTCTGGGGAGAACTGCTCATCAGTGATTTCGACGATGTGGACAAGAATCTTGTCGATGCCGACAAACTCTTCACCAACTTGCAGGACTTGAAGAATATCATGGACGATTATGATTTTCTCGACAAAGAGCAGGAAGAAGCCATCCGGCAATTTTTCCAGAACTTCTCCATCGAGAAACGTACGGAACTGAAAAACAAATTCATTTCCCTATGGGATAAATTAGGAGATATCTACCGCCATTACCGCAAGAATCTCACCGGACTCGGCATAGCCTACGAGGGCATGATGTACCGCAATGTCATGGAGCAACTGGCTACCGACAAACTGCATTATGAACGCTATATCTTTGTAGGCTTCAACGTTCTGAACAAGGTAGAGACAGAATTCTTCCTCCGTCTGCAGAATGCAGGCAAAGCCCTGTTCTACTGGGATTATGATGTATTCTATACCCGCCTGCCCCGCGAACAGAAACCGCCCTATACCCATGAAGCCGGTGAATTTATTCTCCGGAACCTGGAACTCTTTCCCAACCAACTGCCGGAAACTGCCTTCGACGTACTCCGCAAACCGAAACAGGTACGTTTTATTTCCGCACCAACCGAAAATGCACAGGCACGTTACCTTCCGGAATGGATAAAGGAAATGAAAGAAAAAAATAAAAACTCAACCGGCAAAGACGGGAAGTGGAAAGAGAAAGAAAATGCCGTTGTCCTCTGCAACGAAGCCTTGCTGTTGCCCGTACTTCATTCCATTCCTTCGGAGGTGAAGAATGTCAACATTACCATGGGATTTCCACTGGCACAGACCCCTGTATATAGCTTTATCAATTCCCTGGTGGAACTGCAAACAACCGGCTACCGCAACGATACAGGCCGTTATACCTATGAGGCCGTACTTGCTATTTTAAAACATCCCTACACCTGTCAGCTCTCTTCCTCTGCCGAAGGACTGGAAAAGCAACTGACCAAGGACAACCGGTTCTATCCGCTTCCCTCCGAACTGAGACAAGACGCTTTCCTGGAACAAGTATTTACCCCGCAAAACGGGACCCATGCCCTTTGCCGGTATCTTACGGACCTGCTTCGCGAAGTTGCCGTCATCTACCGCCAGGAAAAAGATGCTGAAGACATTTTCAACCAACTGTACCGTGAATCCTTGTTCAAGAGTTACACACTCATCAACCGTCTTGTCAACCTCATCGAAACCGGAGAATTAAGCAGTCTGAGAACAGATACATTGAAGCGGTTACTGAATCGCCTGCTGACTTCCGCCAACATACCCTTTCACGGTGAACCTGCCATCGGTATGCAGGTAATGGGAGTATTGGAAACACGTAACCTCGACTTCCGGAATCTTATTATGCTCTCCCTCAATGAAGGGCAGCTTCCCAAAGCCGGGGGTGAATCTTCATTCATCCCCTACAACCTGCGGAAAGCTTTCGGCATGACTACTATCGAACATAAGAATGCAGTCTATGCCTACTACTTCTACCGCCTCATACAACGGGCAGAGAACATCACCCTGCTATATAACACCGCCTCCGACGGACTGAACCGTGGCGAAATGTCCCGGTTCATGCTACAGTTCCTCGTAGAATCACCGCATGACATCTCATACGAGTACCTTGAAGCCGGACAGTCGCCGCAACAGACCCGGGATATCATCATCGACAAGACTCCGGAAATACTAGAAAGGATGCACCGGATATACAATATACACCGGCATCCCAGGGCTTTGTTCTCACCTTCCGCCCTCAACGCATACCTGGACTGCCGGCTGAAATTCTATTACCGCTATGTGGCCGGGCTGAAAGCTCCCGAAGAAGTCAGTGCAGAGATAGATTCCGCCTTATTCGGAACCATCTTCCACTACTCTGCCGAACTGGTATATAAAGACCTTACCGCCCACAATAAAGAAATACGCAAAGAAGACCTGGAAGCTTTATTGAAGAATGATGTGAAACTACAGGCTTATGTAGATAATGCATTCAAAGAGAAGTTCTTCCATGTTTCTCAGACTGAACAACCGGAATACAACGGTACGCAGCTCATCCACGCCAAAGTCATCGCCTCTTATCTGCGCCAACTCCTAAAGAATGACCTGCAATATGCGCCTTTCTGCATGGAAGCAATGGAAAAAGAAGTGGATGAGGTTATGGAGGTTGAAACTTCCGCGGGTAAGCTTTCCCTGAAAATAGGCGGAACTATTGACCGCATGGACAGCAAGGGAGATACCCTCCGTATCGTGGATTATAAGACCGGCGGTACTCCCAAGATTCCCGAAAATATAGAGCAATTGTTTACCCCTGCCAACAATCGTCCCAACTATATTTTCCAGACATTTCTGTATGCATCTATCCTATGCCGCAGGCAACCGCTAAAGGTAGCCCCCTCCCTACTCTACATTCACCGGGCAGCCTCCGAAAGTTATTCTCCGATCATTGAAATGGGAGCTTCCCGACAACCCAAGGTTCCTGTCAATAACTTTGCTTTCCATGAAGAGGAGTTTCGCGAAAGATTACAAAAACTGTTACAGGAGATTTTCAGTCCGGACACACCGTTTGACCAGACCGAAGACACGAAACTTTGTGAATATTGTGATTTCCGCAGTTTATGTAAAAGATAGGGAACCTCCCCCGTACCCCTCCGTGAAGAAAGGGGGCGGGGAGAGTTTTTTATTTCTTCAACGGAATGGAGAAACTGAACGTAGAGCCCTCTCCTTCCTTTGAGATGAACCACAGTTCTCCGCCATTCTTCAAAACAAAATCCTGACACAAAAGCAATCCCAGTCCGGAGCCTTCCTCGTTATTTGTACCGAACGTGCTGAAGTGTGTATCAGTATGCAACAGCTTCTTCTGTCCCTCTTCACTGATACCGCAACCATGATCCTGTACACTGACAATAGCTTTACCGTCCGCTTCTTCCATCTTCAACACGACTTCGGAACCTTCCCGGCTGAACTTGAGAGCATTGCTCAACAGATTCCGTATCACCGTCTTCATCATGTCAATATCTCCGGTGACGAACATCTTCTCCGGCTTCTCTGCACGGACGGTTATCTTCTTCAGGCCAGCCACCATATTGAATATCTCGATTACGCCATCTACCACCTCTACAAGGTTGACATCCTGAGGCACAACATTCATCTTGCCTATCTGGCTCTTCGTCCACTTCAACAGATTGTCCAACAGGGAGAAAACATCTTCCGTTGTCTGGTTAGCCATAGTAAGCAACTCATACATTTCGTCACCGATCTTTTCAGCGGGCAGATTCAGTATCAACATGTTCAGCACCATCTTAATGGAACCCATCGGAGAACGAAGGTCATGCGCAATGACGGAATACAACTTGTCACGTCCGGCAATGGTACGTCTCAGTTCCTCCGTCTTGCTCAGAATAAGGCGCTTGGCAGCTACCAAAGAAATCTGGTGGGTAACACGGATAATCAATTCCTCTTTATTGAAGGGCTTGGATATAAAGTCATTGGCGCCTACCTGGAAACCTTTTACAATGTCTGCCGTACTGTTCAAGGCGGTCAGAAAGATGATGGGAATCTCCGCAGTAGCGGGATTTGCCTTCAACTGTTGGGCCACTTCAAAACCACTCAGATCCGGCATCATTACATCAAGTAAGATCAAGTCAGGGTTTTCCTTGTCCACTTGTTCCAATGCCTGCCGTCCGTTACTAGCCGTAGCGATAGTAAATTTCTCATTTGTCAAGAGTACCTTCAACAATAATACGTTTGACATCACATCATCAACGATGAGAATTTTGTACTCGGAGGGGTTTATTTCCATATTCATCTTTCTATCTTATTTTTCCCGTTATCAAATTTATTTAATTAGGAACGTATTCCTTGAAATACTCTATAATATGGTGCAAGCCGTCCTCCAGTTCAATAGTAGGTTTCCACCCCAACTTGGCCTTCGCCAAAGTAATGTCCGGCTGGCGCTGCTTCGGGTCATCATGGGGCAAAGGCTTAAACACCAGTTTCGAATTGGAATTCGTAAGTTTAATGACTTTCTCCGCCAGCTCCAGAATAGAGAATTCATTGGGATTCCCCAAATTGACCGGACCGGTAAAGTCATCTTCCGTATCCATCATCCGAACCATTCCCTCAATCAAATCGTCTACATACTGAAAACTACGCGTCTGTTGTCCCGAACCGTATATCGTGATATCATTGCCCTGCAATGCCTGGACAACAAAATTGGACACCACTCTTCCGTCACCCGGTAACATCCGGGGGCCGTATGTATTGAATATGCGTATAATCTTGATCCGCAATCCGGCCTGGCGGTGATAGTCCATGAATAAAGTCTCCGAACAACGCTTTCCTTCATCATAGCAAGAACGGATACCAATAGGATTTACATTTCCCCAATAACCTTCCACTTGCGGATGAATCATAGGATCACCATAAATTTCACTTGTCGATGCCTGCAGTATCTTGGCATTGGTTTTCTTTGCCAGTTCCAGCAAATTAATAGCACCCAACACCGAAGTCTTTATCGTCTTTATTGCATCATACTGGTAATGGACAGGAGAAGCAGGACAGGCTAAATTGTATATTTCATCCACATCAGCTTCGTATGGGTATTCTACATCATGATGTACAAACTTAAAAAGAGGATTACCTTTTAAATGGGCAATATTCTCTTCAGAACCGGTAAACAAATTATCCAGACAAATAACCTTATGCCCCTCTTTTATCAACCGCATACAAAGATGAGAACCTATAAAGCCAGCACCTCCGCTTACCAAAATTTTCTTCATGTAATTTTTTTTATAACGTCTTAAGACGTGTACCACTTGTTTGCTATGTTTTTATGCTGACAAAAATAGGCGATTTGACTAAATTATGCAAGTTTGCAAAGAAATATTTCACTTGTTAATGAATGAAAAAGAAAAGGGACTGTCCAAAAATAGCAAATAATTATCACTATACCCTGAATGACAGGATAATGTGATAAAAAAAACGCTTTAAGACAGCCCTAAAAAAGTCTTATTTATTTTCGGGAATATACTCTTCTTTTATTTCAGGAATACTGAAGGCCTTATTCGCAAACAAGTCTGCCAGACCGGATATTTGCTTCAGGCGGAGTACCTCGTCCTTGTCCATACCAATATTCTTCATAATCCATTCATCGGACATACCGGCACGGTCCAGTTCAGCGACGATGTTGCACATCAACTCAATATTGTGCGTACCGCGGGCACGGTTGTGCCGGATGGTAGACGCCATGCGGTTAGACAACTCTTTGTCAATCACCACAACAGGCAGCAACCCGTTTTCACGCTGGTAAATTCTTTTGGAAGTTTTCAATACCTGATAACGGTGAAAGCCGTCCACCAGGATATATTGGTCTGCCTCGTTGTCGTAGTAACATACACATGGCATGGTGAAACCATCTTCCCAGATGGAAAGTTCCAACAACTTCATTTCAGGCGGAGCCACTACGTTCGGATTGTAATCATTGGCCTGTATTTTCTCTACAGGAATCGCTTTCACACTATATACCGGACTTTTATCTACACTCATAGCATCATATTTTTGAATTGTTCCATTATTTTATCTCGTTTATATGCTTCTTCCTTATTCAAGGCAAAGCCCATATACTTGCAAGCATGGTCATTCTTGAGAATACAGATGCACATCCGTTTGTAAGTAGGGATTTCCCGGAACTCAGCAATGTCAATATCGTCCAGATAGTCCATGCGAACCGGCTTTTTATGGGTTTTGTAATTGGTTGAGTTCATCACTTCGATGGAGACACCCGCATCAATCAGTTTCCGTATGGTTTCGTCACTGAGGCATCCCCCTTTCTTACGCCAGAACTCAATGCTGACAGTCAGTTTGTTCAAGTAGTTTCTCCGAGCTTCATCGGGCAAGGTGGAAAGCAGGAATTGCATGAATTCTTTCCAGGTATAACCGTCTGGCAGACGTACACTTTGCCATCCCATGGCACGCGTACCTCCATAGATACCGGTAAAATTCACTCCATTGACACGCCCCACCATCTTTCCCCAGGTATTCGGGTCGATGGCACGATACAGGCGGAGACTCTCCTGGGCTTCGCAAAGGAAAGGACTCGCCACCCGCTGACGCTCAATATTGACCCCTGCCTTATAATACAAATCATATAAATGATTGTAGTCAAAACCGAATTTTCCGTTGGCAGTCCAGATGTCAGTCGTTTTCCAATCAAAGATGGGATAAGCGTTAAAAATATCGTTACCTATCTTTGACGTCCACCGATAGTTGTGATACATCTGATATTTACGGTTCAAATGAATACTCCGCCAACGGTTGAAGCTCTCCTGTGTACGGATACCTATCAAGAAACAGGAACGGACACCGTCCTTCTTCAGATGCAACCACTTGGCAAAATGCATCTGGAACTCATAGTCCCACATCTCAGGAGTATAGAATGAAAAAGCTTCTTTGGTCAGGCAATTCTTAGGCATCTGTCTCACCCAGATATCTTTCAAGTCATCCTGCCACGGACGCCAGTAACTCTGGTACATCGACGTGCAGGTGGTCACGCGAAAAGGCACGCAGACACGATATACTTCCAAAATGTCTTTGTTAGCCTCCAGAATACGGTCTACATAATCGATGGTTACGCTATACTGTATCTCATAATCCATGTGAAATACGCATAGTTTCTTGTTCAGACGGTTACGCCGGATATAATCAATACACAAGTTCAAAAGCACACCACTGTCCTTACCTCCCGAAAATGAGACACATATCGTATCAAACTCCTTGAAGATGATATCCAGACGTTCTTGCGCCAGTTCATATACATTTTTAGGTGCACTCATAGTTCTCTCTCCCTCTTCATTTTCACATAGCGAGTCCAGACCTTTTCCTCCGTAAAACCCATCTCCTTAAACACATCGCAATCTTCAAGAAAACAGACGGCAGTGAGATCTTTCTCTTCATCCACCCCAGCAATGACCTTCTCCAACAGCCGCTTCAGCACTTCGTTACTCTTGCCTTTTATGTAATAGTTATTAATTACACATTCATATTTCTTGCATTCCACCGGAATGAAGCCGACAACCCGCCTGGATTCCGAAGCTATAAACCAATTATAATCCTCCGAAGTCCGGAAAGGATAGTTATAATTTTGTTTTAACACTTCCGGATTCATCACCAATGGGGCTACAAGCTGGTACAGCCGCTTATCTGTGCCTTGTAATTGCAAAATTTGTATCATCACTGTATCCGTTTTAAGAATTAGGTGTTAAATATAAAGGTTTATTAGGTCGCTGTATTCACCTTTTAAATAGATTTAAGAATAAAGCAACTTTATATCAAAATGCAAGGACAACAAATACATAAAGGCAGCAATGTCCGGTTTACTGCCCATCTCCGTTTTGCTGATAGCAGCTGCTGCCCTGCCAATATTGTCAGCCGGTGCATCCGGTTATCTTTTATACTAACACGCCTCACGCACCATCTTGCGCGCATATCCCCATACCACGCAATAGGCTGCCAACGGCACAATGAATGCCATCACCATGGTGAAATGGTCGGCCACCACCCCCATCAACAAAGGGCCTACCACTCCCCCTACCGGAGACATCATCAAGAAAGAAGAAGCACGCTTTGTATGGCGGCCCAGACCTCTCAGCGAGAGGGCAAATATCGTAGGGAACATGATGGCTTCAAAAGCATAACCGCATAACAGGGCTACCAATGACACCATACCTACATCAAGCAGCACCAGCGAAGTAGTAACCACCGTTCCCGTGGCGCATACCAGCAACATTCTCTCCGCACGGACGCGTCCCATAATCCAGCTACCGGTAAAGCGTCCCATCATGAACAATCCCAATCCGCCAAAAGAGAGTACCCATGAGGCATCACGGGCATTCATCCATCCCTGTTCCACGACATAATTGATAAAGAAACTATTGATGGAAATCTCCCCCACCTCATAGGAAAACAAAGCTATCAGCCCGAATACAAACAGCTTATGCGACCACAGTCCTATCCGGTTACCTTTATCATCCACCTCTTCCCGATGCTCTATTTCCGGCAGCCTGATTCTTGAGAAGACCAAGGCAACCAATAACACCACTACTCCCATACAGACATACGGCAACGCCACATTTCCCGTCCCACTCTGTCCGTCTTCCGAGAATAGAAGCAATCCGGTAAGCACCGGTGCGCAGATACATCCCAATCCGTTGAAAGACTGGGCAAAATTCAGACGGCTGGCCGCCGTATCCTTCGCACCTAGTTCCGTGGCGTATGGATTTGCCGCTGTCTCGAGGAACGTCAGCCCGCAACCAATGACAAACAAGGCAAACAAGAATAGATTGAACGACAGATAGTACTGCCCGGGGATAAACAACATAGAACCCAGCCCATAAAGCAACAATCCGAAAACCACCCCTCTACGGTATCCGAAATGGCTGATAAACAGTCCCGCAGGAATAGCCATAACAAAATAGCCCATATACATCGTTACCTGGATAAATGCGGAATGAGCCTTTGAAATGCTAAGCAGCTCCTGGAAATGTTTGTTCAGCACATCCAGAATAGCGTGGGCAAATCCCCAAAGAAAAAAGAGAGAAGTAATCAATATAAACGGGATGGTGTATTGCTTCCCGACCAATGGTATTCGTTTCTGATTCATAATATAGAATAAAACCTCTTCTGATTTATTAATGTATAGTTCGCCATGCTACATACGGCAAGACATCTCTTCTCATGACAAAACTTTAGTTATTGAGGCTGCAAAGATAAATAAAAGTCCCGTTCATTATCCAGAATTTTCATTTTCACTGTTAAACCGGGGAAACTTAACCATCTCCCACCTGCCTTATACACTGAATCTCTTGTCATAATCACCTCTCGCTCTTATGCAATACATTATCTGTACGATTTCGTCTCCTGTATGCCATGGGGGAAACTTTCTTGTGTTTCTTGAAAAATTTGCAGAATGCCGCCTGGTCCGAAAAATGAAGTTGTTCCGCAATTTGTGCCACCGAAATGCTGTCGTCCTCAAGCATGGCCATAGCCTGGTGTATCAGTTCATTGCAGATGACCGTATGCGGCGTCTTACCTGTCATCTCCTTGACAATACGTGTAAGATGCTTGTTAGAGATGCATAAGGCTTCCGCATAAAAATCGATATTGTGTTCTTCCATAAAATGTCTTGAAACAAGCTTCATGAAATTCAACGTGACAAAATCCCTTTTGCTTATACAAGAAGCTGCATCATCCATGTTCTCTGCGTGGGTGAACATGATGTTTCCCAATTCAAGACTGAAACTTCTGAAATAAGTCTCACAGAGTTCCTGCCGGTAATAATGTTGCGGATTTTCAAGTGTTTCTTTCAGCAGAAGCAGTTGTTTCTCAAGGATACCGTTTTCTTTCTGTGAGAGGTTCCAGACGGGAAGGCACAACCGTTCCAGCAAATGGTTCAGCGGACCGGGACGAAGATTCTTCAAGGATTCGCTGGCAAACTCGAAAGTAACGAACAGACACCAGGCCCGCAGATCCGGACTGGCTCCATTTATCCGGACCGTAACAGTATCCATGACATCGAGAAAGGAAGGTCCTCTCATTTCATATGCTTTTCCATTCAGTTCCAGCTCCAGAATACCATCACATACGAGCATATGCAAACGGCTTCTCTCAATAGTCTTACCTTCCAGTTTATGAAAATTTCCGGGAGATACCAGCAAGAGCAATCCCTCCCTACAAAAAGCGGGAGGAAACAACAAAGATAATTCCTTCTGTGTCATTTTAATTCCGTTGGGTTTACGTGTCACTGCAAAAATATAAAAAGATGTCCCGGTTGAACAATTTCATGCGTCAAATAGACATACTATTTGCTAATGTTTTTTAATGGAGGGCAATTCGGACAAATCCTTGCGCCGTTTGTACAAGAATGGAGTGGGATCCCCGGTTTATTTTCGCAGCATAAATAACAAATTTAACTAAAAAAGAAATGAAGGTAAGAAGTATTTTTGTATCAGTATTATGTTGCATGTGCCTGCTGACCGGTTGCCGGCAAAATGCAAGGCAACAGGAAGATGGTGGGAATTATCCCCTTATGACACTGAAGCCGGAAGACCGGCAGCTTTCCGTCAAATATTCAGCAGTGATAGAGGGAAAGCAGGATGTGGAGGTGCGTCCTCAGGTTTCGGGAACAATCACGCAGGTTTGTGTGGAGGAAGGGGCGCGTGTCCGTAAAGGACAAGTGCTGTTCATTATTGACCAGGTACCGTACAAGGCAGCCTTGCAAAAGGCAGAGGCTGCTGTGGCAGCGGCGGAAGCGGGCGAAGCGACTGCCAGACAGACATTGGAGGGCAAGCAGTCTTTGTTCGATGATAAAGTAATCTCGGATTTTGAACTGCGCACGGCACAGAATGACTACAAGAGCGCCAAGGCCGCCCTGTTGCAGGCGCAGGCTGAAATGACAGAGGCTCGGAACAACCTTTCCTATACAGAAGTGAAAAGTCCCGTGGACGGGTATGCAGGCATGACGTCCTATCGTATCGGAGCATTGGTCAGTGCGTCCATGACGGATGCCCTTATCCGTGTTTCGGACAATTCGGAGATGTACGCTTATTTCTCTCTGACGGAGAAGCAGGTACTTTCCCTGACAGCCCGGTACGGCTCTTTGGATAATGCCTTGCGGTCTTTTCCGGAAGTGTCGCTGGAATTGAATGACGGCTCGGTTTACGGACAAAAAGGAAAAATAGACGTTATCAGCGGTATCATTGATAAAACGACCGGGACGGTAAGCATGCGCGCCGTGTTCGGGAATAAGGATAAACGTCTGATGAGCGGCGGACAGGCGAATATCGTCATACCATACAACCGGACGCAATGTATCGTCATTCCTCAGGGGGCAACCTATGAGATCCAGAACCGTATTTTTGCCTATAAAGTGATGGACGGCAAGGCTGTTTCCACTCCGATAAAGGTATTTGAAATCAATGACGGGACGGAATACATTGTAGAAGAAGGATTGCAGGAAGGGGATGTAATCGTTTCCGAAGGCGCGGGTTTGCTGAAGGACGGTACGGTTGTATCCGCTGCAAGAAAAGAAGAAGCCGCAGTAAAAGAAGAAAAGGAGGGATAGCTTATGAAACTGCAAAGATTTATAGACCGGCCGATTCTTTCGATAGTCATTTCGGTCGTTATTTTAGTAGCCGGATTAATCGGTCTGTATGCATTGTCCGTGGAGCAATATCCGGACATTGCTCCTCCTACCATCCGTGTTTCTACTACCTATAGCGGAGCCAATGCGGAAGCCGTACAGAAAAGTGTTATCGTGCCGCTGGAAGAAGCCATCAACGGGGTGGAGAACATGACTTACATGACATCCACCGCCAGCAATACCGGCAGTGCGGAAATCACGGTTTATTTCAAGCAGGGCAGTGATCCGGACATGGCGGCCGTCAATGTGCAGAACAAGGTGTCCACTGCGACCTCGCTGTTACCGGCGGAGGTGACTAAAGTAGGTGTCACCACCATGAAGCGGCAAAGCAGTATGCTGAAAATCTTCGGACTTTACAGTCCGAAAGGGACATACGATGAAACATTCCTGACCAATTACCTGACTATCAATGTGAAACCGCAGATACAGCGTATCTCGGGTGTAGGTGAAGTCAATGTGATGGGAGGAGATTATGCGATGCGTATCTGGTTAAAACCGGAAGTAATGGCACAATATGAACTGGAACCAAGCGATGTGGAGACGGCGCTTTCCAGCCAGAACATCGAGGCATCCACCGGCTCCATCGGCGAAGACTCCAAGAACGTATACCAATATACATTAAAATACCGCGGAAGGCTGGAAACCGAACAGGAGTTTGAGGAAATCGTCATCAAGGCTTATGATGACGGACGTGTACTGAAACTGAAAGACATCGCCACCGTAGAGTTGGGAGCGCAGAGCTACTCCTATACCGGTACGGTAAACGGTGCCCCGGGAAGCACCTGTATGATCAACCAGACGGCCGGAACGAATGCCAATGAAATCATCACTAATATAGACAAGTACCTGGACGAGTTGGAGGAAACCCTTCCGGAAGACATGGAAATCGTGGAGCTGATGAGCACGAAGAACTTCCTTGACGCTTCCATCAACGAGGTCATCAAGACACTGCTGGAAGCTATTATACTGGTAGTACTGGTGGTATATGTATTTCTCCAGAATCCCCGTTCCACACTGATTCCCACCATCAGCATCTTTGTGTCGCTGATCGGTACGTTCGCCGCCCTCTATGTCGCCGGGTTCAGCATCAACCTGCTGACGCTGTTCGCGCTGGTGCTCGCCATCGGTACAATCGTGGACGATGCCATCATTGTGGTTGAAGCGGTGCAGACCCGTTTCGATGAAGGTTACCGTTCGCCCTATAAGGCATCCGTTGACGCCATGAGCGGTATCTCGTCGGCCATTGTCACCTCCACCCTGGTTTTTATGGCGGTATTCGTTCCGGTATCTTTCATGGGGGGAACATCGGGCATTTTCTATACGCAGTTCGGTATCACGATGGCGGTTGCCGTAGGTATCTCGGCCGTGAATGCCCTGACGCTTTCACCTGCCTTGTGCGCCCTGATACTGCGTCCGAACGAGATCCTGGTGGAAGGGAAAAGACCGGAGTTCTCCACCCGTTTCCGCATGGCTTTCGACTCGGCCTTCAAACGCATTGTGCTGAAATACAAGTCGGGAACCAAGGTCTTTGTCAAGCATAAATGGCTGGCATGGTCCTTGTTGGGGCTGGCGGTCCTGTTGCTCGGCTATCTGATGAACACCACCAAGACCGGCCTTGTCCCGTCGGAGGATACCGGGTCCATCTTTGTCAGCCTGGACGCGCCCGCGGGAAGCACGCTGGCCGAGACCGCAAGTATCATGGACAAGGTGGAGAAAGAGCTGAAGGAGATTCCGCAGATCGACAATTTCAACAAGGTTGCCGGATTCGGCATGGGTTCGGGCAGCGGCTCCTCTCACGGCATGTTTATCATCAAGTTGAAACACTGGGATGAACGGCAGGATGAGGAGAGCAGCGTGGATGCCATTTCCGAGGAAATCTACCGCCGCACGGCGGGCATCAAGAATGCCAACATCTTCGTGTTCTCACCGCCCATGATTTCAGGTTATGGTACAGGAAACAGCTTTGAGCTTTATATTCAAGACCGTAGCGGAAAGGGAATTGACGCCTTGAGCAAAGTGACCGACGGGTTTCTTGCCGAGCTGAACAAACGGCCGGAGATACAGATGGCCTATACGTCGTTCAGTGCCAATTTCCCTCAATACCGTGTGGATGTGGACGAGGCGCAATGTCAGCGTGCAGGTACTACCACGGATGCAGTTCTCGAGGTGTTGTCCGGCTATTTCGGAAGCATTTATGCCTCCAATTTCAACCGTTTCACTAAACTGTACCGCGTCATTATCCAGGCTCCTTCGGACAGTCGCAAGAACATGCAGTCGTTGGACAATATCTTTGTGAAGACAAGCGGCGGGATGGCACCGGTCAGCCAATTCGTTAAACTGACCAAGACCTACGGTGCGGAGTCACTGACACGTTTCAACATGTTCTCCTCCATCAACGTGCAGGGAATGCCGGCAGAGGGATACAGTTCGGGAGACGTCATCAATGCCGTGAGCGAGGTGGCGGCACAGACCCTGCCTACCGGCTACGGATACGAGTATTCCGGCATGACAAGGGAGGAGGAACAGATGGCGGAATCGCATGACACCGTTATTATCTACGGTGTATGTATCCTGTTCATCTACCTGATACTCTGCGCCCTCTACGAGAGTGTGTTTATCCCGATGGCGGTGATTCTTTCTGTACCTTTCGGGCTGATGGGAAGTTTCCTCTTTGCCCGTATATGGGGAATCGAAAACAACATCTACTTGCAGACGGGGCTGATCATGCTGATCGGGCTGCTTTCCAAAACAGCAATTCTGATGACTGAATATGCAACCGAACGTCGCCAAGCGGGTATGTCATTGACACAAGCCGCCATGAGTGCTGCTACCGTCCGCTTCCGCCCGATCCTGATGACAGCACTTACCATGATTTTCGGTATGCTTCCGCTGATGTTCGCTTCCGGAGTAGGTGCCAACGGCAACCGTTCTTTGGGTGTAGGTACAGTAGGCGGCCTGCTTATCGGGACTGTGGCCTTGTTATTTGTAACACCTGCATTCTTCATCGTATTCCAATACATCGAAGAACGGGTGATGGGTAAACGAAAAAAAGAGAGACAATCATGAAGAAGATAATATATATGATACTGTGCATGGCAGCGATGAGCAGCTGCCATATCTACCGCAATTACCAACGGCCGGAGGGCTTGCCGACGGACAGTCTTTACCGGGATACGGCCAACGGACCGTCGGAAGAAGATTCCCTGACGCTGGGCGACCTTCCCTGGCAGGAGATGTTCCGGGACACCTTGTTGCAGGACCTGATCCGCTACGGGCTTGAAAACAACACCGACATGCAGACCGCCCTGCTGCGCGTCGACCAGGCCAAAGCGCAGCTAAAAGCCGCACGCTTGTCGTTCCTGCCTTCATTAGCCCTGTCTCCACAGGGTACACTGACCGGTACTGACGGAAGTAAGACGGTGAAGACTTATGAATTGCCCATTCAGGCAAGCTGGGAGATAGATCTTTTCGGGAACCTACGCAACGCCAAGAAAGGCTCACAGGCCACGTTGTTGCAACAGGAAGCCTACCGGCAGGCAATCCGTTCGGACTTGATAGCGAGCATCGCCAACGGTTATTATTCACTCCTGATGCTGGACGGGCAGCTGGAAATCAGCCGTGCCACGTTGGAGGTATGGAAAGAGCAGATACGGGTCATGGAGTCGAAATTCAAAGTGGGTGAGGAAACAGAGAATGCCGTAAGCCAGGCCCGTGCCAGCCTGCACGAACTGGAGGCCACGCACAACGACCTGCTGCGGCAGCAACGCGAGGTGGAAAATGCGCTTTGCACGCTGTTGGGAACAACCGCTCGAAGCATTGAGCGGGGCAGTCTGGAGCAACAGACATTCCCGGAACGGATCAACGCCGGACTTCCCGTGCGGTTGCTGTCCAAACGCCCGGATGTGGTGCAGGCGGAAATGGTGCTGGCAAACGCCTATTATACGGTCAACCAGGCACGCTCGGCTTTCTATCCCAATCTCACACTGTCCGGAAACGCCGGCTGGGCCAACTCTCTGGGACAAGTGGTGAGCAATCCCGGCGGCTGGATACTTTCGGCTGTCGCATCCCTGACACAACCCATCTTCAACCGGGGAAAGCTCATATCCAACCTGCGTGTGTCCAAGGATGAGGAACAGATAGCCCTGCTCGCCTACAAACAGGCGCTGCTGGATGCCGGACAGGAGGTGAACGACGCGCTGTATGCCACGGAGTCGGTACAAAGAAGCCTTGACAGCCACCGGAGACAGTGTAAGGAGCTGGAACGTGCCGTACAGACTTCCGAGGCGTTGTACCGAACCGGCAATGCCACCTATCTGGAGTTGCTTACTGCACGCCAGTCGTTGCTGAACGCTCGGTTAAATGCGGTTTCCGACAGGTTCACATATTGCCAGTCTATTATTAATTTGTATAATGCGTTAGGAGGAGGATGTGAATGAAAACACTGATAATGAGAACACTGACAATAAAAACGGGATCCTATAGGATATTCCTGTTGATTTTCCTAGGATTGCTGACAGCCTTTGGTCCGTTTGTCACCGATATGTACCTGCCTGCCTTGCCGGCCATGATAGATATGTTTGGTACCAACACATCAATGGTACAACTAAGCCTGACCTCTTGCATGGTTGGACTGGCCGCAGGACAGTTACTCTTTGGCCCCATGAGTGACCGGTATGGCAGAAAACCGGTATTATCATGGACGCTATTCCTCTTTATCCTGTCCACGTTGCTTTGTCTGTTTTCGGCTGACATATATCTGTTTGTCATATTCCGTTTGTTTCAAGGAATTGCAGCGGCCGGAAGCATTGTCATTGCCCGTTCCATATCAACGGATATGTTTACCGGACGTGAACTGGCCAGAGTCCTGGCGATTGTAGGTTCCATCAACGGTATAGCCCCGGTACTGGCTCCGGTATTGGGAGGAGCAATGACCGAGGTTGGAGGCTGGGAGGGCATCTTTGCCATCCTGCTGTTTATCGGCATATTACTATTATTCGCCAGCCTGTATTACCAAGAATCCATACCCGTGGAGAGACGTGCCTCATCCGGTCTTTTACGTTTACCTTCATATTTCATGCCTTTATTGAGAAACCGTCCCTACATGGGGTATATGCTGCAGCTTGGGTTCGCCCAGGCTGCACTTTTCGCCAACATCTCTTCCGCACCGTTCATTATGCAGCAATACTACGGCTTTACCCCATTGGAATTCAGCATGTGTTTCGGCATGAATGCGCTCGCCGTGGTCATATCGGCTGCTCTTGCCGCCAAGTTCAGGCGTATAGAGAGGGGAACGTTATTGGGCAGTGCCGGTTTGCTTGTCTTTTCGGCTTGTGAAGCGGTGGCATTGTTTGCCGGTTGCAGTTTCCCCATTTATGAGGGGTTCATGCTCGGCATCCTTTTCTCGCTGGGGCTTTGCTTCACCTCCTCCACCACCCTTGCCATGGACAAAGGCAGGGAGCATTCGGGAAGCGCTTCCGCCCTGTTGGGAGCCGTCTCGTTCGCATTCGGAGGGCTTGTCTCGCCACTGGTTGGAATCGGGAATCCGCTACAGACCACAGGAATCGTGTTTGTGGCGTGCGCAGTGTGCTCTCTCGCCTGTGTGTATATGACCGAAGGGAGAAGGATCAGACATATACATTGACTTTTTAATCATTTATATCCTTTTGAATATGAACAGACTATTTGTTATGATGGCAGTACTGTTGGCCGGAATGTCAGCATATGCCCAAAGTGAGAAACGTATCTATACGAAAGCGGAGCGGAAAAGTGCCGAAGAGCGCAAGTTTCAGAAAAGAATGGAAACCGTCATGGATTCCATAAACTATGCGGATGCTGTCAAAGCACTGGAAGAACTGGATTTTGTTTTGGAAGCGGACCGTCTTGTCTTCAAACGGGGAGAGACGGCCTTTGTAACTTCCAATACGAATTTTATCTCCCTGTCGGATGACAATGCTGTCGTGCAGATAGCCCCTTTCAATGGCGGAGGCCCCAACGGCGTAGGAGGCATAACGGTGGAAGGACGTGCGTCGAACATCAAGATGAAGACGGACAAAAAAGGGAACATCACTTTCTCCATGAGTGTCATGGGGGCAGGAATTTCGGCAACGGTTGACCTTTCATTACCCAAAGGGACAAACAGAGCATCCGTTACCGTCAACCCGAATCTCAACTCCAACCGGATCACACTGGGCGGTTACTTGCTTCCCAAAGAGCGTTCATCGGTCTTTAAAGGGACCTCGTTCTAATTGAAATGCAACTATGGATGTAGAATAACGTAATGTACACTAAGACCTTTTTATATAACTTCCTCAAATATAAAGTATATTGATAATCAGTTAGTTACTGTTATCAAGATACAAATGATATGCAAATGTAAGTATAAAACCATATAGAAAAAGTACAAATGGACATTACTTTGTATGATAACATCCTTTTCTACAGATTAAGGGTTAACACAATGTTATACTACTGATATTCAGCATATTGAAGCTGTTCTTCCTTGCATTCAACAAAGAGTGTTAAATTATATTAAATCCTACAGGGCAATTATGATTCGTGCAAAGATAATATTTTGCAGTCAAAGGAAGAAAGACTTCTTGAACCACTTCTATGGTTCTATACTTCTGTTTCTGACGTAAGCTGACCCGTACGGTTTTCGGGTTTTAGACGGACATATATACAGTTTACTTTAGGTTAGCATATATATAAGAGCTAACCAAGGTAAACTAAAGTGTTTTTGTCCTGTAGATACTGCACTTTGTGGACTCTTTTCTCCTTTGACTGCAAAAACCTCTTATAGCCTTATCTCCACCTATAACGTCACTTCACACTGCTGTACCATGCAGTCTGCCATGTACCACCCCATCGGGCTTTGATAAGAATTGTGTTGCAAAGGTACCTGTCATGGCGTTCATCCTGCAAGGTCGGTGCCTGTGGTTTGTCCGTGAAATCTCCACGCTCTGATTGTGGCAGAGGTAGTATTTGACGGCAAAACCTTGCATTGATGAGCCATAACACCTTTTGGGGCAACATAATTCTTTAATCAATCCCGATGGTAGTTGGTTCTACATAAGGGAAGAAAATAAAAATTTTATCTTATGGCTAACATTTGCGACACTCAGTACAAGGTGACAGGCTCACGCAAAGCCGTGGCAGACCTTTGGAACACACTCCAAGAGTTGGAGGTGAACAGTAATAATGTGTATCTGTATCTCTTGGCAGAACACTATGGCATTGACTACGAGAAGAAAGGCATCTCGGTGAGAGGACACATCTATTGGGCAGAGTATGAGGAGAACGTGGAAGACGATTATGCCCTCTTGTCCTTTGACACCGAAAGTGCTTGGTCTTCATGCGACTTGTTCTTTGAGGAGGTGAACAAGGCACTTGGCGATGAACTTTCAATCAGTTGGCGAGAGGTTGAGCCAGGTTGCGACATCTTCTATACGCACGATGAGAACGACTTCTTCCCCGAAGAGTGCTACGTCACTGCATACGGAGAACTCTTTGAGGATTGTGAGGGTGCTTACTCCACCTTTGGTGATGCTATCAAGTTGTGGTGTGAGAAGACTGGTGTCTCACAGGACGGAAGAAGCGAACAGAAGATGATTGACTTCATCAATGAATACGAGTATGAGGCAGAGGACACGAATTTCTGCATCAATCCAATCACATTCGGCTAACAAGGAGGAACGGATATGGCAACGATAGACATGGAGCAGTTGGACGGCGTTGTAGGGTGTTTCTGCACCTTGCTTTATCCCCGAAGAGGTCAGACAGAGGGAACGATTGTCGAGGACTTGGGTTGTGAGGTCATTGTCCAGCTCATCAACGGCAAGGAAGTGACGGAGTACAAGGATGATGTTGTCATCTGTGAATAATCAGGAGAGAGTCTGTTGGCTATGTGGCTTGCAGACTCTTTCTTCCTTTGACTGCAAAAACTCTTTTAGGACAATCCTCCAATGAGGTTATGGCTGTTGTAACTGAAATACCTTGGGAGCAAGTTGTGCGGTTTGCTCACTTGCTCCAGTCCTGTTATAGAAGCGATGCTTCGACACCTGTATAGCGATACGTCGCCAAAGTCCCTTCGCCGTTTTAAGCGTCTCTGTACCTTGTTATAGGAATGGTCATTTCGCCTTTTGGTTTTACTCGTCTGTCTTTTGCGACTCTTCCTTGTCGGACACAGAACTTGGTCTTAGCATGATGACAGTGCTATCGCCAATCCTCTGATGTCTGTCCTCTTTTGGCTTGATGCCTCTATTGCTAAGCTGACCCTTAGGCTTGTCGTTCATCGTGCATCAGTGTTCATGCTCCTCACTCTTCTGATGATACAGCTGTAAGGTCGGATTTCCCGCTTCGTTTCTCCAGGCATACAGCCATAGCAGTGCCCCTGTCTGTTGCATACGGATTGCCTCCTTGCTTACAACCTTTGTTCCATTGTTTGGCCCCGTCTTTTTCTGAATTGAGCTATTTGAAAGCCACTTATTTTCTAAGTAGGTCTGCGGGGTTTCCCCCGCTTTCCCCTTCAAGAACCGTGCATGCGACTTTCACCGCACACGGCTCGTGTAATTCTTTTAATTATCTCTCGTTCTAAATAATCGGCTCTGTGTGCTGTCATGCACTGCATTTGAGCGGGCGTGTACGGCTTTTTGTTTCTTGCCGTTGCTTGAAGTATTCGTCGTATCGTGGGTCAAACGGATTGGCTTTCGACCTTATCTTCGTGTAGCGGAGTATCGGTGTGTGGGTCAGTTGGATAAGGCGATAGATTTTCTCCTTGCCTTTCTTATCCTTGCCCTTTGTTCCAAATATCCATCCACGTTTCCCGTCGTGTTGCCAATACTTCTTCTCTATCCACTTCAACGACTTGTCATGGTGTCTTCTTATCGACCATCTCCTCAGTTGGAGGAAGATTATGTGGTCGAGCTTGGAGAACACCTCCTTCGAGGACACATATCTGTAATAGTTCGCCCAACCGCTTATCTTGGGGTTGAGTTTGCCAATTACATCCGTCTGCTTGGCTGAGCGCATTTTGTATATTACTTCATGTGTCGACTCCGCAAACTTCTTCTGATTCTTCTTGCTCGGTTTAATCAGCAACATGCCGTTGCCATATTTCCGTATGTTGAAACCGAGGAAGTCAAAACCATCCTTGATATGTGTTATCAGCGTCTTTTCCTCTGAGAGTTCCAAACCTCTGTCCTTTAGGAATACGATTAGCTCTGACTTTATCTCTTCAAGTACCTCCTTCGTATCGCCAGTGACGATGAAGTCGTCTGCGTAGCGTACGAGGTTTACCTTGTTGGAGTAGGTCTTGCCGTTGTCCCTTCGGGTTGAGTGTTTGGCTACCAATGCTTCCATCCCATCAAGTGTGATGTTCGCCAATGTCGGGGAGATTATTCCGCCTTGGGGTGTCCCCTCGTCGGTCATGTGGAACACATTCTTTTCTATCACTCCCGCCTTAAGCCACTTGCGGAGCATTTCCTTGTCGATTATGACATTGTCAAGCAACCATTCGTGGCTGATATGGTCGAAGCATCCCTTTATGTCACCCTCAAGCACCCATTGAGCCGAGGTCTTCTTGTGAAGGCACTTGTATATCTGGTCTGTCGCATCCGCACATGAGCGGTATTTGCGAAAACCATAGGAGTTGCCGTCGGCAAGTGTCTCTGCTATGGGTTCAAGTGCCATTAGGAAGAGGGCTTGCATAGCCCTGTCCTTGATGGTAGGGATTCCGAGCGGGCGCATCTTGCCGTTTTTCTTCGGGATGAAGACACGGCGAAGAGGCTTTGGCTTGTAACCCCTCGTTGTCAAAGAGCTGATGGCTTTGTAGCGTCTTATGGGAGTGAGCCAGGTTTCCTTGTCAACCCCAGCAGTGCTACCGCCCGAGTTTGATGTCACGCGTCTCACTGCCAATGCCTTGGCGGAGAACGAGCTAATCAAGATGCGTTGGAGAGATTTCACCTTTCCAATGCGGTTTGCCTTTAGAGCCTCTACTATTCTGACTTGCAGCTTGCGTACCTCCTTCTCACACGACACCCAGTTGATGGTCTGCCATGCGGTCAGTGCGGCTGAGGATGCACACTTGGCTTGCGCCTCGTCCAATTGTCGTTTCTTCATTTACACAAGTTCTACATTTCATTTCGTAGCGAATTACCTGATGGAAGTCTGCCCGCTTTCGCGTGGGGTGATGTCCCAACCCCTATCCCCGCCATTACAGAGGGGCATTCGCTTTCTCCATCGTCATTTACCTACAAGCCGTTCGGTTGCTCTTGCGATTGACTTACCTGTTCCCATAATGAGATGAGGAGACCTATAGGCTTACCATGTTCCGTACGGATAACTTCGACTGATTTAGGACCCGCCTATCCACCGGTGGAGCGACATCCGTGTGGCTATTAGATAAACATAGCCAACCTATCCACTTGCCGTTTTGGCATGGCTCATAAACATCCGTGAGCCAATTCTTTGTCACGATGGTTGGTAACGGCGGTTACTTTACGTTGTCCTTGTCAGTCAGCCTAACAGCTGCGTCTTGTGATGTTCAAGACCTCGCCATATTGTCCCGAAGGCTTCGCACCCAGTCGTTGCCAACTACGCACGCTTCGGTAGGCTACTCTTAACGGAATAAGAGGTTCATTAGTTTCAAAGAACAATTATCTGTACGACTTCATGTCGCAATTACCATGCAAAGGTAGCGTGATGCTGCGAAGGACTTCCTCCTTCTTGTGTGGCCGCTATCGCTGTGACCAATAAAATAGTGCGTAATCTTCCTTTTTCTCCCTTACCGCCAACGACAAAAAGAGTATTGCGAACGATTTTCATGGTGCTTCCCACATGGTGCCACATCCCTGCTTTTGAATGCATGTAAAAATTAAGTTTCACTTTTAAATTCAATTCAAAATGAAAAAGATCGAGAACAACTTCACAGTTTCAGGTTTCGTAGGTAAGGATGCAGAAATCCGTCAGTTCGCAAACGCCAGCGTAGCACGCTTCTCATTGGCAGTAGGCCGTCAGGAGAAGAACGGCGAGGAAACCAACCGCGTATCGGCTTTCATGAATATGGAGGCATGGCGCAAGAACGAGCACACCGAATCATTCGACAAGCTCACCAAGGGCACGTTGCTCACCGTCGAGGGTTTCTTCAAGCCAGAGGAGTGGACAGACAAGGATGGCGTGAAGCACTCCAGAATCATCATGGTTGCAACCAAGTTCTACGAGTGTCCCGACAAGGAGGAGACTCCTGCGGAAGAGCCGGCCAAGCCAGCAACCAAGAAAGGCAAGAAATAGCCTTTCCTCTCCATAACAAGGCGACCTTCGGGTCGCTTTTGTTTTGCTCAGGGACATCAATCTGCTGTTATAGCGTGTGATAATCTTCTCTAATAACAACCATGTGCATTTATTAACCATAACGGCAACGCCGTCTTCCTTTATTCTAACCACTTCGTCCCTCACCATTTGCGAAACGTCACCAAGATGGTTGGCATACAGATATTCCCGGCTGATGGCGACAAAGTCGCTATTAGCCAAGAAAGACAGTATGCCAAGGTCTGAACGCGAGAGGACTGCCATCTATGCCACAAGATGCCGAAGCCGAGGCTTCTGATAATTGTGTCCTTTACTGGCTATCCACTCGCCTTGATATTCAGACCGTCAATCTTGCGACAGCTTCACTACCCACCCACACCTGCTTTACTATTCTTCTTCTCTTTGACTGCAAAATATTTTCTGTTATAAGCGGTGGTTTCGTCCAAGTGCGTTGTATCGCTTCGCCCCACACCTTCAGAACGGCATTACTGTACGGACACCGCACGAATCCCATGTGACAGGCAGCCAACAATGTCACTATCAGAAACTGACACTTCTGATAACTGCCTTTATTGCTGTCTGGCTGTCCCATTATCGGGCTTCGGCAATGTCCGTGTAATGCCATTCTGCCCACCCATACCACCTTTACCACTAATCAACTGTTTTACAATTTCTCTTCTGCTATACAAGAGGCAGTTCTTGTCCACTCAGGCATATTGAATGTGGCAGACATGTCTGCTACGTCCAATCTGCCTCAGTGTCCTGCGGCAAGGACAAGGCACATTTGTCATGCTGACAGGAGTGCCCGATTTGTCCGTTGCGCAACTGTCTCTTCTTGCCTGATATACGTTACTATCTACTTCTAAATTATACTGCTTTGCCCCACGCCTTTGCGAAGCGTTACATGGTCTGTCGTCATACAGACATCCTTGGCTGATGGCAACACGTTGCTATTAGCCAAAGCTGACAGTATGCCGAAGTACCGACGCGAGAGAATTGTCTGTCCGTGCTACAAGCTATCAAGGCTGAAGCTTTGATGACTTGCATCCCGGTCAGCCAACACACTCGCTTTATGTCGGTACAGCAGACCTGCAAACACTTCACTGCCCACCCTTACTGTTTCAATCTTTCTTCTTACCTCTTTATATATAACACATCATTCCTCTTGCAGCCAATATCAATAATCTTCTTCCAATCAGCGCAGTGGTAGGCATATTTCCTGCAAAGTTAGCCGCGTCTGAGACAATCGTCAAATTCTGCTTGAGGTCTTGTGACTGTGAACAATCTTCCTTTTCCTCGGAAAAGAGTATTCTTCACACATAATTTGTCTTTATGTCTTTTCTTGCGGCTTGTGGGAGCAGAAAATATCCCTCCACAGGCTGAAAGGTCTCGAAAGGAGGGAAGAGAAAGAAACGGTTAAGCGAACGCAGAGGGAATTTATTCACTATGCTGAGCGTAAGTTTCTTCAACGTAGTTAAACAAGTCCAGCGACATGGGCGACAAACTTATTTGTATCACTAAAAATAGAAAGGCAATGAAGATTATCATCCTGCATGATGCTGACGCACGCATCGAGTATCTTGACGTAGCCGACCACCTTCTCGGCTCAGACATCGAGGAGTTCCTCACCAGACAGGGCTTCTCAGTGAACAACATCACATGGCTTGTCACATCGGCAGACCATATCCCAGTGGTTTACCACAAGTATGACATCGACTGCAAGACCGGCGAGGCAACCCACACCAAACGAGAGGCAGAACTGCAAGACCTCACTATCCACGGACAACTCCAGGCATTGCAGCACCGGGAGCAGGACGAGCTGAAAGCGGCTCTTCGCAAGTACGGCACGGAGGTGGACGGAGGCTTTGAGGTGCATTTCGAGGGAGAGCAGCCCATCGTGGCAGGTTATCTCTTTGACGAGCCTCGTGACATCGTCATAGACGCAGCACGTTTGGATGCCGACGGAAACTTGTCGCTTCTTGGAGAGGACAAGGAAGTGAGGGATGGACAATACGACATAGAGCCAAGCGACATATTTGGCGGTCAGTTGGACTATGTCACGTCGAGTATAGGTGCATGGATGAAGTAGGAGCATGTATGACCCAGTGCATCGTATATGACGAGACGACCAAGGAGAGCGAGACCTTTTGCTCATTGACCGCAGCCAAGAAGTGGATGCGAGAGCGCATCAAACAGAAGCATGAGGTAAGCGGACAGAAGTACAGAGTCTATTCCGACGGAGAGTTTGTTAATTGCGGCTCTATCAGTCTCACAGGCAGCAACAAGTCTTTTGTCGCCAATACAAGGCAGACGAAGAAAGGATATTAATAACAAGGTAACGGCAAGCCTAACCAACTTGCCACACATATATTGATATGGAAAAGCAAATATTGAGTTTTAATGACTTGCCATCAGCATTGTCATTAGTAATAAACAAGCTGGAGATTTTAGAAGAAAAGTTTTCCACACTAATGACTCAAATTCAGCCCGATAAGGGATTGGAATGGCTTAGTGTTTCCGAATTGAGTGAGTATCTCCCTACCCATCCAGTTGAACACACAATCTATTGTTGGACAAGCAATAAACAAATACCATTCCATAAGAAGGGGAAACGTATCATGTTCCTCAAATCTGAAATTGATGAGTGGATGCAAGATAACAAGAGTAGGTCACGAGCAGAAATTATGAATGAAGCAATAGCTTATGTTCAATCAACAAGAAAAGTCATTTAAATAACAAGGTAACGGCAAGTCTAACCAACTTGCCACTATAACATTTTCACATTATGATTTACACTCACACTATCGGACGCATCGGAGCAAAGGATTGCCGCGTCATCACAGGTACACACGGAACATTCATGGCTGTTGACATCGCAGTGGACGACTACAGTAAGGGCAAGCAAATCACCACTTGGGTAAGGGTGAAGAGCAGCAAGGAGAACCATATCCGTTTGGCTGAATACCTCACCAAGGGTCGTATGGTGCTTGTGGAAGGCACACTGACTTCTTCCATTTGGACAGACCGCAACGGAGAGAACCACATACAGCATAGCATCATAGCTGACTCCATCGCCTTTGTCAATGCAGGGAAGAAGGATGCAACCGACACACCTGCAACAAAGGCACGCAAGGCAGCCAAGGCAGAGGGCGAGGCTCCCGTACCGCCAGCCGATGCACCGCAGGACAAGAGCGAAGACCTTCCCTTCTGAGGGTAGTATCAACTGAGAGTAGTACGTACTAATCGTAGTAAATCCGCTTTTACTATGGTTAGTATGTACTATCAGTAGTAGAATAGTAAAGTAGTATTCACTAATAGTAGTATCATGTTATGACACAGATAATTGCAGTATTAAATCACAAGGGTGGTGTAGGGAAAAGTACGACCGCAGTAAGCCTTGCGGCAGCTCTGCAACTGAGTAAGAAGAACGTCTTGGCTATTGACATGGATGGACAAGCCAACCTCACGGAAGCCTTGGGATTGTCCATCGAGGAAGAACAGACAGTCTATGGCGCAATGTGTGGACAGTACACCTTGCCGTTGGTCAAGTTGCACAACGGCATCACCGTCTCACCCTCATGCCTTGACCTGTCTGCGGCTGAGTTAGAGCTTATCAGCGAGCCGGGACGGGAGCTTATCTTGAAGGGACTTATCACCAAAGCCATCGCCAAAGAGCATTTCGACTACATCATCATCGACTGTCCACCGTCATTGGGCTTGCTGACCTTGAATGCCCTCACCGCAGCCGACTACATCATCATCCCTGTTCAAGCGCAATACCTTGCCATGAGAGGTATGGCAAAGTTGATGGACATCATCCGCATCGTTCAGGAGCGGCTCAACTCCAACCTTAAAGTGGGCGGCATCGTCATCACCCAGTTCGATCGCCGCAAGACGTTGAACCGAAGCGTGAGGGAAATCGTCAATGACAGTTTTCACGAGAAGGTTTTCAAGACCGTCATCCGTGATAATGTGGCTTTGGCAGAAGCACCCATCAACGGCAAGACTATCTTTGAGTATAATCCCAAATCCAATGGTGCCAGTGATTATATGTCTTTGGCAAAAGAAGTGTTAAACTTAAAATAGCATAGCCATGAGCAAGAGCAGTATGTTGAAAGAGGGAATGAAAGGCGGTCTCAACGGACTCCTTTCTTCCACAAAGAAGCCGAGTAAGGAGCAGATAGTCACAGAAACTACACCAGCACCACCTGTGTCTGTTTCTGAGACTACCGAAGTGCCGGTGCATTGCAATTTCCTTATCAACAAGAGCATCCACACGAGGATGAAGTACCTCGCCATCAAGAAAGGGATGTCCTTGCGTGATATTGTCAATGAGGCAATGACAGAATACCTAAAGCGGCATGACACATGAGTGCCGCGCGGTATCATCGCCGAACAGACGATGATACCGCTATCTCTTCTATAAACAGACTTTACTATCCGTAGTATGGTAGTAAAAACTATTCGACTATTATACTATTCGTAGTCGATACTACTTTTAGAAAATACTATCCAACTCATTTTTAGGGCAATAGTTTTCTCTGCTTGTAGGACTGTCTCCATGCTGATAAAAGGCAATGTCGTTCCCTATTACAAGATTTTCTCTTTTTCCCTCATATCAACTATCGTCCTTCCCCATATACAGCTTCGCCCCACGCCATCCCGCCCGTTTCCTCTTTTACATAACAGATTTCTTTTCGCCTGCCTTGCCGCTGCGGATATTGTTTTGCAAAGGTAATGCTGGCGATTGTTCAAACACCAAATCGTCCATTGCATTTGACCGAAAAATCTTCCTCTGCGTGCAGAGCGTATTTTTCGCTCCCGATTTGGCTTTTTGATCGCCATCACTCTTGGAAAGCAAAAAATATCCCTTGGGCAGGCAGGAAAAGCCTCCGAAATAAGGGAAGAAAAAACATAAGAGCAATGGCACACAAGAATGACTATCAAATCCAAAAGCAGTTAGACAAGCCTCAGACTTGGTTCTGCAAATACTATCCCGCACGCATCCGCAATGTGGGTGAGAAGGAGATTGCCGACAGACAATTAGTGTTTGACTTCAAGGACGGAAGAGCCTACGAGGAAGTGGCGCAGCGCACCGCAGAGAATATGCTGACACTCTACGGCAAGGGTTGCGTGAACATCGTCTTCGCCCCCGTTCCAGCATCCACAAGCGAGAGCAACGAACTCCGCTACAAGGCTTTCTGCCACAGGGTGTGTGAATTGACAGGAGCGGAAAACGGCTACGAGCACGTGAGGGTATGCGGAGAGCGTAAGACCATCCACGATAACCGCAAGAACGAGGATGAAGTCCGCAAGGCGAATGTCGTTGAGTTTGATGAGCCGTTCTTCGACAACAAAATGGTGTTGGTCTTTGACGATGTGATAACCAAGGGTCTCAGCTATGCCAAGTATGCCAACCAACTCGAAAGGCTCGGGGCATGTGTTATTGGCGGTATGTTCCTCGCACGCACACATTATAAAGTAAGGTAAAGTATGACAAAGTACGACAAGGCAGTGTCCGTATGCTTCAGCGGACACCGCAGCGTACCTTTCGCCAAGCGGAGGGAGTTGAAGCAATGTCTCAAATCGGAGATAGCCAAGGCGTATGCCGACGGCTACCGGTATTTCTATTGTGGCATGGCAATGGGATTTGACCTGCTGGCGGCAGAAGCCGCCCTTTCGTTGCAATGCGAGTTGAAGGACTTGCAGGTGATAGCCGTTGTGCCGTTCCGTGGTCAGTCTGACCGGTGGAGCAAGGAAGAGCAAGCCAAGTATGATGCCATCCTGCGCATCGTGGATGACGTGGTCGTATTGAGCGAGCAATACTACAATGGCTGCCTTCTGAGGCGCAACGACTATATGGTCAACCGCAGTTCACGTCTCATAGCCTACTTCGATGGCAATCCCAAGGGCGGCACGTTCTACACCGTCAGAGAAGCCAAGAGGCAGGGATTGGACATAGTGAATCTTCATAATAGTGTATAACCCATAAAACAGAAAATGCTTATGGACGATATTGTTGCAATCATCGTTTGCTACTTCGTGTTCGGAGCTTTGGGCAATGTGCTCAGAGCTTTGTTCGGCGGAGAGAGACGAAACGACTTCCGCCGTGACCGCTAAGCGTCTTTAAACCAAGATACGCTGACAGCCATACGTCTGCACCTTACCCCAAAAAGATGCAGCGGATAATTGTGTCCGTAGGCAAGGATATTCAGATTCCTCACCTTAACATTTTGATAAAAATAAAGATACTGCTGCCTATATTTCAAGACAGCAGTATAAACCTTACTCTGCAGGTGCCCATTTGCAACGCACAGGAGAGACGATTGCACCCTCTGCTTTCAGCTGCTTCATGGCTGCATCTACCTCTTTGCGGTCGAGACCGCTGAGTTCTGCGATTTTACCTGCGTTGAGAGGCTGACCAGCCTCTTTCATTGTTGCCAATACTTTTTCTTTTGCGTCCATTGTTTTGATGATTTGATGTTTTGTTTATAATCTTGTTATTAACTCTTGTATTTTGTCTTCCCTTATAATCTTCGGTTGTGCCTTACCTGCCAGAACGAGAATTTTCTTCCCGTTTCTGTAGATGTGCAGCTGTCTGCTTCGTACCACTGCTGTCAAGGTCTCATCATCCTGCATGGCTTGCCATATAGGATAATACACACCTTCTGGTTCAAACAACTTCTTCTGAAGGTGTGAGCACATGTTGGTTGTATCTATTGTCATATCGTTACGTCATATCATTAACATGATTCTGCCAGCTTCTTTTGTGAACATTTCAGGGAAACGGCAGATTGTTGCATACACCTGCTTGCTTGTCACAGGCTGACCGTCCTTTCTCAGGTGCAGCCTATGACGATTGATGGCATCGGCAATCTGGTCGGTTGTCATGCCGCCATTTCGCTTTACCATCACATATACTATGGCTTCTTCTATCTTCATCCTTTATTCATCTGTTTTTCAATCCATGCCATCAATACGGCAACAGCATATTCCTGTTCTTCCTTGGTCAGTGCCCTGCCTGCTGAGATGTGATGCCACTTGAAGAAGCATCCCCGGCAACAACAGCCAGTGGCATGTTGAGCCAGGAAAACAGGATGCCCACGCATGGGAGTCTGCTTGCCGTCGTTCGGTATGACAGCCGGAGCAAGTCTTTTTGCCACAAAGTCCTCTGCGTGTTTTCGTATCGTCGGCAATCCCTTTTCCATTACATACTCCCTGTCTTGCTTGGACAGATGGAACCGGCTGCGAAAATCAGACTTTGCCAATCTCTCAAAGAGATTCGTCAGGTCATACTCTTTCTTATCACCAGGAACGCTTTCTTGCGGCTCTTCCTCTTGGAACAACGATGGATATATGTATTTCTGTGACATCATTATCTGTTGCTTCTGATTTCTAATGTTATATCCATATATGACCGCTTGCCGTCTATATAGTCTGCATAGAGTATTTCTTCGCTTCTGCCTTTCAGAATATGGCACTTACCGCACAGCTCACAGTTGTGCAGACATCTCCATTCATTCAGAACGTAATCCAAACGTTCCTCTCGTGTAGATGATTCAATAGAGGGTGTGCTCATAATCAGTGTCTCCCACAGCGTGGTCAATCAGTGCCTGAAACTCTTCTTCCGTATAGTCTTCTTCCCAACCATACGTTACGTCCTTTATGCCCAAAGTAAACCCTAATGCCTCAGAATAGGATATGCCAATTTCAGCTGCAAGGTCTCTTGCCGCTTGAAAAATCTGCTCTTCTTTGCTTAAGGGCAGTTGTTTCGCTTTCTTATGTTTTTTCTTTGGTTTCCCCATTTGAGTATATTCGTTTAATAATCAGCGTTGATGGGCATCTTGAAATTCCTGTATTTCTTTCGGAGTTCCTCATTTTGCGCCTTCATTTCCTCATACATATCATTCAGTGCGTCAGGAAATCCCCATCCACAAGGGCTTGCCCAACGAAGGCATTGCTTGATTCGGGAATCATACTTGTCCCAAAGGTCATAAAGCACGATGTGGCGCAATGTCTTGTCGAAATTACTCTCAACAGAATCATAGAATTGCTCCCACATGTCTCCATAGTCATAAGTGAACTGACAGGCATTCTCCATATAGAACACCATCAATTCTGCGACTGAATCTTCCGAAGGCTTCAGTTTCTTGAAGTCGGACAATGCCTTGCGGCACACTGAGAAGCGTGTCTTTGGCTCTCTGTTTCTGCTCGGATAGAACTCTTCCCGTATGATGTGCTTATACTCTTCCAGCTTCTGGCCCTCATTCGGCTCTGCATAGAAGTCAAGATATTCCTTTGCCTCTTTCCGTGCAGAATAAAGTTCCAATACCATTTTTATTATTTCACTCTTGTCCATGGACATGAGGACAGACTTTAATTTAGATTTTGACATTTCTGCTCTTTTATCTTAAAAACGGGTCAATCGTTGCCAGCAACTCTGATTTCTGCATCACACCGCTCGTCCTCCACAACACTTCGCCGCGTCTGAACAGCATCAATGTGGGCACAGACTGTATGCCATACTGACTTGCAGTCACCCCATACTTGTCCACATCTACCTTGATGATGCGGATTCTGTCACCCAACACTTCCTTCACCTGCTCAAGGATGGGGTGCATCATCTTGCATGGCTGGCACCAGGTGGCGAAGAAATCGACCAAGACAAGTTGGTCACTTGATATAACGTCTTTGAATGTTTCCATTACGATTTTCTGTAAAATTATGCTATTTTCTTTCCTGTTATCTTACAATACTGCCCTGCAAATGTTAAAATCGAGAAGAATTCAATGAAAAACCTTCGTTATTTCAAAGAATATTCGTACCTTTGCAGCGCTCATCTATAGATAGAAGGAGTTTCGAGACCCGGTTGCCTTTGATGCAATTCGGGTCTTGCGTTTTATAGTGGTGTCTGCAATCTCTTTTTCATCTTCTTTTCCAAAGCCTTTAGTCCATACTCTTTGTTAAGATGGTATGCTGTCAACAGATAGAATCCGTTGCTACGTTGTTGTTCCAAGACAATAACATACTTTTCCACTTTATCATAGATGTATGTTTTCTTGACCTTACGCTTTTTGCCGTCCCTCTCTTCTATGGTAAATACATCCAGATTGTCTGGTGTCAATTCTCTCACATGGTGATTTATCCAATGAAGCCTTTGTGAACGAGCCATCTCGAATACTCGCTTTGGATAAGTCGTACCGTCTTCGTTCTCAACCATGATTTCTTCACAGGTAAGATGCTTGAACAATCTTGCCATGTCAATCTCGCCATCTGTCTTTATAGGATAGATGCGCCACCCTCTGAATGAGAATTGACAGTTATCTTCTATATCACGCTTGAATATTGCATGAAGATCATGCTCTCTTTCTCGTTCACTGAGATATGCCAGTTCCAGCAGCTCAGGGTATTTCTTGATAATATTCAAACTGCTCATTGGCTATTTCAGTGCGATAAAAAACAAATTAAACTTCTTTCTAAATTTGGGAGTTGTGGTGTTGAGACTGATATTACTGTGTTTTTTTATCTTTTCAATCAGCTTCATTTTGGCTCTCACCCTTCCTTCAACTTCTCCCTTTTCATATCTAAGGTTGTAGTTGATGGCTCCCATTAGAACATCTGCCAATTGGATGAAGACACTTTCGTGTGAACGTATAAACTGAAACCTGCCAATGGAAGAGTTGTATTCCATTATTTTTCTGAGCCTCTCCAGCTTATCGCTACTGCATGTGTCCTTGATATCCATATATATGTTATATGTATAATCCATGTCCATCTTGTGATGCAGCAATTGGTAGTACATGCGAAAGTAGAAATCATTAAACGTATAGTCTTCTCGTTTCTCGTCAATCTGACTCTTGTCAACAACCACAGCCCTAAATTCCATGTCATTCATAAAGAACCAGTCTATAAGCTCTGCATAGACTTTATACGTGGCCTCGTGGACATTTGTCCATTTCAGCTCATCACTATAGCCGTGCTTCTTCTTAATATCTTTTATGGCATCTTTTGCCATGCGGATTTGTGTGTATGCTATACTTGTACATCCCAAAAGCATGTAGGGATGACCGTCATGCACCATGTGGGTGCTTTCATCACAGTAGATGTTGAATGTCTTATTCATTGTATCTGTTTTTTGTTTATTCTTTATTCCTTTTCTTCAGCGGTCCACTATGAGGTCCACGGTTCAGCGTCACACCATGCTTGTTGAGTATGCGGAACACGGAACTTCGGCTTGTGAAGCCGCTGATGGCAAAGATGTCATCTATGCTGTGCCCCTCGTTGTACATGTTCACGATATTCTTCTCACGCTCCAGTTTCGACAGTGCCCTTTCCGACTTCTTGGGCGGCCGGATATTCTGTTGCAGATGGATGATGTGTGCCGATGCCTTGCGCAGCACGGCACACTCCTCAGAGAGTGACCCGAACATACGGATGACCTGTGAGGGCTTGGTGTCGGGGAAAAGTTCGTCAAACGTATCGATGCGGTCTTGGATGGAGATGATGCGAACCACCTTCACACGGCAGTATTCTATGAATGTAGCCAGTTCACGGGTGCCACGCAGTGCGTTACTGAACCTCGACACCACCAGCTCGTCGCCGCGCTCCAGACTCGATATGAGCTGCTTCCACATCGGGCGCAGCCTCTCGTGTTCGGACAGTTCCTCTATCACCTGAACACAGCCGTATTGCTGCATCCAAGCCTTGTCTTCTGCATACTCTTCGCCATTGGTGGCGATAAAGATGTAACCTACTTTTGCCATACTGTTGTACGCTATTAAATGAAATCAAGTGCAAAGGTACACTATTTTTCCGAGAAACAATCATACTTGAACGAAAAATCATACTTAAACACGATAATTTGCCATTTTCTTTTCACTTGATTTCATTGAAAATCATACTCGCAAGTATGATACACAAATAAGATTAAACTTACTGTCATTCTTGCAAATATATCGCTGAAACGCATTAACTTTGCACCGTCAATTTCAAAATCAGACTCAAAATAATGACAACAATGAAATATGAAACCCAACTTTTCGGAGGACAAACCAACCTCCATTGCATGAAGCAAATATTGCATAATGCAAAATCAAACTCGCATGGCTGTATCAGACTTGCCATTTGTATTGCCACTGCGTTTGCCGTAGTCATGCTGACAGCATGTTCAGACGGAAACGGCACGAAGTCGTTCCATTCGAGCGATGAAGCCATCAGAGAGTATCATGGCTTTCTGACCACTCTTCGACAGAACGGCAAGGTCTCAATTCAGACATTAGTTAAGATTGTCAACGAATGGCGCGTGTTGGACGATTCCGTGACATCGTGCATCTCACGTGACACTGTCAGGAAAGCCCACTCATACCCGTTCACGGTATATCATGAGTTGAACGACTCCATCCACATCGAGCTGTGCCGTATGGCGATGTCTAAGCAACGCACCTTTCACGACCTGCTCTATCTCAGAGAACAGACCTCTTCCCATGTTGGTGATGAGGAACTACAGCAAGCCGTGAAGGAAGCACAGCCATTCTTCGCTTCCTTGGATAGCCTGCCTATATATAATAAAGGTGGTAAACAGGCGGTACTGAAGCGTTACCTGCTGTTCCTGCAAAAATCCGCCAAGCAAGGCATTCACGGCAAGGAAGACCTGCTCGCTTTCATCAAGGAAGAGCATTTGTATTTCAAATCCTTCCTGCAATACCTGCCGGATTTTGCTGACGATGACATCGGTGACATCAGACGAAACACCGAACACTGCTGTCGGGAGATACTCCGTGCCGCCGACCGCAAGGATTTGTCCCACAAGGATGCAATGATATACCTCTCCATGCGCACCAACCACCGTCTGCTGCGCAACGCACAAGCGGCTATCGAGGATCTGAATAGTGGCAGGGTAAAGGACGAGCACACCATGCACGCCTACCTCCTGATGATGATGCAGCCGTTCATGACGATGGATGACCTTTCCGTGAGCGTGCTCTCCGACAAGGACAAGGCAGACCTCTACAAAATAGCCGATGCGCTCCCCAAGGAGATGGACGGTCTGGCCAAGAAACTGCACCTCGACAAGCAACGCCTGTCGGATATGCCCATGCTCATGATGAAGATTTATGTCACAAGATTATAAACACCCCAAACAGAGAATACGATTATGTTAGAACAGTTTTGCGATGATTTCCTTGCCGTCGTGCCTTTGCAGTTGCCAGAACTGCTGGACAAGCGCAAGATGGAGAAGCCTGTCAAGTATGACGATTACGTGCTTCTTACTTTCCAGTTGAACACCCCTTTCACGATAGAGGAGGTGATGGATATGCTCGAAGACGAGATGGAAATGATAATCCTCTATCACCACATTCCAAGCCGTCATACGGAGTTCGGACACAGCTGCTGTGCCTATTCCAACCCTTCTTTCGGACGGATGTTCAAGGTCAACGGCTCCACAGATGAGCGTGGCATGGTCAGCCAGATAAAAGTGACCATCTATGACTCGCTGGAGCACATGTCGGCAGATGTATGCCTCGACCTCAGTCTGCATTGCAAGAACGGGTTCTTCAAATACATGAAGCCCAAGGAGGAAGTCCTGCTCGACTTCATTTGAAAGTTACATTTGCCAGATGACAGTCCTGTTCTACCGCAACAACGCTCCATTCTGTTGTCCACAACAAAGGCCAAAGTCATGCCACAAGCTCCCGACCATCTGATGAAGGAAACGCTTTACATGAAGATTATCCATCTTCTCGACCGTCACCGCACATGGCTGGAGATTGAGAGCATCGCCACTGTCCGCAACCACACGATAGTCAGGAACGGCAGAATGACCGACATCCTCAGCCGTGTGCTTGTGGTCAAGGCCATCCACCATCATTTCCCCTACACGAGAGGGCAAGTGTGGCAGATAGCCGAGTACGACTTGGAACAGGCTATCAAGAGCCTTCGGACAACCGACGGAGCTTTCCGTCAGAGAATAATCAAGGGAGAACTGACACTGGAGGATGTGGAGCGTATCATATCCACTGCCACACACGGTGTCGTCCAGCCCGACCTGAGTCCACTTCCATTATTCACATGCTATACATATTATGACAAGTAAGATACTGTTTCTCATCCTGATGTCAGCGTTCTTCTTTGTGACGATGATTCTGCACAGAAGCCGCAGACAGTTTATGACACGGTTCTATCTGCGCATGACCGCGCTTGTGACAGCAAGGAAGCTCTACCGGTTGATGCTGCTCATCCTGCTGTACGTGTTCCACTTCCTCTACCTCTGTGTACACTATAACGACATAGGCGTAGTGGCTTCCACCATAGCGTTTGCCATATTCTTTGTCTTTATGGATGTGGAGAGGTGGCTACAGCGTCTGCACGAGGAGCGGACACCCTTCTGCATCGCCGCGTTGGCGGCAGTGGTGTTTGTCTTCACTCCTCATCTGTTCACGCTTGCTGTCACCATCTCCTTTGTCCTTCTGGCATCACTGTTCTATCCCTCGCGCATAGTCATATCGCTGTGGAAGAACAAGGCTGACCGCAAGATGCTCCTCGAAGACACAGAAATGCTCATCATATACTACTATTAAGTATCACCTGTATCATGCCGTTCCTTTTGTATAATGGAGCTGGCGACAAACAACAGTATTCACCAAACAGATTATTGAAATGAAGAAACAGAAACATAGAACGAGTTCCGGCAAGATGTCTGAACGGATGTCCCTGTTGGAGTTCTTGAAAGAGAGGTCCGGGATAAGGCTGTCGAAGCTCGAAGCCTACCTTGACCTTGTAGACAAGGCTTCTGTACAGTACATCCCCAAGGATCTGTGCAAGCAGGAGTTCAGCCTGTCCAACGGGCAGTTTGTAATCACCATTACCGAACTGGCAGGATGCTGGCATTGGCACCGCGCCACTGTCCGCACCTTCATCGAGCAGTTGGAGAAGATGAACCAGATTTCCGTCACCCGTCTCACGAAGAGCCAAATCATCACCATCCCGATGTTGGCTGAGACACCTGCCGTTTCTCCGATTGACGCAGCCTTGGATGTGTTCCGCCAGAAGATGTGTACCGCATTGGACGAATGGCGAAGCGGCAAGATGTCCGCATCGGCTTGCGCCTCGGAATGTGAACAACTCTACGAAGATGCAACAGAGGAAGTAGCCATTATCTTGCAGAAAGCCGACAATGGCAATTCAATTGGCAAGGTGCCATGCGGAAGAAACATTCCCGAATCTGTAGGACACGCCTTTTGTATGACTGCACTCACAGCTGTCTGCGAAGCCACCTTCCATCAGGTGCTTTCGCAGGAAACAGATAACGCCCTCGTTACCTCCCTTCTTCCCTTCTTTTACAAAGACCTGGGAGGAGACTGGCTCTCATTCATCGAGGCGGCAAAGGCAATATCAGAATTGGCATTGGATGGCAGCTCACCAGCCTTGCATCAGGAAAGCGCAGCCATCAAGTCACAGTTTCAGTCACTCTGCCGACCGTTCCTTGCCATTGTAGCCAACCAAGAGGGCTCCTGTCCATCAAAAGGCTGTATTAACCTCTAATAATCACCGTACAACGCTTCTTCTTTTCTACTGGCACAGTGTTTACACGTCTGCCATTGCTGTAAAATAATCGGGCTTGCCCGTTGGTCGGAAATGAGGGAATTTGGGTAGCCTAATACCCCTCTTGGTCTCCGACCATCGGGAGGCTGTCCTTACAAGCAGCAAGCTGGAGACAGGAGAGTTGTACACACATAAAAGGAAATAGGTTATGGCAACACCAAAACAGGTTATGGATTTCCGACCATCTAAGGGAATCACCACAGCACAGAGCAACGAGCACCAACGCCGTTGGACGGAAAAGGGTTGGGGATCCGCTGAATCAACAGGCAACTACGACCGCAGCCGTGAGCGGCTCAACTTCGAGGTTCGGGGCGGCAAGGTTTGTCCTATAGACAAGAGCCGAAGCATCCCGGAGCGCATGGCAGACATCCTGCGGAGCCGTGGAATCAAAGACCCCAACGAGGGACTGGCAGAGCCACGCTTCCGCACAGTGGTCAATTTCATCTTCGGAGGCTCACGAGAACGTATGACAGAATTGGCATTCGGTGACCAGAAGGTGAATCTCACTCACGGAGCGGACAATTCGCATCTAACCCGATGCAAGGACATTGAGGAATGGGCAAAGGATGTTTACCGCTTTGTTGCGGACAAATACGGTGAGGAGAACATCGTCGCTTTCATCTTACACTTGGACGAAACCAATCCGCACGTTCACTGCACCCTCTTGCCAATCAAGGACGGCAAGTTTGCATACAAACAGATATTCGCCGGAAAGGACAAGTACGAGTTTTCTGCCAGGATGAAAGCCCTGCACAGCGAATTTGCCGATGTCAACAAGCGTTGGGGCATGGAGCGCGGAACTTCCGTCTCAGAGACGGGAGCACGCCACCGCACCACCGAAGAATACCGCCGCCAGCTGTCAGAACAGTGCACCACCATTGAGCAGTCCGTCGCCACCCATCAGCGGACACTCGCCTCGCTCCAATCGGACATCCGTCTGGCAGAGCGGAGAGTAAAAGGACTCACCTCAATGGTCAACAACCTCTTGCAGGAGAAGGCTGAGAAGGAGGCGGCACTTGCTGAATTGCATCGGCAGATTCTTGCAGGTCACGACAATCCTGATGCTCTCCGTCAGCAAGTCCAAGAGCTGGAGCAGGAACTGTCCGCTATCCAGTCGAAACTGGACGACAAGCAGGAGAAGCTCTCAGAGGCTGACCGCAAGCTCGATGCCCTGCGTGAGGAGATGACCGCCATGAAGGAGCGCACGGAGGAGTTGCGGCAGGAGGCACACAGATATTCCGATACTATCCGACAAGGTGCGGACACCGTTCTCAGAAATGCCCTTCTCGAAAACATGGTCAGCGAGTTCTCCGAACGTGTGGCACGGCTTTCCAATGAGGGCAAGGACGTGTTTGACGGTTCCCTGCTTCAGGCCTTTGCGGAGAATGGAACGGAGGTGATGTACTGTGCCACGCTTCTATTCCTCGGCTACGTCGATGATGCCACCACCTTTGCCGAAGGTCATGGCGGTGGCGGCAGTTCGTCCGACCTCAAATGGGGACGTGACGATGACGAGGATGAACGCGCTTGGGCACGCCGTTGCATGATGAAAGCTGCACGCATGATGCGCCCCTCTTCCGGCAAAAGGAAGAAACGATAAGCGGCACTGTCACGTATCACCTGTTATAGTATTCACCAGATTAAATTGAACAACATGAGAAAAATACTTATTCTATCCCTTGGCTTCGCCCTTTCATTGGGTGCGCAAGCCAAAGACTATCACCGCACGGCGGACACCACCACCGTTGTATGCAGACTTTCGGCAGACGGTATGCTTCGTCCGCTTAAACCTTCCTACATGAAAGGGGCATTGGTAGCTTCGCCATGGACGGACAACTGGTTTGTCCAAGCGGCAGGAGGAACTACGGTCTTCCTCGGCAAACCGCTCGGATGCAACGACCTATTCGGTCGCATGAAACCGGCATTCTCCGTGTCGATCGGCAAATGGTTCACACCTTCCGTCGGCGGTCGTCTGAACTATGGCGGTATGCAGTTCAACGACTGCAACAACTCCTCGCAGGACTACCAGTACCTGCGTGCTGATTTCATGTGGAATGTCCTCGGCAACCTCTACAAGGACGATGTACACACTCTTGCCAGATGGAGTGTCATTCCATACGTGGGCGTGGGTATGCTGCACAACAAGGTGAATGCCCACAAGCCCTTTGCCATTTCCTACGGCATACAGGGGCAGTATCATCTCTCCCCACGCATTGCTGTTACGGCAGAGATAGGCAACATGACCACCATGCAGGATTTTGACGGCTATGGCAAGGCACACCGCCTTGGCGACCATCTGCTGTCCGCATCCCTCGGCCTCTCTGTCCGCATCGGCAAGACTGGCTGGAAGCGAGTGATAGACGCTCGCCCGTACATCGCACAGAACGAATGGCTTTCGGCATACGCCTCATCCCTTTCTGACAGCAACAGCCGCTATCACGCCCAGCACGATCGAGATTGTCAGACTCTGGAGCAGCTGCGCAAGATTCTTGCCATCGAGGGACTTCTGGACAAGTACGGCCACCTCTTTTCTGACGATGCCGCTTCTTCCGTCACAAATGGCTATCCTCGAAACGACTACAGCGGTCTCAACTCGCTGCGTGCAAGAATGAGAGACAAGTATGGTAATGGTCAAAAGACAAAGGTCATGGAGTCCGCCTCTTGTACAGAAGAATATGGCAATGCTGAAGGTGAGCCGGAAGACGATTACCTATCGCTCATCCACTCAGGAAAGGCTTGCATAGGTGCGCCCATCTATTTCTTCTTTGAACTTGGCACTGACAGGTTGCTCAACAGGTCACAGCTCGTCAATCTCGACGAAGTAGCACGCATCGCCAAGAAATATGGCTTGAAAGTTAAGGTCATCGGCGCTGCCGACAGTGCCACAGGCAGTGAAGCCATCAATGATAACCTCAGCCGTTCCCGTGCCAGATTCATTGCAGAGGAACTGATGAAACGTGGTATGGAAAATGGCACCATCTCTCAGATTTTCGATGGCGGCATTGACGATTACTCGCCCAATGAGGCGAACCGCCATACCAGAATCCTGCTGTATCTATAGCCAGACATACAGCTCCGAACAAGAGCACTAAAACTTTTTTTTCATTGATAAATTTTAGAAAGGGAGGGCTTGTCCGTGATGGATAGGCCCTCCCTTAATCATATATGTATTAACGCATATTCTATGCGCATATCTTTTTTTTATCCGTGTTTCTCAGTACTTGACCAGTCAAGCAGGAAGTCATATATACTCATTATCTGTATGCCGTTTTCGTCGCTCCACTGCTTGGTATGTTCTCCCACGATCAGCAGTTTGCGGAAAGAGTCATCTACAAGACGCAACGACCGTTTCTCCTGTTCCATCTTTTCTGCATCGGGCATACGCCACGCCGACTGGATGTAGATCCGCTCGCTCCCTTTGTTGCAGACAAAATCCACTTCCAATGTCACCCTCTGCTGCTTTCCTTCCGTATTCCTCACTCGATGATAGACGTTACCCACATCCACGAGCCATCCTCGCATACGCATCTCATTGTAGATGACGTTCTCCATGATATGTGTCGGCTCGCTCTGACGGAACGACAGAATAGCATTCCTCAGACCTACGTCCTGATAATAATACTTGGACAACGAACCTATGTATTTCCGTCCTTTGATGTCGAACCTTTCGGATTTTTCGATAAGGAAAGCATCCTGCATATATTCCAGATAAGCCGACACTGTCTTGTCGGTTATGCTCTGCACATTGCTTACGGACTTGAACGTATTGGCTATATTCAGTGCATTGACAGGTGCTCCTATACTGGATGCTACGGTCTTCGACAATTCTTCAAATTCAGGTCTCAGTTCTATGTTGTTCCGCTCGTAGATGTCACGTAGATATACCGTGCGATAAAGGCGACGCAGGAAATCAGCCTTCTTCTCATCCCCAACCTGTGTAAGTAGTTGCGGCAAACCTCCGTACAGTCTGTATTCAGCCCAACCGTCTTCTTTCGAACCATCATACACCGTCATGAACTCCTTGAAGGATAGTGGCCACACATGTATCTCGTCACCTCTGCCTCGGAATTCCGTCACCAGGTCAGAGGACAGGAAACGCGAGTTGGAGCCTGTGACATACACATCCGCCCCTTCGGTAACTGACAAGGAAGAGAGCACCTCTACAAAGTCTTCCACCTCCTGCACCTCGTCGATGATGATATAATAAGTCTCATAGTCAATCATCATCTTTTCCACCCAGTCCAACAGGTAGTCCGGGTTCTTGAACTCTCTGTTCTTCCTACTCTCCATGTCGATGACGAGAATATGGTCTTCTCTCACGCCCTCATCCAATAGATGCTGATGAAAGAGTTTCTTCAGAAGGAACGACTTGCCTGAACGTCGCAATCCTGTGATTATCTTTATGAGCCCGTTGTTCTTTGAACGGCTCAACTGTTCTATGTATCTATATCTGTTTACTATCATATTTTACGAAAAACTGTCACTTGTGACACTTTTTCGGAGGCAAAGTTATATATTTTATCCTAAATCAAAGAAAGAAATAAAGAAAAATGCACTAAAAATCAATGATTTTCCTGTTTTGTAGTGTCTATTCCACTTGCCGATGCCCATTTTTCTTTGCAAAGTTACTGCCCGGGCGAATGGTCAAGTACCGCCATGCTAACAGGCAGAGGACTGAACGACAGCTTTCCGCAAATCAAAGATTTGGGTATTTCATTAACTCCTCCGTCTGTTTTCTTGCCTTATCGCCCTCATTCCGCAGTCTTTTGATGCACGAAAAATCAGTTCCCGACAAGAGGAGCCGAAAGGCTTCAAAAGGAGGGAAGAAAAACAAGTTGAACAAATAATTTCTTTGCGTATGGAATTACACAGATTATCAGAAAACGAGCAGGCATTTGTCGAGTGCTTCTCACGGTTCGTAAACGGTCAGATGGGGTCAGCCGCCAAGGTAGGCAATGCCCTTGCAGATGACCATCGCTATCTTATCAACGAAAAGGGCAAGGTGGTGTTTGCCTTCTTGGAACGCCTTGCCAACGACTATCAAAAAGGTCGTTATGACCAGCGTGACGAGTGGGTGTGCCGATTGGCAGCAGAGGCCATCGAACACCTTGTAGAGAACAGAATGTATTACAGAACACTTAACAACGATTGACTATGGCAAGCAGATTGATTACACCCGTATTGGAGGAGATACTGAAATCCTATCCTCTGTATTCACAGGACGGCAAAGGCAAGGATGCCGTTTGTGTGGCAATATTCTTCATCGGACACGTCCGTTGGTTCGTACTTGAAGGACAGCCGGAAGGTAACGACACCACGTTGTTCACCATCGTATGCGGTCTGCATGAAACGGAGTATGGCTATACCTCCGTCAATGAAATGGAGAGCGTAAAGGTGGATGGCTCCAAATATGGAGTGGACGAGATATTTCAAGTGGAGCAGTTGGACGGCTTCAAGCCGGTGAAACTGAAGAGCATTCCAGACGAGGATTTACAAGCATTCCTTCATAATATGGAATGACCCCAAATTAAATCAGCCGCAGGGACATTACTCCTTGCGGCTGACTATTGTTAGTACCTACTATGAGTAGTAAAGCCTACGATTAGTATATACTACGATACTACTCTCATCTTCGGAAAGCGGACTTGGCAACGTGCTCCTCTTGTACCTCTTCCTTCTGGTACTCCTCCATGTCAAGCAGTTGCTCATACGCAGAGCTGATGTTTGCGTCCATAGAATGGTTGTGGCTGAAAGGGAAGGTATGCTTCACAGAGAGTCCTGCATTGGTCACAGTCCCCACATCCAGGCTATCCTTATCCTTGTTATATTGCAGGTTCAGCAAACCACCATTCGGCATTTGGAATATCGGCATTTTTCGCTGCGCCAATTCCGAAAACTCTTCGGCGGTCATCTCCCTCGCCACAGCCTTCACGTCCTCACTGGCACGTCCTATGCCATAGCGAGTGATATGGTCACGCACTTCTTGCTCCGTATGCTTCAGGAACACCTCATACGTACCGCCGACACTCCCGTTATAGACCACTGCAAAGTCCTTGTCCTCTATTAGCAGGTCATCGCCTCTGTTCTGGCACGGCTTCCTGTAGGTCTGCTCCTCGTCCATGCCGTTCCCGTCATAGTATTCCTTGGCAAGCGTCAGCAGTCCTTGATAGTCACCTTTCTCCTTTAGCTTATCCAGTTCCGATGTGTCATCCGTTGATTGGAGATAGGCGATGGAGGCATAATAGACGTTTTCTTTCGATTGTGAAGGCTCTGTCAGGCTTTTGTACTGGGCAAAAGCCTCCTGATAATTGGTGTCAAGGTCTTTGCCGTGGTCGTAAGGAACAGAGAGTTTCACTTCCAGACCGTTACTCGTCGGCACAGCAATCTTTACAGAGTCCTCCTTCTCATGATGCTGGATATATACAGCAGAACCATTATATGCCAAGACTGCATGGTCGCCGTCATCTATGGATAGATAACTTTTCCCTTGCCCGTTTTCCTGCTCAGCCTTTTTCTCCTGGTCTATCTCCATAGCAATCTTGTCGATATGCTGCGTGAGCATTGAGGTAGCTTTTTTCACATCGAGTAGCGTGGTCTTGATGAACTGCGGCGACTCCTTCAGCGAATCCAGCCAAGACTTCAAATAGGCAGCCGAATCTCCTTTCAGATGCTTTGTCATGCCATACCGCTGAGCGGTCAGCGCAGCCGTCAGTTCTGCCACCAGTTCCTCGCGTGCATACTCTGCCGAGCCGAAGGTAGCGGGCTTGATGCGGTCTAACTGTCCCTCCGCACCCGTGGAGTGTCCCATCTCGTGGAAAAGGTTCGAGTAGAAAGACTCCCCATCCTTGAACTGCCTTTTCTCAGGCATCACAATCTCATTCTTGCTGATGGAGAAATAGGCGGAATCACCGAACATCGGTTTGATGGGACATATCCAACGGTTGTCCGCTATCATCCTATCCACGGGTTCAAAGGCAAACTGCTCGTCCTTCTCTACCTTGGGCATCGAGTATTCCTGTTCCAGTTTCTCCCAAAACTCTGGTCTGACCTCCTTCAGGTTGGTCTGCGCCACATTGAAGACATGGTAAGTCTGAAGCTTTGGATATACATTGTACTTTTCGCGCTCTTCCTGAGAGAGCAGTTTGTAGTCCTCCCACTTGATGTGTTCCTTTGTTTCCTTATTGACCACCGTAAACGTGGTGAGCATCACGGGGAAAGAATGCTCACCTTTCAGTACTGACACACGGGGCTTCTGTTCCTCGTCTTTCTTGCCAGTTTTGTTAAACTGCTGTATGCGGTCGAAGGTACAGAAGCGAGGAATCTTGTAACCCTCCTTCTCGCAATGCAGGAGCAACATCATAGCGTTCATGCCATTATATTCTCGTCCGTTCAGGTTTTTCGGCCATTGCAACGCACCTTCAGTAAACCAGGGCTTTTTCCATCCGTCTTTGCCCGACAGCGACTGAATACGCTCAATCATCATATCGGCAAACAGGTCGAGTGCCTTGTCTTCGGCACTCGGACCTTCCTTAGCATAAGGCTTTCCCATAGTCAATTAACCATTATAGGGCTGCGGAACATATTCGCTCATTTCAGACACTCGGCAGGAGAAGTCCAGTTTGTCATTGAAGACACTGACAGACAATGCCCCTTTGATGTTCGCTTTCACGCCTGGTTGCAGCCATGCCTCGCATTTGCCATCGAATAGGAAGAAACTTACCCAGATGTATTCAAATCCGTCCTGTACTTTCTCTGCGCTGAAAGCGGAGAACTGGCAGTACGGCACACCATTCTTGTCCGTCTTGTCCTCAATGCTCTTGCCCACCTTGCCGCGGAACTCCATCACGCCCTTGATGCAGTCCTCTGCCTCGTCAGGCTGGTGGCTGATGCTGCTTGCCGACAGGTTGAAATAAAGGACATCGCCCCATTTTCTTGGTACCAATACACCGGCTACCTCAATGCGTTCGCCGATGTTGCAGCTGCCCACCTCCGTCAGTGTCCCATCTTTGACGACCGACACCTCGATGGTCTTGTTAATCCCGCTCTTCGCTGGAATGACTACGTTCATGGCAAAGCTCACGAATGCCTTGCCCTCCTTGTTCGTGCGGCAGGTCGCAGCCTTGCTGACCGTTCCGCACACTGTTACATTACATTTGATCATTGCTCGATACTATTTGAATTATACATATCCATCGTCCAAGTGAAATGTCTTAGCAATGACAATAATCTCTTTTCAATCATCATATACTAGCGCACGTATCAGTTCATAGACTATCCACGCTGCTATGATAAGTTGGAAGCCGAGATAGATGATGGCCACGGTCTGACCGAAAAGCCATTGGGTAAGCATGAAGTGTCCTGCCACAGCTACCATACCCACCAGCAATGTACACAGATGACTTGCTATCCTTTTCATTTCCTTTGCAGATTTTGTTGTTGACTCTCAGCCTCCATCCCTTGCTCGAAGTTCTGCGAAGCCTGCTGTGTCGCCACGATGCCTGTCACCATTCCCGCAATCTTCGTCCGTTTGCTTTCTTCCGACAGATTGGCATTGCCCAAAATGAGCGACAGGCGGTTCATCTCCGAGGAGGTCAGTTCACGGTCAATCTTCACCGTACCGCTCTCTGCATGAAGCACAGTCTTGCCGTTCTCACCCACAGTAATGGTGCATTGCCTCATGCCTGGAACAAGCGAGGTCAAATCTACGAGCCGGTTGGCTGCCATGGCAGAGATAAGTCCTTTTTGTCGTTCCTCATCATTGCTGTCAATCTGCGCTGCCAACATCATCAGCGACATGAAGGTGGTCATCGCCATGTCGAGTATAGGGTCATTCGTTCCCGAAATGCCCACGCCGCTGTCCTCCGAGGAAAGGATTTTCTTCATCCAGTCCTCCGACGAAACCTTCTGCTCCTGTGGCGCATTGCTCTTGTATTTTGCCAACAGGTCATTGCCGTTATGCAGGGCCTGTAGCTTGATGTTGCCTTTCTGTCCGATTTCTGCCAGATAAGCGGCTGGATCCATATCCCTTTTTGAGCCGTCAGCCGATACACTCTTCACTCCGAAATGCAGATGCTCGCCAGTGGTTCTGGTGCCGGTATTTCCCGACACCCCCAACTTCTGACTGGCATTAACCACGTCACCTACCTTTACTGCTATGTCAGACAGATGCAGGTAGGAGCATTGCACCTTGCTGCCATCCTCACGGCTGTATTCCACGGTGACGGATTTCCCTCCTGCCGTGTTCGCATTATGGTTCACCGCCACCACCTTGCCGCCGTTCTCCGTGGCCAACACCGCCTCATGGTTCGTCTTGATGTCAATGCCCTTGTGCATCTGCTGCTTGGTGGCATCCATCGGATCCTGGCGATTGCCGAAAGGCGAGGTGATGAAGAGAAACTCCTCTCGCTCCACAGGAAAGGAATACCCGGCAGACTGCGGTACATGGGCAGCAGGCATTTCTCTACGAGGATTATTCTCCACCCCGAACGACCGACCTTCTGCCCGCATCTCAGCCATCACCTCACTGTCATACTTGTCCAGTCCGTTGGCTTCAATGATGCGCTGCAGACTTGCAGCATAACCGCCGCCCGTGGCATAGCCGGCACGCTCAATGCCCTTCGTCCATCCCTTGTAGTCGTCAGGCGACAGCGTGAAGCACTGCGCATAACGCTTGTTCTGCTTCAGGAACTGCGAGTGATGCTCATAACTGTCACCCACGCTTTTGTACTTACAGAATTTCTCGTTGGGCCTATCATCCGTATAGACTCCATACTCTCCGCCATTCTTCAACCACGATGCCGTAGCCTTGATGCCAAAGTGGTTGTTGCATTCGCGCGACAGTTGGCTCTGTCCGTTGCTGCTCTCCAGTATGGCTTGCGCCAAGATGACGGAGGCAGGAATCCCATACATCCGCATCTGTTCTTTGGCTTCCTCCGCATATTGTGCGGCATACGCTGCGTTCTTTCCCATAAGCCTATCTCCTTAGACTGGTGTGTTGTTCTGTTTCTTGACTTTCCTGTGCCATCTGCTTTCCTGTCTCTTTTCCAGGTGACACCATCTCCGTAATTCCACGCTTCGATGATGTTGTCTGCTTCGGCATTTCCAACTGGTCACAGATGGCCACCCGTTCACCAGCACGAATGAGCTTCGGCAGATAGGTGTCGAGGGCATGATATGGGAATCCTGCCATTGCCAACGGCTTGCCTTCATCATCCTTGCGCCCATTGCTCTTTGTCAGCGTAATACCCAATATTTTGGATGCCTTCACCGCATCATCCTTGTAGGTCTCATAGAAGTCACCGCAGCGAAACAAAAGAATGGCATCAGGATGCTTCTTCTTCAAGTCAAGATATTGTTGGACAAGGGGAGAGACAGCAGCCTTGACAGCCTTTTCATCCTTCTTTTCTTCTTTCTTTTCCTCTTGTTTCTTCTCTTCCCTTTGTTCAGAGCTTTTATCTTCCTTAAGTACCACTTCCTTCTGTTCATCATGCTTATCGACAATTGCCGTCTCCGCTTGCTTCACCTCCGTCGCTTCTTCCTGCTTCTCTTGTGTACTTTGCTCGACATTGTTGTCTTTCTGCAATACATCAGCAAACAGCGAGGCGGCAAGGTTCTGCTTGTAGGAATCCCTGTCAGGAGCCACCCACAATCGTTGCCATTGTGACGGACTGACACTTCTCGGCTGCAACTTCTTGCCGTCAATAGTGGCTGCACACAGGCATTCGCCCGATTTGGCACGGAATACTGCCACACGCTGGATGCGGTTCAAATCAACCTCCTGCTCATTACCTCCGAAGATGTCCACCTTCAGGTCGGGTTTCGCCTCTGCCATAGCATAATACTTCTGTGCCAGTTCCTCACGCACACGCTCGATGTTGTCCATCGACTGCTTCAAGGTGGTGAAGAAATGATTGAGGTCTCCTTTGTCGGGATAGACGGCAAAGCCCTCCTTACCTTCGGGCTTGATGTACAATGCCCACCGCTCCTTGTCATCCTTTACCAACTGCACATTGTCGAAACCGATGTCACGGCTGTGGGTTACGGCCTCAGAAGCATCCAACGAGGATAGGTCTTCGATAGACCAGTTGCGCAGTCTTGATACCGTGATTTTCTTGTCGGCGAAATAACTGTCGTCGGGACGGAAGCCCAAGGCTCCGTCGGGATTGTAGAAACGCACGTTGTCATAACCCTCTTTCTGCAAGGCATTGGTGAAGCGTTGCTTGTTCATGCCCTTGATCTCGTTGTTCACCTCCAACGATGCACCCTGTGGCAGCACCACATCGGCGGTCTTGCTGGCATCATCACGCACGATGACCACAGTACGCTGCTCCTCGTTGGGATGCTGCTTGATTTCGTCTGCTACGAAGTAGTGGTTGGGCAACTGCACCTGTATCTGCGCCGTCTCTCGCTGATGCTGGTCGGTGGCATACTCCACCTTTTCACCCAGTTCGGCTTTCTTCAACACCTTCAGCGCACCGTTCACCTCACTCTCGATGGCATCAATCAGACAAGGGTCTTCCTTCAGTTCCCTCGTCCAATAGTCCACCATGCTAAGGCTGTCCTTTGACAGACGGGCAGGCAGTCCCAGTTCGAGCATCTTCACGCCCGAAGCTATCTCAGTGATGAGTCGTTCCTTCTTCACGGCATCCTCCGACGGGGCTTTGCCGTTCTTCATGACCATGCCCTCACGTGCCAACCGCTGCTGATGACCGGTGGCAGACACCAACTGACGCATCATCTCCTGTACATAGTCATTGTAGTGCTCGAAGTCACGCTGCCGTGGCAGGTAGATGACATCCTTCTCGGTGTCGTAGTGCGCCACACCCGTGCCGTCCTGACGTACATTCACGAGGTTGTCCTTCATCTTCTGAAGGAATCCGTTGACGCACCCATGCAGCTGCTTGTCCTCCTTGTCGCCATAACCTCTATCCTCCACCGTGCCATCCTTCTTCAATGCCGTAGTGTAGGCTGTTTCGTTAGCCATAGGCAGTAGCGTCTGGTCGATATTGAACAGCACACGGATCTCACGGTTTTTCACTCCCTTGTACTGCTGTTTGTCCTGTTCCGACAGTTCTGCGTATGCCTCCTTGGTGATGACATCGTCGGGATTGTTGCGGTTGACGTACTTATTCCAATTGTAATACAGGAACGGCACACCTTTCTCATGCTCCCTCACGCTCTCACCCCGTGCCTTCGCTTCGGAGAACTGCGTAAACAGATTGCTCTTGCAACCCTTGGCATCGGAGTCAAGGGCAAGGACAAGGGCATTGAACGGACTGACCGAAAAGCCCTTGGGATAGAGCTTCGGATAGAGTTTGCCGCTTGCATTCAACCAATGTCCCTTGGCATCCACCGCACTCGTCAGTGCCTCAGTGAGCAGCGACACCTGCTTCTCCGCCGTCCGCTTCTCAAATTCTGATTTCTCTTTCATGCTTTTATCTTTTTGTTTATCTCAATCACATTCTATAATTGGCTTACCAAGCCACCGTTCCCGACAATTTTGTTGTCGGGCTTCACTGTATTCCCCTCGGTCGCACCACGCTCTCCCGTGCCTGCTCTTCGTACTGCATTGCTGCCATCTGTCGCATCTGGTCGTTCTTGGCAAGTATGGCGTTAGCCAATGTATTCAGCGGCAATGCCCCCGACTGATGCGCCCCAATCACACTGTCAGGCAGTTGAATGGTACAAGGCACATGGTCAATGTTGGCAACGAGACACCGCCCTTGCAGCATCGGGTTGCTGATACGAGGATTGAGTGGTTCATCAGGATATTGGCGGTACTGAATGCGAGATGCAGCAGGACTAACTGTAGGTGCAATGCCTTCCTGCTGTTTCCTGCCCAGCACCTCATGTCCCGCTTTGTTGAGCAGATTGGCACCTCCCATACCCATCAACAGCATCTTCAGTATAGGATTCTTCACGAACATTCCAGCCACGATAGAGGCCAAAGGAAGGAGGCTATTGTCCATATTCAGCGATTTTGTCTTGCCAGTGAACAGTCCCACCAGTACATCGGGCAGCATCGCCAACACATAACCAAGGTTCTTGCCGATGTCTGAAAAGCCGTTCAGTCCAAAACTCTGCAACAGCCCGTCCCATCCATTTTCGTTTGTTTGTAAGGCTGTTTCCTCCTGCTGGACTACAGATGGTGTTGCCTCTTCAGTCGATGAATCAGGAGTTTCTTTCGGTTCTGCCTTCTTCTCCTTCTCAGCCTCTGCATCCAGTCTCGCCTTAACCTCCAGATACTCGTCTTCCTGTCCAGGCGCAACTATCAAGGGCACATCCTTGTACTTGCCTGTACGTTTGGTTGCTTCGTTTCTCTGAGGGTCAAGGAACGTACCTTTGTTCCAAGGAAAAGAGGTCTGCTCGGTTTGTTTCGTCCAATCCATAAAAGTGATATTGCTCGTGGGAATCTTGTTCTTGAAATGGCTGTTGGTAGCCTTGATATAGCTGTTCTCGTGGTTCTTGATGACTTTTGCCTGTTTGCGGAATGAGGCGAAGACGTTGGTGCCCGTACCGAAAACTCCCTTGCTGATACACTCCTCGACACAGACCTCTTGGCTGCTACCTTTCTTGCTTAGGTGCTCCATGCCGACATTCATCACCATATCGATACCGACAAACTTGGCGAAGGTTGCCCATGAGCCAATCCCTCCCATGGCCACGACATCGGCACCCGCTCCGGCTGCCCATCCCGCTGCCTTCTCTGTTCGAGAGGGCTTATAGGCTGCCTCTCCTTTGGCTTCTATCTCTGCGGCAAGGGGTGACTTGTTCAGTTCGTAGGGCAGACCGAACAGACTGCTTTGTGCCGCCTTGCGGATGATATAGTCGGCAGAAGATGTTGGCATACGGTCTTTCACCATTTTTTCTATCATCAGCTGCTCCATGCGGTGATCGATATAGGCGTATGCCAAATCACAACCGAGTTGTTTAGAGAGTGCATCGTACCGCTCTCGTCCTATCTCCGTCACCACCGCCTTGCGCCATTCCTCAGCCATCACGGCAAGGTCACGCTGCATATCCTTGTTGCCGACAATAGCCTCCTTGCACATCGCCAGATAGTCTTCGGTGGTCTTGCTGTTCCACTTGCCTGTAATCTTCAGCGTGGCGTATGGGTCATCACCAGGCATATTGGCAGTGGCCAATGAGCGTAGGATGCCAGCCGTACTGTTGGAGTAGGCTCGCATCTCGTCTGCCTGTCTGTTGGACAAGTCCCGTTGCACCCTGCCCATCACGGGGGCAAGGTGACACCCGAAGTAGTCGCCCATCAGACGCTCTATCTCTGCGAATCGCTGACTGTTCTTAACTGCCATATACCTTGTTTATATATTATACTGCTGTAATATCTGTTCCTTTGTCTGCTCGATGGCATTGTGATATATCTCCATCTGCTTAGGATAGTGTTCCTCCAACCATGCGTCCTTGTCCACTTGGCAGTGGATGAACTGCACGGCCATACGTTCCTCAATCTCCACGGAGGGTTCCCCCTCTTCCTTACCATTGAACCATGCCTTTGTCCACCATCTCACGCCAGCCCGGTCGGGATAGACGCTCACTATCCTCGGAATGTCGAAGCTCTGGATATCCACGTCCAAGTCGGCAAGAGGGTCGATGATGCCGTCATGCGTCAGGGCTTGCTCTTGGAGTTTTTTTTTAACACCTCGTCCATCGTGGAGAGATATACCTGATGTCGCATGGCAAGATAGTTGAGAAAGTCGGCAATGAGCAGGTTCTGCACCTTAGTCGCCAAAGGCATACAGCGGTTGCCGATGCCCAAGGGATTAGCCATGCTCGGCATGGTCTCGTAGAAATAATGCTTGCTCGCTCCCAACGAGAAGATGTTTCTCAACGACTGCTCCGTATGTTCGGGCAGAGAGTATGCTCCTTGTTGAAGGTCCTCGAAGTAGGAGGGAAGGAAGCGGAGCATCAATGCCTCTATCTCCTGACGGTCGGTGTCGTAGGGTGAAGGGATGTTCATGTCCAGTTCATTGATGCCCATTTGGGAATTGTGCTCCAATGCCTTGATATTGCCGTAGAGCATGGTGAGGAACTCCAACGGATTGATTTCCTCTCCGTCAAACCTCACCTCCATGTGCAGCAGGTCGCCACTGATGGCGATGGTCTGACCGGCCTTGACGCTTTGGGAGAAGTTGGCGAAGACATTGGAGAGATGCCTGTAAGTCACTTCGTATTTGCCGTAGCGGATGGTCTGGTAGATGCCATGCTCCGCGTCCGACCCAATGGCAGAGACGGTTCCCGTTGCCACCGCCGACAGCAGGTAATGGTTCACTGAGAAGTCTATGCCGTGATGGAAGAATGTTTCTCCCGTCACGGGATTTTTCTGCTCTCCGTAACCCAAGGACATCTGCACGTCCTGCTTTATAGGCTCCTCAAACGGCATACAGTAGCCGCTCGATGAGCGCAGTATCATTTCTTCTGTATATCTCATATCACTGTATATTGGTTATCGTTTCATCCCTCTGCTTTGGGTCTCTGCTTCTTTCATGTTCTGCCCATGTGAAGACGTACCGCCTCTGTTAGGCAGAGTTTGCGCCACCTTAGAATTGTTCCCGATGATCATCGCTCCAAGCAGGGCACCCGCAATCTTGCTCATCCAACCAAAGCGTCCGAATACCATGAAGGCGGCAGCCACCAGTCCGACGATGCTCATACCCGACACGTTGCCCTTGCCGATATTGCCAAAGAGATTGCCTATCATGTCGCATCCTACGCCTCCGAACATATTCCTAAAGAAATCACTGATGCCGCTGAACTGGGTGTCCATCTTTCCGGCTACAGTGTTCACCGCATCAACGGCTTCACCAGCCTTGCCCGTCAGACGTTGCACATCGTTGGCGGTTTGTGCCACCGCTTCCGTGGCATTCTCGCCGATGACAGCATCACCTACGATGCGTGCCACGCTCTTGTCTGTGGTCAGCTTCTCCCATGTCACATAGCCTGCGGCACTACCCACTGCGGCCGTCTGCATAGCCTTGCCGGCTCCCATAAGGGTGCGTTGCGGGTGGAGTGCCGCACTGCCTAAGGTCTTTCCAGTTACTCCGATGACATGGCCAGTACCTCGTGCCGCCTTGCCACCATATTTCAATAATGAACTCCAAAATCCCATATCTTATCGTTTTTTAATCACGGTTTGACTTCGTCTTCTTCTGTCACGACTCGGCATAGCTCGAACAAGTTCGGCTCTGCTCTCGCTGCTCCATCAGTTTACGTTCTTGCCCACCTGCTTCCACCGCCTCTTGGCAGCCGCTGCTATCTCGGCTTTGTTCGCTTTGGTGGGTCTTGCCCCTTCGTCTATCTCCATCCAAACATCGCCCATGGTGGTGTATTTCACCGCCCTCGTCAGTCGCTTCAACTGCTTGTTCATCTTCTTCAGTTTGGGTCGGATGCCGAAGACTATCTCCACACGCTCCTTCTCGGTCATCTTGTTGCCCGACAGGCATACCGTGCGTATGTCATTAACTATCTCGATGCTGTTCATAATCAGCTCGCGGTATATCTTGTTGCGCTTGGCTGACAGGGCTACGGCAAGTCCGTTGGCAGGATGGGCATCCAACTGCGCCACCAATCCACCCATATTGTCCACCAACTGACCTATCTCGTGATAGAAACCATATATCTGTGCGGCATAGCTGACGATGGAACGGAAGGAGTCCAGATAGTTGTTGAACTCCCGCTGCAGGTCGGTAGTGGCTTCCACTTCCTCCTTGGTCCAGATATGGCCGGTGGATTGTAGCAGCATCACTTTCTCCTGATTCTTCAGTTCTTTCTCCGCCTTGTTGGTGTACATCAGAATCATCCCCGCAAGAGTCGGGTCGTTCTGCGCCCGCACTCCTGCAAAAGATGATATAAACATAAAAATGGCAATTGATATGAAATACTTCATGACTGATTCCTTTATCGTTAATCACTGATGGTCATACGTCCTGCTCTGCGCCATCTGCTAAGGGCTTGGGTGGCTATCTCTCCATTGCTTCGGTCTATCATCCCTGCCGTCACGCCGTTCCACACATCGGTCATGGTGTAATATCGTATAGACAGATAAAGACGATGCAGCTTCTTGCTGAAGGCACTCAGCTTGTCGTTCAGTGCCCACAGCGTCTTGCTCCTTTCCGCACCAGTCAGCATGTTCTCTTTGCCTCCTTTGGCGACTGCATCTTTCAGCAGTGTGAAGACGGACACCAATTCCGTGGCGGTCTCCATATACAGGTTGTTCATCGAGAGGGTGGCAACGATGCCTTGCGGATTATTGTTGATGGCCTTGCGCATCTTACACAAGGTGATGAATATCTTCACTCCATCGTCGTACAGATAGGTACAGGCTTTGAGGGAAGAGGCATAACCACTGGCGGTTTTCAGATAACTGTTGTACTTCTTCTCCCATTCGTGTATCTTGGTGAACTCTGCGGCGATGGTATTCTGCAACAGGGCAGTCTTGGTCTGACCTTTGATTTCCTTCTCTATCTCACCGTTGATGGCTTCGTTGCCCTCTGCTAATGCCATCCATTCCAAAGGGTTGGCAGTCACAATCTGTGCATGGGCTGACGGCACGCTCAGTACCAATGCCACGACAATGAACCAAATCTTATCTATTCGTAATCTCATATACGCCCTTTCTTCGTTTGTTCGTTTCTACTCTTGTTCGTATCACACTCACCACGTCATAGCTGTTGCTGATGCCGGTCATTTCCAGTTTCGGTGTCGTTCTATCCATCGACAACACGGTCACGCTTTTCAGTCCGCATAACTGTTGTATCAATGTCTGATGCTCGGCAAAGTCCACCACTCGGTACAACTCCATGTAGTTCACGCTCCGCTGAAACACTCCGTGCTCACAGATGAGTTGCTCGCTCCCGATATGGTAGCGGATACTCCTCAGATAGATGAATCGGTAGAGTAAACAGAGGGAGAACAGGAGGCTGAAGACAAGCAACAGGGTACTATATGCACAACCGGGCAATCCTCCGATTAGGAGCATTGCCACGCACAACAGCAACAGAGGCAGTTCGTTGATGAAAAACTGTCCGATGCTGGGGCACAAGGTGATGATGCTATTATCTTCTTGTCTCATACGCTTCTATGATATGTGTTCTTTTCTTCTTTTTCCCTTTGTTTCTCTGCCTTGCCGGCTGCGATAAACTCGGCATAGTCGAAGGTATCTGGTTCGCCCTTGGCAATCAGTTCTGCTGATTTCTTGTTGAGCAGCGCATCGTTCCAGTCCTTGTAGCAACCCAATGGATGATAGGCTTGCACATGCTCGTGACGGAAGCCCATCTCTGCTGCCACCTTCCTGAAGTTTGCAACAAACTGCCGCCCTGCATCGTCCTTGTCAAAACCCAAATAGTGCCGTGCGTTGGGAGTAACGGACAGAAGTCCTCGCATCTGTCCCTCGGTGGGTGTGCCGCCCGTAGATACATACACCATCTTTACAGGATTTATCTGATACTCTGCCATGGCATCGTAGGCACTCTCAAACCATACAATTTCGCTTGCTTTATCCAACGGCTCGCCCGTGAGGTTGGCAATCCACAGTCCTTCACTGCTGTTGCTTCCTTCTGCCTTGCCCTTGTAACCGCCGCTACCGTCCATCTTCGGTCGTCCTCGTTCCTCAAAGCCCACAGTCTTGTCGGGTGTCTTGGGCAGTACAAGCGGAAAGGCAAGGTTGGCAAAGGTAAGTCCATCCGTCCGATGCTTAGTAGCCAGACAGAAATGCCGATGAAAAGCATACTGCGTATAGAGGTCGATGCCTCGGAACTTAAAATAGGGATAAAACCTTTTCTGCGTTTCCCTGTCCTGCGGATTGAACTTGTGGATGTCGTAGTCATTCAGGTTGAATGGCTTTCCGTCCTTTCTTGGTTCTGTAATCTTCGATGGTCTGTCCTCTATGGGTTGGTTGAGCAGTCGGTTGCAGACGAGGTTGACGAGTCGGTCAGGAGACATTCCCACCTTGTTCTCTGAAAACATTTCTGGATGCTCCTTGATGAACGAAATGACATTATACACCTTCTGCTGCGGTGGTTGGAAGCAACATTTCCCATTCTGCGTGACAATGAACTTATCACCACGCACCCGTCTGCCCTCACTGTCAGTACGCACATACGACGGATAACGCAAGCCATCTCTCTTGTTCAGATGATACCCTGCGTCCACCAGTACTTCCTGTATGCTCAACCTGTCCAGAAAGTCATCGTATGTCAGTTCACTACTCATTATAAATTATAAATTGTAAATTATACATTGTTAATATCCTCTCCTTATCTCCGTGGCAACATGATTTGCTTCTGCCTCAAAGTACCTTGCCGCAATCTCCTGTGGCGAATCCACTCCCGGTTTGAAGTAAGGACGTGGACCGCCATGATGCTCTGCATAGAACTCCGGGGCTGGATGGTGATGATGGTGGCTTATGTCATGCGCCACCTCTGCTGTAACGACTGCTCCTGCCGTCAGAGCCGCCAATATCTTCGTGCCCAGTCCGGCGTTGGTTTCGGGGCGTGTCTTCATATCCACTTCACTGAAAACCTTGGAGAAGAGTTTCATGCGATGGTAGTCATCCACCGCCAAGAACTTGTCGTAGTCCTTCTGCTTGATTTCGTGCGTGATGGCTTCTCCATTGATAATGGCGGTCATGCGATACTTATCTTCGCCTTTCTTATCTCCCTCCATCGGAGGCACTTTCTCCACCATGATGTCACCGACTTTCACTTCACGCCCATGCGCTCCCTCACGATACCAACCCTTGTTCTCATTAATCAAGGCAAGGTCTTCACCTCTCACCATGGCATCGCCTTGCAACACGTCACGTCTGACAGTCTCGTCCTCTTCCAACGGAAGCAACCGTTCCTCGTCTTGTTGCTGACGCTGCTGCAACTCCTGTTCAAGTTCGGGATGCAGATGCAGGTCGATGCGCTCCTTGCTATTCAGTGTGTCCATCAGGATTTTGTCAGCAAAGTCGTCCTTGATGATGCCATTCAGCAGTTCCAAGCGTTGAACGACGGGCACTTCCTTGATGGAGTTGGAGGTGAGTTTCTTCAGTTCCTCATCTGTCAGGTCATACACCATGTCGGCATTGACGCTGTTCGACTGAATGGTCAGCGTCTTCGCATTCTCATCAATGATGATGCCATGCGATGCCAGACACTCCTGCCACTTCTCATTGGTGAAATAGACAGGCGAGGTAATCAGTTCCTTATAAGGCTTGGCTGGCTCCGTGCTTCTCGTGCGGCTGATGGAAGGCATTATGATTCCCTCCAAATCTTTCAGCACATCCTGTTGCTGAGGGCTATAACTCTGTTGCTGTCCCTTATAATAGAACCCATAACCGCCGCTCTGCAATTCGCCAGGCTTCATTCTGCCGTCCCAACGTTCAGGCACAATCGGGGCTTCGGGGAAGAACAATCGTCCTCCAACTCTGCGAAGATGGAATCCCTCCTGACTGCGTGGTGTCCAACCTAAAAAGGGTGGTGGCATATCGATGCGCCCCATCCGTCCATACTCGCCGATACCAACACGATAGCCGTGCAGCCCCATAGCTACACGACCGTTGGCATTGCGTGCATGAACGAAGTTCTTGGGCATATAGAAGTCGTTGCCCACAATGCCCGTAAAGGTATTGTAGGCTAACTTGTTGGCATGATTCGTACCCCAGTCGGTCAGAGCCAACATCTGCTTCTCGGTGATGTTATAGGTAAGCAGCGGACTGTCATGCCCTTGCACCACAAGCTGATAGCCGCTGCCATTACTCACCACATGAGCCTGCATACCATTGCGCATGAGCAAGTCACGCATCTCTGGTTGCAGGTCCATCTGTTGGGGATTCGTATTCTTTCTTATCGCCATACTTATTCTTCACTCTTCATTCTTCACTCTTCATTTATCATGCTTCACCGTTCTCTATTGCCTTCTCCAGTTCCTCATCTTTGTGATGGACAAACTGCTCCGCACTCTCTTCACAAATGCAGAGTCCGTTGTTCAGACAATAGCTCTCATATTCTTCCTGCCATTCAGCAGAATGATGGTTGACATACTCCAACCAACCGTACTCGCCGCTCTGTATCTTCTCGACGAGCACATCCTCTGGATAATATTTATTTGATGCCATATACTTATTATATTATGTGTAGATTATTTGTGCATGGAAAAAGAGGCGCGGTTGCGCTCTCCATTCTTCTTCTGCTCATTCCAAAGTTCTTCCGTGTATTCCTCTTCAGGCACATAGTCAAGATTACCGTCATCGCCCATTACCCAACAGCCATAGCACCCGAAGGTGTATTTGTCCCACTCTCGCTTGGTGTTCTCCTTCCACTTCTGACTGTCGCCTTGATTAATCCTTATGCCGGTCTTATCGTTCAGGTCAATACCCACCGTCACCTGTTCGTCCTCCATGATGAGCGTGAGCGGCTCACCCTTCTGCATCACGGTCAGTTCTGCCGAACTCAGTTTCAGTTCATCCTTCAGCACCTCCAAGTTGCGCCCGATGACAGGCGTAGGTACCGACATCACCTGATTGGTCTCCGTGTCAATCTGCACGAAAGCCTTGCTGCTCCTGCCATCAGCATCCTTAACATCGGCAAGGATAGCCTTTCCAGCCAGCAAGTCCTCCTGCTGTTCCTGAGTAAAAGCCTCCAATGGTGATTTCTCCAACTGCGGATAGAAGACCACATCCACCTTGCCGTCCTCCATACGGACCAACGCAAATCGGGTGCGGCTCTTCAATGTCTCGCCCTCATCATTATTCACCTGAATGGGCAGCAACGGTGAACGTCGTCCCTGACCAATATCTTCCAACGCCCACATGGGCAGGTCTTCAATCTTCTCTTGTGTGAGACCAAAACGAGCCAGTGTCTGATAAGGCACCTCGCTCTCTTCAAATCGTACTTGCTTCATACTTTAACTTTGAATTTGAAATTAAACTCATGCAAAGTTATATACCTATTCAGAGACAAGCAGAATTGCATAAGATAATGCGTGTTATTTTTGACGATTATTATTATTTGAGTTTGATTTCTGCTCAAAAATCAAACTCGATTGCTATATTATGTTACAATCTTCTTGTCTTCCCTTTGTTCTTTATGCCAGTCAAAGAATTGCTTGTTACTTTTGCACCATGAAACGATTTCTACTCATCACAATAGCAGCAATATTCTGTTCATCAGCAACAGTATGCGCTCAGTTCAATACCGTCACACAGACTAAGGTACACCGCAAGGCTGTGCCAAAAACGACGCAGTCCGCAACATCCGAACAACTGCCTCCGTGCTCGCCGCATCAGCGGCGAGACTCTCTTGCCTTTGCCCCATTACAAACCCAAACGGAGCAGACCGACCGCCACACGGCACTTGTCAGTCCACTCCGTCATATCTCTGTCACCAGCCCTTTCGGCTACCGCAGAGACCCATTTACAAAAAGAAAAGCCCTACACAACGGGCTTGATTTGAAGGCAAATTACGAACCCACATACGCCATGATGCACGGCGAGGTCATCAAGGTAGGCAAGGACAAACGTTCAGGCCTCTATGTCACCCTCCGTCACGGCGACTTCACCGTCAGCTATTGCCACCTCTCCCAAACTCTCGTCACCAAAGGCACCCACGTCCGTCCCGGCATCATCATCGCGCTGACAGGCAACAGTGGTCGCAGTACTGGTCCCCACCTGCACCTCACACTCAAAGACACAAAAAAAGGACGAGCCATCGACCCGTCCATTCTTCTCAATCTTATCAAGCATCCACTCTAATAGAACGCCTTGTCTTTTGTCGTTCACATCCCCCCTTCCGCATTGCAATAATGTCTTAAATATCTAATCCTCAACAATTTCTATTCTTGAAAAACAAGTGTTTTATTCACGAATATAATATGATTTCGTGAAAGATGTCATAAGATGATACTAATATCTATGCTATTTGTCAATAAAGAACCCGTTTCTATGCAGATATTCTGAAACGGTTAGTGTTCCAATCCCTATCTGCTCACACAACAAAGGAAGTTTCTTGAACAACTTACCGTCATTCTGCTGCCTTGTTTCCTCCGTCATTACTTGCATCTCTTCCAGATGGATAGCGTCCGAGTGTCGTACATTCAGTGCATAAATGATAATCTTAGCATCACCTGTTTTAAGGTATTCTTCCTTTTGCTCTATGTATTCTTCTTCAGTCAGTTCCTGCTTCTTCAGTCTTACACAGAAATTGTTGTCTATCATGTTGCTGAATCTCTCTGGGGCACATGGAAATAGATCCTTTGTCGGAATGACCAATTTCTTGTCTTTGAGGAAAGGCATCTTTTCAACTGCAATTCCTTTGGAGGTGCGTTTTGATTCATCCAGAATCACATCAAGTAGCATCAAATCCTTGCGGGAGAACGCCTCTTCCAGGAATGAGTACAACTGTCCGTCCTTATCCAAGGGAAGATAATTCTTGGCAATCATCACCAATGAGCATGTATCAACAACTATCGCCATAACTCCCTCTCAAAATTTGCTGGTTTGACATTGAGTCTCGAACAGAAAGTGGTCTCGTTGACCACTCCATTGAAATAGGCATATTGCATGGTTTTCAAGAATAGCGGAGAAATGATGGGCTTTGGTGTTCGCCCGCCTCTCTTCTCAGAGTTTTTCAACTTTTCCTGTTCCTCTCTTCTTCTGTATTCCTCTGCCAATTCACTCTTGACATTGCTGTAGCTCGAATAGCTGATTTTCCTGTCGATATACATCCTTGTATATAAGGCAAGACGGCTAATGTGCGTCCGTGCACTGATAGCCTTGAAGAGGTCAATGCAGTAGTCGTTACGGGAATCTACACATGCTATGTTAGCAAGTGTTTCTGCTTCTTGTCCCATAATGAACTGATATGCAAAATCATTGCACCATCTTTCGACATCACTGTATGAAGTCTGTGCCGAGATGTCCATCATGTCCACCGACTCCACTTCTTCAATCCCCAATAGACAATGCCCCAATTCATGCGCCAGAGTGAATATTTCTCGCTTGTAATGCTTATGATGCTTAAGCACTATCACATTGGGCTTAAGGTAAAAACCGTCAATGTTGGTTTTCTCTTTCTTGTTCCATGTCTCTATGTATTCAAAGACAAAAATGCCATGATCGGCGATTTTTTCTATCATCTTCACAAGAAACTGCCTATGATTGACAGTTTCCCCGGGATAAAAAAAATCTCTTGCACGTACGGCTACTGTCTTAGGGTCATCTTGTAGGGTGTAGTGTTCTATGTCAAACTTCACATCCAGTTGCGACAGTTTGTTGTATGCATCCAAAGCGTTTTTCAGACTCTCGAATCGGTTTACAGTACGGATCGACTCCAAGTTCAGCTCTGTTCCGAATGAGGTCTTGCGGAAGAAGATACTGCTGCTTGCATTGGTTGACAACTTAGAATAGTCTTGAAAGAAACTGACTTCTTTGTCGAATATCTCACCTATACGCTTCAACACCCCCAAATCAATAGAATCTCCACTGATGTCTGCGGCTCCTGTTATCCGTTTCCTGCCTTTGTTCAGAAGAGACAACAAGTCATCCACCGACATCTTGTATAATGCCAGCAGGTATTCTAAACGTTTCTTGTTAATCTCTACTTTCATATCAGCCTCGATTGAACTATTGTTGTTTTGATGCAAATGCTTAGGCACAATTTTGCGTTGCAAAATTACACATTTTCACTTAAATGGGCGAATTTTCATGCTGAATATCACTGGAATTTATGTTTATTTTGCTAAATCGCTACATTTTGCCACCAAAAAGACACAAAAATAGGACGAATCATCGACCCGTCCTTTTGTTTTTAGCCTTTTTCGTTCTAACCACAGCCTGCAATGTTATTCATCAACTGGTTCATCACTCGCATGTCTCATTTCGTAAACTGTCCATAAGGCTAACACACATTCAATGGCTATCACGGTAATGGCCGCAGTCATGCCCCACCAGTGGGCAATAAGCATAAAGATGCCAGCCTCAATGCACAACGCAAAGAGGATGGTAACAATAAGTGATAACCCGTTGGCGGAATTAATTTAAGTTGATAA
>NZ_GL882608.1 GCF_000195635.1 Bacteroides fluxus YIT 12057 | reverse complement strand
TCAGCGTTAGTGAAGCGAACTGTGTTTTTTCTCTTTTCGGTCTGCAAAGGTAACTCCACACTCCGAAGCCCTTGACCGCTCTCCGTGTTCCGTTGTGGAAATGGCAGGGAAAAAGAAAAAAAAGTGTGTGGCTATGCAGTGTGTTAGCGCTGTGTGTATTCCCATGCGGAATGTATATATAGCAAGAAGTGTCCTTGTCGGACATTCTTGCCTTTCTCGCTTTGCTCAAAAGGATTTTAAGATTACCTTTGCGACATGAAAGTAAATCGAACGGAGAAGATAACATTCCGCTGCACCGCACTTGAAAAGGCGGCACTTGCGGAACAGGCAGCCCGATGCGGCATCAGCATATCGGAGTACTGCCGTACACTCGCACTGGGCGGACGACCCAAGGAGAGGTACACGGAAGAAGAAAGGGAACTGTTTCGGGAGATAGCCCGACTGAAAGGAACACTCCAGCGTCTGAACAACTACTTCGGTGGGCGCCAGTACAGGGAAGTGTTCGAGGAGAACCAGGCACTAATCAATGAACTTAAAAAGATACTTTCACGATGATAGCAAAAGGAAAGAGCATATCTCATGGCACGGCAGCACTGGAGTACGACCTTGCCAAAGAGATAAACGGAGAGGCAGCAGCCACCGAGATACACCGCCATGAGCTTTTCGGCTGCACAGGCGAAGATATGGTGCAGGAGATGAAACCTTACTTTGTTGATTTTCCGAACGTAAAGAACAACTGCCTTCGGTTTGAGGTCAGCCCTTCAGTGGAAGAAAGTGCAGGCATGACCGATGCGGACTGGGCGAAGCTCGGTAATGACTTCATGCAGCGCATGGGTTTGATGAACCACCAGTACATCATTGTGAAGCACAGCGGAACGGAGAAGAACCGCAGGCAAGCCCACCTGCATATACTGGCAAACCGTGTGTCGTTATCGGGAGAACTATACCAGGATAACTGGATAGGGAAGAGAGCTACGGAAGCTGCCAACAGTATAGCCAGAGAACGGAACTTGGTACAGTCAAAGGATATAGGCAAAGCCAACAGGGAAGAGATAAAACAGGCTATGGATGATGTTCTTATACGGATGCAGGGGTTTGACCTTGCCGGATTCAGCCGGGAACTCGGAAAACTGGGCTTCAAGGTAAGGGAAGCCCGGGCAAGTACAGGCAAACTCAACGGCTACTACGTGAAAGCCCGGAGCGGAACGGAATACAAGGCAAGCGAGATAGGGAAAGGCTATACGCTTGCCCATATCGAGAAGACACAGAAAAAATTGAAGTATAACTCAATCAGCAGGAATTATGGAAACACCCTCAAACCCAAAGACGGAGGATTACACCTATAAGCAGGGGCAGTACAGCCCCCGAAAGAGAAAGGACACCACGCCCAAAGTAAATCCGCAGCTTGCGGTAGAACTTGTGTTTCAAGAATTGAAGCGTGTAGAAGCTTATACGAAGCGCATAGAGGATGCAACAACCAAAAAGGTAGAAATAGACAGGGGAAGCCTTGAAAGTGCTGAAAATCGCCTAAAAAACGTATTGGCGGACTTTGAACGGCAGGGAAACAGAATGAAAAATGGCAGCTATGTGGACAAGAACGTTTCCATGTATTCAATCCTTTGTGCTGTTTTTTCCCTATTGTTCGCCTGTCTGATGTGTTATCTGTGGGTGGATGCAGCCAAGGACAGGGATAACTACAAGAGGTATTATGAATATTTTCAGCAGGAGCAAAATGCTAAATAAAAAAAGCGGGCGCTTTTTAGAGCGTCCGCTAATATAATTATTTGCTGAATGTACAATCTGCTATAAATCCGAAAGAGGGGGTTGTGCCTTTTCCTTTGAATTCCCATTTAAACATTTTGTCATTTTGGTCTTGGGCATCCCAATAAGCCGTCCAAACAAATCTTGTGTTTGATAGTGGTCCTGTTCCGCTAAAAGCTACACTTTCTGGTGTAGTTATGTTATCGTCATAGTCAGGTTTTGCATTAGGGCTTAATACTTCAAAGAAATAATAATTGAACTGAATCGAAGCGTTTAACCTTACTTCCATGTTGATGGTACGACTGGCATCTTTAAAAGAACCTGTTGTGCTTTGAGAACCCCCATTAATGCTTAGTGTTGGAAGTGGAGCTCTTGTCCCAAGTGCTGCATATTCAGATATATCAAAGTCGAAGTCAACATTCTCTTTTACTTTTCTTACAAATGTTTTACTTCCTGTAGAATAGACCATATATGCGACATTAGGGTCAGCTATGGCTTCTGCTACTTGTGCGTTTAAAGCTTGTAATTCTTGCTTGTATTTTTCAATGCTTAGAGGACTGACTTTTTCTAAATCTTTCCAATCGGACCCGGTTACATAAGATAAAGCCCTTGTCTTTTTGTTCTCATTGATAAAATACTCTCCAGTAGACTCATTCACATCCACAAAACGGGATAGGATTTCCATATCTGTTGCGGTATTACTAACGACTGGTTCTGTAATTTCTTCATTACTACATGAGAAAAGGAATAATCCAGTCAACATGGCAAAAGTTGTTGTTAATAATTTTTTCATATATATTCTTTTAAGGGGTTATAGAGCCAAAACTACAAAAAAAATTCTATATTTGCATGATTTAATATGTTAATTATGAAAAGAATAATTGTTTTTTTTGCAGTGGTTGTACAAATGCTGCTTCTTCCCTGTTGTGTTGAGAAACAGGGTTATTATAGCAGTGGAGAAGAAAGCATAATCGCACTAATATGTGATATAACTTGGACTGGTGGGAAAAAAGAGTATGAAGATGGTAGCTCTTGGGAATCTATTTGGAATTTTGATAAAGATGGGACATATACACGAACTAATGTAGAGATTGATAAAGATGGGAACAAAAAAGAAGGTGAGATTCGTGGAAGATGGTCTTTTGCCACTCCTAACTTTAGCGTATTATACTTTGGTGGTAGTCATTATTGGGATATTAAAGAGCTGAATAAGAAAATCTTCTCATTCTACGACAGAACAGGAGAATTGAACGACCCACTCATGTCTAAAGAATATGTTGAATTTTACCCGTATAATGAAGAAAAAGACTAATTAGTCATACCTTAAAAGTGATATGATTGAAAGCCGGAACAGCATGGGTATGCTGGATCCGGCTTTTTAATATACTCGGGAATGCTTCCAGAGTTTCCACTTTTCGTTTGGGTATGCAAAGATACCCAAAAAATCTGTTTATTCCTCTTTCTTGATTTTATTTGAGAACTCTTTTGACGGTTTGAAAGCCGGAATATCATGAGCTGGAATAATCAGGGTTGTATTCTGACCGATATTGCGTCCGGTCTTTTCAGCACGTCTTTTGACGATGAAACTGCCGAAGCCACGGAGATAGACTTCCTTCCCCATCGACAGGGAGCATTTCACAGTTTCCATGAATGCTTCCACTATCATTAAAACTTCATCCCGGTCTATCCCGGTTTGTTTTGAAATCTCTTGTACTAAGTCTGCTTTTGTCATTTTTGTAATAGCTTTATGTTGAATTACACTTCTTTCAGTTTGATTTTGATGGCATTGATTACATACCCTTTGGGATTGTTTGCAAAGCGTGCGCCTTTCTTCAATTCTCCCAAGAACCCTATGAAATCCGGGATGCGGTTTTGCCCCTCGATAAGGGTTTTCTTGTTCTTGTTGATTTCATCAGACTTGAAGTCAAAGGAGAATTTGAGGTAGTCATATACGTTGTTCTCCAGCTGGAGCCGTGCCGTAACTTTAGCCATGCGCGCCTGTTCCTGTAGTGCAGGGTCTTCTCTGTCTTCAAAGAATACAGGGAATAGGGTCCAGCCAATGACCTTCTTTCCTTCCTTTTCCTCCTTAGCGACAAAGGAGTATGGAGAGGATTCATCAAGTTCTTTTTTAGCTGCATCGATAACATATCTCTTGAAATCATTAACTCTTTCGTACTTTCCTTGCAAGCAAAACCTTTCGCGAAGTCCGTCAGACCCCTCTAACGACACAAACAAAGGTTTGGTTTGTCCGGACATCAGCTCATAGAATCGCATGGCATAGACGCTTTTAAACTTCATGGCTGTTATGAGTTCGTATTTCTTGAACCCTTTCGTAAAATCAAGTGCGGCTCTCCAGATAGGGTCATAGACATGAAAGGTAGCAATACCTGTGCCTTTTTCTATTTTAGGGTGTTCGATGATGGCTGTATAGAACCAAATCTTATCATCTTCATATTCAGCCCCTTTCTTAGATAGCGATGTGAATGCAGCTTTAGCCTTGGCATAGTTGTGGTCATCTTCGTCTCGAAGAATGGATGCTACAGGCATGGTGATGTTCACCCCACAGTCAGACGGCTCAATCTTGTGCATGTGGTCTTTGATTTTAATACCTTCCAACCATCGTTGGGCAAATTCGATAAGACGATATATGATACGCTTTTCGTAAGGACTGAAATCGTATTTGGCACATGTCCATATGTAGGACTGAAATATGGCTTTGTTTGGTAGGTTTTCGCTCATAGGTATTCTTTTAGATTGTTGCGTATGGGTCAAGTTCCTTAATCCGCTTACACAAATAATCGAAGCGTTTCTTAGTAAGCGGTGTGAGTGTATTGAGGTTCTCGCCATCAAAATTCTCTCCAAAGATAATGTCGTCCACCCCTATGCCGTGATTATAGTTCTCACGCACGCAATCACGCAGAATCCAAAGGTTGCGCAGGTTCACCCAGTCTGCCGTTTTATTCTTGATTCTGCTGAACAGCACAGCAGCTGTGTAGAGGTAGTGTCCGCAATGGTTGTAGTCATGCAGCACCAGTTTCCCTTGATAGTATATGTCGAAGTCTTTGTTTTCCTCATCTTCCTTTGTATCGCAGTAGAAGAACGGAATATCTTTCAGACCGTCCCAATCAATGTAAGTTGTTGGTTTCATAAGTGTGCTTTTATGGTTTTCTGCAAAGATATAAATTAAGTACGAGTTTAACAAATGAAACTCGTACTGTTTATTCTTTACCTCGTTTTTAGAGTGTTAATTTTTATTCTTTATCTCGTACTTGAGTATTCTTTATCTCGTACTTAGAGGGTGTTTTTCTCGCATAATGCGCGCGCGCGAGGATAGGACATAGATAGTCGATGTTAAGATAGAAACAGGCTCGTAAGGTTGAGATTGCTTCTCAACTTTCGGAAAAACGGATGAAGAACAATAGGGAAAACAAAGACAAAGCCCCCTCGTAAGGGGGTTGGGGGATTGTGCGGTTATTGAAGCTTTTTTTGCGTGTTAAAATATATTAATTTGGTTACAATATCGGTGACAATGGTTACATTTGTATCACAATCAAAAAGTTTAAGATATATGCAAGTAATTCCATTGAGCAAATTTCGGACGAATCAGACAGCGACCCTTCTTCGTGCTATTCAGGGAGAATCCGTCTTTCTGACTTCACGTATCGGTGATTTTAAATTGGTGCCAGTGTCCGTAGAAGAAAAAATAGCCACTCGAATAAGAGAGGGCTTGAATGAAGTGAAACGAATCGAAGCTGGTGAGCAGCCAGCCAAGAGCGCAAACGCATTTCTTGATGAGCTTTGAAGTAAAGACCACCCCACATTTTGAGAGGGAAGCGAAAATCCTTGCAAAAAGGTATAAGTCTTTTAAGGCTGACATGAAGGATTTTATCGAGTCATTGGAAAAGAACCCCATGCAGGGGGATGAACTGAGCCCAGGTATCCGTAAAATAAGACTTGCCATTGTTTCTAAGGGAAAGGGTAAGTCTGGGGGAGCACGTGTTATCACATACACGATTTGTGCATCGGAGAGTGAAGGTCGTGTTTATCTTGTGGATGTCTATGATAAGTCAGACTTCTCTACCGTAAGTGTATCTATTCTTAAAAAAATCATATCTGAACAGGGTATCCTTTGACCAGTCAGCGTTAGTGAAGCGAACTGTGTTTTTTCTCT
>NZ_GL882607.1 GCF_000195635.1 Bacteroides fluxus YIT 12057 | reverse complement strand
AATACAAAATCCCTCAGGTTTTTACGTTGATCCCACAAAAGTAGGTCAAATTTAGATATTTGAATAAAAGAAAAGCGGCTAAGTGTTTTATTATCAACTACTTAACCGCTCTTACTTGTACCCAGACCCGCATTTGAAATAATTAAAGTGGGGAAAATGTGGGTAAAAAGAAAAATGCAGAAAAACACAGCAATATAACTATATATCAACTATTTACAATCATATTAAATTTTAATCCGAATTAATCCGATTGCAAATTATTTAGCAGATGTGGGGAAAATGTGGGGAAAATATCTATATTTGCATCCAGATAGATATTTAACCTGTAAGCCTATGAAAGTAACTTTCATCATTAAAAAAGCGGCCAAACGGTATGATACCGAATCAACCGCAACTATTTATATCCGTCTGAGAAATGGAAGACAGCTTGATTCTGTTGCTCCTACCCAGCTTTCAATCAATCCCAACCTGTGGGATGACAAAGCAGAGTGCGTAAAAACAAAAGCTGTCTGCAACGAAGATTTAAGGACTGGCATAAATGAAGAGATACGAAAGCTGAAAACCTATGTGGAAAAATCCTTTCATACGGAAAAAGAATCCGTAGATAAAGAATGGCTGAAACTGACCTTAGACAGATATTATCATCCTGAAAAGTATTTCACACCGGAAGAGATTGTCATCAAACCGACTTTCGGAGAGCTGTTTGACAGCTTTCTGGAAAAGCATCCGTTATCGGAAGTAAGGAAAAAGAATTTCAGGGTGGTAAAAAGAGCCTTATTGCGTTATGAACTGTATGTACGGGAAACAAAAAGAGGGCAAAAAGGATTTGTTCTTGATGTTGATACCGTCACACCCGAAACTCTTCGGGACATGTGGGACTTCTTCGAGAACGAATACCAATATTATGAATTGTACCCGAGCATTTATGAAGCCATTCCAGAAAAGAGAACTCCGCAACCACGTGGAAAAAACACTCTGATAGACTGCTTTTCAAGAATACGCACATTCTTCCTGTGGTGCCTCGACAACAATCTGACCGCCAACAGACCGTTTGACAAGTTTCCGATAGAGGAGTGCAAATACGGAACCCCTGTTTATATCAACCTTGAAGAAAGGGACAGGATTTTCAATGCTGACCTGTCAGCCACTCCACAGCTGGAGATACAGAGGGACATCTTCATTTTCCAGACACTTATAGGATGCAGAGTAAGCGACCTGTACAGAATGACCAAACTGAACGTGGTGAATGAAGCCATTGAATACATACCTAAGAAAACCAAAGAGGGCAATCCTGTAACGGTACGTGTTCCGTTAAACGACAAGGCAAAGGAAATTCTCGAACGGTATAAAGGCCATGAAGGAAAACTGCTGCCATTCATTTCAGAACAAAAATATAATGAGGCAATAAAAAAGATATTCAAACTTTCAGGAGTGGACAGGATTGTCACTATATTAGACCCGTTGACACGTGATGAAGTCAAAAAACCGCTTTATGAAGTGGCAAGCAGCCACCTTGCAAGACGCACCTTCATCGGTAATATTTATAAGAAGGTGAAAGACCCGAATCTTGTTTCGGCACTGTCGGGACACAAGGAAGGCAGCAAGGCTTTCAGACGGTACAGGGATATTGACGAAGAGATGAAGAAAGACCTCGTTAAACTTTTAGACTAAACCTATATGGGACAACAGGAATACGACAATTTCAAAAGACTGATAAGGGAGTGGCTTGACAGCCACCCCGATGAATATGCGGCTTTCGTGGAAGAAATGAACGACAAGGAGTTCAAGGGATTTGTTAAGGTTTTCAAGGTTGCCACAACCTTGGTACCGAGATACAAGGAAGCGACACGCAGACGGATCGGAGACGACAAAATCTCCGATTTCGAGGAACTGGAGAATGTGCTTCTGGATTCTGACCTTGCCCAAAAGATTGTAAACGAGTTCCATCATTCAAAAAGGCGGAGCATCATACCTGCCATGCTCGCATGGCTGTATTACGGACGGAGCTATGAGTGCATGGTGGAACAGGGAGAGGAACTGGCCAAAAGAAAAGGTATTACCAGACTATACAAATGGCTTGTCTCCTACATGGTCAGGTTCATCATCAAGAAGAGCATCAGCAGCGGCATGAGAACCAAAGAAGACTGGGTGGCTTTCAGAAAGCAGCAGAAAGCCATTGAGGAAAACAACCTCGTGGAATGGTCTATTGAGGATGAAGAGGATATTGAAGAAACCGAAACGGAAGATACGGACAGCCTGCAGCAGGGACAGCCCAAGAGCGCAGGACGAAAAGCCGACACACGCACCCTGCCGGAGCTGCTGATAGAGAACAGGGATGTCATTCTGGAAAGAATCGGAACAAGGCTGAAAACGCATACGACCGAAACGGACATTGCACGTCTGTACATCGCACTGGTGGAATACCGTTTCATGCGACCTTGTCCCATAAAGACTTTCCGGAACGCACTGCAACAGCAATACACAGACCTCAGCATCGTACACGAAAGGGGAATACAGAAAGCGTACAGGAACCTTACCACACCTTTCGGAGACAGCAAAAAACTGATAAAGGACATCGGGGAAGACCATGTTGCCATAGAGGAATTGAAGGCTTATCTATCCGCTTGAAACTCGTTTAATTCGTTTTTGGATTTTACGAATTTAACGCATTGAAATCCATTGATTTACGATTATTTTTCGTTATATATTTGTGCCACTATCCTAATCGGGGTAGTGGCTTTTCGTTTATAATACTGCCGAAACGGGAAGTTTTACAACCGGCAGTTTCAACAAGCCTATGACAGACCTGATGGCAATTATCCAAAGCGGAAACGGCAACATCAAACTGGAAGTGACAGGCGAAGACCTGCTCATGTTTTCAAACCAGCTGATAAGCCGTGCCAAGCATGAACTCTCCACCGCCATTGCGGAAGCGAGAAAGGAAAAGTACCTCACAAAGGAGGAAGTGAAGAAAATGTGCGACGTGTGCGACACCACCCTTTGGCACTGGGCAAAGAAGAACTATCTGAAACCCGTGAAGGTGGGGAACAAGGTCAGATACCGACAGTCGGACATACAGAAAATCCTGGGTGAACGCAATCCTTCAATCTGAGCCTATGAAAGAGGAAGAATACATGCGTGTGGGAACGACACTGTACAAGGTCGTAAACCAGCCCTGCGCCAGCGGAGGGTATGAGAAAAGACGTGTGATATGGAACAACAGCACACTCAGGCAGGACTACGGGAAAAACTATCTTGCGACCGTCCCGAAGTATGACGGATTCTGTACCGTTCCCGACCATCTGAACTACCGGAAGGAAATTGACGGTTTTCTGAATCTGTACGAACCGATAGAGCATACTCCGCAGATAGGAGATTTCCCGAACATACGTTCTCTGGTGCTACACATTTTCGGTGAGCAGTACAATCTGGGACTGGACTATCTGCAACTGCTGTTCCTGCAGCCGTTGCAGAAACTTCCCATACTCCTGCTGGTATCGGAAGAGAGGAACACGGGCAAGAGTACATTTCTTAATTTCCTGAAAGCCGTATTCGGGGATAACGTGACATTCAACACCAACGAGGATTTCCGGAGCCAGTTCAATTCCGACTGGGCCGGAAAGCTGCTCATTGTCGTGGACGAGGTGCTGCTCAACCGCAGGGAAGACAGCGAGCGGTTGAAAAACCTGAGCACCACTTTCAATTACAAGGTGGAAGCCAAAGGGAAAGACCGCACGGAAATAGCCTTCTTCGCCAAGTTCGTATTGTGTTCAAACAACGAGTACCTGCCTGTAATCATAGACGCAGGGGAAACACGATACTGGGTAAGGAAGATAAATCCGCTGCAGAACGATGACACAAATTTCCTGCAAAAGCTGAAAGAGGAAATCCCCGCCTTCCTGTTCTTCCTGACGCAAAGGGAGCTTTCAACGGAAAAGGAAAGCCGTATGTGGTTCAACCCGAAGCTGACACATACGGCAGCCCTGCAGAAAATCATCCGGAGCAACCGCAACCGTCTGGAGATAGAAATGGCTGAACTGTTCCTTGACATCATGTCAAACATGGATGTGGAAAGCGTATCATTCTGCCTGAACGACCTCATGACACTGCTTATCTATTCGCAGGTAAAGGCAGAGAAATATCAGGTGCGGAAAGTGGTTCAGGAAGTATGGAAGCTGACTTCCGCACCGAACTCGCTTTCCTACACCGCCTATGAGATTGCTCCCCACCGTGACTGCCACTACGAGACGAAAAGGAAAATAGGAAGGTTCTACACGATAACCAAGGAACAGCTGACCGCTATATGATTATTTTGATGAAATGATGAATACGGCATATAATACATTGTATTACAGTGCAATATAAACTCATCATTCATTCATCGGAATATAATGCTGATGAAAAGAGAAATCATCATTTCTTTTTTGGCAAGCAGTCTGATGAAAAAATGATGAAGCGTTACCGTTCTGTATAACAGCTTATTACAAGCAAAATTCATCAAATCATCGTTTTTTCACTCATCACAAAACCGTACGAAAATGACAACAGAAGAAGCAAAAAAGATAAGAATCGCAGACTATCTGCACAGTCTGGGGTATTCCCCAGTAAAGCAGCAGGGGGTAAACCTCTGGTACAAATCCCCGTTCAGGGAAGAGAACGAGCCCTCATTCAAGGTAAACACCGAGCGTGAGCAATGGTTCGACTTCGGTCTGGGAAAGGGCGGCAACATCATCGCACTGGCGGCACACCTCTACGCAACGGAGAGTGTTCCGTATATCCTGAAACGCATAGAGGAACAGACACCGCATGTCCGTCCCGTGTCTTTCTCTTTTCGCAGGCAGTCTGCCACCGAGCCGAGTTTCCAGAAGCTTGACATCGTGCAGCTGTCTTCTCCTGCCCTGCTCTCTTACCTGCAGGAAAGGGGGATAAATACGGCACTGGCGAAAAGAGAATGCCGTGAGGCACACTTCACCAACAACGGCAAACGGTATTTTGCCATTGCCTTTCCGAACATATCGGGCGGATATGAAATCCGCAACCGATATTTCAAGGGCTGCATCGCACCGAAGGAAATATCACATATCAGACAATCGGGAGAACCGAGAAAAGCATGTTACGTTTTTGAGGGGTTCATGGACTACCTTTCCTTTCTGACACTGAGGCTTGAAAGCTGTCCGCAATTCCCCGATTTCGACAGACAGGACTACATGGTTCTGAACTCTGTTGCCAATGTTTCCAAGGCACTCTATCCGCTGGGCAGCTATGAACGCATCCACTGTTTCCTTGACAATGACCGTGCAGGAATGGAAGCCCTGCAGCAAATCAGAAAGGAGTATGACAATACCAGACATATACGTGACGCTTCACACATTTACAGCGGATGCAAGGATTTGAACGAATACCTGCAAAAACGGACAGAGACAAAGAAACAAGCTCAATCCATCAAAGTGAAGACACCGCCCAATAAACCGGGAGGCTTTCGGTTATAGCCCACTATAACTACACGCTTCGCTTACGTAGTTGTGGGCTCTCCCGAGGGGATTAGGGTTTTACCCTAATAACCCACTCAGGGCGTTTCTCCCCTGAGAACCCAGAGCAAAGAGTGACCCTCTCTTTGCAATCTCCGCTTATGGGTTGCACCCCTAAGAACCCCATGCGTTTACGGACAGCGGAAAAGCAAACAATAAAGTACAAAACAAAAAACAAGTATCTATGGCAACAAAATCAAGCATACATATCAAGCCCTGCAACATCGCATCGAGCGAGGCTCACAACAAAAGGACTGCCGAATACATGCGCCACATCGGAGAGTCCAGAATCTATGTGGTTTCTGAACTCTCCACCGACAACGAGCAGTGGATAAATCCCGACTTCGGAAGTCCGGATTTGCGGACGCATTATGACAATATCAGACAGATGGTAAAGGAAAAGACCGGACGTGCCATGCAGGAAAAGGAACGGGAGCGCAAAGGCAAGAACGGCAAAATAATCAAAATTGCTGGATGCTCACCCATACGTGAAGGAGTGCTGCTTGTCAGGTCAGACACCACACTGGCAGACGTGCGTAAATTCGGTGAAGAATGTCAAAGACGCTGGGGAATCACACCGCTGCAAATCTTCCTGCACAAGGACGAAGGGCATTGGCTGAACGGTCAGCCGGAAGCAGAAGACAAGGAAAGCTTCAAGGTCGGGGACAGATGGTTCAAGCCGAACTATCATGCCCATATCGTTTTCGACTGGATGAACCACGAAACCGGAAAGAGCCGAAAGCTCAATGACGATGACATGATGCAGATGCAGACCCTTGCATCAGACATCCTGCTGATGGAGCGTGGGCAGTCAAAGGCTGTCACGGGTAAGGAGCATCTGGACCGGAACGACTTTATCATTGAGAAACAGAAAGCCGAACTGCAACGCATGGATGCAGCCAAACGGCACAAAGAAGAACAGATAAATCTTGCCGAGCAGGAACTGAAACAGGTAAAATCAGAAATACGCACTGACAAGCTAAAGAAGACAGCCACCACGGCAGCGACAGCCATAACAAGCGGAGTTGCTTCTCTTTTCGGAAGCGGAAAACTGAAAGAACTGGAACATGCCAACGAGAAACTGCAAGACGAGGTTTCAAAACGGAACACCAATATTGAAAAATTACAGAGCCAGATACAGCAGATGCAGAAACAGCATGATACGCAAATCCACAATCTCAAGGAAATGCACAGACAGGAACTTGACATGAAGGAAAAAGAACTGTCACGGCTCGCCAGAATCATAGACAAGGCTTTCAGATGGTTCCCGATGTTCAGGGAAATGCTACGCATGGAAAAGTTCTGTGCCATGCTGGGGTTCACTAAAGAAATGACTGAAAGTCTTTTGGTCAAGAAAGAAGCCCTGAAATGTAGCGGTAAAATCTATTCCGAGCAACACAGACGGAACTTTGATATAAAGGATGATATTTTAAGGGTGGAAAATGACCCTGACGATGAAAGCAGGCTGAACCTGACAATAAACAGGAAGCCGATTGCCGACTGGTTCATGGAACAATGGCACAGGCTCAGATACGGAACAAGGCTGCCACAACAGGAAGAAAGAAAAAGTAGAGGATTCAAATTGTAATAGAAGCAAATTGATTAGTAATCTAAAAGCACTCCGATAACGATCAGAGTGCTTTTAGATTGTTTATCATTAATTATCAAAGCAAGTGCAGTTTAAGATTTTACCGAAGTCTGCATTAATAAAGAATATACTACAGCTGATATATGCGCAACATATTGTGACGCTTGTGATTCATTTCCCTTGAAATCCTTAACAAATACCGCTAAGGTATAGCTGACATTATTAGGCAGACATATATAGGCAACATCATTGTGAGCTGCAAGAACGCCATTTTCATTAACATTACCTGAACCTGTCTTATGCGCTATAACAACCCCTTCTTTATCAAGAAGTGGAGCTGCTATCCTATCTACACCTGTTTTGCATTCTTTTAACGTATTCTTAATGAAACTTTGTTTCTCATCATCGATAAGACCTTCAGTAAACAAACGATTCATCAACATTGCAGCACCAAGAGGAGATGTATAGTTAGAGTAAGCCTTGTTATGGTCAGCCGACATTTCCTCTTCCGTATAAGCTATCTGAAAACTTGAACGAGGGATGAGTGTGGCTATAAAACTATCTGTTTGAGCGACATTAACCATATCCTTAAACATAAGGTTGCTTGCATTGTTGTCACTCTGAGTAAGAGTATAACGCAGCAAATCTCTTACTGTCAATGATATGACTGGTCCTGAATAATCTTTCAGCATAGGACTCCAAGTCTTTGGGTCAAGTTTATCCCTATTTATATTTACCAAGGTATCAAGTGAAATTCCTTTATTGTCAAAGTCATTGCAAAGAGCTAATGCCTGATGAACCTTAAACACACTCATCATAGGATAAACACTCTTATTATTGACCTTAACCGTATCTCTGTTATTAACAATAACCGCCACACCAATTTCACCAGGACAAGCTGAGACAATTTGAGAAATACTATCAGTCAAAACATTTGTTAAAGGAGGATTTGCGCTATCTTTTGTCGCTGATTTATGGAACAATGAAAATACCAAGATGAAAATGCAAACTAAAGCTATACACAAAACTACGATTTGTTTTTTTCTGTTTTTTTCCATGTTTATATTATTTATATTTGTTTGACGAGGATATTTATTTGCCGACAAAGGTACATAACTTTACGGAAAAATATGTTTCTAAAATAGATAAATAGACAGTTGTGGGGAAAATGTGGGGAAAAATCAGATAATTAAAAAGGCTAAGTGACTGACAATTAATCACTTAGCCTTTTAATCTGTACCCAGACCCGGTACAAGCCATAGAAATAATAGGAAAACAAAAGAATTTATTTTCCTTATTATCAGTTATTTGCATATTTCCTATTTTCTCCATTTTTGCCCTATTTTGCCCGTTTTCTGTTATTCAGTACACTTTTAGTACACTTTGAAATCTCATTTTCTTTTGTACCTTTGCAATATCGGAAAACAAAAGAAAATCAACTATTTAGTGTAATTACCCGGTTACGGTACCTAAATCGGGATAAAACCTCTAAACAATGGCAAAGTTAGAAAATAAAACGAAAGAGAACCCCAAGTTGGAGCAAAATAAGCTCTCGGACGGTAGAATAAGCCTTTACTTAGAGTATTATTTAGGTAGAGAGGAAAAGCCCGTATTGGATGAAAACGGTAATCAGGTGTATTACGATAGTGGGAAAATGCAAGGCAAGCCCAAGTTTGCAGTAAAGCATAACAGGCGAAAAGAAAACCTTAGCCTGTATCTGATAGACAAACCCCGTACTCCTGCGGAACGGCAACAGAACAAGGAAACTTTGGAACTCGCCATGCGCATACGTGCAGAGCGTGAACAGGAGTTTAAAGAAAGCATGTTGGGTTACCGCTTAAAGAAAGACAGGGCTGTTAATTTCTTGGACTACTTTCAAGCCTATATCAATAGCTATACCAAGAAAGATATTCGCATGGTGCAAATTGCGCTTAGCCGTTTTAAGGACTTCTTAAAAGAGCAATACCCCATGAATGAGTTTAGTATCAAACCGGAACTTATCACCAAAGAAATGATGGAGAAGTTTGTAGCCTATTTGCAATCCCGAAGTGTGGGTGAAGGTGCTAAAAGCATTTACCAGCGTTTCAAGAAAGTTATTCGATATGCGATTGACCATGATGTAATGTTGAAAGACCCATGTAAAAGTGTTACCTGTAAAGTGGATAGCCAAATGCTTCGAAAAGATGTGCTTTCTCCCGAAGAAATACAAAAGCTGATAGCTTGTCATTATGACAACGAAAACCCCACAATCAGACGAGCGTTTATCTTTTGTCTGTATTGCGGTCTGCGCTTCTGTGATGTAAAAGACCTTACTTATAAAAATGTGGATTATGCCAACCGATTATTGAAATTCGAGCAAAGCAAGACCAAGGGACATTCAGCCAGTAGCGGTGTGGTTATCCCCTTGAATGACGGTCTATTATCCATTATTGGCGAAGCTCCGGCAGATAAGAACTGTTTGATATTCGATTTGCCTACATACGAAAGCTGCTGCAAATCAGTAAAACGTTGGGTAAAGAGAGCCGGAATAGACAAGCATATAAGCTGGCATTGCGCCCGCCATTCGTTTGCCGTGAACATTCTGAACAATGGAGCAAATATCAAGACGGTAGCCAGTCTTTTAGGACATAGCGGATTGAAGCATACCGAGAAATACACCCGTGCCGTGGATAAATTGAAAGAGGAAGCAATAAACAGCCTACCCGAACTAAAGTTTTAACCACAAAAGACTTATCTTTGTAACTATGGACTTTGAAGCATTAGTAAAACATATCTGTACGATACAGAACACGTTGCAGGCACAAGCCGCACACGCTGTAAACCTTGCACTTACTTCCCGTAACTGGCTTATGGGGTGCTATATCGTAGAGTTTGAGCAGAACGGAGAAGACCGTGCCGCATACGGTGAACAACTGTTGAAAAAGCTGGAACAACGGCTGAAAACAAAAGGTCTGAATGAACGTAGATTCCGTGAATTTAGGCGGCTGTACCTTGTTTATCCACAACTGAAAGAACAAGTATTACACTACATCATGGCAGGAAATGAAATTCGGCACACGCTGTCCGCCGAATTCACGGAACCAATTCGGCACTCAGTGTGTGCCGAATTACAAACATCAGAAATACAATATAATAAGTGGAGTATTCCTGCTGAAAGGTTGTTCAATAAATTACCTTATTCTCACTTAAAGTTCATCTCCAAAATCGAAAATCCGACAAAGCGTGCTTTCTATGAAATGGAAGCAATACGTGGCTGTTGGTCTGCAAGAGAACTGGAACGGCAAATAGCGTCTTTATACTATGAACGTAGCGGACTATCCAAGAACAAAGAAGCCCTCTCCGCTTTAGTCCAGCAACAAGCAACCCTATTACAACCTAAAGATGTTATCAACACCCCTGTTACTTTAGAGTTCTTAGGATTGAATGAACGAGCCTTAGTAACAGAAAACGACTTGGAGCAATCCATTCTTGACAACCTACAACACTTCCTGCTGGAAATGGGGCATGGATTCTGTTTTGAAGCTCGGCAAAAGCGTATCTTGATTGATGAGGACTATTTCTTTGCCGACCTTGTGTTCTATCACCGCATCTTGAAGTGCCATGTTATTGTGGAATTGAAGATAGACAAGTTCCGCCATGAGTATGCTTCGCAACTGAATATGTATCTGAACTATTTCAAGGCGGAAGTGATGCAGCCGGATGATAATCCGCCTATCGGTATTCTGCTTTGCACAGAAAAGGGAGATACATTGGTTAAGTATGCCACTGCCGGATTAGACCCGAATATCTTCGTACAGAAGTACATGATAGAACTTCCAAGCGAGGAAGAAATAAAGGAGTTCATTGCTTCCTCAAATTACTAACCTATCATAAAAAGTAATACTGGCGAAAAGAAGAATACTGTTTTTCTTTTCGCCAGCAACATATAATCTGCCGACAAAAAATAGGTTTAGTCCGTTTTGGATATATAAACAAAGGTATGAACTAAACTTGTAAATGTACTGATTTTTACTTGAGTATTAAAAGTTAATTTATTCAAATACAGGAAGAAATAAATTATTTAATACGCTATTCTATTACTCATTTACATTATATTTGGATGTTGTTTATATAATTGGTTGAATGAAATATTTTCTATCCATATTATTTATATTTTCTCTCAATCTTGTCAGCCCACTTTTAGCCCAAGACAAGAATTCGGCAGATATGTCTGCTTTATTAGAGAATAAAATATGGAAAGTGCAACTTCCCAAAGACAAACACTATGCTATGGAAATGGAATTCCGCAGCGCTGGATGGAAACAGACCTTTCTATATGATGAAAAACAAACTGAAATATGCGATTCTTACTCTTTGCATGGAGATACAATAAAATCTTTTCAAAAGAATTACATTATTCAAGAACTGACAGATAGTACGTTGGTTCTCCAATATCTGCCGGAAAGTTTGACAATCGGAGTTACACCTGTCAGATGTACAACAGATAACAGTGTTCAAGGACAAAGGCAGAACGAAGAACGCTTGGATAGTATTTGGCGTAAAGAGGATATTTGGAATAAAGGTGTTGCTAAAATAACCGGAGAACCAATTAAAGATTTATCCACGATAGAACCTCCCCGATGGGCGGTATGGGATTACGATTTGACAAAATACTATGTTTCCCAAATGAAATACCCAGAAGAGTTGCTAAAAAAGAATGTGGCAGGTTATTCCGTAGTGATGTTTGCTCTTGACACATTAGGGCTACCACGCTGGAATACCATTTTGACGACCATCCATGAAGATTTTGACAAAGAGGTCATCAGACTGACCAAAGAGCTTCCACACTGCCTGCCTTGCAGGAACAAAAACGGCAAACGAATGGAGTGTCTTTATACGGTATATGTCCCTTTCCTGCCCCAACATTATAGGGATAGGGTAAAGGCGGACAGCGTTAGGGAAGAAGAATTGAAACAAAGTTTTGTGGAATGGGAAGCTGTGTCTTATTTTGAAAAAGCAAATCCGTATGCAATTACCAACTACATTAATGAACGCCTAACATACGATTCCAATCTATTAAACGGTAAAAAAGAAATCAAAGGGATTTATACGATACGCATTGATTCTTACGGAGAAATAATAAAGGTAGAGACCTTACGAGGTTGTGGCATACAAGAATGGGACAACCAAGTATTGCAAATCATAAAAGGTATGCCACGGTGGACTCCTACCATCAATTTTCATGGTAAAGGTGAATATCGGAACTCTGTTTGGACTGTACCTGTTTTATTCAAGAATGATAGTCCAACAAAAAATGAAGTTAATAACTATAATTGGCTTATCAAAACTCTAAGCAAATCATGTAAGTATCCACCTAAATTACAGAAAAAGAATCGAGAAGGGATGGTCTATGTTACATATAAATTAGATGGTAACGGATATATTACCAACCCCCAAGTTATTTCGTGTAACAACCGAAAATTCAAAAGAGCTGCACTAAATGCATTCAATGCTGTAACGGGTATTTCTATAACTTTACCAGCCCCAAAGGACACTCTTGTTTTTCAATTTAAATTGGATAGACCGACAACTCCTATCAACCCTCATACTGATGTTTTGATAATCGGCTACAGTTCTTGTGACACTCCTATTCTGATGCGATATGACGCCACACTGACTGCCCATACCACAGAGCCTTATTTGGAGGTGGGTGTTCCGGTCTGTTATCTGAATGAACGGGGCGATACCATTGTGCCATACGGCAAGTACAGATACTGTCAAACAGATACTATCAAAAAAATAGGTTTTGTTTATGAGAACAAGCCAAAGGACGCTCGAATAATCTGCATCAATGATGCGGGCAAAGAACTTTTCTATGTATTCAAATATGATAATGGTCCCGACTACATACAAGAAGGGCTTTTCCGTATAATGGACGAGGATGGATTGGTAGGTTTTGCCGATTCATTGGGTAATGTAATAATTGAACCTCAATTTAAGTTTGCCTACCCATTTAAAGGAGGAAAAGCCAAAGCAACTTTAAAAGGTGAACGAAAGGTAGTTCCTGAATCAGACGGAGAAAAACATTATTGGGAAAGCGAAACTTGGTTTTATATAGATAAGAAAAACAGGCGTTTAACTGATTAAAAACAAATAAATACCTAACCATCATGAAAACAAAACTATTTTTATCCGCTATTGTCTTCTTTATGGTTCTAACTGCGCAAGCGCAAGAAGTTAATGAACACTACATTGAAGTGACAGGTACATCGGAAATAGAAATCATGCCGGACAAAATTCACTACATCATTGAAATTCGTGAATACTTCGAGGAAGAATTTGATGGAAAGTCTAAGCCCGAAGAGTATCACACCAAAGTGCCATTGTCACAAATAGAACAAGGATTGCGAAAGAAACTTTCCGAAGTAGGTATTACGCAAGATGTAATCCGTACACAAGAGATTGGCGATTATTGGCGAAAGCAAGGACAGGATTTTTTAATATCCAAGCAATTTGATATTACACTGACTGATTTCAAACAGATAGATGAAATAATCAAGCACATAGATACGAAAGGCATTAATACGATGCGCATCGGTGAATTGGAAAATAAAGATATGTTGGCATATCACCAAAAAGGAAAGATAGAAGCACTAAAAGCTGCACAGCGAAAAGCTACTTATTTGGTTGAAGCCTTGGGTAAAAGATTAGGCAATGTCATACGCATTGTGGAAAAAGATAGCGGTAATGCTTTTCCGATAGCGCAAAGCAATGTCCTATCATCGAATGTTGCCTCATTCGACAATTTCCGTACCATTAAAAAGGACTATTCCATGCTGGTGCGTTTTGAAATTGTTGATTAGTAAGCTAAGCACAAAATTACATATCAAAAACGAAATAGCTGGAGTAAGAAAGTTTTCATTTCATCTGTGCTATAACAACAGATTCGCTACATTAGCTTACTGGATTTTTACGCTCGTCGGGACGGGTGGTCCCGCCCCTTGGCGCTGGCCGTTCCCCGACCGATGAGTTTAAAAACGTAAAATAATCTGCGATATATTTTGATTCTCCACGGATTATCGAATAACAGTTTTCTTATTTCGATGTTTTATGAATTTAAGATACTTGTAATTACGTGGAAGAATTTCTTCGTTTGACTCCCAGAATTTTTCACTCACATCGGGCTGGATCGGAACACGGTGCTCGACAGACTTGAATTTTTGCATCGGAGTCTTGCCGTTCAGTGAAGAATGTGGTCGTTTCTTATTGTAGAACTCCTGCCATTCCATAGCCATCATATTCAAATCAAGTGTCTTGTCCGACAAATCTATAAGATTCCAAAACTCTGTCTTATCGGTCTGCTGAGACCTTTCGACTTTGCCATTCAGATGCGGAGTCTTTGGTTTGATTGGTCTGAATTTGATAAAATGGTCATGCAGTTCATATTGGAAGTCATAATTGAAAAATTCTGTTCCCCAATCAGTTTGTATCCGTTGAACGGGAAAAGGAAAGGTATTTAGTATCTCTCCTAAAAAATGAATTGTACTTTCCGCTTTTTTATTGGGATATATACGAATGGTTCTCAAACGGGTACAATCATCTATGGCCGTGAACTGGTATGCTCCGTTTCGTACTTTCATTACATCCAGCTGAACCCTTTCCCCGGGAATTTCTTTACTATATCGGATATAGTCTGACTTTTTACGCCGTTTCACAACAGCTTCGACCTGATGCTTTTTCAGCACACGCCACACTGTCATGGCTGAGAACTTTATTCTCTTCCTAAGTAGATAGTTGGCAATCCGTTGCGCTCCCCATCTTCTCGTCTCACGCAGATTAAGGATAATGGTTTCAATTTCAGGTGTTATCTTCATATTGGCAAGTCTTGATGGACGTTTAGACTTATCGGACAATTCCGACTTGCCTTGTTCTTTCTCGCGATTTATCCAACGGTATAACGTGGAACGGGCAATCCCGCACCGAAGGGCAGTTTTTGTCACAGAACCCGTTTCGGCGTATAGCTCAAGCCATTTTTGGCGCATCCGTATTTTCCGTATATCTTCTTTCATGCTACGAAGATACAGATTAAGATTTGCCTACGAAAAGAAAAAATGTAGCGTATCTATTGATACTTTACATTTCATCACTCCAGCTTTACTTCGTTTATGGTTTACCCAACTTATCGGCTTCTTTCTTTAGCTGTTCGGCTTGCTCGTTCAACAGCCTTGCACGTTCCAATGCTTCCGCCTGTTTCTTGCTGCGATATTCAAAATCTATCACAGAATCGGTCAGAATTTGAATGAAATCATTATCCCTCTGCCAGTTGAATTTGGTTTCCAGTATATCAAGGACTTCTCCGTTTGCCCAACCCTGCATCAGCAAAAAACGGTATTTCATATCATTGTCCTGTAACTGCTGCATCCGTGTAGCCAAACGGATATTTAACCATATGGAAGCGGAACAGAGAACCAGCACTGCCGAAAAAATAAACAATCCCGGACGAATCCAAGAAGTAACCTTGTTGTAAATCCGTTGATAGAACGGCAAGGGGGCAACTTCCTCTTTATCCGTCTTGTAGGAATTCAAGGTATCAACCATTATTTTAAAATTACGATAGATTTCCAATGATATTCTCTTGGTGTCCTCGATGTGCTGCTGCTGACCTTGCATCCTGTTCCGTACATCGTCAAGTTGACTTTGGATAGTCTGCAACTTCTCCACAGGAACAGCCGGATTACTATGCAGCCTCGACAATGCCTGTTCAATCGCTCCAAACCGTTCGAGAGTTTCCTCCCGGCTGGCTGGCGTTACCTGCGCTTCCAACTTCTCTTTCAGTTCTGTTACCATAGAGAGAAGCCCCTCTAAAATCAAGTTGTCTTCCATGTCTTTACAATTTAAGTCGTTTTTTCTTTTTCTTCTTCTTTCTCAAATTCAAGTTCGGCTCTTCATCCACCGGGGACGGTGATGCAAAAAACAGACCGAGCGAACCGCTTATAAACGGACTTTCTGCGTTACTCCGTGTGGGTATTTGTTCCCGAATGGGTGCGAAAGCTGTTTGCCGTTGACTTTCGGCAACATTCAAACCTGTATCTCCGAAATATCTATCCAGTTTGGAAAAACTGAAACTGCGGTCTATCTCCGAGCCTTTGAACGTGTATTCTCCTTTGGAAAAGGATATGCCCTGTATTTCATCGGTCTGTCCCTTTCGTTTGAACTGGATAGTGATACCCTTTTCCGCTAACCTGTGCTGCAACTGCTGCCAGTTGCGGGATTTGCCGATTTCATTTTTCACAGCCGTGTAAATCTCGTATTTCGACTTGTCCGGCTCTTTCAATCGGTGCTGTTTCACCTGCTCTTTCCCCTTGGCGAAATAAAGCCCATGTTTGGCTTTCAGCTTCTTGCATACCTGTTCGTTACGGTACATATCGTTCCTGTCCGAAATAGTCTTGCCGTTGTTGTCTATACGGTTGAACACGATATGCACGTGTGGATGCTCCCGGTCTTGATGGCGCACGATGATGTACTGCGTATCGGTGATTTTCATTTCACGCATATACTCCTGTGCAAGCTGTACCATCTTCTCGTCTGTCAATTTGGGTGCGTCCACTGCCGAATAGCTTAGTGCAATATGTCCAACCGGCTTTTTCAAGTCGGGATTCATCCCGGTCTGCATACAGAAACTGCGGATTATATCGCTCCGGCTCTCGGTCAGAACCCCATCCGCATGAAGCAAAACCGCCTGCTCCTTACCAAGCACATAGTTCACACAGCCCTTAAAACCGCTTCCTTTTTTTATTTTTCCAATCATCCGACAAATGGTTTATGATTTCAACAATCCTATCTTTGAGTTTCACCAATTCCACCGCCACCAATGCGAAACCTCCGGCATTTGCCCTATGCGCCAGCTGGTTGATGTTGTTGGCTTCCCCTACCAGCTTGCGGATAGCATCTGCATCCTGCCTGTTCAGCCGGGGTATGACCTCTGCCGAAATAACTGCTTGCCGGACATATTCACTGATGCGCACCCCGGCTTCCCCGGCTCGCTTCCTGATGGCGTAATACTGCAACTCGGTCAGCTTCGTACTGACTACCTTTTTCTGCTTTTCCGTCCGTTTCTTTGCCGGACGACCGCCCGGCTTATCCTGTATCCTTTTCATGTCTTTTTACTTTTTGATGGTATCTTAGAAATTGCGACCAACGGGAGCGGTTTCCTTTGCGGTGAGCAAAGCAAGGTGGTTTCGGTCTACCGAAACATAACCTTGCTCTCCCTATGAAACCGCCAGCCGCTGGCAATCCTGCCGGATTAAATGCCCCTACCTCTCTTTTGTTTTTGGACGGCACATTGTCCGGTTTTCTGCTTCGTTTCCTGTACTTGGCTGGCTGCGTTTTTCTGTTCCTGCTTCCTGCCGCACAAGTAATCGTTCAAGTCCGAATACCCTCTGTAATTGTGCGAGAAGTCACGCACACGGTAGGAGTATTCTAATTCGATAGCCCGTGTCGCCTTATACCCCGCCTCGTCATTGTCAAGCATACAGTGGATGCGTTCATACGGGTATAGCACATCAATGGCTTTCGGCACATTGACAGTCGAGTTAAGAATAACATAGTCCTGCCTGTCAAGGTCAGGCATGGTCGGACAGTTCTTCATGCGGAGCGTAAGGAAAGAGAGGTAGTCCATGAATCCCTCGAATACCAGACACTTCTCTCTCGGCTCTCCCTGCTGCCGTATATGGGTGATATCTTTCGGGGCAATACAGCCTTTGAAAAAGGAATTGCGAACCTCGTAACCTCCTGCCATGTTCGGGAACCCGATAGCAAAGAATGGCTTCCCGTTATTGGTAAAATGAAGTTCCTTACATTCTCTTTTTGCCAGCTCAATATTGATACCCCGTCCCTGCAAATAACGGAGCAATGCCGGATGAGTTAAGTCCCGGACTTCCAAATGTTGGAAACTTGGTTCTGTCCTACACTGGGGAAAAGAAAAACTGACTGGGCGAACATTCGGGGTCTGCTCTTCTATCCTCTTTAAAAGGTAGGGCAGACTGTCGGAAAAGTAAAGTTCCTTTGCCAGGGCAATGATGTTGCCGCCTTTTCCTGCGCCAAAGTCATACCAAAGGTTGCGGTCTGTATTCACCTTAAAGGACGCTTCGTGTTCCTCTCTCAATGGTGATTTATACCATAAACCGTTACCCTGCCGCTTGACGGGCGAATAACCTAAACTATGCAGATAATCTGCGATGGGTATTTGTTTCACATCTTCGATGTTCATAATATTTTCTTTTTGGGGATTAAAAAATCGTTGAAAAGTGCGCCAGTCCTGTTTAGTCCGTCATATATATACCCGTACCATACTAAACCTGCCTGCTGTCGATACCGGGAAACAGACAGTCCGTTCCGCTTATATATACACCCGGACTAAACCAAACCGACTTTTAATAATGAAAATCGGGATTGTAGCGATAGCCCTTACCCTCTTTCACAATCATGCGCTTGTTCACAAGGAACTTGTTAAGCGACACAAGGACATTGCGTCCACGCTCGTAACCTATACTTGCGTAACCTTGTTTCAATGCCGCTATCACATTGGAATAGCCTTGTACAACCTGCTTGCCGAAACCGTTCTCCAATGCTTCCCGGTGCTGCTGTTCCGTCAGCTCTGTAAGCGGAAAGTTCCTGTCTTGTTTGGGTTGCTGGAATACATAACCGTCCATGACTTCGGGCAAAGCGTTGTCATTGATGCGAAATGCGAACGGGTCAAACTCCCGGTCACGTATGTGCATCGCCTTTACTTCACTTATATTGCCGTCCTGCGTGCTTTTCGTGATTTGCAGGACGGTTTCAGCTTTGTTGTTCAGCTCTGTACCGATATGTCCTCTTGTGTTATCATCCCCCTTGTTCAAATGCAGTACGGTATGGATATGCAGATTATACCCACTTGACCAGCGCATCAAAAGGTTGATTAGGTCGGTCGATTCGCTCGGACTGTTGATGTCGTACATCAAATCACGGATTCCGTCAATGATGAGCAACCCCACATCGGGCATATTCTCTAACATATAGCCAATTATCTGCTTACGTTTGTCGGGGGTCTGCTCCCTTAACACAATGAAAACAAAATCGTCCACATCTTTATCGGTCGGCAGTCCGGCAAGGCGCAAAATACGTTCCATGACCTTATGGCAATGGTACTTGCTCTGCTCGGTATCAACATAGAGAATTTTGCGCTTGTTCGGTGGCAGATATGCCGAATACTTCAAAACCTCGTCATTCTTCAATGCTGCCGCAACAATGGCGGAAATGTTGAATGTCTTTTTGCTCTTGGCTTTGCCTGTGGATGCACTGAAATTGCCCAACGTGCCGATAGTAGAACCGTTCACCCAAAGAATTTCGGGCGGTACTTCATAAGTGTCCGTCACCTTTAGACGAATGGTTTTCCAAAGGGCTGCAAAATCTTCTTTCGTCATGGCTGTACCTTGTCCGATTTCCTCTTTCGTCTTGTTTTCCATAGCCATTATTTCTTTAGAGGACGGTTAAGGATATACTTCTGCGCTTCCTGCTCTATCTGCGCCTGCGTCTTCACCGGGTTCTGACGCAACCATGCTTCCAGCTCAGCCTTTTCAAAATAAAGCATTTTGCCCTGCGGCTTGTAATGGGGTATCAAGTTACCCGAAGTCAGCTTGTACAGGTAACTTTTAGAAAGGTTCAAGAACCTGCTCGCTTCATCGAAGCTAAGCACGTTCTTTGAAAGGAACAACATCTTTTCGAGTTCGGAAACTCTTAACTCCAAGTCTTTTTCCATATCGTTTGGGATTTTAGGTGAAACAATATGAAGGTGCGCACCCTCGTCTTTTGTGTTAACGGGAGCAAAGTTAAGAGGTTGAAAATGAAGTCTAATTGACCTTTGTTTGAGCGTTCAATCTATGCTCAACCTTTTTGCAGTTGTTTGATGTATTTGTCTATAATTTCATATCCTTTCGGATAGATGTTCTTCGCCTGGTCTGTCGCACTCGACAAGTCAGTGCGTGTAAGCGGTTCTCCTTTTATCTTCTTCAATATCAACTTGTTGTTTGCTATAACTGACTGCCACTCATAAACGATGTAGTTATAACAGCTGAGTTGCATCATTAGGTAAGCCAACAGACGGGTATTATTAACTTTCAATACACCGTCCAACTTACAGTTGAAAAAATCGGTAAGTATTTTGGTGCTGACAGTAGTAGTAAACATATTCGCTTCGTTCACACATTCAGTCAGAAGTTTGATTTCATTGGCTTTCAAAGTGGATTTGAAGGGATTGCTTTTACCCACAATCTTGGCTGGAGTGGTTTCTACACTTTCATCTTTTTCTTTTGGCAAGACTTGTTCTTGGGAGACAATAGAATCTGTATAGTATTTGCTTTCCTGTTCTTGCAGAAAGTACAAATACTTGGAAAGTACCACAAGGCTAACAATGATGGAAAAATAGGGAAGTCGTTCATCATAGCAAGACGGTTCATGCAAATATGCGTCCATATCAAAATCAGAACAGCGGAAAACGATGTACTTTTTCCTCTCATTAGAGTTTAAGTCCTCAAAATAACCGCTTTCCCACAAAAAATCGGGAACATCCATATCCTGTACAATATCACGCACGACACGGTATTTTTGCTGAATGGCTACTATATTTTCGGTAACACGGAAAATTTCCTGCCGCAAATAATCCTTTAGCTGAGCCTGTGTCAGATATTCACGCTTTAAAAATAGTGCATCTACTTTAGTTTTATAGCCATGCGATACGCAACTATCTAATATCTTCTGTATCTCTCTAAAATTGGTTTCTATATGATTTTCCATAACTGTACCTTATATAATTTTTTTCTCAGATACAAATATAAGGTGGAAATCGCATTTTCCGAGAAAACATCAGCAATAATAAGACAGAAAAGAATGCATAAGAGTTAAGAAATCATAAAGATGAAAGGATGAAAACCACAAAAGTACACTCTATTCTTGTTTTTGTCGCTCAGTACACATTTAGTACGCCTTACAGAAAGGAAAAACCCTGACAATCAGTCGATTATCAGGGTTTATTGGTACCCAGACCCGGGGTCGAACCGGGATGGAAGTGAATCCACTGGTGTTTGAGACCAGCGCGTCTACCGATTCCGCCATCTGGGCATCATTGATTTCTCAATTGCGGTGCAAAGATACGGCTTTTTTCTAAACTTGCAATACTTTTCAAAAAAAAAGACGAAAAAAAAGAGAAAACATCACTCAACCATTCCTTGTTTATAAAATATGCCGTACATTAGCAGAAACTTTTAAAACAAATAACATGGTAACCAATAAGGATAATTTCTGTGTAATTATGGGCGGAGGGATCGGTAGCCGCTTCTGGCCGTTCAGCCGCAAGACACTTCCTAAACAATTTTTGGATTTTTTTGGTACAGGACGTTCATTGCTGCAGCAGACCTTTGACCGCTTCAGTAAGGTAATACCCGTAGAAAACATACTAATCGTTACAAATGATTTGTACGCTGATCTTGTAAAAGAACAACTTCCCCAACTTAGTCCCGAACAAATATTACTGGAACCGACGCGCAGAAATACAGCCCCCTGCATCGCATGGGCAGCCTATCACATACGCGCCTTGAATCCGAACGCCAACATTGTAGTGGCTCCTTCAGACCACCTTATTTTAAAAGAAGGTGAATTTCTTGCCGCTATCGAAAAAGGTTTGTCCTTCGTTTCACAAACAGACAAGCTATTGACTCTCGGCATTAAGCCCAACCGCCCCGAAACCGGTTACGGCTATATACAGATAGCCGAATCTGCCGGTGATAATTTCTATAAAGTAAAAACCTTCACGGAAAAACCGGAACTTGAATTAGCAAAAGTTTTTGTAGAAAGTGGAGAATTCTACTGGAACTCGGGACTCTTCATGTGGAATGTCAATACAATCATCAAAGCATGTGAAACACTTCTTCCCGAATTGGCATCCAAATTAGCTCCAGGCAGCGGTATATATGGTACTTCTGAGGAAAAGAAATTCATAAATGAAAACTTCCCTGCCTGCCCGAATGTATCCATTGATTTCGGAATCATGGAAAAAGCCGATAATGTTTATGTATCATTAGGCGACTTTGGCTGGTCCGACTTAGGCACATGGGGGTCTCTCTATGACTTATCTGGAAAAGACGACAATGACAATGTAACCTTGAAATGCCAATCATTGCTATACAACAGCAAAGACAACATCGTAGTATTGCCAAGCAATAAGCTTGCAGTCATTGACGGCCTGGAAGGTTATCTGGTTGCCGAATCGGACAATGTATTGCTCATCTGCAAGAAAGATGAAGAACATGCCATCCGTAAATACGTAAACGATACGCAAATCAAACTGGGAGAAGACTACATCTAAACACGAACAATAATAGCCGAGAAAGGCATAAGACAAGAAATAGCGGGAATTGAATCATATTCAGTTCCCGCTACTGTTTATTTGGAGGAGGAAAATAAACCCTTTAAAATGCCGCGCGAATAGCTTCGGCCACCGCTTTGAATTCTTCATCCGTCAACTTCAACTTCGGATTGGAGAAAAGCATATCCTTCTCATTCTGCATTGGGATTAAGTGTATATGCGCATGGGGAACTTCCAGTCCCAATACGGCCTCACCTACTTTCTTACAAGGAAAAGCTTTACCGACGGCAAGCGCCACCTTCTTCGCAAACACGTGCATTGCAGCCAAATCTTCGTCACTTAAATCGAAGATATAATCCACCTCCTGTTTGGGAACAACCAACGTATGACCTTTCACCAACGGATTAATGTCTAAAAAAGCAAAGAACTTGTCATTCTCCGCTACCTTGTAGCAAGGTATTTCACCTGCGATAATTCTGCTGAATATTGTTGCCATAGCTCTATGTAATTATAAAATAAGGCAAGCCCGCATGCAGACCTGCCTCATCAATTAAAATGATATGTTCACTACTTCCAGGTTAATCACACCCTGCGGCACCTTTATTTCTGCCACATCACCTACCTTCTTGCCAAGCAAACCTTGAGCAATGGGGGTATTTACAGAAATTTTGCCTTCTTTCAAGTTAGCTTCACTTTCAGAAACAATGGTATAAACCATCTTCATGCCGTTTTTTACGTTCTTCAGTTCTACCTTATTAAGAATCTGCACAGAGTCCGTCTTCAATTTGGATTCATCAATAATCTTGGCATCCGCTATCGTCAGTTTCAAATTATTGATTTTCATTTCAAGCATACCTTGCGCTTCTTTAGCGGCATCATACTCGGCGTTTTCCGACAAGTCACCCTTATCACGTGCTTCAGCAATTGCTGCTGAGATCTTGGGACGTTCTACCGTCTCCAAGTGTTTCAGTTCGGCCATCAATTTTTTGTAGCCTTCTTCTGACATATAAGCCATACTTTTTTCCTCCTTATAATATTATTTAGTTTTTAATGGTACTATAAACAAAAAAGAATTCCAACATGGTCAGCATGCTGGAACCCTCTTTTCGATTTCCTTTTGCAAAGATAGACTTTTAAACAATGTGTGTCAAGCAAAAAACACTGCTTTGTAACATATTTAAAAGAAAACTTCTAATTTATAACATGTTACAGTAGAGATTTCACTGCTGCTTCCAAATCCTTAACGTTTTCACCGCGAGCACTCAACTCATTATTTTTATTGATGAGGAACAGAGAAGGAACTCCCTGTACATTATAAGAGGCAGCCACCGACGAATAAATGCCGTTAGCGTCACGCACGCAAACCCAAGGCAAATTATCGGCGGTAGTTTTCCAATAATGTTCATCAGCGTCCAAAGACACCTGATAGATTTCCAAACCCTGGCCGGCATACTTGTCATACAAATCACGCAACATATAGTTGTGGGAAGCAGACACCGCACTCTGGTAAATAGTAAAATCCAAAATAACCGCCTTACCTTTCAATTCGCTTAATTTACGGACATTGCCTTTCATATCACGCAGACTGATATCAATCACTCCCGTTTCAGATATGGCTTCTTCAGGAATTTCCACCACCTTTTGTTGCGGGGTACGGGTATTCTTCATTCCCTTTATTACAATATTATACAGATTCTTGGAGCGGTCAGCATGAGGATAATAGTTATTCAGGCTGGTTGCTACGGCAGCAAAACACTTGATGTCATCTTTACTGTTCAACGGGTCAAATATCAAATAGTTGTTCAACTTCTGAAACAAGGCAAAATAAGCAGCCGCCGTATTGGGAGCAGCAAAAATATAGTTGATCTTCACTTCATCCTTATAACTCTTCAACAAAGCGGCAAGACTATCCTCGAACACATCAGCCCCTATTTTATGCCCCTGCATGGACTGAAGCAACACGTTGACCTTGTTCTGAAGCTGCATTTGCTTCATTGTCAACTCCTTTATTTTTGTACAGTTTGGAGACCCCTCTACCGTATAGGCTGTAGCAAAATCCGTGTAAGGGGCACTTATCTGAACAGTCTCCGTAGAATCTATCGAAAAATTGATAACCTTGTCATCTACCCGCAAACGATAAAATTCGGGGGAAACAGGACGTACCTGCTTAAAGGCAAACGAACCGCCACTCTTCAATTTCACAGAATCCAAAGGAACAATACCTTCCAAAGCCGAAGCCTCCAAATAAAGCATCTTACCGTCAGCGCCCGAGACTTCACCTTCCACCTTGAATTTCGGTTCGGAATTACATGCACTTAAAGCGACTGCGGCAAGTGCCATAAAAAAGATTTTCTTCATACCGTATCTTTAGTTTTGTTTTATCCTTAATGTATTTTTCATATCCGGCTGCCTCTATTTCTCCGCTTCCACATCATCTCCACTCACTCTTCCACTGGATGCTCCGTATCCTAAAAGACGGAATTCCGACACAGTCCCAACTTGTAAAGTTGCCTGCAAATATACGTCTTTTCAAGTTTAGTCAAAGCATTTTCCTTGTATCTTCCGCATAGAAAACTGCAAAAAACAACTAAATACAAACTTTTTATCTCATTCCCACCATTTTACACGAATAAATTATGTATCTTTGCACGAATTTTGAAAGAAAAATAGATATAAAACATTTTTTATGATTAACCCAATTGTTAAGACGATCGAGCTTCCTGATGGCAGAACCATCACGCTCGAAACGGGAAAGCTGGCAAAACAGGCAGACGGTTCTGTAATGCTTCGTATGGGCAACACCATGCTTTTAGCTACTGTTTGTGCCGCCAAGGACGCAGTTCCCGGAACAGATTTTATGCCGTTACAGGTAGAGTACAAAGAAAAATTCTCCGCATTCGGACGTTTCCCAGGCGGTTTCACAAAGCGTGAAGGTCGCGCTTCTGATTATGAAATCCTCACTTGCCGTCTTGTTGACCGTGCTCTCCGCCCTTTATTCCCCGATAATTTTCACGCAGAAGTATATGTAAATATCATCCTCTTCTCAGCAGATGGAGTTGATATGCCGGATGCTTTGGCAGGTCTCGCAGCTTCTGCTGCCTTGGCTGTTTCAGATATTCCGTTCAACGGACCGATTTCAGAAGTACGCGTTGCACGTATCGACGGACAGTTCGTTATTAACCCGACTTTCGAACAGTTGGAAAAAGCAGATATGGATCTTATGGTAGGTGCTACCTATGAGAATATCATGATGGTAGAAGGTGAGATGGACGAAGTTTCAGAACGCGATTTACTGGAAGCCATGAAAGCAGCACACGAAGCTATCAAGATTCAGTGCAAGGCTCAGATGGAATTGGCTGAAGAAGTCGGTTCTACCGTAAAACGTGAATACTGCCATGAAGTGAACGATGAGGAACTTCGCAAGGCCGTTCACGACGCTTGCTACGAAAAAGCTTATGCCATTGCCGCTTCAGGCAACAAGAACAAACACGAACGCATGGATGCCTTTGACGCTATCCGCGAAGAATTCAAAGCACAATTCAGCGAAGAAGAACTGGAAGAAAAGGCTCCGCTCATTGACCGTTACTACCATGACGTAGAAAAAGAAGCCATGCGTCGTTCTATCCTTGACGAAGGCAAGCGTCTCGACGGGCGCAAGACCACTGAAATCCGTCCTATCTGGTGTGAAACCAGCTACCTGCCCGGACCTCACGGTTCCGCCATCTTCACACGTGGTGAAACACAGTCATTATCCACTGTCACTTTAGGGACAAAGTTGGACGAAAAGATTATCGACGATGTATTGGAACATGGAAAAGAGCGTTTCCTGTTGCACTACAACTTCCCTCCGTTCTCTACCGGTGAAGCCAAAGCGCAGCGTGGTGTAGGCCGTCGTGAGATCGGTCACGGTCACTTGGCATGGCGTGCCTTGAAAGGACAAATTCCTGCTGACTATCCGTATGTAGTACGCGTAGTTTCCGATATCCTCGAATCCAACGGTTCTTCTTCCATGGCTACCGTATGTGCCGGAACTCTGGCACTGATGGACGCCGGTGTTAAAATCAAGAAACCGGTGTCAGGTATCGCAATGGGATTGATTAAAAATGCAGGCGAAGACAAATATGCCGTATTGTCCGACATTCTCGGAGACGAAGACCACTTGGGCGATATGGACTTCAAAGTAACCGGAACCAAAGACGGTATCACAGCTACCCAAATGGATATCAAGGTAGATGGTCTGTCATACGAAATTCTGGAAAAAGCATTGCTGCAAGCCAAGGAAGGCCGTGAGTACATTTTGGGTAAAATTACCGAATGCCTTGCAGAACCTCGTGAAGACTTGAAGCCACATGCTCCGCGTATTGAAACAATGACTATTCCCAAAGAATTCATTGGCGCTGTAATCGGCCCGGGCGGAAAAATCATTCAAGGTATGCAGGAAGAAACCGGTGCAACCATTACGATTGAAGAAGTGGACAACATCGGTAGAATCGAGATTGCCGGAACCAACAAAAAAAGTATCGATGATGCAATGCGTATTATCAAAGGTATCGTAGCAGTACCCGAAGTAGGCGAAGTCTATAAAGGCAAAGTACGTTCTATCATGCCTTACGGTGCATTCGTTGAGTTCCTGCCGGGCAAAGACGGTTTGCTCCATATCTCAGAAATCGATTGGAAACGTCTGGAAACAGTGGAGGAAGCCGGAATCAAGGAAGGTGACGAGATTGACGTGAAGTTACTCGATATTGATCCCAAAACCGGTAAATTCAAACTTTCCCGCAAGGTTTTGTTGCCAAGACCCGAAAGACAAGAAAGAAGCGAGAAGAGATAAGATAACTCTTCTTCCTTATTATATTAAGCCCGACAGATATCCTGCCGGGCTTTCTTTTTGTCAAAGTCCACAAGCAAAAACAGCAGAAAATCAACTTCCCGCCTTTTTGGATAAAAAAAAAGATCGGAAAGTACCCCCATACTTTCCGATCCGAAACAGTCAAAAATCGACCTTAATCAATTTATTAACTTAACACAGTGACAAAGATATGAGAAAATTTTCTTTGAAGGGACTTTTTGATCCAAAAAGTTTAGAATTTAAGCAATTATTGTGAACTATGAAAATCACACTATCCCTTCTCATAAATGACCACTCCCCAAAGACACCTCTTTTTTATTATTGGTAAACTTGTATTGGCAATTCTCCGCGTAAAGCGCCCAAAGCGTTCAACGCCAACGCTTCCAACTCATCCTCACCGGGATAGACATGAACGGGAGCGAGAAAAGAGATACGCTCTTGCAACCTGGAAATGATATATTCCGAATGTGCCATGCCACCCGTCAACAGAATGGCATCTATCTTACCATAAAGGACTACGGAAGCCGCCCCCACACTTCGAGCAATCTGATAAATCATCGCATTCAAGACCAGTTCGGCATGCATGTCCCCTTCCTCTATCCGTTTAACTATGGCAGGAACATCCGTAGTACCCAAGTGAGCCGCCAGTCCCGCACGGCCGGAAATACGTTTCTTCAGTTCATCCCTGGTATAACGGCCGGAGTAACAGAGATCTATCAACTGGCCGGCAGGAAGAGTTCCGGCACGTTCCGGCGAGAAAGGGCCTTCCCCGTCAAGAGCATTGTTCACATCAATGGCACGCCCGCGACAATGCGTACCCACAGAGATTCCGCCACCCAGATGACAGATTATCAGATTCAAGTCCTCATAGCGGGTATTGTTCTCCGCTGCATAACGGCGAGCTATGGCACGTTGGTTCAAAGCATGCCAGATAGTAATGCGGGGCATTAACGGCGAACCTGTGATACGGGCTATCTCATCCAGCTCATCCACTACACCGGGATCAGCGATAAAAGCACGGCAACCGGGAAGAAGTGCAGCCAATTCGGAAGCAATCAGACATCCCAAGTTGCATGCATGGCTTCTCATGGCATGGGCAATATCATCCAACATCGCATCATTCACCTCATATACGCCCCCCGGAATGGGTTTTAACAGTCCTCCCCTGCCCACAATGGCATCAAACTCAAAAGGTATATCATTGGCCTTCAGTTCATCTATAACCAGATTCTTACGGAATTCAAACTGGTCGATAATACGGGGAAATCCGGATAACTCATCTACCGAATGGCGAATATTACGCACCAAAAGAGGTGTCTCATCCTTATACACGGCAATTTTGGTCGATGTAGAACCCGGATTGACAGCAAGTACCTTCATAATTTATGATTTAACAATTTACGATTAGAATTGCTCATGGCAGCCGCCACCATCGGCACTGGTCAGGCAAGCCATGGCAATGCTATAATATTTTGACAGGCCGGAATCACTACGCGACGGCAACACCACCGGACAGACAGGTCCTTGAAGCAATCCTGCCATATCGGCATGAGAGAACAAAGAGACCGCTTTATAAAAGGCATTTCCCGATTCAATATTTGGAAAGATAAGCACATCCGCTTCCCCATTAATGGGAGAGACAATGCCTTTAATATCACCGCTTGTCTTCTCACAGGCCGTTTTCACATCCAGCGGGCCATCGATGATGACATGGCCGAATTCTCCGGCCTCCGCCAACTCCACAATATTTACGTAATCCAATGAATGGGGGAATTTGGCACTGACTTTTTCCGTACAATGGATGAGTGCGATACGCGGCTGTCCGATACCGAAATGACGGCAAGTACGGATGGCATACCAAATCATCTCAATACGCTGCTGCAATGTCGGACGGGGAATAACCGCAGCATCAGAGAAGAACAACAATTTGTCATACGTAGGAATCTGCATCACTGCCAGATGGGTCAGGATCCTGCCTTTGGGCAGCAACCCTTTTTCCTTGTCCAGAATGGCACGAAGCAGATTGTCGGTATTGATAATACCCTTCATCAATATGTCCGCCCCGCCCTCGCGGACAATACGGACTGCCTCACGCGCGGCTTCATCGGGATCTTCAATATGCAAGGTCTTGACATACTGCGGATACTTCTTCAAAGTTGGATATTTTTCCAGAATGGCAGAGTCACCAATCATCAGAAACTCCCCGATTCCCTCTTCCAAAGCACGGGAAATGGCATATTCTGTATTGGGATCATTGGCGCAGACTACTGCAATGCGCTTCCTTTTATTCAAAGTTTTCAAATGAGCGGTCAACTGATCAAAGTTCCGTATCGGTTCCATAACGTTAGATTTTTAGCAAATATCTGAAAAATAGTCGAAAAAAGCAGCATATTACAGGCTTAAATTTTATATGTTTAATATCATTTTGACAAATCGTCTCTTATCCATACACCTACCATATTTAACATCTCTTACATGCGTTTTGCTCAATCAAACCTCGTAATTACGTTATTTTGTGTACTTTTACCGTAGATTTGATGGAATCTTGATGTCCGCAAGAAGAAACAAGTTTTAGTTTATCCCGCCTAATCGGAATTTTGCACTATCTTTGCTTAAAAAGCGAAGACAGGCTGCACCTCAGCATAAAAAATGAACAAGTTCATTTTATTCTGCATTCGGTTTGCACTATCTTTGCCGCAAATACAAGTGATAGCCTATGAGTAGTCTTATTTTTCCTCCGTATCTGCAAGAAGGCGACCGGATCATTATCCTCTCCCCTTCCAGCAAAATCGACAAGACCTTTCTGAAAGGTGCCAATAAACGCTTGAAATCCTGGGGACTGGAGGTCGTATTTGCCAAACATGCCGGCAGCGCCCACGGCACCTATGCAGGAAGCATCCGGCAACGTCTGGAAGATTTGCAAGAGGCCATGGATGACGAAAAAGCCAAAGCCATACTTTGTAGCCGTGGCGGTTATGGGGCTGTACATTTAGTAGGGAAATCGGACTTTACCAAGTTCAGGGAACATCCTAAATGGCTCATCGGCTTCAGTGACATCACCGCCCTACACAACGAATTCCAAAAGAATGGCTTCGCATCGCTCCACGCCCCTATGGCACGCCACCTGGCCGTTGAGCCGGAAGATGATTTCTGCACGCAAGCATTGAAAGACATCCTTTTCGGAAACATACTTGCAGGTGAAGAAGCATTCGGCTACGTTTGCCCGAAGCACAAGCTGAATCACGAAGGTACAGGCACAGGTATTCTGCGTGGCGGAAACCTGTCTGTCTTTTACGGACTGCGCGGCACTCCATACGACTTGCCTGCCGAAGGAACCATTCTTTTCATCGAAGACGTGGGTGAACGTCCGCATGCCGTAGAACGCATGATGTACAATCTGAAATTGGGAGGCGTACTCGAAAAGCTGTCGGGGCTCATCATCGGGCAATTCACCGAATATGAAGAAAACAAATCGTTGGGCAAGGATTTGTACGGCGCACTCGCCGATTTGGTAAAAGAATACGATTATCCGATATGTTTCGACTTCCCTGTAGGACACGTCACAGCGAACTTTCCTATGATCAACGGGGCAGAAGTAACCTTGGAAGCCGGTAAAAAAGAAGTAAAATTAAGCTTTAACATATAATATAGAAAAGAATGAAACGGAATTATACATTCATCTCACTGTTACTGTTGCTGATCGTAGCGATAGTAGCATGCAGCAACAACAGCAGCAAGTCTGTTGACGACAATGAGGAAACCACCACCAAGAGCACCGTTAATGTACCCCCATTCAATGCAGACAGCGCCTATCTTTATGTCCGGGCTCAAGCCGACTTCGGCCCGCGTGTTCCAAATACAGCCGCACACAAAGCTTGCGGAGAGTTCCTGGCAAATAAACTGGAACAATTTGGAGCCAAAGTCTATAACCAGAACGTCGACCTGGTGGCATACGACAATACCATTCTGAAGTCGCGCAATATCATCGGGGCATACAATCCGGAAAGCAAAAGACGCGTTCTTCTTTGTGCCCACTGGGACAGCCGTCCATACGCAGACGAGGACCGTGACGAGAAGAAGCACCAGACTCCCATTCTGGGCGTAAACGACGGTGCCAGCGGTGTAGGTGTACTGCTTGAAGTGGCCCGCCAACTGCAACAACAAGCACCTGCCATCGGTATCGACATCATTTTCTTTGATGCCGAGGACTATGGTACCCCCTACTTCTATAAAGGTACCCATAAACCAGACACCTGGTGCCTTGGCTCCCAATACTGGGGACGTGTGCCCCATGTGGAAGGCTACAATGCCCGTTACGGAATCTTGCTTGACATGGTAGGCGGCAAGAATGCCACTTTTTACCAGGAACGGTTCTCCCAAAGAACTGCGGGCAAGTACGTGAAGAAGATATGGGATACCGCCCATCGTCTGGGGTTCGGCAACCTCTTCCCTAAAGAACAAGGAACCGAGGTTACCGATGACCATCTGTACGTATATAACCTCCGCCAGATTCCATGTGTAGATATCATCAACTACAGTCCCGATTCCAATACCGGTTTCGGTGATTTCTGGCATACGGTAGATGACAATATGGATATCATCGACAAAGGCACACTCAATGCAGTGGGACAAACCATACTGGAAGTAATCTACAACGAAAAATAGACAATCAAACAGTAAATCGTAAAACAATAAATTATAAATGACATGTTGACAATCAACGAAGTACAAGATGAAGTAATTGCCGAGTTCAATGATTTTGACGATTGGATGGACCGGTACCAGCTTCTCATCGATTTAGGCAACGAGCAGGAACCGCTCGACGAAAGATATAAGACGGAACAAAATCTGATTGAAGGCTGCCAAAGCCGTGTATGGCTACAGGCAGACAATGTGGACGGAAAAATCATATTCCAGGCCGAAAGCGACGCACTGATTGTGAAAGGAATCATTTCACTGCTTATCAAAGTACTCTCCGGGCACACGCCGGACGAAATACTGAACGCTGACCTCTATTTCATTGATAAAATAGGACTGAAGGAACACTTGTCGCCCACCCGTAGCAACGGACTGCTGTCTATGGTAAAGCAGATGCGAATGTATGCGCTGGCCTTCAAAGCAAAAGGCATCTAAAGGGTGCGTCCGGCAACATATAATCTAATAATCAACAGATTATATTTACCAGATGTTTACTCTATAATGTAAAAGCCGTTACTCTACAATGTAAAAGTCGTTACTCCATAATGTAACGGCTTTTACATTATAAAGTAACGACATTTACCGTAGTATGTAAACGGAACCTCTTAAGGCAGTAAGCGTTTCAACCTCTGCTTACGCCTTCTTCTCCCTATTTATCCTCCTTAAACTCCAGTATATCCCCCGGTTGGCAATCGAGTTCCTTACAGATGGCTTCTAAAGTAGAAAAACGGATGGCTTTGGCTTTTCCCGTTTTAAGAATAGAGAGATTGGCCGGCGTAATATCAATCTTCTCCGCCAGCTCTCCCAAAGATATCTTTCTCCGAGCCATCATTATGTCAAGGTTTACTATAATCATATAATTGTGTTCTATTTATCAATTATTCTTTCTTTTCCCACTTACCCCTCAAAGGCAGGAAACAAAATGAGAATAATGCGTTTCCAACTTCATTAAATAGTCAACTCCTGTTCCTCTTTCATCTTCAGTCCTATGGCAAACACCTCCGCCACAATCAGTGCCGTCAGCCCAAGCACAAAGGTCGTGATATCCACCATATCCGACAGTACCAAATCATAGTTCTGCAAAGAAAGTACTTCCCTCAGACTGCAAAGAGACAAGTATTCCACCAACAGCGAGCAGCCGAAGCCTACTATCAGCAGCACTCCCAAACGGCGTAAACGGCGTATATTCCGCCAATTGAAGATGTCCGAACGGTTGATTGCCACAATTAGCTTGACAAAAAGCACTATGGACCAGACAATGGCTGCCAACTGGACGAAATCCAACAAACCGGACACCACCCTGCTGACCGCACCTTCCTGCGTCTTCACACTGACCGCCATCATAGCGTGCATAGCCGGCACATACTCCCCGCTCTTCTCATTATATACGGAATCACAAAGCAACTCCTGCACTTTCCCGTCCAATGAATGGGGAATCAAGGCAATATACTTCATATTGGTCAATGCACGGTAATCATTGTGCTGCTCCAAATGATCACAATCTTTCATTTCCTTGGCCGCCTCCATACCGGCCTTTGCCCCCAAACCTATGCCCATGCACATGTAATAGGCCGACTCCACTACGGAATAGCACAGCACCAGCATCACAATCACACAAAAAATATTCAATCTTCTTTTCATCGCTCAGTTATTGTAGTCGTATTAGTATCAGATAATTTATAGTTATTCAGTATTTTCAGGGACAGAAAGAACAGCAGCACGGAAGCTGCCAGAGCAATCATATAAACCGGCTTTCCCAACACTTCAGCCATCGTATCCGCCTCTTTGAAATTCAATCCCAGCCACACTGCCAGGCTATTATTCAAGATATGTATCAAGATGCCGGGTATCAGGCTTCGAGTCCTATAATAAATCCAGGCAAACAAGAATCCTGAGAAACAAGCTCCCACCACCTGCACCGGATTCAGATGGAAAAGTCCGAATATCAGACCGGAAGCCAGAATAGCCTTACCCGGACTATATCTCTTCAGCAACACTTTCGTGATGGCGCCCCGGAACAGCAATTCCTCCAAGACAGGTCCAAACACTGCAATGCAAAGAATTCCCAGCCACCCTGTCTGCAACAAGCTAAAAGTATCGCTCAACCAATCGGGCAAGAACGTGAGACACGACATCAATGCATCTATCAAGAAGATGGAGGAAGCTCCCGCCGCCAAACTCCACGCCAAATAAGAAGAAGAGACAGGAGAATACAGGTGCCTGTCGGCAGTCAGGTAATTATTCTTCCATAAGTATATCCCCATAAAAATAAAGCCCATCAACATAGCCGGTGCCAGCGCAATGGCTTCCGCCTGACCTCTATTCCACACCCCCTCCGCCAAATATGTATATGCCAAGCACAGAGGCCCTGCCACTAATACGCCTAACAGCTGCATCAAAAAGTAAATCAAGACCAGTTTTATCGCCGTTTTCATTTGCCCTCTTTCTTAAATTCCTGCAAAGATACATATTTTTTCTATCAATTCGTCAAGCAGAAGCAACAGCTCCCATCAACAACATCATCACCATAGAAAGTGACAGTACCAATAACGTAATACTCATGAATGCTCTTCTCATAACCTCAACCTTTTTAATAAATAATGCTCTTTTTTTACTCACTAAACACTTGAATTACGATAATATTTTATCGTTTTTCGATATACAAAGAAAAGAGTATTTATTGATGTGACAAAGAAAAACAAAAAATATTTATCGAAAAACAATAAAAAAGAGACGTTTTACGATAATAATGCAGAAAGAATACAGAAAGAGGAGTATAAATAAACTGCATCCATCATTTCCGCCAAAAGACTAAATCCCGACAATCAGGATATAGAAGACAAAAACAATGGATGCAGGCTATATTATTCTAATTATTTAGATACGGCAGATTCTCTACTGTTTCAGAAGACTGAAAGTTGGCAGGCAACGAAGTTGTTGAAGGATAAGTTCTTGTATTCACAATATAGGGTTTTCTATACCGTCCGGATCTCAAGATTTGCGCGTCAGCCGAATCATCACAGAGTTTCTTCCGCTTCATTGCAAGCAAAGAACAGGAAGCAAACAACAAAAGATAAAAGATAATTAATGTTTCTTGTTTTCATAAGTTTTATTAGTCTAAAGGTTTTAATGTTACATTACAAAATCCATAGCCTTCATTAAAAGGTAAAAAACAGTAGCGTGCATGCTTCTTCCATTTAGGTAGAGAAAGAACCTCATCGGGGACATTGCCTGAAAAATCATTATTCCTCATAGGTGGGAGATACGCTTCGCTATCCGTAAAAAAGCGCCAGTCAATACTAGTCAAATGGTTATTATTGAAGCCTGACCTCAATAAATAGGTCACTTCAAAAGGCAGACAACCATAAAATCCACACCCGGACAATGAAACACAAGCTTTTCTACATGCTCCTAACTCCGGCGGAATCACCCCACCAAAATTAGGGCAGTTTTCTATTTCCAGAAAACACAATGTCTCTTTCAACTTTTCTATTTTAGGAGAAAGCGGGCCAACCAAACATTCTACGTTCTTGATAATCAAACTTTCGAGCGGACAATCAAAAAGTGACTCCGGAAGTTTGCCGGACAAACAAGAGAAATTCTCAATTTCAAATGAGCTGAGATACTTCAAACGCCCTATTGACTCGGGTATATAACAACCGGAAGCTTCCAACTTAAAATCAAGGTGTATTCCCTTGACCACCTTCAAACCGTTTTCAGCAAGTTCTAATTGGATGCCATGCCATGTTGCAGGATCTCTCAAGGCCATCGTTACATAACATGATACTCTCTTTTACAAAAGAGACTTTTGAGAAACAGAAAAAAGAACAGATGTATCTCTTCCCCTGACGAGAAAAGAGAAAAGAAATCATGCAAGAGTTACCAATCTGAAAAGTAAATTACAGGGAAAGTGCCGCCTTGACCTCCTCTTCGTCCCGGCGAATACGGGCCACGAGTTCTTCAACCGTATTGAATTTCAGTTCCGGACGCATATAGCGCACGAAAGATATCCGCATCGGCCGGCCATAGATATCAGCTTTAAAATGAAAGATATTAACCTCAATGCTGCGGTCCGTACCGTTGGCAAGAGTGGGACGATAGCCTATACTCAACATTCCTCCATACCTTATCCCGTCCAGATATACATAGACGGCATATACCCCGTCTGCAGGAATCATCTTGTCCGGGTCGTTGACACGGAGGTTTGCCGTGGGGAAACCTATTTTACGGCCTACCCGGTAACCGCCCACCACCGTACCGTCCAGAAAGAAATCATAGCCCAGATATTCCGCGGCTTCCGAAACCTGGCCCTCCCGCAGGCAATGGCGGATCATGGAAGAACTGACCGTCCTGTCTTCATTATAAGAATATGCACGCGCCGACATGACCTCTATGCCCAGCTCCCCGCCGTAGCGCACATAGTCATCGAAGCCTTCGCTACGGTTGTGGCCGAACCGGTGATCATAACCCACCACCAAAACTTCTATCCGGTACCGTTCTTTCAGAATGGCCATGAACTGCTGTGCCGAAAGTCGCGCCAGTTCCGGAGTAAAGTCAAGCATCATGCAGTAATCCATTCCGGTTCCGGCAAGCAAGGACACCTTTTCATCACAAGTGGTCAACAAGTCCGGATGATAGCCGGGTTGCATCACCTTGCGCGGATGCACGGGAAAAGTAATGACCGATGAAGCCATGCCACGCGCGGCGGCCACTTCAGCCACTTGCCCTATCAAATAGCGGTGTCCCCGGTGTACTCCATCAAAGAATCCGATGGTAGCCACACTTGGGCGAAGAACAATATCCGATGTCTCAGAAACTAACTGCATGGCTCCAATCTTCATGGGCTTTCGGAGTATAGGTCGAAATGCCCAACATTTCCGCCGTCCGGCAATTGGCTTCGGAATCATCAATGAAAAGAGTTTCCCGGGGAGAGATACCCGTATCATCCAATACCTTCTGAAAGATTCCGGCATCCGGCTTCGCCATATTCATCTCGTAGGAAAGGTAGATGTGCTCAAAGTAATCCTCTACACGGAAAGTCTTGTAGGGGAAAGCATGCCGGCACGACCATTGCCAATGTATCTCGTTGGTATTGCTCAACAGATAGACCACATAGTTCTTACGCAATTCCAGCAACAGTTCCAATTTATAATCGGGAATACCGACCAAGAAACTGTTCCAGGCCTCGTCTATCCGGGCATCGGTTACCGGCTTTCCTATTTTGCCGCGGATGATATCCCGGAAATCGGCACTGGTAATCAAGCCTTTTTCATATTTCTGAAAAAAGTCCTGCTGATGATACAAGTCCAATGCCACTTCCACATCGGGTAATCCCAGTTCCTTAAAATGCTCCACACAACGCTGGCGGTCCAAGTCTATCAAGACTCCGCCGAAATCGAGAATAAGGTTTTTGATTCCTTTGTTTTTCATCTTCCTATTTTTGTGTTAAACGCCGGATGAAACGTATAAGCTCACCCACCCACAGAACCAAAGAGGTAGAAGAAACAATCGTTATCCACGTCATAAAATCAAGCGGCTCGGTACGGAACACTGCCCCGCCAAACTGCACAATCAGTATTTGTCCGCCCAGGATGGCAAGTACGATCAACTCCATGCCGTATGATTTGGAAATTCCCTTGAACGCAGAGTCCGAGGTACCGAACACACGCGCATTGAACAGGTTCCAGAATTGCAGCATGACGAAGAAGGTAAAGAAAACGGTGAGGCGCTGTGTAGTCATACCGCCTTCCTGATGGTTAAACCAGAACAGCATGCCCATCAGCAATGCCAGAAAGGCCGTTCCCATACCTAAGATATAGTACCGCATGGATTTGGTTATGATAAAATCCGTGCTTTTACGCGGTTTCTCTTTCATCACGCTCTCACTCGGGGGAATGGAAGCCAACGCCAATGCGGCAAAAGTATCCATAATCAAGTTCACCCATAACATCTGGGTAACGGTCAGAGGCAAGTCGGTTCCCACCAAAGAGCCCAGCAGCACGATGAACAACGCCACAAAGTTGATAGTCAACTGGAACACGATGAAACGTTGGATATTCTTATACAAGGAACGTCCCCACATGACGGCAGTACCGATGCTGTTGAACGAGTCGTCCAGCAGCGTAATGTCACTCGCTTCTTTGGCGACGGAGGTTCCCGTACCCATGGAAAGTCCTACCTGCGCATGGTTCAAGGCGGGAGCATCATTCGTACCGTCACCGGTCACAGCCACTACCGCGCCTTTCTGTTGCAGCAACTGCACCAAACGTTGCTTGTCCGTAGGACGCGCACGGGACATGATCTTCAAATCCATCACGCGGTCCAGCGCTTCCTCATCCGTCAGTTCGGCAAACGCAGCCCCTGTAATGCGGTTGCGTTCCGTATCTTCCGGCTGCCACAAACCTATCTGGCGGGCTATTTCGGTTGCCGTCCCCGGTGTATCTCCCGTCACGATCTTGACACCGATACCGGCCGACTGGCATTTTGCCACCGCCGCAGGCACATCCGGGCGGATCGGGTCACTGATGGCAACCACACCCAAGAACGACAAGTCATTTTCAGCAACCAATGCCACACAATCAGACACTTCCGCATCATCCACAATCTTGAATGCAAAGCCAAGTGTGCGCATAGCCATATTCTGGTAGTTGAGCAACTGTTCCTCAACGGTGGAACGGTATTCCCCCGCATCCACACGCTTGCCGTCCAACATAACCTCCTTGCATTTACCCAAAACTATTTCGGGAGCTCCCTTCACATACAGCACCTTCTTCCCAATCAGGGGAGATTGCACCAAGGTAGCCATGAATTTCCTTTCCGTAGAGAAAGTCAACTGGTCAACAACCGTCGCTTTCTCACGCAGCGCCAGATAGTCGCATCCCCGGCCGTTCAGCCACAGGAGCAAGGCCACCTCCGTAGGATTGCCTACCCCTTTCGGTTTCTCACCGGGCACGCTTTCTTCGAGGAATGCCGTGGAATTGGCGCTGATACCCTCCATCACCAGTTTGCTGAGATCATCCTCACCTATTTCCCCCTTGTTCTTCAAGCCATAGAAATTAGGCTCGTGTACCTGCATCAGATTCTGTGTCAGCGTACCCGTCTTGTCGGTACAGATAACGGTAATCGCTCCCATCGTTTCGCAGGCATGCATCTTGCGAACCAGATTATTGGTGGAAAGCATACGGCGCATGTTCAATGCCAGACTGAGCGTGACACTCATCGGCAAGCCCTCCGGCACGGCCACCACAATCAGTGTTACCGCCATCATAAAGTAGCGCAACGTAGCTTGCAGGGCAGGCAGCCAGTCACGGAAAGTATGGAATGACGCAAAGTCATAGACCAAGACTACATCCTTAATAAAGAAAATGAGGAAGGCCAGTCCAGCCACGGAGAAACCTATTTTTCCGATAAGATTCGCCAATTTGGTCAATTGTATGTTCAGCGGAGTAGGCTCTGTATTCTGCTCGGTGCTCTGGCGTGCCACCTTTCCGATTTCCGTAGCATCGCCCACGGAATCCACGCGCATAGTACCATGTCCGTCCACAACGGTGGTACCACGCAAGATACGGTTTGAAGCGTATGTTGCCTCGTCATCGAATTCGGATTCAACGGTGGTCTTCGTCACTACCGGCTCGCCCGTGAGGTTCGATTCATTCACCTGCAGAGAAATAGCTTCTATCAGTTCACCGTCCGCAGGCACCTCCTCACCGGTTTCCAGGACAATGATGTCTCCTACCACTACATCCTTGCGGGGGATCTCCTGCACGTGTCCGTTACGGATCACTTTCACCAGCGTCTCTTCGTTTACCGCATTCAGCAGGTCAAACTTCTTGTTGGCATCGTATTCAAAGAAAAAGCCGATGCCTGTAGCCAACAAGATGGCAGCTATAATACCAATGGTCTCGGCATACTCATTTTCAACAACGGAAATAACCAGAGAAAAGAAAGCGGCCACCAACAGTACTCTGACAACGGGATCTTCAAATTTCTCCAGATACAATTTCCACAGCGAGGGGCGTTTGGGAGGCGTTAATAAATTTACACCATGCTCGGTGCGGCTTCTGCTCACTTCTTCATCCGTGAGCCCAATGTGATAATAATCGTCCTTTATTGCAGTCATGCAAGTCTTTAGGTTTAATTTTGATTCGCAAAATTACAATAATATATTGGTAAAGCAATGTTATTATTTTTTTTTAAGTTTGTCGCAAGGGAACCTTTGCCTGCATCCTCGTTCTTCCCAAACGCTCCACCCAATCTGCAAAGCATGGCCAGGCAGATAGAGCAAGTAACTTTTTTTGCCCGGAATAAAACAAAAAGGAAACTTTATTTGTTTCAATTAGAGAACAAATAGAGAATAAAAACAAAAAAGAAAGATTATGGAAAAGTACATTTGCACTGTTTGCGACTACATTTACGACCCGGAAAAAGGTGATCCCGACAGCGGCATCGAACCGGGAACAGCTTTCAAGGACATTCCGGAAGACTGGGTTTGCCCATTATGCGGAGTAGGCAAAGAAGATTTCGAAAAACTGGAAGAATAGTAAGTCAGAAACAGAAAACAAGAATCAGGGATTAAAGGGCTGCTTGTCCTGCCATAAAGCACAGATGCAAGCATCCCCTTAATCCCTGATTCTTGTTCCCCTATCAAGGAACCTTCTTCTCTTTGATATCGCTGCTGGCTTCCACTACATTCACCACATAGTCGCCCAACTTCTCACATTCCGCAATGATATCCATGTAATACACACCCATCTGATAATCATATTCCTTGTTGTTGACATCCAGGATGTTCTGGTTCTTCAACTGATTGCGGTAGTTATTTATCTCATTCTCCAGATTGAAAGACTTGTTCACATCGATGCTCTGATGCTCGGGACGTTCCACTACAACGATCATTTGCGCCAGAGCGTCGTCCGTGAGTTTCATCATAAAATGGATATGTTCATATTGCTTTTCCGTAAAGTCCAGATTGGTCTGGCGCTTGCGGTTGATGGTACGGGCCAGGTTGTAACAGCTATCCCCGATACTTTCTATCTCCGTTACCTCACGGAGCATGGCACGTATCTGCAACTTACTTTCCGAACTCAAGCGCCCCTCCGACACCTGATTCAGATAGTTGGCTATCTCCAGTTCCATGCTGTCGCTGATATTCTCGTACTTCTCCACACGGCTGAACACTTTATTGAAATCATCATCCTTGTCCGTGTGCAGCAAGTCCTGCACCATCCCGAACATGCGGCGGGTACGCTCGGCAAAAAGATGGATCTCCTTGCTTGCCTGCAGAATGGAAAGCTCCGCCGTGGAAAGCATACCTCCCGATATAAAGCGCAACCGGTATTCTTCGTCCTGCTCCTTCATCGGGATGATGGCGCAAACCGTACGCTCTATAAACTTCACAAACCAGATCAGTATCAACACATTGCAGATATTGAAGCAAGTATGGAACGCCGACAGCTTGAAAGATACCGCCACAGCCGGGTCTTTGGTACCCATCACATTCTCCACAAACCATGCCACCGCTTCGGTGAAAGGGGTGAAAAGGCACAATACCCATATCACGCCGAACACGTTGAACACCAAGTGGGCCAAAGCAGCCCTCCTTGCCTGCGTATTGCCGGTCAGCGCCGCAAGGTTCGCCGTAATGGTGGTACCGATATTCTCGCCCAGCACCAGCGCGGCTCCCAGTTCGAAACTGATCCAGCCATTGGCGCACATGATGAGCGTAATGGCCATCGTGGCCGCAGACGCCTGCACAATCATCGTCAATACCGTTCCGATGCCCACAAAAAGAAGTATGGATATGAATCCCATGTCAGTGTAATTCTGCACAAAAGACAGCATATCTGGGTTCTGGCTCAAGTCGGGAGCGTTGTTCTTCAGATAAGACAGCCCCATGAACAAGAATGAAAAACCGAAAATAAATTCACCGACAGACTTGCGGTTGCTTTTTTGGGAGAAAAGGAGAGGAATGCCGAAAGCGAGGAGAGGAAGGGCAAAGGCGGCAATGTCCACCTTGAAGCCTAAAGCTGAAATAATCCATGCCGTAACAGTCGTACCTATATTGGCACCCATTATGACACCGATGGACTGCGAGAGCGTCAACAACCCGGCGTTGACAAAACTCACAACCATCACCGTGGTTGCAGAGGAAGACTGCACAAGTGCCGTAATCAGCACGCCCGTTAATACTCCGGTCACTCTGTTGGTTGTCATCGCGGTCAATATTTTCCGCAGCCTGTCGCCGGCAAATTTTTGAAGTCCCTCGCTCATGATCTTCATACCATACAGGAATAAAGCCAACGAGCCGAGCAACTTTAAAAAATCATAAAAAGAATATTCCATCTTTAATTATTTAAGGTGTTTCGTTCCTTCGTGTGTTATAATGTCCTATATTTAACGTATCAACCAATAAAAAACGGAGCATCATGAAACACATGTTACAAATTTGTTGCAAAAATAATAATATTTCCAAAGAATTCCCTATAGGAAGCTCACTTTTGGATATTTATTACGGTTTTAATCTAAACTTCCCCTATCAAGTAGTCAGCGCCAAAGTAAACAACCGTTCCGAAGGGCTGAATTTTCGTGTTTACAACAACAAGGACATAGAGTTTCTGGATGTGCGCGACTCTTCGGGCATGCGCACCTACGTACGTTCACTTTGCTTCATACTCTACAAAGCGGTCAGCGAACTGTTCCCCGAAGGCAAACTGTTTGTGGAGCATCCCGTTTCCAAAGGCTATTTCTGCAACCTGCGCATCGGGCGCCCCATCGAACTGGAAGACGTGGCAGCCATCAAGAAACGGATGCAGGAGATTATTGCCGGGGACATACCCTTTCACCGTGTGGAATGCCACACCACCGAAGCCGTGCGCATCTTCAGCGAAAGGGGCATGAACGATAAAGTGAAGCTGCTGGAGACCTCCGGTTCGCTCTATACCTATTATTATACCTTGGGCGACACTGTAGATTACTACTACGGCAACCTGCTGCCCAGTGCCGGTTTCGTCAAGCTGTTCGACATCGTGAAATATTACGACGGCCTGCTGCTGCGCATCCCCGACAAAGACAACCCCAACGCACTGGAAGAGGTGGTGAAGCAGGAAAAGATGCTCGACGTCTTCAAGGAACACCTGCGCTGGAACTACATCATGGGGCTGAGCAACGTAGGCGATTTCAACCTTGCGTGCGAGGCCGGGCATGCCACCGACCTCATCAACGTGGCCGAAGCCCTGCAGGAAAAGAAGATAGCCCAGATAGCCGACGACATCTACCACCGCGGCGAAAACGGCAACCGTGTAAAGCTTGTCCTCATCTCCGGACCGTCCTCTTCGGGCAAGACGACTTTCAGCAAACGCCTCAGCGTACAGCTGATGACCAACGGCCTGCGCCCGTACCCCATCTCGCTGGACAACTATTTCGTTGACCGCGAGGACACTCCACGCGACGAAAACGGCCACTATGACTACGAATCCCTGTACGCCCTCGACCTGGAACTTTTCAACACCCAGCTGCAAGCACTGCTCCGGGGCGAAGAGGTGGAACTTCCGCGGTTCAACTTCACCCTCGGGAAAAAGGAGTACAAAGGTGACAGGCTGCGCATCGACGAACATACCATCCTGATACTGGAAGGCATCCATGCACTGAATCCCGAACTGACCCCCCAGATTCCGCCCGAGAACAAATACAAAATCTATGTGTCGGCCCTGACCACCATCTCCCTGGACGACCACAACTGGATTCCCACCACAGACAACCGCCTGCTGCGCCGCATCATACGGGACTATAATTATCGCGGTTACTCGGCGCAGGAAACCATCTCCCGCTGGCCCAGTGTGCGGGCGGGCGAGGACAAATGGATATTTCCCTATCAGGAAAACGCCGACGTCATGTTCAACTCCGCCCTGCTGTTTGAGTTTGCCGTATTGCGTTGCCACGCAGAGCCGATACTGACCAGTGTTCCGCGCAATTGCCCGGAATATGCGGAAGCATACCGTTTGCTGAAGTTCATCAAATATTTCACTCCCGTGCAGGACAAGGAAATCCCTCCCACCTCATTGTTAAGGGAATTCCTGGGCGGCAGCAGTTTTAAATATTAAATTCCATTACCAAATATTCATTAAAAGATATACCTTTGTGGACAAAACAAACAAATTTACATAATGAAAAAAATAGCAACCGCCCTTTTGTTAGCGGTTTTGTGCGCTTACAGCCAGGTTCACGCACAAAACCGCGCCGATGAATTAATGAAACAAGCACAAGAGAATCTTGCGAAAAGGGAATATATCAAAGCCCGCTATCTTTTCCTGCAAGCCTACAATGCTTTTTCCTCGCAGGACAAGTATGACAAAGCCGTGGAATGCGGCGTCAACGCAAGTGCCCTTTACCATCGGGAGAACTATTACAAAGAAGCTTTTGAACTGTTGCGCGGTGCAGACATGGTAGTGGCCGCCGGTGAGCAAAAAAGCGGGAAACCCCTGCCGGAACTACGTTTCCGCATCAGCAAGGAGCGCTTGCAAATGTACATAGGGCTGAAAAACCCCGCACGTGCCAAGGAGCAGCTGGCCAGACTGGAAGAAACCGCCAAGGCCTCCCGCAACGACTCGCTGAACAACGACCTGCTGTACACCCAGGCCAATTACTACTACACTTTCGGACAGAACGCACAAGGCGACGACGCCATCAACCGCCTGATCGGGAAGTACAAGGAACAGAAGAACTACGCCAAAGTGGACGAGTGCTACAAAACCCTTATCGGCATTGCCCGCAAAGCCAACAATGCCGCACTGACAGCCCGCACATACGACAAATATATCTTATGGACCGATTCCGTGAAAGCCCTTACCGCCCGGGATGAGCTGAACGTACTGAAACAGAAATATGACGAAAGCCTGGCGACCATCCAGGACAAGGACGACTCGCTGAGCGCCAAACAATACATCATCATCGGGCTTTGCGTGCTTGCCGCCATCCTTGCCGCCGCACTGGTATTCGGTGCCATCGTACTGCTGCGCTTCATCGTGCTGACCCGTAAACAGAAGAAGGCCATCAGCATCGCCAATGAGCACAACGAACTGAAAACCCAATTCATCCGGAACATATCCGCCCAGATGGAGCCTACTCTGGATACGTTGGACGCTTCATTGCCGGGTGTCAAGGCTTTGCGCGGCTTCTCCAACCACATCCAGGAGTTGTCAGAGCTCGAGAGCACCCTGTCCGAACCTTATGAAATGCAGGAGAAGAACATAGCCACATTCTGCGAAACCGTGATGGACAGGATGAAAGGAAAGACGCAGGAAGATGTGTCCTTGACCGTCAATGCCCCCAAATTGAATGTGAAAATAAGCCCCGAACATCTGGAACGTATCCTGCTGCACCTGCTGGAAAACGCCGCCGAATATACTCCCGCCGGAGGAAAGATTTGGCTGGACTTCAAGAAACGTGGCGCCCATACCCACCAGTTCATAATCAGCGATACCGGCTGCGGCATTCCGGAAGAACAGCGCGAAAACATCTTCAAGCCTTTTACCGAAATCAAGGACCTGACACAAGGTGACGGTTTGGGACTGCCCATCTGCTCGTTAATGGCTACCAAGATGAACGGCTCACTGACATTGGATAGCAGCTACACCAAAGGGGCAAGGTTTGTGCTGGAACTGCATGCATAAATACAACAAACCAATATCCTGTCATACACGATATTAACAACAGGCACTACACGATATTAATAACGAGTACCGTATCTTATTAATATCGTGTAAACACGAAACGAATATCCTGCAAGCCACGGCTCTTTCATTAAAAAAGTCAACTTTATTGAGCGGATGCCCTGGGATTGTTATA
>NZ_GL882606.1 GCF_000195635.1 Bacteroides fluxus YIT 12057 | reverse complement strand
GCAACCGTAACAGGTTGCTATCTGCATCCCATTAACAACTCACATCTATTATAAGACAATACGCAATGAAAATATATGAAATAAGAAGTATATTAAGAAAGCGAGAAACTATTATAATGTTTAAAGGTAAAGGCAACAATGACCGGCTTCTCGACTTTTTCATTCTAAATCAAGGAGATGGTCGATTCTTGCAGTATACCAGATTAAGGGGTATAGCCCAGTGTGATATGAAAGAAAATGATTTGGAAAGATGTGACTTTTTACATTCATTTTTGCCTTGTCCCATATTTTCGCAACGTTTTGTTGAAAAGATGTCCTCTATCTTGAAGGATGTAGTCACGTTTTATCCGATAGATATATATTGCGGTGACAAATCAAAAATGTTCTTTATAGCTAAAATAAATAACTATATTGATCTAATTAATCATGAAAAATCAGAAGCTCTAAAATTAGAAAATCGTAACGACTTATTTATGATTCCTATTGTAGCCAATGAAAATTTAGGCAATTTTCTTATAGCACGAGATACTAAAGAAGTGGTATTTTGGGGGATTAGTGAAGAGTTGAAGGATATAATTATTAGAGAAAAGTTTAAGATGAAAATATGTGAGATGCAACAATAACAAGCGAATCAATCTCCCATGAGGCTGATTATATGTCTGACATTAGGCTCAAAAACAAATGGAAGAAAAAAACTATATCTCAAACTTTGATTGCTCGCTTTGGCGAATTGATGATTGGGGACTATATGCAACTAAATCCCCCATCTGTATCAATTCTTTGGGCTGCGATCTTAATGCGTGGTTTGATGTGGATGGCGAGAGTTTTCCTACCGACAAACAGCTTGCTGTATGGATGGGATTTTGCAATATTAATCCGAATGAAATGAAAGAAATGATGATTGACGGTCTTACAAAGTTAGCAAATAAAATGGATGTCCTGCCAAATGATGTAGAGCCGGAATTTGGTCCGATATATAGACCTATGGCGATTTCGAGAAATGCCAAACGCTCTATTGAAGCTGTAAGACATAGTAGAAAGACATTAGGTAAAGTGGCAAAATCCACCTTAAAATGCAATTCGGTTGTTGTACCGTTACAAGATAAAGCTCCAGTTAGATTTATTGTAATGAACTTTGAAATTGGTCGTCGCCCTTATGAAATGGAAGCTGTTTTTTGTAATGAAAGGATGCTTATGGTCGGTGAAAACTCTGGCATTTGGACTCGCCTTGAATGGATAAATGAGTTTAATGTTCCAATGTTTAATATTGGAACGGCATTACATCCATATTGGCGACCCGAATAATATGCGAATAACATGCACTTGTTCCGCCTAACGGCGGCAAGCTGCAAACCATTAGTGATTATGAATCGAAAAAAGGAAATATTAGAAAAATTGGCTTTCATAAAAAGTCATAAAGAATTGGTGTCTTTTGGAGTAAAGGAACAAGAGGTATCCCACAACCCTTGTCTATCCGAAGCGGAGATTGCGGCTTTTGAACGTAAACATTCGATAACTCTTCCTGATGATTATAGATTCTTTATCTCGGAAATAGGCAATGGAGGTTTCGGCCCCGGACATGGGCTGTTACCTCTTAATAAAGCTATTGTTGACTTCAAATTAAGAGATAAGCCTAATATTTCCTTAAACAAGGAATTTCCATATCAAGATGATTGGAATGAAGAATGGATTGCCTCCTTTGATTGGGACGAAGAATATCCGGACACGGAAATAGTAGATGCTTATATTAGTACAGCCCACATCGCAGGCTGTCTGCAAATAAGTCATTTCGGACATGGATGCACATTCCTATTGGTGGTGAATGGAAATGAAAAAGGACATATATGGTTTGATGGGCGAGCTGATTACAGCGGGCTTATCCCCAAAATGAAAGATGGGCATAGAATATCATTTATCGAATGGTATGTAACCTTTCTTGATATGGAAATTGAGAACATAAACAAATCACTAACAAACAGCACTACCGACTAAACAAGTGGAACGCTGCCAAACATTACAGCTATGGATATAACGAATAGAATTATTGTCGCCTTACTGGAACGAATGAAAAGTAGAAACAAGAACTTTTCATTATCAAAACCTAAGTTTCATCGGTTGTTTCAAATAAATCCCGATGACTACTTATGGTATGGCGAGAAACTGGAGCGGCATTTACTTAACAAATATGGAGAATCGGCTGATACATTGAAATATCTTGATATATATTATTTCATTGACAATATTGTGCGGTTGTATTACATGCCTAAAAATTCAAATTCGGAGGAAAACGAGTTTGGAAAGCTATACGCTTATGGCTCCATAATAGGGTTACACCGTTGTCATATTCCAGATAAGCGAATATATCTGAACCGATTGTTAAATACTTTACTGTTCTGTTGTCCGACTTCTGAAGAATATATCCGTAGATTCCGCTGGCAAAAAAACGGTATATATTACAAATCGCAGGATGTGGAAGTTCTTATTGCCGATACATTTACAGAAATACGGGAATCGGACAAACAATCAGAATCCATTGAAATAGTTGAGTCAATAGTCAATGAGACATACCGTTATCTGGTAGGCTCAAATACGGGGCTTCCATTTGTCCGTTCGGAAACTTTATTGCACTACAACCTGAACCCATCTGATTATATGTGGCTATATCAGCACGATAAGGAATTGTTTTATACTTGTCTTGATGCAGCAGCATTACAGTCGGAGATTTTCAGTTACAAGTCATTTGTGTACAATTTCAACCTGTATATTCTAAAAGACGCAAATATATTGGATGAATTGTCCAGATATTCCAAATGTTATGAAGCCGTTTTAGAACTGCTTTTCAAATCCGATTCAATTATGCAGAACTCCGTTATTCGGCAAATCAAATTATGTAGAAATGAAGATACCATTAAACAGAATAACAGATTGGATGCTATTAACAAATGGCTCAACTCCCTAAACAAGATTGGTTAGCCACAGAACATTAAACATTAGAAAATGAGAACACCAGTCATAATCCTGTTATTTGTAATCCTGCTTGCCGTAAGCTGCGGAGAGCCTCCCATGCCGCCGTCGGACGAGGAAATGATACGCCATTTCACCACGCACGAGGTGGCGTTCCGTAAGGTGTACGAAATCATGGCAGAGAGTTCAGAAGGTAGTTTTCACTACCCGCCGCTTTCTCCGGAAGAGGTCATTATACTTGATTCAATGGAGCAAAGCGATACATCCCATGAAACGAATGATGAAGAAGACCTCCCGGTATATGGGCTGCTGAAGCCAGACCGAATACAGCTCGATTCCCTGTTGTCAGAGATTGGATGCGGTTTTATCCTTGTTGATCGCAGGGAATGGGGAACGGCAGATTCGGTATATGTGAGCCTCGTTATGCCGTACTACTCCCACGGCATCGTGGATGCCGGAACGTCCAAGAGTTTCGTTTACGATCCCGGATTGAGAAGCCGTCGGAATATCCGTATCACCGAACATGGCGACCTGAACGAGATCTACCGCAGGACGTACAACGACACCACGCTGTACAAGCCCATCAAGGGAAACTGGTACATCGAGTTAGACCATTCGATATAACGGCCCGGAGTTCGTATCAAAGTATGTATCACTTTTTGTCAAGAAGATACATCATAAAGCAGATAATGGCTATCGCAAGGAAAAATAACAGAACCGCAAGGAGTTCGTTAAACCTGCACTTGGCATAGTGAGACATCACTGCTTTGCCTCGCCATTTGTAAATCCTGCTGACGAGCGACATAACGGCAAATGTGACAATGCTAAAAACGACACATGGCAACAATGCCGACACACCTGGAAAAAGCCGGATAGTAACAGTCATCATAGGGAATATCAAAAGAGCGAAGATATAAATCGAGAGCATCATTTCGCCATCGACCCTGCCTGTTCGTCTTGCTTGTTCCAATTTCTCCCCCATCCACCAGAGGTAGTCCCAGAGATAGAACCGTTGTCTGCCGTTATTCTTCATGCCGTTATTTATTTCATCAATGAAACGATTGTGATAATCATAGCCACAAAAAACATTACTGGCAGGAAGAAAAGGAGAAAATCTGTTGCAGGCTTGAATCTTCTATCAGCATAGTGGCTCATGACGGCTTTGCGCCTGCGGACTCCGTAAAGCTTTTCACCCCATATCACATACACCAGTGCAAGGACTAAATAGATACCCCACATACATTGCTGAAACGTATGGTAAACCCTCGCAAACGCAAGCAACGACATGACCGGAACAAACAACAAAAAATTGAAATACATAAACAGCATACTCTCTCCTGTGATGCGAAGGTGGTATTCGTGCAACCGCTCTCCGACCCACCAGAGGTAATCCCAGAGATAAAACCGTTGCTTATTCTCCTGCTGTTTCATCATGCCCAATGTATAAATCCGAGGTGGAACATCAGCGCTACATTTGCCACGATCAGGGCGATAGCGATAAGAACTATTTTGGCGAGCTTCCTGCCGGGATGTTTCATCTTCCCGTAATGTTCACGGAGCGCTTCACACCGTCCGGCTGTATAGCGTAGCTTGCAGAATAAATCGGGAAGAAAGCAGAGAGGAATCACTATGGCCAAACCAATCATCCAGCCGAAAAGGCACAATATCGGTGGAAACCCAAGCGGTATGAGTAGGACGAAGAGCCAGCACCAAAACAGTAGCATACGTCCGTTGAGATTGGTACGCTCCCTTTCGTGCCATATCTCGGCTACATACCACATATAGTCGATGAAGCAGATCCGGTATTTGCGATTGTCCTTTTCCATACCGTTATCTCCATACAAAGAAACCAACCAATATAAGTATAATCAGAACGCTGACCAACACAATCTGAACCCTGCGGCGTGTTTCAGGCTTGCAATCGTCAAATAACCACAGTTTGCTGTTAAACTGCCAATGACACGCCCATTTCCAACGGAACAGCAACCCTGCAAGCCATAGGGCAAGCAACCCGACACCAAACAGCAACCCGTATTGCGGGTGAGCCTGCAACCACTCGAAAAACGTTTCCGCCTTGCTGTTCATTGCTTCGTATATATCGGTAACTGTCATACTTATAATTAAAAGGATTCCGAACACAAAAATAATGTTTTCCGTTCACATAATCACTACTTTATGCTCCAAAACACCAGCTGTGCGGTTATAAAACCAGGAAACAGCCCCCGTTAAGGTAACGGAGGGTGTTTGCGGGGTGTTTGTGTTCATTTAGTTCTGTTCCGGCAGGAGCTTGCAAAGCACCGGGTCGTTCTTGATACGTTCCAGCTCCTCGGCGACGATGCGGCCGGCCTCTGCCTTGATACGTTCGTAGTTTTCCTGCACGACCTGTTTCATGTGATCCGTCCCATTCTCATCCGTGAAGTCGGTAATTTGTGGTATCTTCTTGTACCGGGCCGTTTCCGCTTTCACTTTTTCGTTGTCCACGACAATCTCGCAGTGGAAAATCTTCTGCTCGATACGTTCGTCGAAATTGTCCGCCACGGCCCCGACGAACATTCCCTGCGTGAGCGTCGAGATCTTCGAGGCCGGGATCAGGCTGTCCAGCTGCGTGGATATGGATGTCGATTTGTCGCTGCGGCTCAACGTCATGCTCTGCCGCTTCTGCAATACCTTACCGAACCGTTCCGAGAGTGTTTTGGCCGTTTCACCTACGACCTGCCCGGAGAAGATGTTGCCCACCGTGTTCATCACGACGGCGGCCTCCTTGTCCCCGTAGTCCCTCTTCAACTGTGAAAAATCCTGGAAGCACAGCAGCACGGCGACCTTGTTGCTTCTGGCCGTGGCGATCAGGTTGTCGAGTCCCTTGAAGTAGATTGTCGGCAGCTCGTCGATGATGATGCCCGATTTGAGCTGGCCTTTCTTATTTATGAGCTTGACAATCCGGGAATTATACAATCCCAAAGCCGCTCCGTAAATGTTTTGCCTGTCGGGATTGTTCCCCACGCAGAGTATCTTGGGATCGTCCGGGTTATTGATGTCGAGCGTGAAGTCATCGCCCGACATGACCCAATATAGCTGGGGCGAAATCATGCGGGAAAGCGGAATTTTGGCCGATGCTATCTGGCCCTGGAGCTGGTCTTGAGCGCCTCCGAGCCAGGCATCCATAAAGGGGCTGAGGTAGTTTTCGAGTTCCGGGTAGGATGTCAGAATCGGGAAAATATCCTCGTACCGCTTGTTCAGGAACTCGATGGCGTGCGGGAAGGTACAATACCGCCCGTTGTCGTAGATGCGCAGGAACCAGATCACGGCCGCGAAAAGGATAATGGGGCTTTCCACAAAAAAATCGCCCTGCTTCTGCACCCAACTTCGGTTCAGGTTGAGCATGATGGTATAGGCGCTCTCGTAGGCGTCCGAAATATCGGTCATGAAGTCCGGGTGAATGGGGTTACAGCGGTGCGAGCGGCGCGGGTCGTCGAAATTTATGACGTAGAAAGTCGGGATTTTCTTGTAACCTTTCTGGTGATTCAGCAGGTGGTTGTAGGCGATTTCCGAAAGATCGGGGTCGGGTAGGTCAGCACCCTTACGGGTGCTTTCCCCCCTAAGAACCGTGCGTGAAAGTTTCCCCTCACACGGCTCAAGCAAACAATATTCCTTTTCAAATAGAAATACGCTCATACTTACTTCTTCTTTTTATGTGTAACACTTTGATAACAACCATCATGAACTAAACAGAGGTGGTTTCTGCCATTCTTCTGCTGGCTCATGGTGTGCCATGAGGTTTCTGCTGTTATCGGCTGTCCGCATAACACGCAGTTTCGATTTTGTCTTTCCCACATTGAGATAAGCGACCTCTTACCTTTCAAACTCATTTTCATTTTGGCAGTTCTCCTTTTTTCAAGGTATTGCTTCCATTCAGGGTCAAAAGGATTGACATCACATTTCAGTTGAGGGTATCTTTCAATCTTCGTATTGAACAGAATAGTGATTGGAATAAAATATTCCTCATGCTTTTCGTTCTTCCTTTTGACTGCAAATACCCAGTCACGACCATCAATTCTATGGAAATAGCGGTTCTTAATCCATCCTTTGCATTTGTTACCATGCCTGCGGAGTGCCCACCGCCATAACTTCTTATAGATTTGATAATCTGTCTTACGAAAGACATTTGAGGCTGCACTATGTTTGTAATAGTTTGCCCATCCGTTAAGTATCGGGTTCAATCGCATAATCAGCTCATGTTGAGCATCGCCACGAAATCGTTTGATTTCATCTTTGACTTTGCTCAACATTCGTTTTGTCCTATCTTTAGAGGGTTGTGTCAGCAGGGTATCTCCAAATTTCCGTACATTGAAACCAAGAAAATCGAAACCATCCGTTATGTGTGTAATCTTAGTTTTCTCTTCTGATAGTGTCAGTCCTCTTTCTGCGAGGAAATCAGCTACCAAAGGTTTTACACTATGTTCCAATATTTCTTTAGTATCACCTGTTATAATGAAGTCGTCTGCATAACGCACCAATCTGACTTTCGGACAGTACCATCCTGATTTTCCTGATACCCGTTCCCACGGAAAATGGGTTTCCAATAGGTTCTGTAAACCGTCAAGCGTCATATTGGCAAGTGTCGGTGATATGATACCTCCTTGCGGTGTACCTTCTTCTGTCGGGAAAAGTTCTCTGTTATATACGTACCCACATTTTAGCCATTTTTGTAATATGGATTTATCCATAGGGATATTCTTCATCAACCATTCATGGCTTATATGGTCGAAACAACCTTTAATATCTCCCTCCAATATCCATTGGGCAGATGTTTTCTTGGACAGAAGCGAATGGCATCGAGCCATAGCGTCTGCCGTGCTGCGGTCTTTTCTGAATCCAAAGGAATAGTTGTCTGCTGTAGTTTCAGACACTGGTTCCAATGCCATCAGATAAAGTGCTTGCATGGCTCTGTCTTTCATTGTCGGTATTCCCAACGGGCGAAGTTTGCCGTTACTTTTCTTGATGTTTACTCTTTTTGACGGTTGGGGTTTGTAGCCTCTTCTTCTTAGTGTCACAATGGCTTTGAACTTCGATTGCGGAGTTGACCAAAGAATTTTATCAACCCCTGAAGTCTTCTTTCCATTATTGGAAGTAACTCGCTTGACCGCCAATGCTTTGGCATAAAACGAGTGGGTAAGTGTCCATTGCAAGGCTTTTACCTTGCCGAACTTACCTGCTTTCTGAGCTTTTACAATACGCGCTTGCAGCTTATTGACCGCCTGCTCGCACTTGTTCCAGTCTATGCTTTCCCAAGTCCGACCATTGCAGTCAGAAGACGCACACGATTTTTTGTTTTCGTACATTTGCTTTTCTTCTTTCATAAGTTCTAAAAGTTATCTTGTAAAACGTCACCATACCGGAAGTCTGCCCGCTTTCACGTAGGATAATGTTGTCAAAAACAATTCATGGTTTCGGCTCAATCCCTATCCACCCGATTACGGGATGGCATTCGCTTTCTCCGGTTCTCCTTTACCCACATATCCGTCAGATTACCTTGCAGTTCTCCTACCCTTACGGGAGATATATGGGCTTACCGTGTTTTACACCAGTACCGGGAATGGGTTAGGTCTTGCCTCTTCGCCGATGGCTCTATTGTTCACGTGCCCCCAAAATTCACAGGGGCAACCAGCCATTTTACCTTTTGGTTCAAGCCTGATAGCATTAGTAGGCTTGTTCGACTTAACGACGTTTATTAGCAATTCACTTGCGTTGACCATACCTTCCGAGCCAAGCTCCCCGACCGCATAATGCTTGCGACCTTTGAATTTCCCTCACGGTTTATTCTTACCCTTTCGGGAGGGCTACCTTGTCCGAGCAGCTTGATACCCTTGTACAAGCGCACCTGCTCGTAGGCTACTATTGGTGAAACAATAGGTCTGCTCTATCGATGAACGATTGACAGACAGCTACTGGCGTAACTTTCCACGTCACACAAACTTGTAGTCATAGATGTATTGGGTATAGCCCTTTTCGATTTGCTGTTTAATGAACTGGTTTACAACACAATAACTCTTCCCGCTGCCCGGGCTTCCCATGCAGATGCAAGCCCTTTGCGGGTTTACGACATTGGCGAACCCGTTGTTCCACTGTTTGTTATAGTAAAATTTCGTCGGCAGATTTATGGAGTACTCGTTCTCGATCAGGCGTGTTTCCTGCTGGAATGATTCGTTCTCGTTGTTGAAAGGGTCATCCATGAGATTGTTCTTCAGCAGGCGGGACATCCACACGCCGCCCATCAAGAGGCAGATATACCCGGCCGATAGGGTCAGTATGTAGAAAGCCGCGTTCGCCATCGCCGTCAGCGGCAAGTCCAGCAGCCACCAGTTGAAGAAGAACAGCACGCCTCCCGTGGCCAGCGATGCCGTGATTTTCCGCCAGGTAATTTTCTCCTCTTTTACTCCTTTTGTCCCGAGGCATGAAAGGGCGAGGAACACGACGGCGAAAAGTTTCGTCCATAGTATATTCCGGAACAGCCCCGCGGTGCGGTCGAAGTTCAGCAGAATCCTATCGACCACGCCGATATTGATTCCCCATTCCCGTATCTGCCCGTAGCAGAACCAGTAGATGTTGATAACCACGAACAAGATACTCAATGCCCGCATGAAATCCATTGTTTTTGCAAGACCCCGAAGGTCGTCTTCCTGTTGCATAACCGTAAAATTTAATAAATGAATGATAATTGAGATGTTATACTTTCCTCCGTCGTGAGGTATTCCGCTTCCGTTGCCCGTCCCGTCCGGCAGGCGCTTGTTTCGGGGACAAGCCCCTCGTGTTTTCCCCGGGATTCCGTTTTCCGCCGAAGCGCAGCTCGAAGGCGTTGGCCGAGTATGCCTTTCCCAGCCGTGATCCGTTCACGACCGTCCGTGTTTCGTGGTCAATGAAGGTCACACCCACGATGCGGCCGTTTTCGTTGCGTCGTATGTAGAGATCCACCCGGGCTCCCCGCAGGCGTTCGCGCAGTTCTTCCTCCGTGGGTTCTCCCCGAAGCGCTTTATCGACCCGGCCACGGATTTGCCTCCTCGTGTCGTCCTTCCCGAACCGTTCGGCGCTGCGCTCCATGTGCCGTTCCAGCCCGTCATACCCGACCTCTTTACCGAACAGTGAGGATTTGAGCGGCGCGGCCACTGCCTTGTCCCCGTTCTCGTCCAGCAGCGTGTAGAGCAATCCCCGGTAGGGGGTTCCGTTCCGCTCTCCCCGGACTTCCTCTATACCTATATTATATAGGGACAGCAATGCCCGGAACTCGCCGAGGGTCTGGAAGCGGTATGTCGCCACGGCCGGTTTTATTACCGCTGCCACCTGGCGTTTGAGGTCGCCCCGCGTGTAATCGGCGGGGACGATCCCTTGCCCTTTCTCCCGCTTTCTCCCTTTGGCGGGATGCAGTCCGTACTCCCGTTCCAGTTCCTCGGTAACGGCCACGCTGCGTTCGTTGCGCCTGCTGTCGTTTATCTTGCGCCCGTCCTGGGCCACCTGCACCGACACGATATGGATATGCTCCCGTCCGATGTCGGTATGCTTGAATACGATATAAGGTTGTCCTCCCCAGCCCATGCGCTCCATGTAGGCCCCGGCTATCTCCGCGAGTTGCCCGTCGTCGAGGCGGTCTTCGGGAGCCGGGTTGAGCGACACGTGCACGACGGGTTTTTCCGTCCGGTAGTGCGAGGGCATCCAGCGCAGGAGGTCTTCTGCCGTCGCGGCCACGTTGAAGCGCCCATCCACCGGCTCCCTCACGATGTGGGTCAGCAGTACCTTCCCGTCGCCCCGATTGACTTTCTCCTGGTTGTACGCCAGCGCGCCGTACACGTCTTTTCCGGTGGTGATATTGGCTACCATCGTTGTTTGAACTCTTCGGAGAGCGACACGACCTGCTGCCCGACGGCCGCCAGTTCACGTGTCGCTCTCTCCAGTTTATAGAGCAGCGCGAGTGTTTTCTTCTCGGAAAAATGCGCGTGCAGCTCCTTCACCACCTGGTTATAATTCGTTCCTATGGCACGGAATTGGGCGTGGAAAGCGGTCAGCTTCGCCACGTATTCGAGCGTTCCCCGGTCGGTCTTTACCACCCGGAACGCCTCGTTGAACACTCTCGCTTTGATAAAAGCGGCTTTGGACAATAGCCCGGACTGCTCGTAAAGGTCGAGGAAACGGGCATGTTCCACGGCTGAAAAGTTTACCGAAAAGCGGTAAACGGCCGGGTCGTTTTTCGCGGGTCGTCCCCCTTTGCCCCCTCGGGGCTTTCTGTTCTTTTCCATCGCATCGAAATTTTAAGGAGAGGCCAGAGCCTCCCGGTTCCTGAAAATTCCGATCCCTTCGCGGCTTGCCGCCTTTCTGAAAAGCACCGACTCCGGAGGTGCTTTCTCCCCCTTGCGGGCAAGCTGTTTTCTGCTGCAAAACGAGAATCGTGCAGCAGAAAACACAGCTTGCTATTTGCCCTTTGCAAATACCTTCTGCCCGCTCGCAGACAGAACATTGAAAGAGCCGCCGTAAAACGGGGCAAGGACGGCTTCATTAGCGTCGGGATCGTTCACGAGGCAAAGATACCGACCTATTCAATCACTTGTGCCATAAGCGATTACGCCACTTGCGTCCACTTTGACGCCACACGCGGCCATAGCGGAAAAAGAGCATACAACCCGTGTTTTTAAGGGTTTATTTTGCACGTGAGAACGGATACGGGCAATGACACATCCCCCTGTCCGCACACGTGCGGACGGATGCAGAAAACACCGTGTGCAGAGGAAAAAGCGGGGCTTTGTCCGGATAAGCAAATGCGGTTGCGCATGAGTATAAAATCGGACACGCGCCCATGCACCGGCATACCGGCGTAACAGCCTGCCAGCGCACCAGCATATATGCGTGCCGGCATACCTGCATAAAATCTCATGCCGTCACTTGCCCGGATACGTGAAGAGATGAACGATTACCCGATTGTATAACTAAAAACGCATGGAACAATGAAAGAGAAAACGAAATTCGTGGCCTTCTCCACCCAGAAAGGCGGAGCGGGCAAAACCACCCTCACGGTGCTGGCAGCCTCTTACCTGCACTATGTAAAGGGTTTCAATGTCGCGGTCATTGACTGCGATTATCCCCAACACTCCATCGTGGAGATGCGGGAACGTGACCTGAAGCTTGCCCTCGAAGACGAACATTACAAGAGGTTAGCTTACGAACAATTCACCCGGCTTCAAAAGAAAGCCTATCCTGTCGTGGAAAGCAACACGAAAGAGGCGTTGGCCGATGCCGACTACCTCCTGCCGCAAGGTGATTTCGATTATGTGTTCTTCGACCTTCCCGGTACGATCAATAACGAGGATCTGATTCATTCCCTGGCCGGAATGGATTATCTCGTCGCCCCGATCAGTGCCGACCGGGTTGTCATGGAAAGCACCCTGAATTACGCGGTTGTGGTAAAGGAGCATATCATGGGCCGCGAGAAGTCCCGGATGAAAGGGCTGTATATGCTATGGAACATGGTGGACGGACGTGAAAAGACAGAGTTATATCAGGTTTACGAGGCGGTAATGAAAGAGTTGGCTCTTCCTGTCCTGAAGACCTTCTTGCCTGACACCAAGCGTTTTCGTCGTGAGCAGAACGCCAGCCGTCGCTCTGTCTTCCGCTCCACGCTCTTCCCGGCAGACCGTTCTTTGATCCGGGGCAGCAACCTGGATAAACTCGTGGATGAATTGATCGAACTGTTAAAGTAGGATCTTATGAGCGGAAAAGAACATGACGACGGTTTGGACGCTTCCTTCATCATCAGCCAGGCCAAAAGCCGAAACCGGCCATTGCATCCTTACACGCCGGAAAAAGAGGAGGAGGCATCGGCTCTATCGGAACCGTCCGGCGAGGCCGCCTCCTCGCCGGCTACGAAAGAGGAGGGACGCCGCCGAAGAGGGAAAGGCCAGGATTACGAGCGTCTTTTTATCCGGAACGCCTCCTCCAATACCCGAAGCGGCAAAACGGTGTATATCCGCAAGGAGTTTCACGAGCGTATAACCCGGATAGTGCAGGTTATCGGTAAGAACGAACTCTCGCTGTATAGCTACCTGGACAATGTGCTGGAGCAGCATTTCGCGACCTATCAGGAGGAAATTTCGGAACTCTACAAGAAACGGAACTCCGATATTTTTTAGTTATGAACCCAATATTTTTTACAATCCATTAAAAACAATCCATCATGTCAGACAAAGCAATTATTTTATCTGTTATCCTGGCGGCTGTCCTTTGCGTCGCCGTGCCCTTCATCTTCCGCGTGTGCCGCTACCGGCGCAGGATGAAAACCCTTATCGTCCCCGACGGCCCTTCGGGGGAGGTCGCCGTGGGGACTGTCCCCACCCCCGAGGCCGAGTACCTGGCCCGTTACATCTGCCTGCTGCGGCTGCCTTTCGCCGGTAACAAGCACGTGAAGATACGTCCGTCGTATCACGAGCGTATCCGCGAGATCACCCGTGTCATCGGTCGTGGCGACGTGACGATCACGGCCTACGTGGACAAGGTTCTCAAGGCGCACCTGGACGATAACCGGGAAACCATCGAGCGGCTTTTCGAGGAGCGTGAGGCCGTGGCCTCCCGGCAACCCAAAGCGGAGGAGCGATGAACGGGGCGTTGTGGCTGCTGCCCCTCTTTGCCGTGGGGTATGCCTTGTGGGCGTTTTTCCGCCTGCGGCGGATGGAACGTAACGAACCGGCAGACGGGATCGTTGCCGAAGACACTCCCTGCCGGCAGGAGATCATCGGCAGGAGCCGCTTTGTCCTCGACTTGCGCCACTCCCGGCCACAAGCTGCCGTAGAATCTGAAACTGAAAAAGTTACGGAAAAAGCCGATATATTTGTGCCCACGAATGTACCCGAACACCCCCGGCAGATTCCGCCGGAAGACCTGGATGAAGTGTTCGGTGTCGCTCCCGAGGGGGAGCCTAACGAACCTCTGGAAATCGACTTTCCGCTGTACGATGAATCTTTCCCGGATGCGGACGCGGAGGAGCCGGATTATGACGAGGATGAAGACGACACCGAAGAGCTGCCCCTTTTGGGCCGCTCGCTTGCCCAGGGGGTTAGTTTTGAACAGATGGGCGAAGCCTACCGCCACGTGGTACACGATCCACCTTCAACAGACGAGCAAAGGGAGGAAACGGGACGTGTCCTCCTGGGCCTGAAACAGACCGACATGTTCGAGGTCATCGTTTCGGGCCGCCCCGACGGGAACGACAGGGTAAAATCCCTGATCGACACCTACCTCTCGGCTTTTCACCGGCGTATGTCCGAGAGGTCTGCGGAAAGCCCATCTCCGCAGGGTTCGGTTCCCACGGGTTTCGACGTCCGTGAGTTTGTTTAACCCCATAATGACATCACGATGAAAGAAAAAGACTACGGGTAGCGCGTGAGGCTATCCTCGAACCACTGAAAAAAAACGAATCAAGAAGTTTAACCCGGTGCGGGGCCTATCCATCCCCGCGCCACAATTCAAACATTATCGAGTTATGAGAAAGAACAAGATTCTTCTTCCGGCGGCATTTCTCTTTGCCGCCATCTCCTCCGCTTTCGCGCAGGGCAACGGCATCGCCGGCATTACGGAGGCTACCAACATGGTAACCAGCTACTTCGACCCCGGCACGAAACTCGTGTACGCTGTGGGGGCTGTGGTCGGCCTTATCGGGGGCATCAAGGTCTATAACAAGTTTTCGAGCGGCGACCCCGACACGTCGAAGACCGCCGCGAGCTGGTTCGGCGCGTGTATTTTCCTGATTGTCGCCGCGACGATCCTACGCTCTTTCTTCTTGTAGTCCAACCTGTCATGCAAATAATTATGGAATATGGAATCAACAAGGGAATCGGCAAGAGCGTGGAGTTCCGGGGCCTGAAGGCGCAGTACCTCTTCATCTTCGCGGGCGGCCTGCTGGCCGTCTTCGTGGTGTTCGTCATCCTCTACATGGCAGGGGTCGATCAGTGGGTATGTATCGCTTTCGGCGTTGCGGCGGCTTCGGTGCTGGTCTGGCTTACCTTCCGCCTGAACGCCCGTTACGGGGAACACGGGCTGATGAAGCTGCTCGCCGCGCGCCGGCATCCCCGCTACCTGCTCAACCGCAAGTCCCTGCGCCGGTTGCTGAAAAGAAAGGGGGGCCGCGTATGAGAAACCTCTTGAAAGCCACCACGCTGGAAAGCAAGTTCCCGCTCCTGGCCGTGGAAGGCGGTTGTATCATCAGCAAGGACGCGGACATAACGGTCGTCTATCGGGTCGAACTCCCGGAGCTGTTCACCGTCACGTCCGCCGAGTACGAGGCGATCCACGCCGCCTGGTGCAAGGCCCTGAAGGTCTTGCCCGAATACAGCGTGGTACACAAGCAGGACTGGTTCATCCGCGAGCGTTACCGCCCGGCCACGGGCGAGGGGGACATGAGTTTCCTCTCCCGCAGTTACGAGCGGCATTTCAACGAGCGTCCGTTCCTGACCCACGCCTGCTTCCTCTACCTGACGAAAACGACGAGGGAGCGTATGCACATGCGTTCAGACTTCTCGACCCTCTGCCGGGGCAACATCATTCCCAAAGAGGTAAACCGGGAATCGGCGACAAAATTCCTGGAGGCGGCGGAACAGTTCGAGCGTATTCTGAACGATTCGGGTTTCCTGACCCTTGTCCGCCTCACGGGGGACGAGATCACGGGTACGGCGGATTGTCCGGGCCTGCTGGAACGGTACTTTTCCCTCTCGCTCTCGGAGACGACTTCTCTTCAGGACATCGAGCTGGGGGCCGAGGTTCTGCGCGTGGGTAACAAACGGGTGTGCCTGCACACGCTCTCGGACACGGAAGACCTGCCGGGGCGCGTGGGTACGGACACCCGTTACGAGCGTCTTTCCACCGACCGTTCGGACTGCCTGCTCTCGTTCGCGGCCCCCGTGGGGCTTCTGCTTTCCTGCGACCACCTTTACAACCAGTACGTGTTCCTGGAAGACAGCGACGAAAACCTGCGTATGTTCGAGAAACGTGCGCGTAACATGCAGTCCCTTTCCCGCTACTCCCGCGGGAACCAGATAAACAAGGAGTGGGTGCGATACGTCGCTGTGTAAGTAATTGTTAAACTTAGATTTAACCCGTTGTTTCGTCAACGGTAGCCTATGGACAGATGCACCAATAGTAATATACTGTATCAAAGCTGTCCAGACAAGGTAGCCCTTCCGAAAGGAGCAGTCAGAACCGTGAGGGAAAGACAATGGCTGTTAGTATCATACAGTCAGGGAGCTTGGCTTGGGTGGTATGGTTAGCGTAAGCGAACTGTCGTCTAAACGTCGTAAGGTTGAAGAAGCCAAAGATACTGATAGGCTTCAGCCCAAAAGGGAAGCAGTCGGTTATTCCTCTCCATTCTGGGAATACACGAACAGAGTACTGCCGGTGTAATAGACAGAACCTAACCCACTTATAAGTTACTTGCACGGAACGTAGTAAGCCCGTATTTCTCCTGCCAATGACAGGTAAGCAGACCGTAAGGAATGCCGAATGGAGTGCGGGTATAGGATTGCAGAAAAAGCGAATGCCACCCTGTAATGGGGTGAATAGGGATTGAAACATCATCCCGCTGCGAAAGCAGGCTGACTTCTGCGGTAGGTGATTCTTTACAAGAAACTTTTAGAACTTTTAAAAGGAGAAAAGCAAATGAACGAAATTAAAAAATCGTGTGCATCGACTGACCAAACGCAGAGCAAATGGGACAGTATAAATTGGCTCAAATGCGAAGCTGCGGTTCAAAAGCTACAAGCGCGTATTGTAAAGGCTCAAAAAGAGGGTCGCCACAACAAGGTCAAAGCCTTGCAGTGGACACTGACCCACTCGTTTTACGCTAAAGCATTAGCGGTAAGACGTGTAACTTCCAATAATGGGAGTAAAACGGCTGGCGTCGATATGGTAACATGGAAAACGCCAGATGCTAAAGTGTGTGCAATAACCGAACTGAAAAGGAGAGGTTATACACCCCAACCTCTGAGACGAGTACATATCAGAAAGAGTAACGGGAAATTAAGACCATTGGGTATACCAACTATGAAAGACCGGGCTATGCAGGCATTGTATCTGATGGCACTGGCTCCCGTAGCTGAAACAACGGCTGATGCCAATTCTTATGGTTTCAGAAAAGAAAGGAGCACGGCAGATGCCGTTCAACAATGCTTCAATGACCTGGCAAGGACGACATCCCCACAATGGATCTTAGAAGGTGATATCAAAGGTTGTTTCGACCATATCAGTCATGAATGGTTGCTTGACAATATCCCTATGGATAAAGTTTTGCTCCGTAAATGGTTGAAAAGTGGATTTATTTTCAACAAGCAACTTTTTCCGACAGAGGAGGGAACTCCTCAAGGCGGCATCATCTCCCCAACTCTTGCAAATATGACTTTGGACGGACTGGAAAAACTGCTTGCCGATAGCTTTCCGATAAACCGCTCGAAGAAAAATTACTATACTCCTATGATAAATCTTGTTCGCTACGCGGATGATTTTATTATCACAGGAGAGAGTAAGGAGTTGTTGGAGAACCATGTTAAACCATTAGTCATTGAGTTTCTTCAAGCAAGAGGGCTTACCTTATCAGAAGAAAAGACTAAGATAACTCATATAGAAGAAGGGTTTGATTTTCTTGGGTTCAATATCAGAAAATATAAAGGCAAGTTTATCACAAAACCATCCAAGAAGAGTCGAAAGAGATTTTTAGATAAGGTTCGTGAAATAGTGGACAAGAACAAGTCTTCTAAGCAACAATCTTTGATACGATTGCTAAACCCAGTCATTAGAGGATGGGCGAACTACTACAAGGGGTGTTCTGCATCGGAAACTTTCCGTAAAACAGATGCACAAATTTTCAACAAACTATGGCGATGGTCTCGCAGAAGACATCCCAAAAAAGGTAAACGATGGATTGCCAACAAGTATTATCACACTGTAAGAGGTAGAAGCTGGACTTTTGCCGTACCGCTTGAAAACAGGAAAGTGGATAAATACCACACTCTTGTGAGATTGTCGGATACGAAAATAAAGCGACATATCAAAATCCGCAGTGAGGCCAACCCATATGATGCCGATTGGAAAGATTTCTTCGATCAATACAAGACCCGAAGAATGCTTGCACACTTAGACGGCAAGCAATATATCTATCGCCTGTGGAATCAGCAAATGCAATGTTGCCCTGTGTGTGGCAAGCACATCACACGGGAAACTCCCTGGAAAATTACTGAAATGACAGGGAGCAGTAGAAAGGCGAAAGTCCTAATACATGACCATTGCAGCCGAATTACTAACAGAAATAAATGGAAGTTACTATGAGCCGGCTTTTAGTTACAAATAAAAGTTTTGAATTGCTTGAGCCGTATGAGGGGAAACTCTCACGTACGGTTCTTAGAGGGGAAAGCTCCCGTAAGGGGGCTGACCTACTCGACATCGACCAGTATCTCAACGAGGCGCACTCGTTCGGTCTTCAATCCGTCCGGGCCCATTTCAACGTGCTGGCCTGGTCGGACGACGTGCAGGAGCTCCGGCATATCCGCAATGATGTGGGCAGCCAGCTCGCTCTGATGGAGTGCCGCCCGCGCCACAACACCGTGGACGCCGCCACGCTCTACTGGGCGGGTATGCCGGGCAATGCGGGGGATTTCCCCGCCGAGGAATCGTTCTACACGTTCATCGAGCCCGCGGTCTGTTTCTTCACGGAGGAAACCAACTATAAATCCTCGTCCAGTCCTTTCGGCATCAAGCTGTGCGACCGCGTAAGCGGCAGGCCCCTGCACCTGGACATCTCGGACGAACCGATGAAAAAAGGGATCATTACCAACAGGAATAAATTCGTGTTAGGCGGCTCGGGGTCAGGCAAGTCATTCTTTATGAATCATTTAGTCCGCCAATACTGGGAGCAGGGCACGCATGTCGTGCTGGTGGATACCGGTAACAGCTACCAGGGTCTTTGCGAGCTGATCCGGCGTAAGACCAAAGGTGAGGACGGCGTGTATTTTACCTATACCGAGGAACATCCCATCAGTTTCAACCCGTTCTACACCGACGATTACTATTTCGACGTGGAGAAGAAGGACAGCATCAAGACGCTGCTGCTGACACTCTGGAAAACCGAGGACGACAAGATCACGAAGACCGAGAGCGGCGAGCTGGGCAGTGCCGTGAACGCCTATATCGAGCGTATCCGCGCCGACCGGAATATCGTGCCGTGTTTCGACAGTTTCTACGAGTACCTGCGGGACGACTACCGCCGCGAGCTGGAGGAGCGGGAGATCCGGGTCAGCCGCGAGGATTTCAACATCGACAACATGCTCATCACCCTGCGGCAGTATTACAAGGGCGGACGCTACGACTTCCTTCTGAACTCCCGGGCCAACATCGACCTGCTCTCGAAGCGCTTCGTGGTCTTCGAGGTGGATTCCATCAAGGAAAACAAGGAGCTTTTTCCCGTGGTCACCATCATCATCATGGAGGCTTTCATAAACAAGATGAGACGGCTCAAGGGGGTACGCAAACAGCTCATCGTCGAGGAGGCCTGGAAGGCGCTCTCTACGGCCAATATGGCTGAATATCTGCGTTATATGTATAAAACCGTCCGCAAATACTACGGTGAGGCCATCGTGGTGACGCAGGAGGTCGAGGACATCATTTCCAGCCCGGTGGTCAAGGAGGCGATCATCAACAACTCGGACTGCAAGATCCTGCTCGACCAGCGCAAGTTCATGAACCGTTTCGACGCGATTCAGTCCTTGTTGGGGCTGACCGACAAGGAGAAGGCGCAGATTCTCTCGATCAACCAGTCCAACGACCCTTCCCGTAAATACAAGGAGGTCTGGATCGGTCTGGGCGGCGTTCAGTCGGCGGTCTATGCCACGGAGGTCAGCGTCCCGGAGTACCTGGCCTACACGACCGAGGAAACGGAGAAAGTGGAGGTGCAGCGGCTTGCCGGCGAGCTGGGCGGTGATATGGAACTGGCGATCAGGCAGCTCGCCGAGGGCAAACGTTAAAGGGAGGGCAGGCCATGTATCGCAAGTGTATCGGATCAGACCCCACGGCGGCGCGTTTGGACTTCGCGCTGTACGAGGTGGCGGGCGAGTGGGAAAGCCGCTCGGGTTCTCCCCGGGTTCGCATCTACCGCAACCCGGGACGCCGGGGCGGCGGTTTTTACGTGGAGGTGTCTTACAAGGACGGGACACGCTTCTCCCGTCCCGTGAGGAAGTATTGGGGAGGCATCCGTTACTTCGACCTCTACGGGTATGTCGCCCTGGCCTACGATGCGGGGCGCGAGGTGCTCCAGCTCTCCGCCTACGGGGATTATTACCGGGCGTCGGAATGACCGCCCAAGTATTCACGAATTAAATAATGAAAAGGATGAAACGATTGATTTTAACGCTGTTCGTGGGGCTTCTTTGCTTCACGTACCAGGCAAAAGCGCAGTGGACGGTCATCGACCCGTCGAACCTCGTTCAGAACATCAAGAGCGCGGTTCAAAGCTCGACCACGGCGACCAACATGGTCAAGTCGCTGCAAGAGAGTATCAAGATTTATAACCAGAGCAAGGCTTACTACGACGCCCTCAAATCGGTGCATAACATCATCAAGGATGCCCGGAAGGTGAAGCTGACGCTCGAAATGGTCAGCGAGATCACGGAAATCTACACCTCGGGATTCAACCGTATGGTTTCAGACCCGAACTTCACGGTGGACGAGCTGGCGGCGATCTCGGCGGGTTACGCCCGGCTGCTGGAGGAGGGCGGCGCGCTGGTGGCGGAACTCAAGACGGTCATAACCGGCGGCAACGGCCTCTCGCTCTCGGACAAGGAGCGGATGGACGTGGTGGATCAGGTTTACACGAAGATGCTGGAGTACCGCAACCTCACGCGCTATTACACGCGCAAGACCATCTCCGTGTCCTTCATCCGCGGCCGCGAAAAGGGCGACGCGCACCGGGTGCTGGCACTTTACGGGAACCCGAACGACAGATATTGGTAACCTGAAAACGGAGGCAGTCATGGATTTCGACAATTTACACCAGGTTCTCCGGAACCTGTATCAGGAGATGATGCCGCTATGCGGCGACATGATCGGGGTGGCGAAAGGTATCGCCGGCCTGGGTGCGCTCTTTTACGTGGCTTACCGGGTATGGAAGGCACTGGCCAATGCGGAGCCTATCGACGTGTTCCCGCTCCTGCGGCCTTTCGCCATCGGCTTGTGCGTGATGTTCTTTCCCACCGTGGTTCTGGGGACGATCAACGCCGTGATGTCGCCCGTGGTGCAGGGCACGCACGCCATACTGGAGGGGCAGACGTTGGATTTGCAGGCATACCAGCAACAGAAGGACGATTTGGAAGCCGAGGCCCGCAGGCGCGAGGGCAAGGCTTGGTTAGTGGACGACGAGGTGTATGAACAACGGCTTGCGGATATGGGTATCACGGATTTGGGCGAGATTATCAGCATGTGGGCCGAACGCACGTGGTACGACATCAAGGCCGGTTTCCGGCAGCTTGTCCGGGACTTCTTCGAGTTGTTGTTCAACGCCGCGGGGCTTACCATCGACACGCTGCGGACATTCTTTTTAGTCGTGCTGTCGATTCTGGGGCCCTTGTCGTTCGCCCTCTCCATTTACGACGGCTTCCACTCGACGCTCGCGAGCTGGATTTCCCGCTATATCAGCGTGTACCTTTGGCTTCCCATCGCCGACCTGTTCTCCGCGGTGCTGGCCAAGATCCAGACGTTGATGCTCCAGGCGGACGTCCTGGCCCTGCAAGACCCCAACTACATTCCCGACAGCGGCAGCGGTGTCTATATTATCTTTTTGATTATAGGTATCATAGGCTATTTCACGATCCCCACCGTTGCCGAGTGGGTGATCCAGTCGGGCGGAGCCGGCGGGGCTATGGGCGGTATCAACAAGGCCGGGGCATTCGCCACGGGTGTCGCGGGCGGTATCGCCGGCAACATGATCGGCCGCACGTTCGGGCGTCGCGGCGGTGGCGGTTCCTCCTCCGGTAACGGCGGCGGTGGCCCGGCTTCGGGCAGTGCCCCCAACGGGCGCAACCTGGCAACACAAGGTAACAGTAATCATTCATAACAATTTGGACAATGGAATTCAAGTCATTAAAAAACATCGAAACAAGTTTCAGGCAGATTCGGCTTTTCGGTATCGTGTTCCTCTGCCTGTGCGCGCTGGTATCCGTGTTCAGCGTGGTCGCGAGCTTCCGTTTCGCCGAAAAGCAGCGCGAGAAGATCTACGTCCTGGACGGGGGCAAGTCGCTGATGCTGGCGCTCTCGCAGGATTTGAGCCAGAACCGCCCCGTGGAGGCGCGCGAACATATCCGGCGTTTTCACGAGTTGTTCTTTACCCTCTCGCCCGACCGTGCGGCCATCGAAAGCAACATCAACCGCGCGCTGTTCCTGGTCGATAAGAGTGCCTTCGCCTATTACCAGGACATGCAGGAGAAAGGTTACTACAACCGTGTGGTGTCGGGGAACATCAGCCAGCGTATCGAGGTGGACTCCGTGGTGTGCGACTTCAACGCCTATCCCTACCGGGCCATGACCTATGCCCGGCAAATGATTGTCCGCGAGAGCAACATCACCGAGCGTTCGCTGGTCACGCGCTGCGAGCTGATCAACTCGGGGCGTTCGGACAATAACCCGCAGGGTTTCATCATGGAGAAATTCGAGATTCTGGAGAACCGCGATTTACGTACATTAAAAAGATAAGGCTATGGCAAAGAAGAGAATAAAGGCTTTCGGGGAGTGGGTCGAAGACCTCCTGCGCCGCGCTTGCGGGGCGCTCTCGCCCGATAAGCGGATTATCGTGATCCTCACGCTGCTCTTGTTCTTTTCCGTCTTGTCGCTCTACTTTACCGTGTCTTCCATCTACCGCTTCGGCAAGGGAGCCGGGGAACGGATGCAGATACGGCATATCGAGCGGCTGGAGCTGGAATTAAGACAACGGCAGGAGGCCGACAGTGTAAAACATCTAAAAGATTTCAATTATGACGACGAACGAAAAACAGAATAAACGGCCGGAGGCGGGGAAAAAGGAACTCACGCCCCGGCAGATACAGATGCGGAAGAAGATGGTGGTCTTCCCGCTCTTTTTCCTGGCCTTTGCCGGGTGCATGTGGCTGATCTTCTCCCCCGGCGAAAAAGAACGGGAGGAGCCTTCGGCGGGTTTCAACACGGAGCTGCCGACCCCGGAATCGGAGGGTATCCTCTCGGACAAGCGTGATGCCTACGTGCAGGAGGAGATGCGGCGCAGGGAGCGGGAAAAGATGCGCTCCTTGCAGGATTTCGCGTTCGGGATGGAGGACGAGGAGGAAGAGCCCGTCATGCCCGCTGCCGTGCCGGATAAGTCTTCCGGCCCTGCCGGCGGTTCGTCGGGAGCTTTCCGGACTTCCCGTGCCGCCTATGCCGACATCAACCGCCAGTTAGGCAGTTTCTACGAGGACACCGCCGGTGAAACGGGGGAAGAGCGCGAGATGCAGGCCCGCATCGAGGAACTGGAACGCCGCCTGGAAGAACAGCAGGCGCAGAAAACGGCCCAGGAGGAGCAGGTGGCGCTGCTGGAGAAGTCCTACGAGATCGCCGCCCGCTACATGAACGGCGGTCAGGCCCCTGAAGCCCCGCGTCAGAAAGCCTCCGTTTCCGGCAAGGCTTCCGTGCAGCCCGTGCGCCAGGTGCGCCGTAACATCGTGTCGCTGCTTGCCGCCCCGCTGCCCGATTCGGTCTTCGCCCGTGAGTTCGTCAAGCCCCGGAACTGGGGTTTCAACACGGTGGGGAGCGACCTTCGCGAGCCCGAGCGCAACAGTATCCGTGCCGCCGTGCAGCAAACCGTGACGCTCACCGATGGCGGGGAGGTTACTTTCCGGCTGCTGGAACCGATGATGGCGGGAGATCTGCTCATCCCCTCGGGTACGCCCGTAACGGGGGCGGCGAGGATCAACGGTGAACGGCTGACGGTCAAGGTCAGCGCTGTCCAGCACGGCGGGGCGGTCGTTCCGGTCGATCTGTCGGTCTATGACACGAACGGCAACGAGGGTATTCCCGTGCCGGGGTCGGAAGAACTCAATGCCGTGAAGGAGATCGCCGCCAATATGGGCGCGGGCATGGGCAGCAGTATCACGATCACGGACGATGCCGGTTCGCAACTGCTCTCCGACCTGGGGCGCAGCGCCATCCAGGGCGTGTCGCAATACGTGAGCAAGAAGATGCGCTCGGTCAAGGTCACGCTCAAGGCCGGTTACAGCGTCCTGCTGCTCCCGCCCCTTCAATAAGGGTACAAACGACGTACTTCCGTACACCACTGAAAAAATCCATTTTTATCAACAATCAAAAATTTATCGAGTATGAAAAAGATTCTTCTGGCACTCGCTTTTATCGGGTGCATGTTCGCTGCCCACGCGCAGGAAAAGCCCTCCACGGGCGATTTGTACGACGGTCTTACCCGTCCGCTGACCTTCAACCGGGTTATCCCGCCCTACGCGCTGGAGGTGACGTTCAGCAAGACCGTTCATGTGATTTTCCCCTCGGCCATCCGTTACGTCGATCTGGGGTCTTCGGATCTTCTGGCGGCGAAAGCCGACGGCACGGAAAACGTGCTGCGTGTAAAGGCGGCCCTGCGTGATTTCTCGCGCGAGAGCAACCTTTCGGTCATTACCGAGGACGGGGCCTATTACAGCTTCAATGTCAAGTATGCCGACGAGCCGGTGAAACTGTCGGTCGAGATGGCGGACTTCCTGCATGACGGGGAGGCGGTAAACCGCCCCAATAACGCGCTGGACATCTATTTGCAGGAGTTGGGATGCGAATCTCCGCTGCTGGTCAAACTGATCATGCAGTCCATTTACAAGAATGACCGCCGCGAGATCAAGCATATCGGTTGCAAGCGTTTCGGGGTACAATACCTCCTCAAAGGTATCTACGTGCATAACGACCTGCTTTATTTCCACCTCCAACTGAAAAACTCCTCCAACGTGCCTTTCAACGTGGACTACCTGACGTTCAAGATTACGGACAAGAAGGTGGCCAAACGCACGGCCATCCAGGAGCAGGTCGTATGGCCCGTGCGTGCGTACAACAACGTGCAGGTCATCGGCGGCAAGCGTACCGAGCGCATGGTCTTCACGCTCCCGAAGTTCACGCTGGCCGACGACAAGCAGCTGGTCGTGGAACTGCACGAGCAGCAGGGCGGGCGACACCAGACTTTCACGGTGGAGAATGCCGACCTGGTGCGCGCACGTGTTATCAACGAGTTAAAGGTAAAGTGATATGAAACGGGCGATATTCATTCTCACGCTGGGGTTATGCCTCCTCCTTTCGGACGGGGCGCACGCCCAGCGTGCCCTGCCCGCCATGCGCGGGCTGGAAATACGGGGAGGCATGGCCGACGGCTTCTATACCCGGGACAGCCGCAGCGAAACGGGCTACTGGTTCGGGCTGGCCATGAGCCGCTACGCGAAGAATGCCGACAAGTGGGTGTTCGGCGCGGAGTTCCTGAACCGTTATTACCCCTACAAGTCGGAACGTATCCCGGTGGCGCAGTTCACGGCCGAGGGAGGTTACTATTACAAGTTCCTCGCCGACCCGTCCAGGACTTTTTTCTTCTACCTCGGCGGCTCGGCGCTGGCCGGTTACGAGAGCGTGAACCGGGGCGAGAGGCGGCTCTATGACGGCTCTACGCTCCGCCACCGCGACCGTTTCCTCTATGGCGGGGCCGTCACGCTGGAGGTCGATGCGTACCTGACCGACAGGATTATCCTCTCGCTGACGGGGCGTGAGCGTATCCTATGGGGCACTACAACGGGACATTTCCACGCGCAGTTCGGCCTGGGCGTGAAATTCATAATCCATTAAACTTGCAAGCGACATGAAAAAGATGAAAAAGATATTGGCCCTGGCGGTCTGGATCGCCGCCCTGGGTCTTTTATGCGCATCCTGCGACAACGGGCTGGATATACAGCAGGCGTACACGTTCTCTCTGGAAACGATGCCCGTTCAGAAGCGAATCTCCGTTGGTGAAACCGCTGAAATCCGCTGCACGCTCGTGCGGGAGGGGAGATATGACGGCGCGCGTTACACGATCCGCTATTTCCAGCCCGACGGGCGCGGTGAGTTGAGGATGGACGACGGTACGGTGTTCCTGCCCAACGACCGCTATCCGCTCGACCGTGAGGTGTTCCGCCTCTATTACACATCGCGCAGCGATGACCAGCAGGCCATCGACGTCTATGTCGAGGACAACACGGGTCAGGTCGTGAAGACCTCCTTCACGTTCCAGAGCGAGAACGGGACGGAGGAAACGGAACGATAACGGAATATGTCTAACCAAGAGAGGCGCCCGTCACCCGGGCGCTTTCCATAAATACTGAAAACCATGACAGAGCAAGAGAGAATAGATATAGCCTATCTCGATACGGGGGTGTACGAGAACCCGTGGCGTGAGAACCTTTTCGAGACGCTGCCCGAGGATCGGAAAACGGCGGAAGTCTGCCGTTTCGCCATCAAGAAATCGGCTTTCAACATCGAGTTCGTTCCCGAAGCGATGAAAACGCCGGAACTTTGTCTTGCCGCGGCCGGCCACCGGGGCGAAACACTGAAATTCGTCCCTGACCGTCTGAAGACACCGAAAATGTGCCGTGCCGCCGTCGATAGCAACAGCTACGCGCTGTATTACGTTCCGGAGGGGTTGAAGACCCCCGAACTGTGCATGGCGGCCGTGAAGCGCAACGGCCTGGTGCTGGAGGCCGTTCCCGGGGAATTGAGGACGCCGCAAATATGCCGTGCGGCGTTGAAAGCGGTGGACAGTGCCGATTACAAGATACTCCCTTACATTCCGTATCCCGATATATGCCTGGAAGGGCTGAAAAAATTCGGGATGTCGTTCGTGGACAAGTTCGAGATTTTCGCCTCCATTGCCCCGGAGGTCATGACCGGGGAACTGGCCCTTCACGGCGTGGGGATGGACGCGTCCTGCCTTTCGCTCGTGCCGGTGGAACTGCGCACGGAGGCAGTCTGCCTGCGTGCCGTCAGCGGGGACGGCATCCTGCTCCATGAAGTGCCGGAGGAGTTACGCACGGAACGGGTCTGCGAGGCCGCCGTGTCCTCGAACTACCTGGCGCTGGAGTACGTTCCGAAGCATCTGAAAACCGACCGTCTGTGCGGGATGGCGCTGGAGCGCGATCCCCTGGCCATCCGCTTTTTCAACCCCGAACAGCTCACGCCGGAGGTCTGCAACCGGGCGTTGATCCGTGCCGACGACCTGCGTGTCCTCCGCTATATCCCTTTCGAGGATATACACATGAAGGCGTTGGGGTTCTATTGCACGAATTACGAGAAGACCTTCGATTTTTTGCAGCACATGAACCCGGCACACGTCACGCCGAGGGTGGCCCGGGAAATTTTCGCCCTGGAGCCGGAGCTGTTCTACAACCTTCCCGACCACGCCAAGAACGAGGAGATGTGCCGCCGGGCCGTCGGGCACGACGGGAGCTACCTGCAATATGTCCCCGAGAAGTGGAAAACGCCGGAGTTGTGCATGGAGGCCATACGGCGCAGTCCCTATGCCATCGCCCACCTGCCCGAGAGCATGAAAAGCCCGGATCTATACATGAGCCTGGTGCGGGAGAACCCGCAAAACCTGAAAGGCGTCCCCCGCGAAGCCCGGACGCCGGAGATGAGCCGGGAGGCTTTCGAGCGTACCTACGGGAAGGACAAAACCGATTTCTCGGTTATCAGCGCGTTGAGCGACCCCGCCCTGGTCTTGCAGGTGTTCCGCGAGCAGGACGACCCGCAGCAGATACACCGGTTGATGAGTGTCCTGCACCTGAACCGCCGGCTTGTAACGGAGGAGGTGGCGTTGGAGGCCGTTCGCAAGGATGCGGGGGTGCTGTACGACATTCCCCAGAGGGCCATCACGCCGCTCGTGGCCGATACGGCCGTGCGGGGCGACCCGAGGATGATCCAGTGGGTTCCGAGGGAGCTTCGCACGGCGGATCTGTGCCTCTATGCCGAGGCCGCCCATCCCGAGTTGCGGGTTTACGTTCCCGACGAAATAGCAAAGGGACGTAATATCTACTCGTTCCACCGTCAGGTGGACGCGAAATTGCGGCAGCCGCTCGAATACGAACAATACAAGACCCTCTACTCGGGCGGCGCGGTGCGTGTGAACAACGTGTGGACGTCGGTTGCGGGTGAGATTGACTGCTGCGAGGTGCGTTACGACCGTAAGACGGAGAAACTCAAACTGCGGATCGTCGAACCGCCCAGGGAGAAGAAGGCGCAGCCGAAGGTCGCGCCCCGCAAACCCGCCCGGGGGCCGAAATTGTAGGACGGCGGGTAGTTCTTTGGCAGGAAGGTTGTTAAAAATCGCACGTGTTGTCGCCGATACCCGAATGAAATCGTTATATTTGCAATCGAATCCTCCGGCGGCGTGCCGCCGGGCGATTTACATACGGAAGGAACACATTATGGTGGGGCATTGAAAACAGCCAAATTTTAATCCGCTCGCAAAATAATGGGTAGTTCTCTTCTTCATCGTCGTGTCTATATGCGTCAAGCGTATGCGATAGCGGCGTGGGGAGAAATTATCTATCGAGTGGATGGGTGCTTGGCTGTACCTCAATGCCGGTATTTAACGTATTCTCACGCCTTTTTCGTATGGTATTTGTCTGAACCTAAAGAAAAGCGATATGGAAACGAAATCGACAAATGAGGTAAAGGGTGATTACGACCGGGTATCGGCGAGTGAATGCCTGGGGTCGCTAATCGAGTTGCACGGGATTGTCATGGAAGACGATCTGTTCGTCATTCCCGATGCGGATGGCACGGCAGTATTATACAATGACGGGAAGATACGTTTTGACGAGATCGCCGACATCGAGGTCGGCTCGGTGTTTGTGGGCATCCTGCTCCGCAACGGCTATCTGTTCTACCTTTCCCGTACCGAACCGCTCAAGACGTGCATATACACGCATGGCGGGTGGGGTTCAATCTCTGAAATTTCTCCCCGTGGCATTGCCGGACATATCGGGCGTGAACTGCACGGGAAGCTGGGCGACCATACGGCGGTCGATTGACGGGAAACAAAAAAATCGGACGGTTATCGTCCGATTTTTTTCGCGTCGTATTTTCACGGCCGTTGCCTGCCGTGTTCCCGTTTCCGCCTTTGCAGGGCGAGCAGTTGCCGCAACATGTAGGCATGGTTTTCCCCCACGGTATGCCCCGAGGGCATCAGGTAGGGACTTGCGAGGCACTCCCGGCATTGGCGTACCGCCTCTTTTAAGTCGGTAACGGTTATTTCCGCTCCCGTGATGTCTTTAATCTTTGTTTCCATTCTTGTCCTGTTTTTTTGGTTCGTACCAACTGTCCCGGTAATTTTCTCCCACGAGCGAGAAAATTCCGCTCATGCCGCTTTCAGCGGCGAAATTTTTGGCTTCCCATATACCGGAAAACTCTCCCAGCAGCCGGTAGCCGATGAATAATTTGTACTTGCGCATGATTTTATCGTTTTTCCAGGTTGATAATCGGTGTGTTCTTTTGCAGCCATTCCTTCACGCTGTCCATGTTGTATTCGGATGTGATAACCGCCGTTCGGTCGTCGATTTCGGTGAAGCGCGTAGTTTCATACCCGTCGATCCACTGCTTCAGCGTGGCAACGCCCCACACCTGCGGGTCGTCGAACATGGTGTTGAGCCGCCCGATACCCTCGCCGAAGGTTACGAGCAGCGTTTCATAGGAGATTTCCTTGTTTACTTCATTCGTTTTCATATTCTCGCTTTTTACGGGCGGCTTTTGCCGCCCCGAAATTTTTTAATCAGACAAGTTCCACTCTAACCCTGCTCATGTTCGCCCAGAACACGCCGTTGCAGTAGTAGGCGTAGCCGTTATGCCAGTTGCTCCTGCGGCGTATCACGTCCTGCTCGGGTGGTCGTATCTCGATACTCGTGGTGTAGATGTTGTGTCCCACGGTAATGACGAGGTTGCACCTTCGCCATATCTCGGAATGGGTTTTGAACCCGTTTTTCCCCTCGACGAGCGCAAGGGCCGTCTTGACTGCTTCCCGAACTTCCCAATCCCACTCCCCGAAGGGTTTGAGCGGGCGTGCCATGTAGCTTTTATAGATGATTTTCATTGTTATATTTTTTTTTGTAGGGCGGCTTTCGCCGCCCCGATTTTATAATTCGACAATCCTTTCCACTCTGCCGTACAACATGGAGCGTATGCTCGTCTTGTCCACGCCCTTGTATTCCGTGTAATGCCCGTACTGCTTTACCACGAATGTTTTCAGTACATCGACAAAGTTGAAACGATACCCTAAAAGCGGAATGGAGTCCTTGAAATAGGTGTTATGGTTTACCTCACGGGTAATCCAGTCTTTCTCCTCACGGGTGAGCGTTCCCCCGTCATTGAGCCGTTTGCGTAATATGTACGCTTTTGAGCCTGCAAGGCTTTCGAGTGCGGGAACGTCCCACGACACGAATTTATATGCTATTTGGTTCATTCTATTTTGTTTTTGCGGGCGGCTTTCGCCGCCCCGATTTTTATGCTGTCATTCGTTTCCGTATAAGGGACATGTTCCCCTTCATCAGTTTCAGTATTTGCCCGTGGTATGGGGTATTCTTGTTACACACGCCACGGCTCTGCACGACCTCCATGCGTTTTAGGGACACCTCTATCGTTTCGATACGTTTGCCGTCGATTGTGGCCGAGAGTATGAGCGAGTCGGCTTTCAGATAGTATTCGTTGGTAAACACGCAATGGTGCATGGCCTCGCCCTCCTGCCGTATGGCTTCAACGCTGTCCAATACCTTGATGCAGATTTCCCCGTCGGAAAACTCCACTCCGAAAAACCGCCCTTTGGCTTCGACAAACGAGGCTTCCTGTTCCAACGCCTTGCGCCGTTCCTCCTGCCGCCGTTCCATTTGCATGTGCCGCCGTTTTTTTGCCATGTAGAGGTCATGCGCTGCGGGCAGGTCTGCGGGACACACGAAATGGGCGTTATGCAGGTCTTTCCCGAAAAATCGCAGCAGGTCGATGTAGTCGCACCATTCCGTCGGTTTCCCGATAGCGTACCCGTTACGGATGGCGATACGGATGGCCGGCCAATAGTCTGCGATATTGCGGGAGGAACGGGCGAAAAATCGCACGAGTGCCGTTTGTCCCGCTTTAAGCAGCGTTTCGGCCTTGTTCTCCGAGAGCAGCAGGTGGATAAGGTCGAAAGGGGTTACATCGGGGAGTTGTTTGCCGTAACCGCTTCGGCGCAGTTCGGGGATAAGCCGTTGCCGGGGATAGATGCGTGTGGGCGTGATGTTGTATTTCCCGTCGTTCTCCGCCCGCAGTTCCAATGCGCTCGACCAACTCCACCCGTGAACGAAGAAGCCCATCGGGCGCAGCCGTGCGAAGGTTGCGGAGCGTCCGTCGGGGGCAATCCACCGCTGTACGGCTTCGATATGGGTGTAAACGGGCGTCTGTCCCACTTTCGCCCAACACTCGATATAGACGAAGCGCAGGACTTGAAAACCCTTGCAGCGGGTTACGATACACAAATACTCGTAATCGTTGAACTTGCGGCGCAGGGTGGTTTCCACTTTCAGCGTGGTGTGGCAGTGCGGACACTCGCACCCTAACAGATTGTCCGTGAGTTCTCCGTTTTCGCTCTGCCACGTGTGGCCGCACTCGGTGCAGGTGATAAGTCCTTTCGGCGTGCGGCGTCCGATATGCTCGATGCAGTTCTTGTACCCCCATTCGATTTGTGCGGGGGTAAGCGGCGGCAGGTGTTTGCTTGCCGCCACGACGCTCTGTTGGAATTTTGTTCTCGGTTTCATAACTAAAATAGACTGGGCATTAGTTTGTTATCTTCGATTTTCTTGGGTTTGGACTTGGCTTTCGCCAACTTGGCGTAGGCTTCGCTCTCGGCCTTCCGTATGGCGTTCCGCCGTGCCTCGGCTTTTTCCTCCTCGGTCAGTTCGACGGTGTGATTGACCACTACCTTGCAACTGACGGGTTTGCCGATGTCGATGTCCTCCTCGTCGTAATAGTGGAGTGCCATAGAGTATATTTCCTCGTCGGCAAACCCGTTGCAACCGCTCTGCCGTACTTGGTTGATGATGAAAGTGCAGCAATCGTCAATGTTCTTTTTCGGGTTGGCGTATCGGGGTGCGAAAAGTTCGTCCTCCCGTGCCCGTGCGTCGAGATAGTTCTGTATCGTCAGTTTGAAATAATCTGTTCCTTGTGCCATGATTTTTTGGTATTGTGGGGCGGCGAGCCGCCCCGTGTTCAACATTTATTCGTCCTTTCCGAGAAGCCGTCGCACCTCGTCCTCTTTGGTCTTTTGGAAAATCCATCCCGCTCTCTTCTGCCCGTCATGCGTCAGCCGTGCGTTGAAGCGTCCCCCGAGTGCGTGAAGGGCGTCCTTGACGGGCTTGGTGTCCCCGAATACGGCTATCGCCTTCTCGGAATAGTCCACGATTTTGCAGACACTCCACCCGTATTTCGGACTTTTGCCGAGCGTGAAAACGGGATAGCGGTGTTCGTTCTTGGGGTCGTATTCGGAGAGGTGCGCCGTTTGCGGGAAATTGGCCGCCGCCTTTCTCAACTCCCCGAAGCCGTTGCGGGAGGTGGCCGAAAAGCCGAGAATGACGGTACGCACGCTTCGGGTGGTCGAACACTCGTAAGAGGGGTCAGTGTATTCCGTTTCGTTGAGTTCGGCGATGATTACGCCCTGCACCCCTTCGGGCATGATGCGGCGTAACCTCTGCGCCCCTATTTCCGCTATGCGGTCATGCTCGGCTTTCTCTTTGGCGGCGGCGATGGCCTGCGCCGTGGCTTGCTCTTCCGCCTGCCTCACGAGCAAAGCCACCTCGAAAGCGTCCATGAACTCGGGGTTCACGTCGTCGTAGTACCTGCCGATACCGAATGTTTGCGAGAGGGGTCGCAAAATGTCCGTTTGGCTGATTTCCTTTGTTTCGGTATCGACCATGTGGTACACGTAGCCACGGGCGGTGTGTTCCACCTTGTAAACGACGTAACGCTTTCTGCTCGCACCCGCACCGATACCGATGATTACCTGGTTTTCCTTGACTACCTGCACCTGCGTGTCCGTGGTAGTCGCTCCGAATAATGAAATGTACTTTGCCATACCTGTAAAAATTTAGAAGATGTGAGTGAATAGGAAATAGAAAAAGCCGGTTAGAGCCACGAGAGAAACAAGGCAGGAGAAAATGCCCCGCAGGATGTCATAACAGAACGTGAAGCCCAAAACGACCCAAATAAAGTCGATACCCCACACGTGGAAGCCCAAAGCCACCGCCCCGACCTTTACCGCCAACCCGACCTTTGCCTTTATGCCAAGTGGAAGGTTGGAGGATTTCTGTTTCCATTTATTTTTCTCTTCGTTTCTCATAACCTTTGACTTTTTTTTTATGCCGTAGCGGAGCCGGTATGGATGGAATCTGTTTCGGTAGCATCAAAAGGTGTCGGGGATAGCTGCTGCAAGATTTTGTCGGAAAATACGCTCGCCCGCAGGGAAAGAGGAAGATTTTGCGGCAAACCGCCCCGCGGCCCGATCTTGCAGCAGCGTGAGCCCCGTAACTACCTTTGCTACTGACAACAGATTTCCATACCGCGCTCCGCGGCATGAAAAAAAAGAGAGGAAAAGGTTATGGGAGAGAAACGGGGAGAAAACGATATGCCGTGAACGCTCGCGAAAGTCGGTTCACGGCTCACCCTGCATGGAATGATAAATCGCCCGCGAACATTTCCTTTCACGGGCGATTGGCGTATCGGAGCGTGCCGATCCCGTATCGGCGGAGGATCGTTTCCGCCGGACGTGGCGCCACTCGCTGCCACTTTTAAGACGGATACGTCCATATGCCACTGGCTGATAACAAGATACTGTCCATTTGTGTACTTTTGGGCATCCGGGAAACAAAAAATGAAACAGAACATGGAAATAATAAGTATGGACGTGAAGGCTTTCGACGCGCTGGCAGGGCACGTGGAAGCCATTGAAAGAAAAGCCGAGGCGTTATGCCGCAGGCAAGAGGACGTGAGTTTGAAAAAATGGCTGGACAACCAGGATGTCTGTGACGTGCTGGGTATATCGAAACGTACCCTGCAAACCTACCGGGAGAAAGGGTTGCTGCCTTTCAGCCGCATCCGTCACAAAATCTTCTACAAACCGGAAGATGTCGGGAAACTGCTGCAATCGTCGCACTATCCTAATACCGCCGCGTTATGAGCCATTATTTCATCGACAAGCACGATCCGCGTGTGGCGGATCTCTTCCGGCGTTTGGAAAAGGCCGGCAAGGCACTGGATAAACTGGAATCCTCCGGAGGCCGGACACTCAAGGGAGAGCGGTTCGTCACCGACGAGGAATTGTCCCGGCTGCTGAAAATCAGCAGGCGTACATTGCAGGAATACCGTACGGCGCGGATCATTCCCTATTATTTGATTCAGGGCAAGGTACTATACATGGAATCCGAGATACAGAAATTCCTGGAAGATTCCCGGAAGAAATGTATCGGGGGACAGGAATGGGTATAAAAGAAGAACGGCCAACGTTTTGGCTGTTCTTCTTTTTCAGTTCAATATCGTGTTCATACCGGGGAGCTGCCAGACGACAGCAGTCGTCGTGGCCCTTCGGACAAGCCACCGTCGGAAGGCTTCGGCATTCCCGGATTTTAAGCGGAAAGCCAGCGCGGCGATCATTTCGAGCGAATACAGCTCGACAATACCGCCGTCACGGTTGCGCTCCCGGCGGTAAACCCTCTCCTCACAGAGTATGCCGCTTTTGAGTATGGAGCGGATGTTGCTCCCCACGGCAGGAACGAAGACTCCGAACAGGTCGGCAATCTGGTGGCGCGTGAGCCATACACGGTTCTCCGGCGTGTGGATTTCCACCCGCCCGTTTTCAATGCTGATAGGTTCTCTTGTCGTCATAGTCATACAAATTTATCAATTTTGTTATACTGTTCAACCGTTTACCGTTATAATATCTGCCGTTTCCGGTTCGTCCTCCTCGTAGAGATTTATTTTCCGGCCTTTGGTCTGTTCTTTCAGCCGTTTCATGTCCTCGTCCACCTTGCGGTCGGTCACTTTGGCGTAAATCTGCGTGGTGGAAATGCTCTTGTGTCCCATCATGCGGCTGACAGTTTCGATAGGCACACCCAACGAGAGCGTGATATGTGTCCCGAAATTGTGCCTCGCCTTGTGAAAGGTCATGTCGAAGCCGTATGTCCGTCCCAGTTCTCTGGTGAGCTTGATGAGATACCCCCGGCAATAGAGATTGAAAATCCTGTCGCTTTTACGCTCGTGGCGGTATTTCTCGATGATCTGCAACGGCACGTTCAGCAGGCGGATGGCCGAGGGCGTTTCGGTCTTCTGGCGCCGGATGTGTATCCAGTACGTTCCGTCGTCCGACTGCGTGATGTCTTTTTCGGACAAGCGTTTCAGGTCGGCGTAGGACAACCCCGTGAAGGTAGCGAAGAGAAACCAGTCCCGCACCCGCTGGAGGTTGGGTTTATCGACGGGAGTTTCCATCAGCTTTTTGAGGTCTTCGAGTTTCAAATGGCGGCTCTTGCGCCGGGGCAGTTCCGGGTGCAGCTTCCCGTAAGGGTCGCGCCGGAGTGTACCCTGACTGACAGCCCGCTTGGTCATTTTCTTCAACCGGTAAAGATGCTCGTGTACTGTCTTGGGTTTCATTTCACGATCTGTACGCAGGAATATTTCAAAATCATCGTAGAACTCCCGGTCAAGGCTCCGCAACGCTACATCCTCCTTTTCCTTCCTTTTTTTCACGAAGGAGGCTAAAATATTATAGGAGTTCTCGTAACTTTCATAGGTTTCTTCCTTGCGATCCACGCCGACACGCTTGCGGAACTCCTCGTTATGCTCGCGGAACAAGGCAAGGAGGGTGAACGGTTTCTGCCCGATTCCTTCCACGGCGTTTTTGACCAGCTCGGCCGTCACGAAACCGAGGCTTTTACGAATATGACGGTAATGTCCGGTGATTTTTTCGGTCAGTTTCTCTATTGCCAGGTTTACCGTTCGGGCGTTCTCGCTTCGTCCGTTCGCCCTTTTGGTTTCCGGATTCCAAAGCGATGGCTCGACAAACGCGTTGATATTGATCGGGGCCGACTTGGCGTCGATGCTTACCTTGCATAACAATTTACATGTTCCGTCCTTGCGGACTTTCGTGCGGTTGATGTAGAACAGCAGGGAGAACGTGCTGCGGCGTTTTATCTCTTTATTATTCGTTTCCATAATCGTTGTGAATTTGATTGTCAATGATAGATTAAATAGCTACGGAGAAGCGGCCGGCAATCTTTTCCTCTAAAGACCGGGTATCCATGTCGATCTTGTCATCGGTCACTTTGGCGTAAATCTGCGTCGTGGAAATGCGGCTATGCCCCAGCATTTTACTGACGGTTTCAAGCGGGACACCATGCGAAAGCGTGATCTCGGTGGCGTAGGTATGGCGTCCGCAGTGAAAGACGAGCTTCCGTTCAATTCCGCAAATGGCGGCAATACGTTTCAGTGTCCGGTTGAGTTCGTTGTTGCTGTACATCGGCAGCAGTTTTCCTTCCGGGGCCATATCCCGGTACTTGTCGAGGATGAGCAACGGGATGTCGAGCAACGGCACTTCATAGTCGATTTTCGTCTTCTTGCGGGCGGTCTTGATCCATACCTCACCGTCCTCGGCCACTTCCAGATCCTCCGTCGTCAGGCGGCACATGTCCCCGTAAGGGATACCCGTGTAGCAGGAGAAGAGGAACAGGTCGCGGATATGGTAGAGTTTCGGGTCGTGCAGGGGTGTGGTCATCAGCCGTTGTAACTCCGCTGCGGTAAGGTATTTCTGTTCCCGCTCGGGATGTTCGGCTTCATAACCCGCGAACGGGTCGGCAGTGATAATCCCTTCCGCGATGGCTTCCCCGACAATCGTGTTCAACCGTGTGACAAGCAACACGATAGTTCCCAGGGCAAAGCGGCGCTCCGTGCGTAGGTAGAGGTCATAGTTGTCGATGAATGAACGGTTCAGGGCCGTGAAAGGAACATCCGACAACTTGTATTTCTCCTGGATGAAAGCAGCCACACAGTTACAAGCATAGCGGTAAGATTGCGCTGTTCCCTTTTCCCGGTTCACGCCGACACGTTTTTCGAAATGTTCGATGAACGTCCGGAAATAACCCAACAGGGTTTCCTGCCCGAAAGCCGTCCCCAACAACAGATTCCTTATTTCTTCAGCCGTTACATTCTCACGGGTGGCTGACAGTTCGTCATAAATGGAAATGGCTGAAGCTCGCAAATCGTCCAGTTGCCGGTTGATTTCCCGCGCGGCGTTACTTTTACCCGTGGCACGTCCGGATGCCCACAGTGCAGCGGGTACGGACATTTTCGCACTAAAAGCCGCTTCTGAAAATTTGCCGACAACAAGTTTCGCCATGACCGGGCAATGTCCCTCGTCATTCATTTCGCTCTTTTTGAGGTAGAACGTAACCGTTACATCCGTCTGTTTCATAACTCTATTTTTTTTATGTTGCAAAATTACTTGATATATAGCTATTTACAGTTATGAAAATTATAGCGGAACAAAGAATAAAACCCCGGATGCCGGTAACATAACCTGTATTTCCATGAAAAACGGAAAAAAACGGTTATCTTTACGGGCAAAATATAGGGTTCTTTGCATGGTGAACGGTAAAACCGCAGGTGGTCAAGCGTTATTTTGCCGGATTATCCGGGGCTAAAAAAGGTAACGGATAAGTAGCAAATCTTTCTCTTAACCTTTCATTATCCTGCATTTTAGCGATTTGGAAAGGTATAGAAGAATTTGGCTTAACTCTCCTCAATACCAAACACTTACTTTATTTATCCAAATTTTGCCGTTTTTTTGCGAGTTCTTTGTATCTTTGCTGAAAAGCGAAGATTAGCTGCACCTCGGCATAAAAAATGAACAAGTTCATTTTATTCTGCTCCCGGTTTGCACTATCTTTGCAACTACAAAACAATAGGTATTTTTATGTTCGAAGAATCTATCACCCGCTATCTGGAAAAGCATGGGCACTCTAAAATACAGTTAAAAGCCATTTTGTTCGATATGGATGGCGTACTATTCAACTCGATGCCCTATCATGCCGACGCCTGGCATACAGTCATGGAACGACATGGCCTTCACCTCAGCCGCGAAGAAGCATATATGCACGAAGGACGTACGGGAGCAGCTACCATCAATATCGTTTATCAACGCCAATACGGCAAAGATGCCACGCCCGAAATGATAGAAAACATCTATGCTGAGAAAAGCAAAGAGTTTAATACTCACCCGGAACCGGAACGTATGCCCGGTGCATGGGAAACGCTGCAGAAAGTAAAAACAGAAGGAATTACGCCCGTATTAGTTACCGGTTCGGGCCAACATTCGTTATTGAACCGCCTTACCCATAACTTTCCCGGAATGTTCCAACGTGAACGTATGGTAACAGCCTTCGACGTGAAATACGGAAAGCCTCATCCGGAACCTTATCTCATTGGACTGGAAAAAGCCGGCGTGAAAGCCAATGAGGCAATTGTTGTAGAGAATGCCCCTATCGGCGTACAAGCCGGAGTAGCAGCAGGAATTTTTACCATAGCCGTCAACACAGGACCAATAGACGGGCAAGTTTTATTGGACGCCGGAGCAGATGTGCTGTTCCCTTCCATGCAGGCGCTCAACGCCAATTGGGAGAGCCTACATACAGCATTGAATCTGACCGAGCTCCCATAACCCAAGTTGCCGCCCCACATACTTCTATTCCAATAATTATAAAAAAATCCCTTTGCATAAATGTTATACAAAGGGATTTTCCATTTCAGTGACCCCGGTGCGATTCAAACGCACGACCTTCAGAACCGGAATCTGACGCTCTATTCACTAAGCTACGGAGCCGAATGCGGATGCAAAAATAGAAAAAATATTAGCATATTCCTAACATTTAAATGATTTTTCCATCATTTCTACTTATCCGTCATATTATTATTTTGAGACCTCATAACATTTCTTCTTGTACATTTTGCTATTTTTTCACTCAAAAGTCAAGCAAGTATTAATATTATTCCTATCTTTGCCATACAATTTAATACAAAATAGATAGAATAAACTTATGAGCTACCTGATAAAGCCCGAAGGCTATAAACCTTTATTAGATCTGAAACAGACGGAATTAGGAATCAAACAGATCAAAGAGTTCTTCCAATTGAACCTCTCTTCCGAACTGCGTTTGCGCCGTGTCACAGCCCCGCTTTTCGTATTAAAAGGTATGGGTATCAACGATGATCTCAACGGTGTGGAACGTGCTGTTTCTTTTCCAATCAAGGATTTAGGCGATGCACAAGCAGAAGTGGTACATTCCCTTGCCAAATGGAAACGATTGACACTCGCCGAATATCACATTGAGCCGGGTTACGGCATTTATACCGACATGAATGCTATACGCGCCGATGAGGAACTGGGCAACCTTCACTCTCTCTATGTGGACCAATGGGACTGGGAACGTGTCATTACCGCCCAAGACCGGAATGTAGAGTTCCTCAAGGAAATAGTCACCCGCATTTATGCCGCTATGGTACGTACAGAATATATGGTATATGAAATGTATCCGCAGATAAAACCTTGCCTGCCTCAAAAATTACACTTCATCCATGCAGAAGAGTTACGCCAGCTCTACCCGAACCTAGAGCCGAAATGCCGTGAACATGCCATTGCCAAAAAGTTTGGAGCAGTATTCATTATCGGCATCGGCTGTAAACTGAGCGACGGAAAGAAGCATGACGGACGTGCTCCGGACTACGATGACTACAGCACTCCCGGATTGAACGGCTTACCGGGTTTGAACGGTGATTTACTTCTGTGGGACCATGTCCTGCAACGCAGTATTGAACTTTCTTCAATGGGCATCCGCGTTGACAAGAAAGCTTTACTACAGCAACTTAAGGAGAAAAATGAAGAAGAACGCTTGAAACTATACTTCCACAAACGGCTGATGAACGACACTCTTCCACTTTCCATCGGTGGCGGTATAGGGCAATCCCGTTTATGTATGTTCTATTTGCGCAAAGCCCACATCGGTGAAATACAAGCCAGCATCTGGCCCGAAGATATGCGCCAAGAATGCAGGGAAAACAACATACATTTAATTTAATATCAGTTTATCTCATTACGAAAAATAAAGTTCAGCCCTTCAAAAGGTTGGACTTTATTTTTTATTTACTACTTTAGCATCCGAAACTATCAAAAAATCAATTATGAATGTCCAAATAGAAGAAAGCTGGAAAGTACATCTGCAACCAGAATTCGAGAAAGATTACTTTAGTATATTGACAACGTTTGTACGCGAGGAGTATAAGCATGGCCCCATATACCCTCCAGGCAGTCTGATATTCAATGCTTTTAACTTATGTCCTTTCAACAAAGTAAAAGTCGTGATTATCGGCCAAGATCCCTACCACGGTCCGGGACAAGCGCATGGGCTCTGCTTTTCCGTAAACGATGGAGTTCCCTTCCCACCTTCTTTGGTGAACATCTTCAAAGAGATAAAGAACGACATCGGTACAGATGCGCCCGCTACAGGCAATCTGACCCGTTGGGCAGAACAAGGGGTATTATTGCTCAATGCCACGCTTACTGTACGTGCACACCAGGCGGGCTCTCACCAAAACCGTGGCTGGGAAACATTCACTGATGCTGCCATACGTATTTTAGCGGAAGAAAAAGAACATCTCGTGTTTATCTTATGGGGTGCCTATGCGCAGCGCAAAGGCGCTTTTATAGACCGTAACAAACATCTGGTACTCACTTCCGCACATCCGTCCCCTCTCTCTGCCTATAATGGATTCTTCGGCAACAGACACTTCAGCAAGACAAACGAATATTTAAGGGCACACGGGGAAAAAGAAATAATCTGGTAACCTAAAGGAGGGTGTCAAAACTAAAAGGACCACTCCCCAAAGTCACAGATTATAACTATAACACTTAAAAGGGTCGCATCAAGCTCCGTATTGAGAATGATACGACCCTTTTTTTAGTCTTTTAATATGCTCAGATTCCAAATGACAAGTTCATCGTTTCAAAATTTCAGTTTTGACACCCTCTTAATACCATTGTATATTACTCTGAGTCTGGCTTCTCTGTTCCCATTTCAAGTCTTGCAGGATACTGGCATTGGCACGAATCGTAAAATTGTAATACTTCCACTGCCCAAAGGGAGAGAGACTGGCAGACATGCTGAAACAGTGCAGGTCACGGGTTATATTGAAAGAGGTCTGCACAATTTTCTTGGCCTCAAAATCATAACCCGAATTAAAGCTGATAGCCCATTTGTTAGAAATCTTAATATTACCGGACGCACTCAGGTTCTGGGTATAGCGATAAGGATAACGCATCGTTTTCCGGTTAATGGGCTTTGACCTGTCTTCCGAAACACTGAAGCTATAATTCAAATTCAAAGACCACGGCATCTTGAACACCTGATAACCGTCCGAATCGACAGCCGCCTTTTCCACTTTCTTCTTTTTAGTACCATCCGGATTGGTTTCATCCTCCGAGTCAGCCTGCTCTTCTTTATTATCCTCTTCTTTATTTTTCTTTCCCTGGAATTTTTCTTTCCATTTTTTCCACGTGTCATTATTGAATGTATAGCTGAAAGAAGAGCCATAGCCAGACCAGCGCCCGAAACGCCCATAAGACCACTCCGTACGGTTACCTACCACCACTTCACCCCGTTCATTGAACTCATAAGCATAGGTTGCGAAAGTAGAAGCCATACTGAATGTATAATTCTTGGATAATTTCAGACGAAGGTTCAACTGCAAGTCACTCCATGGACGCACTTGAGCCGCCATATTATAAGAAATACTGGCACCAAGCTCATCTATCAGGCTAACCTTGCGAATCGAGTCATTCTTATCCTTATACTTCATCTCCAGGTTATTGGAAATGCTAAACTGAATATTGCCTTGTTTTCCCCCACTGGGCGGACTGAACACTTGTCCCGCATAGTATGAATAGTTCACCGTATCCCGTACACCATCCTTGCCTTCCTTTATATAAGAATCATAGTAACCGTAGTGTGATGAAGTAAAGTCCGGAGCGGCACTGATACTGACAGAAGGCGTTATGACATGACGAATCTGAATGGCTTTTTTAGGAAGAAATACAGGCTTGTACATACCATAAATCTTGGTGTTCAGTCCCAAGCTGGCACTATAATTATATACACGGTGAAAACCATAAGTAGTATCTCTCACCACTTCTTGATGCTGCACATCCCAATCTTGTTTTACTTTCCGGGTGTACCAACGTTCTGTATAATTAACAGAAGGAGTCAGATTAAAGTATTTGAAAAGGGTAAACGTAGCACTGATAGGAATATCATGCTGCATACCGTTCTCCCAATCCCTAACCAGATTCGACTTAAACAACTTATTATCTTTCGTCGTTATACTATTTTTCATTCTACCGGTATAACGTACAGAAATCTTTTCATACCATCTTTCATTTCCCACCGGATGTTTCCTTTTAAAAGGAAAAATGGTACTTAAAGAAATATTCAAATCCGGAAGAGTTACAGCAACAGAAGAGTCACGCATGGTCTGCGCAATGTTGGTAGTTGCGGAAATGCTCAAGTGCTGGTCGGGAAAATTGCGGGAATAGCTGACACTGGAAGTCTTTGTATTTTGAGACATCGCCTGTGAGTTATACATATTACCGATATTGGTACGTTCATAACTACTGGTGGCAAAATTTACACTGGCAGAAAAAGTGGAATTAGGACTTGCTTTCAGATCCTGGCGGTGTGACCATACAATCTTGAAGTCCTTGGCTACCGAGTAGTCGGGCAAACCTTTGTCTCCGGTCTTTGTAACCTGATAACTTGCCTGCAACAAACCTGAGTATTTGTACCGTTTCACATAGTTTGTTTCCGCATTTAGCGCCCAGGAACCTTTGGTAAAGATGTCTGCCCTCAATTTCAAGTCCATCTGGTCGCTAATGGCAAAATAATATCCTCCGTCAGTCAAACCAAAACCACGACTGGAATCGTCCATATAGGTAGGCATCAAGAAGCCGGATTGATAACTGCTGGAAAACGGAAAGAAAAAGAATGGAACAGCCAAAGGCAGAGGCACGTCTTCTACTACCAAATAGGCAGGTCCCGTTACCACATTTTTCTTGGGGCGCACTTTGGCATAAGTCATTTGCATATAAAAGTGAGGGTGATCATGGTGGTCACAGGTAGTATAACGCCCGCTTTTCATATAAAGTTCGTCACCAGCCCCCTTCTTTGCATTATTGCCGGTTACATACCCTTCACCCTGCTGACTTACTACATTACTGATAATACCTTTCTTACTTTTGAAATTATAACGGATGGTATCCGTCTCATACGATGTGTCGCCGTCTTTAAAAACCGGCCTGCCTTTTACCGCATCCAATGAATCCGTCACCCCCCGTGCAAAGACTGTACTATTATCCATATCCATAGAGATAATGGCAGCTTCCAAATCCGCACCAGGGTAAGACACTTTACCATCTCCGTAAAGATGGGCAAATCCTCCCTGAGTAAAAACAATAGAATCTGAAGCCTCATAAGCGACAGGAGCATCCAAGGCTTGTTTCTTCGGTGCAGCCACAGCTGTTGTGTCCTGCCTTACCGAATCTGCCAGCAAAGTATCCCCAACCCGCAAAGAGTCCGTACGCTGACCTGCAGGCGGCAGCATCCCCTTTCCGCGACGCTGCGACACAGCCTCACCGGAAAGTAAAAGTAAGACGGATAGTAGTATAAATGATATGAATGTATTTGCTTTCAATGGCGCCATTAACTTTATAGTTTACGCTTGAAGGGGCAAAAGTACGTAATTTATACGGATAATTTCCCTTTTTAAAGAAATTTAGATTGCTACAAGAGATGTTCGCACCAACAGTCAAAACGTCGCAACCCCGCTGCACCATAACGTTCCAGGCTCTTTCGAGCTTTCTCCACTGTTTTTTCTTTATCCAAACGTGTCTTCGAATAGAACTTATCGGCAAAACAGATAACCTGTTCTTCCAGACTGACCGGAACCATTTCACGATGCGGTACCGGTAATTGCTGCGCAAGAATCTCTTCCAAAGAAAGCCCCGCTCCTGTATGGCGCTCACAAACCAATGCATGGCGCGGATAACCTTCATTACGCATCAAATCCGCTCCTAAATACCCGTGGCAGATATACGGCTTGTCACCGAAACAACGAATACCTTCGGCATCTGTTAGAAAAATACCAAGGTCGTGCAGCATGGCTGCCTCATACAAGAAGTCCTTATCCAGAGACAGTTCCGGATGCTTGTCGGCAATCCACAAAGATTTATCCGCGACGGAACGGCTATGGACTAACAGAATATATTTCAGTTCGTTCTCCTCCGGATAATATTTATTAATGATTTCTATTGGATTCACTTCACTAATTTTAAGTTATTCTTTATGTCCGAAAACCAAGTGTCAATTACCTGTTTCCATTTTTCTGAACTTATACAGGCAAATCTCGTCACGTATATCACAACTGCGCCTTTCCGTACGGAATACTTTTTCCAGTTGATATGCCTTGCCCAATTCTTCCAGCATCTCTTCTTCCAGTCTTTCCGGAACCAGCAGATACCCTTCACCGGCCGGTTTTTCTTTTTCAATATGCCGCATCCGATCATTCAAATAATAATTGGCACAATAAAAGCTCATATCCGAATAAGAATAAACCGTACCCTCCGGAATATATGTATTGACTCTATCCGCCAAATTCTTATCCGATTTCACAGCCAATACAGTAGGCTGATAGACACCGTCCAACGCAACAAACAGACAAAGCATACAACCTGCAATACCATACAACAGAGAACGGGTGTCGGCATGCTTAACGACCAGGCGCAAGGCACATACAGCCGCAATGACAGGAAGCGCAACCAACAGCCACTGAGGCACGGACAATGACACGTCTTCCAGTGCATGCATAAAAGCTATATTTTCAGCGGAATGACGTCCCGTTCCCCATACACTGTCAGGAATCAGACCGCAGCGGACCGCTATAAATACAATCGTCAACAATAGTCCCAAAGAGGCAAAAATAACCGAGCAAATTTTAAAGACTTTTGCGCCACGCTGCACCAAAGCCAACAAATATTCAGCAATCATCACTGCCATAAATGGATAGATAGGTAATAAGTAAACGCTCCGCTTACTCTTGGGGATACAATAGAAAATAAAAATAATCAGAATGACCAACCAAGTAAACAGTTGCACCGGAGACTGATTACGGAAAGCCGTCCATGCCTTCCCCAACCTTTGCACAAGCCCCTCACCTTGTGGCAAGCAACTCATAGTCTTCCATTTCAACCCAAATAAGGAAATAAGCAAAACCAACGTCCAAGGTATCCACCCCCAAATCAACGTTAAAAAATTATACCAAATGGGATTTTCATGGGATTCATAGGACATTTTATGGAAAAAACGTCCGGTATTCTCCTCAAGCATTAAATCTGAGAACTCTTTTCCTCCTTGTTGGTAAGCCGCCCAAAACCACATTCCCAATGGTACAAGCGAAAGCAATCCAATCCCCGCCAACGAAAAAAACGTTTTGGCGAACGACCGGCCACGCATCAATTGAAAAACGCCGATGACCAAACAAGGGAAAATAGAGCCTACCGGCCCTTTAGTCAGTGAAGCACATCCCATTAAAACAACTGCCAGCCAAGGAATTCCCCGGCATTCCTTTTCATCCCATCGATACAACAGACAGAGCGAAATAACAATCAACGACACCTGCAGCATGTCCAACCGACAAGCAACTGCCGCACGATGCACCTCAAAAGAAGATAAAAGAAGAACGGAAGTAAGAACAGCAGTTTTTACATCTTTACGTTTGGCAACGAATGCAAAAAACACCAACTGCATAACTAAAAAAGAAACAGCAGACGGAAGCCGGGACGAAAATTCCGTCACCCCTCCCAAAATGGCAGAAAAAGCAGCTATTGACCAATAAAGGAAAGGAGGCTTATAAGCCATATCCGTTCCATAGTTCAAGGGAAGTATCCAATTGCCACTATCCAACATAGATACCGCTACAATCGCTTCACGGGGTTCTCCTTTGGAATAAAAAATAGTCTCCCCCAAAAAAGGGATAATCACAAGTACACTCAACAGTGCAATAAACCAGAACGCCTTCTTTCTGTCTGACATATATCTATTCGTTTTTTATTTATACTTTCAGTCTGCAAAAATAGGAATAAAAAACGGATTATTAGAGCCTTTAATTAACTATCTGGCAATATCGATTCCTGTTTTCTTTTGATACTGGGAGATTCCGATTTAATTCTTTATCAAATAAAAGGCCCAATGTCATATCATACCATATCCGAAGAGACATAAAGAATGCTCACAAAAAGAATAAGCATAAGACGGGAAGATAGTCTTTCAAATTTACACGCAAGCTTTTTAAAGCCTTAATTATATGATATTCCACACCTTTAGATGTAAAATTCAATCTTTTAGCGATTTCCCCTTTAGGCAGATTCTGATAACGGCTCATCAAAAACACATTACGCGTCCTGTCAGGCAGGGCATTTAAGGTATCACGGATGATATACTCTATTTCTTTCGAATAAATATTCTCAGGCTCACAAGACCCCAAAGCTGAAATCCTAGCATTCCTCCCTCCCATGCCAACATCAGACATATTGGCTAAAGCTTCCTGACGAATGACTTCATGCCGTAAAAAATCAATAGACTTATTCTTTACAATAGACAATAAAAAGGTAAGAGGATGACGAATTTCATTCTCTCCCATTATTACCCAAAGCTTCACTAAAGCATCGGACGCAATATCCTCGGCGACATATTGATCGCGCACATATGACTTAGCAAACAAATATGCCTTTTTATAATATAACTGATAATATTTTTCTAGATTCAACCGATTAGATTTACCCACAAGAATAGTCCCATTAACCATATTCATCATTAAAACAATTAATGCTTTACATATATTATTATGTTTGTTTAAAGAATAAGTCGAGCGCAAATATAATATAAAAGAGAGGTTAATCAATACTTAATTCTATCTTTTAACTAAAAACAAAATCACTCCATACAAATTATTCCGCAACAATACCTAACTTTGCCGCCTCAACAAATAATCCATGGAACTAAAGAAATTGAAACAATTACCGGAATTTATCCGTTTTGTCATGGTGGGGATCATTGCCACCATCTTTCATTACGGAATATACTTTTCGTTGCAATGGATTATCAATGTAAACATAGCTTATACTTTAGGTTACATTCTTAGTTTTTTTGCCAACTTTTATCTGACTGCCTATTTCACTTTCAACCAAAAGCCCTCCTGGAAAAAGGCTTTTGGCTTTGGCGGAGCACATTTGTTCAATTATCTCCTGCACATGGGATTGCTGAATTTCTTTTTATGGACAGGCATTTCCAAGCCCCTGGCACCCGTTCCCGTATTCGCAATAGCTATTCCTGTCAACTTTTTATTGGTCAGATTTGTATTTAAGAGAAACGTTTGACTATTTTATGCTAAAATAATCCTAAACTGCGGCAAAAGTAATATATTTGCGAAGTATTTGCCAGACACCTAATTATAATGAAGAAAGTAACCCTATTAATCCCTGTTTACAATGAAGAAGCCATGCTTCCTTCGCTCTATGGACGTCTAATAGAACTCATCAATCGAAATGATATGTATGAATGGGAAATCCTGTTCATCAATGACGGAAGCTGTGACGGAACCTTGGATTGCCTTCATCGGTTACGGCAAGCAGACCAACGGGTTAACTATGTAAACCTATCCCGCAATTTTGGCAAGGAAATCGCTATGCTGGCTGGTTTCGACTATACCACAGGAGACTGCTGTGTAGTAATGGATGCCGATCTGCAAGACCCTCCCGAACTGGTAGATCAGATGTTGCAATACTGGGAAGAGGGGTACGATGACATTTATGCCAAACGTCGTAACCGCGGTGAAGAAAGCTGGTTGAGACGCCGGTTATCTCTTGCCTTTTATAAGATACTCCAGAAAATGAGCCGGATAGACATCTTACCGAATGTAGGAGACTTTCGTTTGTTAGACAGACGTTGTGTACTGTCTCTCCGCAATTTACGTGAACACGAGCGTTATACGAAAGGACTGTTTTGCTGGATTGGCTACAAGAAAAAGGGGATTGAATTTGACCGGGGAGATCGTTTGGCCGGACATTCTTCATGGAGTTTCTTCAAGTTGCTGAATCTCGCCATCGAAGGAATCACATCCTCTTCAACCGCCCCGTTGCGCATAGCTACCGTATGCGGCGTATTGGTTTCTTTTTCCAGTTTCATTTACGCCATCTATTTCTTGATTAAAACAATATTATACGGTGACCAAGCCGCCGGTTTCCCGACATTGATTGTCGTTATTCTTTTTCTGGGCGGTATCCAGCTCTTCTCATTAGGTGTGATAGGTGAATATATAGGACGTATCTTCAAAGAAACCAAGGGCAGGCCAACTTATATCGCATCAGATTATAATGAAACAAAATTGGGATATGACCAGCATTAGGCCATAACCGCCCTATCCGTCATACCCTTTCTGCGAGATAGTATCGCAGCCATCTACATTCATTCCTACAAATAACGTCCGGTCTCCCTCTTCACCGAAATCAACAAAACGGATTATTCGGCTTATCTGAACAAACTGTTTGCCTAAGGGAAACAAAGTGTTTGCCATAGCGAAACAAAGCGTTTGGCTTATTGACACTCATTCTTTCTCTTTTTCCACAACTGCCACGAGTTAATTATGTTTTGCCATAACACATAAGAGCCAGGTCCTACAGCAGACAAAGGATTGAGATAAGTATATGCCATCCAAATGGCAAGCACCGTATTTTTTTGCCCCAACGCCTGTCCACCGCTAATGCGTTCCTTATAATGCCCTCCTATCCTTTTTCCTAAATAAAATTGTATGCAACAAGTTACTAACCCGGCCAAAGCAATCAACACTTCTACAAAAACAGGAGCCTCACTATTCACCAATGAACGTACAGTCTGTCCCGAAACAATGGCAAGCGCCACAGCCCACAAATAAAAAGCAGCATCATGAAAACCTACTAAAAAACGGTGAACCTTGGGTGCAAATACACGTAAGAAGCAAGCCAAAAAGAATGGAAATAACAATAGAGGGAATACCTTACTTAATATCTTCAAAAAAGCGATGAAAAAGGTAAGATCCGCATTCGGTTCCACTAAGGGAAATACCAACGGGACAATTAGTGCCGCCAAAAAATTAGATAACAAAGTATAGGTAGTCAGGCTTGATGCACTTCCCCCCAATTTACCGGTAATGACTGCTGCTGCAGTTGCAGTAGGGCAGACAAGACAAACCATTGCTGCTTCAAAAATTTCCCGATAAGTTTCTTCCATGGGACAAAATACCAATAACGCTGCCACTATCAGACAGGAAAATGTCTGAAACATCAACAGCCACCCATGCCAGTATTTCGGTTTCAAATCACGTACTTCCATCTTACAGAAAGTAAGCAGTAATTGAGCAAAAATCAGAGTCGGAGTCAAAAAAGAAACCAGTCCATTTATATAGGGTTTGGCAGGAGATAAAAAAGAGACCTTTGCCAAAAAGAAATATCCTAAAGTGCCGGCAATCATTGCGAAAGGCAATGTCCAGTTCTTCAAAAAACGAAGAATCATACCCATCTATTTTTTTAATACCACTGCAAAGGTACGGATATTATCAGAAAAAGAATAAAGAAATAAAAACTAAATCCAACGAAAAAGAACGCAAAAAGTACAAAACTTAAAGGCAAAGTATGAGTTTTCTATAAATTTCCACTACATTTGCAACAATTTTTATATGAAACTATATAGACGCTACATATTATACATCAGTGTATGCTTAGGGCTGCTTGTCTTTCCTTTCTGTATCGGCAGCGCTGAAGCAAAAGACTTTATTGTCGTTATTGACGCCGGACACGGCGGACATGACCCCGGCGCTATTGGCAAAATCTCCAAAGAAAAAAACATAAATCTGAATGTAGCACTAAAACTCGGCAAATTGATCAAAAACAACTGTCCGGATGTGAAAGTTGTTTATACCCGTGACAGAGATATTTTCATTCCGCTTGACCGGCGTGCAGAAATAGCCAACAATGCCAAGGCTGATTTATTTATCTCTATACATACCAACGCATTGGCCAACAACAGAACAGCCAAAGGTGCCTCAACCTGGACATTGGGTCTTGCTAAATCAGATGCCAACCTAGAGGTAGCCAAGCGTGAAAATTCTGTTATTTTATATGAAAGCGACTATAAGACGCGCTATGCCGGATTCAATCCTAACTCAGCGGAATCATACATCATCTTTGAATTCATGCAGGACAAGTACATGTCCCAAAGTGTACATCTGGCTTCGCTTGTACAAAAACATTTCCGTAACACCTGCAAACGTGCAGACCGCGGCGTGCATCAAGCAGGTTTCCTTGTACTGAAAGCCAGCGCCATGCCTAGTATATTAGTGGAACTTGGATTTATTTCTACTCCGGAAGAGGAACGCTACTTGAATACAGAAAACGGAACAGCTTCCCTCGCCAACGGTATTTTTCGTGCATTCCTGACTTACAAGCGTGAACAGGAAATTCGCCTAAACGGAAGCAGCAACACCATAACGCCGGAAGAAGTACCTGTTCCTGCTGAAACCGCCAACTCTCCAGCCTCCAAAGTTGAAAAAGAAAGGGGTTCCCTGGAAGAGCCAAAACCGGAAGTGCAACGTCCTCCCAAAAACGAAAAGGACGCCGTTGCCCAAACAGGACCAAGCGATATTGTGTTTAAAATACAAATCCTCACCTCTTCCCGTCCTTTAGCCAAAAACGACAAAAGGCTGAAAGGTCTGAAAGGCGTTGATTACTACAAAGAAGATGGAATCTATAAATATACTTATGGTGCTTCACCTGATTATAACAAAGTATTACGAACCAAGCGCAGCATCACTACACAATTCAAAGATGCTTTTATCATAGCATTCAAGAACGGTGAAAAGACCAATATCCATGCAGCCATCAACGAATTTAAAAAGAATAGAAACAAATAACAACAAAATATATCATGAAGTATATCACTAAAGAAGTCAGAATAGGAATCGCAGGCATAGCCGCCCTCTGCATTTTAATATATGGTATCAATTACCTGAAAGGTATCAACATGTTCAAGCCTTCCAGTTATTTCTACGTGAAGTTCCAGAACGTTAATGGGCTAACTAAATCAAGCCCGGTTTTTGCCGATGGTTTCCGTGTAGGTATCGTGCGCGATTTGTATTACGACTATACCCAGCCGGGAAAGGTGGTCGCTGAAATTGACATTGATCCGGAATTACGTATTCCCAAAGGCAGTACAGCCGAACTAGCTGCTGAAATGTTGGGCGGTGTCAAGATGAACTTATTGCTCGTAAACAACCCGCATGAAAAATACCAAGTCGGCGATACCATCCCCGGTACCCTCAACAATGGAATGATGGAGAAAGTAGCCAATATGATGCCGCAAGTGGAACAGATGTTGCCTAAATTAGACTCCATCCTTGCTTCATTAAACACCATCCTTGCAGACCCCTCCATTCCTGCCACCCTGCATAACGTACAGGCGCTAACAGCCAACATGGCCGCTACGACCCAGCAATTGCAGGTACTTATGAAAAACGATATCCCGCAGCTAACAGGTAAATTAAATACCATAGGAGACAATTTCATTCTCATTTCCAACAATTTGAAAGAGATAGATTATGCTGCAGCCATGCAGAAAGTAGATTCTACATTGGCTAATGTAAAAATGATTACAGACAAATTGAACAGTAAAAACAATACCATAGGACTTTTATTCAATGACCCGGCTCTTTATAATAATTTAAACGCCACGACATCCAATGCTGCCAGTTTATTGGAAGACTTAAAATCACATCCGAAACGCTATGTCCATTTTTCTTTATTTGGTAAAAAAGACAAGTAGAAAAAGTGATTATATAGATTACGTCTAAATAAACAGCAGAAAAAACAAATTGAAAGGAAAGTGCTTAATACCTCTATCTAGAGAATGAAAAAGGGGTTTCCATTCTCAGGCCACAAGCCATAAAAAAGAGTTAAAAGCAGCATAATAATCACTATAAATCAAGACATTAGACAAATGCAACAGTAAGCAATCAGGGGTATTTTCTATGCTGTTTGATAAGTGATTGAAAGTAAAGCGCTTATTACTTTATAGAAAAATGCAAGAAAAACGCCATTTGTTTTTCTCAAATAAGATTGCCAATTTTGCATGCGTAGAAGTTTTGCTTAATTAATAAATGTATCTGTAGCCGTTATGAGTGAAATAAATCATGTCGGGCTGTGGAATCGCTGTCTTGAAATTATTAGAGACAATGTTCCGGAGCAGACATATAAAACATGGTTTCTCCCCATCATTCCTTTAAAATATGAGGACAAAACGCTAGTCGTGCAAGTGCCTAGCCAGTTCTTCTATGAGTTTTTGGAAGACAAATTCGTAGATTTGTTACGCAAAACTCTTTATAAAGTCATTGGCGAGGGGACTAAATTGATGTATAATGTAATGGTGGACAAAAGTTCCCGTCCGGAGAAAACGATAAACTTGGAATCCACACACCGCACCATTATAGCCCCACAAAAACCGGTTATCACCAAAGCCATTCCAGAAATTCCAATTCCGGAACTTGATCCGCATCTGAATCCGGAATACAATTTCGAGACATTCATTGAAGGATACAGTAATAAGCTATCGCGCAGTGTGGCAGAAGCCGTCGCTTTAAATCCGGCCAAAACGATATTCAACCCTCTATTCCTGTACGGCGCTTCGGGGGTAGGCAAAACTCACCTTGCCAATGCCATAGGAACCAAAATCAAGGAATTATATCCTGAAAAACGTGTATTATATGTATCTGCACACTTATTCCAGGTTCAATACACCGACTCTGTACGCAATAACACGACCAACGACTTTATTAACTTCTACCAAACCATTGACATATTAATCATCGACGATATTCAAGAATTTGCAGGCGTTACCAAAACACAAAACACATTCTTCCATATCTTCAATCATTTGCACCAGAACGGCAAACAACTCATCTTGACCTCAGACCGTGCCCCCGTATTATTACAAGGGATGGAAGAACGTCTCATCACACGCTTCAAATGGGGAATGGTGGCCGAGTTGGAAAGACCGACAGTAGAACTTCGCAAGAATATCCTGCGCAACAAGATACATCGTGACGGTTTACAGTTTCCACCGGAAGTAATCGACTACATCGCAGAGAATGTAGGAGACAGCGTACGTGACCTGGAAGGCATTGTTATCTCCATCATGGCACATTCCACTATCTACAATAAAGATATTGACCTGGAATTAGCGCAACGTATTGTTCGCAAAGTTGTCAACAGCGACAGCAAGGCAATTACCGTTGATGACATCATCAACACCGTATGCAAGCATTTCGGTTTGGAGACAGCTACAATTCATACCAAATCAAGAAAGCGCGAGGTAGTGCAGGCACGACAGATAGCCATGTTTTTAGCCAAAAGCTACACGGACTTCTCTACAGCCAAAATCGGAACGTTAATCGGGCATAAGGACCACGCAACCGTACTTCACGCCTGCAAAACAATCAAGGAACTGAAGGAAGTGGATAAAGCATTCCGAGCGGAATTCGATGAAATTCAAGCTGCATTAAAGAAAGGTAACTGAATGTAAACAGATACTGTCATCCTAAACTTGCCGGAGCTCCTCTTCCCTTTATCTTAAGAAAGAAAACGCCTCAGCAAGTTTAGTATGGCTAAAGAAGACTATCATACTTTTATTTGCCTATCTTTAAAACCCTTGTTTCTTCATTACTTTCCAGAGATTCTCAGACATTGCTTCACTGTCCTTCTTCGTATAGCGTACATCTGTAAAGACTTGAGCCAATGTTTCTTTATTGTTGTCCGATACAAACTGCTTATTTTCCGGGAGTGACTCCTTATAAGCATAGTACTTATTTATATCTTCCGGAGTGTAATCATGATAGGTTTCGTCGTGCACAATCGCTTCCATAGGTAAACGGTCCACCTGTTCAGGCATCTCAGCAGGCCATCCCACAGTTACAGTCGTCAAAGGAAACACCAATTCCGGAAGCTCCAAAGCCTCAACTATCATCCGAGGATTATAAGTCGTAGTCCCCAGATAGCAAATTCCCAATCCTTTTTCTTCAGCGGCTATACAAAAAGTCTGAGCCACCAATAAGGTATCTACGGCACCAGTCACAAACCACTCGAAATTATTATAACCAGGTTCAGCTTTCCGTTGCTCACACCATTTGCTAAAGCGACGCAAATCAATACAAAATGTAAGCACTACCGGAGCCGTTTGCACCATGGGTTGATTAAAATGAGCAGGGGCTAACTTTGCTTTACGCTCAGCATCACGCGTTACAATTACGCTATAAACTTGCATATTCCCTACCGTAGAGGCACGAAAAGAGGATTCAAGCAAATCATTTAACAAATCAGCAGAAATGTCTTTTTGCTGATATTTCCGTATTGTTCTCCTTTGTTTCAAACTTTCCATTCTTTCTTTTTCTTGCAAAGATATAAAAAGAATCACAGAGTGTCATTTTATGGTAAGATAAAAGTTTGGAAGACTTTCTAAAAAAGAGCAAACTTTCTATACTCATAAATTGTTTATAATTTCCTTTTTAGAGAACTTGCCTCTCTCTTTAAAGAACCAATTAATTAAAAATCAAATTATTAACATTTAGATTCAGAAAACTATCAATCGGTTAATAAAAACATTCATTTTTATTTTGTCAGATTGAAAAACATTCTCATATTTGCAAAAGCATTTGTTAGCAGTAAGTAAAGCTTCTACAAATATACTTATTTGCAACAAAATCTAAGAAACAAAGCATCGTGGAAAAAAAAACTTATTCTTATGAAGAGGCCTACGAAGAATCTTTACGATACTTCCAAGGTGACGAGTTGGCCGCTAGAGTTTGGGTAAACAAATATGCGGTCAAAGATTCTTTCGGAAATATTTACGAAAAGTCTCCGGAAGACATGCATTGGAGAATAGCCAATGAAGTAGCAAGAATTGAAGCCAAGTACCCTAACGGATTAAGTTCGGAGGAACTTTTCAATTTATTGGATCACTTTAAATACATTGTTCCCCAAGGAAGTCCGATGACCGGAATCGGTAATAACTATCAAGTGGCCTCCTTATCCAATTGTTTTGTAATCGGAGTAGATGGTGAAGCTGATTCTTACGGCGCCATCTTTAAAATAGATGAAGAACAAGTACAGCTGATGAAACGCCGTGGAGGCGTGGGACATGACTTGTCGCATATCCGCCCGAAAGGTTCTCCGGTAAAGAATTCCGCATTAACTTCTACAGGTTTGGTTCCTTTCATGGAACGCTATTCAAACTCAACCCGTGAAGTAGCCCAAGACGGTCGTCGTGGAGCATTAATGTTGAGTGTCTCCATCAAACATCCGGACTCCGAGGCATTCATTGACGCCAAAATGACGGAAGGGAAAGTGACCGGAGCCAATGTATCCGTGAAACTTGCCGACTCATTCATGCAGGCCGCCATTGAAGGCAAACCATACACGCAACAATACCCGATTGATGCGGAGGTCCCTGTTTTCAAAAAAGAAATCGACGCTTCCGCCTTATGGAAGAAAATTGTGCATAACGCATGGAAATCCGCAGAGCCCGGTGTACTTTTCTGGGATACTATCATAAGAGAGTCCGTGCCCGATTGCTATGCGGATTTGGGTTATCGTACCGTATCCACCAATCCTTGCGGTGAAATTCCTTTATGTCCGTATGATTCATGCCGCCTGCTTGCCATTAATTTATACTCTTATGTAGTAAATCCATTCAAGCCGGATGCCTATTTTGATTTCGAACTATTCGAAAAGCACGTTTCACTGGCACAGCGTATCATGGATGACATCATCGACCTGGAATTAGAGAAGATTGAACGCATCATGGAGAAAATCGATTCTGATCCGGAATGTGAAGACGTGAAACATACAGAACGCATCCTGTGGCAGAAAATATACAAAAAGAGTGGCCAAGGACGTCGTACCGGTGTCGGCATTACAGCTGAAGGCGATATGCTTGCGGCTTTAGGGCTGCGATATGGGACAGAAGAAGCTACTGAATTTTCAGAAAGAGTACATAAAGCGGTTGCCCTTAATGCTTATCGTTCCTCAGTAGAAATGGCGAAAGAACGCGGTGCATTCGAGATTTATGATACCGAGCGCGAGAAAAACAACCCGTTCATCAACCGTCTGCGTGAAGCTGATCCGGAACTGTACGAAGAAATGAAAAAGTTCGGCCGCCGCAATATCGCCTGCCTCACCATAGCTCCGACGGGTACTACCAGTTTGATGACACAAACCACCTCAGGTATCGAGCCTGTATTCTTACCGGTATATAAACGCCGCCGCAAAGTCAATCCGAACGACACCAATGTTCACGTTGATTTCATAGACGAAACCGGTGATGCATTCGAAGAATATATCGTTTTCCATCCCAAGTTTGTAACTTGGATGGAGGCACAGGGCTACAACCCGGCCAAACGCTATACTCAAGAGGAGGTTGATGCAATGGTAGCGAAATCACCTTATTATAAGGCAACTTCCAACGATGTAGATTGGCTGATGAAAGTCAAGATGCAGGGACGCATCCAGAAATGGGTAGATCACTCCATCAGTGTAACCATCAATCTGCCGAATGATGTAGATGAAGATTTAGTCAACCGCTTATATATAGAGGCATGGAAATCCGGTTGTAAAGGATGTACGGTTTATCGTGACGGTTCCCGCTCAGGCGTGCTTATTTCCACCAAGAGCGACAAGAAAGAAGGTCTTCCTCCATGCAAGCCGCCTACGGTTGTCGAAACTCGTCCTAAAGTATTGGACGCAGACGTGGTACGTTTTCAAAACAACAAAGAAAAATGGGTGGCATTTGTCGGTTTACTGGACAATCATCCTTATGAGATTTTCACCGGTGTATTGGATGATGATGAAGGTATCATTCTGCCAAAGAATGTAACCTCCGGCCATATCATCAAGAATATAGATGAAAATGGCAATAAACGCTATGACTTCCAGTTCGAGAACAAGCGCGGCTATAAAGTCACCATTGAAGGATTGTCCGAAAAGTTCAATAAAGAATATTGGAACTATGCTAAACTGATTTCCGGTGTATTGCGTTATCGCATGCCTATTGAACAGGTTATCAAATTGGTCGGTTCATTACAATTGGATAGCGAAAACATCAATACCTGGAAAAACGGTGTAGAACGTGCCTTAAAGAAATACATTCAGGACGGCACGGAAGCCAAAGGCAAGAAATGCCCCAACTGCGGCAACGAAACTTTGGTTTACCAAGAAGGTTGCCTCATTTGCAAGACCTGTGGCGCCTCCCGTTGTGGATAAGGGTCAAACAAACACAAACGTTTGCATAGGATTTTAAATGACTTGAATAACAATAGCTGCATGATTATGAAGAATAATTTCTATACTTGCATAATCATTGCAGCTATTGCTATTTATAAATCTAATATATATGACACTATCATTTAATATCGAGTATCGCACCAGTTGGGGTGAAGAAGTCAGAGTTCTAGGTTCCATTCCCGAACTCGGCAACAATGAATCCGACAAAGCTATCGCTCTCAGTACAATCGATGGCATACACTGGAGTGCCAAAGTAGGTATCCAGATACCGGAGAACGGTGTTATTCAGTACAGTTACTATATTTATCGCGATGGCAAATCCATACGTACGGAATGGGACAGTCTTCCCCGTACGCTCTATGTCACAGGCTCTTCAAAGAAGAACTATCGCATAGAAGATTGTTGGAAGAACTTGCCGGAACAACAATATTTCTACTCTTCTGCTTTCACAGAATCCTTGTTGGCACACCGTGAACGCAGTGCCGCCCCCAAAGGACACAAAAAAGGACTGCTGATAAAAGCATATGCGCCCTGCATCGACAACGAACATTGTCTGGCAATTTGCGGCAACCAGAAAATATTGGGTGACTGGGATCCGGACAAGTCCGTCCTGATGAGTGACGCCACTTTCCCTGAATGGCAGATAGAAGTGGATGCAGGCAGGATCAATTTCCCGCTGGAATACAAATTCATACTTTATAACAAGAAAGAACACCGTGCCGTAGCTTGGGAAAACAACCCCAACCGCTATATGGCCGATCCGCAAATAGATACGAACGAAACCTTGGCAATTGGTGACCGCTACGTATATTTCAGCCTTCCGTCCTGGAAAGGAGCCGGGGTAGCCATTCCTGTATTCTCCCTCCGCTCTGAGAAAAGTTTCGGAGTAGGCGATTTCGGTGACTTGAAGCGTATGATTGACTGGGCAGTCGCCACCCGTCAAAAAGCCGTACAGATTCTGCCCATCAATGACACGACAATGACCCATACATGGACAGACTCTTATCCCTACAACAGCATCTCCATCTACGCTTTCCACCCGATGTACACGGATTTAAGGCTATTGGGGAATTTAAAAGACAAGAGCCTGATGACAGCGTTCAACAAGCGCCAGAAAGAACTGAACGCCTTGCCTACAGTAGATTATGAAGCTGTAAACCAAACGAAATGGGAATATTTCCATCTCATCTTCAAGCAGGAAGGTGAAAAGGTCCTGTCCTCAAAAGCTTTCAAGGAATTTTATGAAACCAATAAAGAATGGTTACAGCCATACGCTGTATTCAGCTATTTACGGGATGCCTATAAAACACCGAATTTCCGTGAATGGCCTAAATACAGCACTTACGACGTAAAAGAAATTGAAAAGTTGTGTGAACCGGAATCAGCTGATTATCCTCATATAGCCATCTATTATTACATCCAGTTCAACCTGCACCTGCAACTGCTTGCAGCTACTGAACATGCCCGTGCCAATGGGGTGGTACTGAAAGGTGACATTCCTATCGGCATCAGCCGCAATAGTGTGGAAGCTTGGACAGAACCCTACTATTTCAATCTGAACGGGCAAGCCGGTGCTCCACCCGATGATTTTTCTGTAAACGGACAAAACTGGGGGTTCCCCACTTACAACTGGGATGTTATGGAACAAGACGGATATGCTTGGTGGATGAAGCGCTTCCGTAAAATGTCCGAATACTTCGATGCCTATCGCATTGACCATATCCTTGGTTTCTTCCGCATCTGGGAGATACCGATGAACGCCGTACATGGTCTGTTGGGACAATTTGTGCCCGCATTGCCTATGACACGTGAGGAAATAGAAAGCTACGGACTGGCATTCCGTGAAGAATTCTTAAAGCCCTACATCCATGAATATTTCCTCGGACAGATGTTCGGTCCCCATACCGACTATGTAAAACAGACTTTCATCGAACCGACCAATACGTACGAAATCTATCGGATGCGTCCGGAATTCGATACCCAGCGCAAGGTAGAAGCTTATTTTGCCGGTAAGACCGATGAAGACAGCATTTGGATCCGTGACGGATTGTATGCACTGATCAGTGATGTTTTGTTTGTGCCCGACCGCACAGATTCCCATAAATATCACCCGCGTATCGGTGTGCAACACGACTTCGTTTACCGTGCTCTGAACGATTGGGAAAAATCGGCTTTCAACCGCCTGTATGACCAGTACTATTATCATCGCCATAATGATTTCTGGGGCGAACAAGCCATGAAGAAGCTTCCCCAACTCACACAATCTACACGCATGCTGGTGTGTGGAGAAGACTTAGGCATGATTCCCGACTGTGTGGCATGGGTAATGAACGATCTGCGTATCCTATCTCTAGAAATACAGCGTATGCCGAAGGATCCATCCCAAGAATTCGGCCATCCGGACTGGTATCCTTACCGTTCCGTATGTACCATCTCCACGCATGACATGTCCACTCTCCGTGGATGGTGGGAAGAAGATTTCCAACAGACACAGAGATACTACAATACCATGCTGGGACATTACGGTACCGCACCAGCCGTGGCTACGCCCGAACTTTGTGAAGAAGTGGTACGCAATCATTTATACAGTAATTCCATTCTCAGTATCCTCTCTTTGCAGGACTGGATGTCAATGGACGGAAAGTGGCGTAACCCCAATGTGCAAGAAGAACGCATCAATATTCCTGCCAATCCGCGGCATTATTGGCGATATCGCATGCACTTGACGTTAGAACAATTGATGAAAGCAGAAAGTCTGAATGAGAAAATAAAAGGATTGATTGAGCAGACAGGCAGATAGAAAACTGCAAGAGCATACAGAAAAAGCATTTGATTCCATTTCAAGATCAAATGCTTTTTTTGCGACATGCCAGTTGTCCCCCGACCGGAAACGGCTACTTTACTCTCTTGTAAGTTTTCAAAGCCTCTTCACGAACTTCCAAAGGCAGGTTCATATTCTCACTCATCTCCTTGGCACAAGCGGCAATCTGAGGCGCTGTATACGAATATCTATGCCATCCTAATGCCTCAAGCAACATCACCTGCATCTCAGGTTGCCCGGATTCCTTCACATAAGAAAGCAGATGCGGAACCAAATAATGAGGACAATAATTACGTAAGGTACGGATGTTTGATCTACGTGCTTTGTCGGTCGTATCATCGGCAACAATGGACATTGTGTCATCCACCCATCTTTCAGAAGCTGACTTGATTGCCTTCCGGATAGTATTTCCCACTTCTTTTTTATTGATATAGCAGATACCGTCACTGCTGAATTGTTTGTCAAACTCAGCCAACAACTTATCTTCCGGATAGAAGGACAAAGCATTCAGTGCATTGAAATTACAACGTTCGGATGTATTGTTGGATATACAGATTTTTATAAGTGAAGGAATCAGACGCTCATCACCGCTTTGTCCCAAAAAACGGAGAGCCAAACGCTGGACCATCTCATAGCTATCATCCACAGCCAACTTAATCGCTTCGATAAAATAATCGTCCCTTAGTTCCGACAAAGACACGAGCGCCTGTATGCGTACAATCGCGTTGGGTGAAGTACGAAAAATGTCCAGCAATTCGGCCGATGAAACCAGACGTTCCCTATTCATCTGCTCAATAGCCATACACTGCAATTCCGGCAAGTCACTCCTATGCAGCCACTTTTTCCAAACGGAAGCATCATCATCTGCCAAGAGCTTATTCACATTTACGCCTTTCACTGCCGGAGTAAAAGCAAATGTAGGATCGCCGATTACATGAGATTCAAGATAGCCGGAATACCGCGCCACATCCCCTACACACATACCCAGTCCCAATAATCCCATATAACGGTCACTCCACTTGTCCTGTAGAACATTCACTGTATTGGCAATACATGCTATGTTCTTGCCCGCACTGAAGATGTATTCATTGGCAATACAATCTTCCTTGTGAAACGAGCCGCAGAAACAGGCATCAATCATGACAACACGGCAATTCGGTTTAAAATCATAGGTCGCAAAATCCGCCAGATGCAAATCCAAATCAGCATCCTCAACAGAATCCTTTCTGCATATTTCCGGTTCAAATGTATTTCCCAGCCATGTATGCGGAATGTCAAAACGGCGTTCCATCTTCACCATCATGCTATCCACGCTTTTCCCCTTCTCCCTGGCGGCACGGATATGCGCACGCCCGTAGCTCTGTATCATTTCCTTGGCCTGAAGCGGATTCTTCGGTCTTGGAATGTTGTTCAGATATTGAGTATCCCAATAACCGTGGTGGTGCAGGACAGCATAGTCTAGTTCCGGACGCATCAGTTCGTTCATCAAACGAAACTTTATCACATCCTCCTGCGTATGGTCTATAAAGCCGATACCGTTTTTCTGTCGCCTCAACCAGGGGAAGTGTTCATACAGTCCTTCCTTTTCATCCATACGGGCCACCATGGATTCTGAAATATACCCATGCCCCCCGAAGAACAGCATATTGTCGAGTACATTCCCGCCAAACTTTTCAGCCACCACCTTCTTCAAATAGCCGCGAAGTTTATCATAACGCGAGATTCCGTTGCAATCAGTCGGGCGTATCCTTCCTGTATAAATATCCGGACGCAGATATTGCCCTGACTCCGCCGACAAAGAATAATAGAACCAAGGAGCATCTTCATCTTTATCCAAATAAGTGAACTGAAGCCCAAAATCATCATAAAAGCGGTCTGATGGTACAGACGACTGTTTGCGGTCACGCCTTTGATCCATTTTGAAAGCACTCGTCAGATGTTGTGCATCCCGGATCATGGCAACCGGAATATCACCGATAAACACAGCTCCCTCAATGGGGTATCTTTTCTTCGTGTGCAGCCGGATCAATTCCGCCCGAATAGAGTCGGGTACCCCCCAACGATCAATTACCTTATATACCTTCAGCCCCTGAACAGCTTCTATCGCCGCTGCATACTGCTCTATTTCCAACTTAGCCTCTTTATAACTTTTCGGGTCAACGACAATAGCAAACCCACGCTGGGCATACGACGAAGTCATGGATACTACAATAAAACATACTAAAAATAAAAATCTTCTCATTTCCCTGTTATTTATTAGTTTAGAAAACATGTTAAAAATTAACCCCCATACTAAAAGTAATATAGCTTCTATGGTCAAAGCCATAATCAGACGTTTTCACATAGTCAAAGCCTGCTTTTGCAAAAATATGGGTCTTCTTGTCTGCACTATACTGTTGCGAATAGGTTATATCCGCTCCTATCCGATAGAAGTCGGAAATAAGATAGTTCTCATCCTGCGTTTCAAGTTCCGTCACAGTGAGATAATCGGCATGCGAGCCCCCATAGCGGTAACTGCCGGACAGGTTCTTGTTATATCCGGCAGCAGCACTAACCAGAAGACGCCTGTTATGCGTATTGCCGATACTCAAGTTCCTCTTCCCGCATAAGCCCCAATAAAGATTTTCCGCCCCTTTGAGAGAATTGGGCAACAGATACTCATCCTTGTTTTTTCTATACCGGATACCCACATCCACTTTCCAACTATACTCATCTCCCCTATTTTTTGAAACAGAATAGTCGGCAGACGCCACCTTAAGTCGATACGTCGAACGGATACTATGATACAAATCCATCCAGCCGTTCTGCGAATCGCTGTTGTCATACTGACTCACGTACTGGATACCATCTATATGCCGATAATAATATCCGGTCCTGAAAAAATGAGAAAACCGGTTTCCCCTACCATAAAGGCTCAAGGCAGCCTGCGCCACCCGCTCTTTGACGCTCGCATCTTTCCTGGGATCATCAAAGGAAACTTCCACATTCTCTACCTTCACTGTATAGGTTCCTTCAAACAAAACATTAACTTTCCGCACATTATAATTATACTGTATCCCTCCGCCTAGCCGGTTTCCAAAATAGTTGGCAGTCCGTCCGCTGCCGATACCCTTGACAGCAACGCCCAATCCATATAACTCATAATAATCCTGGTCAACATAATTGTTGGCATTGCTCATACGGGAATCCTCTTTGATGGATGCATATTCAAAATTCCCGCCCAATTTATGTTTTCCATTGATATTATAAGTAATGCCCGGCACAAGCTCCAATGTATAGAAACGAGTATCTGCCCTGGGATCTCTCTGCTTGGTTGCAATGGAAGCAACATATGTTCCCTCGAGTCCAAACGCCACTTTGTTCCAGTACAAAGGAGTAGCTGCCCGGAATCTCAGATTATAGTACTGGCTCCTCCACTTGCTAAGATGTGAATCGACTACATAATAGGGCATCCCCCTGAAAGGATCCGTGACGGAGGCGTTATATCCGGCATCATGTACATTCCTTTGCTCAAAAGAGAACTCTCCCCATACATAAGCATCCCTCAAATTCAGGAAACCTTCACTGCTTACATTCAAGTGTCTGGTGTCTTCCCCCTCCTGCGGACGATGAAAGTCGCCCCTTTCCATGCCATACCCAACTTTTACATTCGAATAATTCCGTGTATCATCAAACACTGTTCCGGCGGCATTCCGCGAGTAGAACCACAATTTTTGCTGCATCAGCGACTCCATGCCTGCCGGAGAGAATCCCTGCGCATGGAGTGATGTTCCCGAAAGCCAGACTAATGAAAGGATACCTAATCCTCTTGCTATATTTCTTCTCATAATATCTTTCTGTTCTAAATATGTAGTTCAACCTATTATTTACTATGATTCCACGACGGCATCCCCGTACCATATCTTCTTAACTCCGGAACCACCTTTTTCTCGAAATCATCCGTACTGTTGTTGCCATCCTGAAAAATCAAAGCCCCATTCTCTCTCCTCAGAAATTCACCGTTCTCATTCATAGACGGTTTGCGCGCCACACCCAAACCGCAATAAGTGGCACCGACATAGGTAAGCCCCGCATCAAGAACGGCCGGTATCCGCTTTGCATTGACCATCGACTCGTTATCAATGGCTTCCACCGCATCCAGCACATATCTGACAGGAATCTTCGCATAAAAGTTCTTACTGTTAGGCTTTCTCAAATCCGTCGTTTTCATGGACAGGTCATTTACCGGATCCCATGTATCACCCTCCGCTACCTTAAACAGCACGTATGCTCCTCCAAAAACAGAAGTGAGGTATTGCGGTATCCTTCCTATCTCACTTTTGCCATTATAAAACACATGAACCATATCTATGGCGGGCTGGTCGGGAAAATTGGGATTGTTCATATTAAACTCAAATTCGGACGAGCTGCAATCTACCGGAGAATCAGGATTATACTGCTGTAACTTATGATTGGCGGCAAACTGGGCAATAACACACGATTCGCCGGATGCTAACGGATACTCCTTGCCATTACCCGGAAATTTCCACACACGTTCAGCGTAAACATAGTCGTCACCGTCCTCTTCCGGCCAAAGAGGCAAAGAGGTGGTAGCCTTGCCCGGAGTAAGATTGGCGAAGTAAATGCCGTCCAAATACTGGGTTTCTGCAGAATTATTGTAAATCTCGTAGAACTGGTCACGGAAGTAAGCCGCATTCAAGGGAGTCCTTGAACCGGCATAATAAATCTCCTTGAACACTAACGGACTTATTTTGAGACCTTTCAACGGCAGTTCCAGAGAAGTCCCGTTGTCAAACAAGGCTCTATTCACCAAATTACCGTTCAAATAGTATTCACCCCCTTCCCGGTCAGTAGCCACTCCGGAGACGCTGATGGTGTAGATTCCCGGCACAATACCGTCCACCTGTACATTTTCACTCCTAAACCCTTTTTCCAGATGCAGCCCTTCATTATAGTTGTCGAACTTGACAAGCAAATCTTCAGCCAACGTCAAGTTTTCCATTTCCAGCCGCAGTTTTACAGATACGCTGATAGGAGCTATATTTTCCGCATCATTGGCTTCTCTGAACTGCTCGCACGACACCAATGCCAGCGCCGTCAAAACAAAAATAATCGTATATTTCTTCATAATCTATTCTTTATAAGGTGAGCGCTAATTCCAAACCGAAATAAAAGCGGTTGTTCATAGTAATGTAAGTACCCGGAGAACGCTTGGACTCCTTTCGTGGATAACTTCTGAACATATTGTTAGCGAAAAAGGAGACACGGAAATTATCACTGATTTCTTTCGTCACATTGATGTTGAAACAGAAAAAAGGCGAATAAGACTCCTTGATGGCATCAGAATGCGATACATTCTGTAACATATACCCGTATCCGGCCTCTTTCACAGCCTCTGCCGTAGTGTACTGTCCCGGCTTGAACATATTTACGGATGCATCCTCTACTGAAATATATCCTATAGGAATGGAGTCATTTCCAAAAGTCCTCCAGTTTGACCGCTGCCATACAGCTTGCGCAGTCAATGTCACCACAAAACCAATACTCGGAATGTTGTGTGTAGCCCGCAACGTAGTAGAGAATTGCCGGTCATGACTTATAGAGCTCTTCGGCTCATAAATGGCTACATGCTTCCTCTGCGAAGCTCCACTCCCGCTGTTGTCATAAAAGTTGTACCCATTGGTATAACTTTCAGTACACATCCAGGCACCATTCAACAAGAAAGAAGTGCGGATAGCATCAATACGTCCCAGATTCAAGTCAAATTCAACTCCTTTCGTATTGACAAACAGATTATTGCCTGGTGCATAGTACTTGGACAGTACCGGATGGCTACCTGTCAACACCAGTTGATTATCTTCATCGCGGCCATACTCGTTATACATAAAAGGCTTGAAGGTATTGAACCCCGCATCCAAAGAATACCCATTCTTCAGGCGCTCAGAAAAAGCAGTCACCGCCAAATTTACTTTTCCCGCATGCACGTCAAACCCAAGTTCCGCCTTATAGTTTCTGGCAATCTTCAAGTCCTTGTTTTCCGCATTATACACTTTTGTAGTAGTAATGAACATGCGTTCGTTTTCAGCTATTCTCTCATTGGCAAGTTCGTTGACGTTGACGTATTCAAAATAGGCCTTTTCCGGGTACAGATAAAGCAGAGTAGGCATCTTCGCCGTAATGCCATATCCCCCGCGGATAGTGAACAGATTCGGCACCAAGTCGAAAGATGCATTTATACGCGGTGACAGTGTTCCTTTCACTACAGACACATGGTCATAGCGCACGCCAGCCTGAATATTAAGCATCCGCAAACCGATCCGCCAGTTGAAGTTCTCTTCGGCAAAAAGACCGAGCTGGTTGATGAAAGGGATGTCCCTGTATGAACGGGGACGGAAAGTGGCGTTGTTCTGACTTAGATTTCTATAGGGCGGAGCGGACGGATCATAAGTTTTTCCGTTACCCATATTGCCGTCCGACCTGAAATCTGCACCGACCAACATTCTATTGTTGACACGCCCGGCCTGTTTGAAGAAATTCGTAGCCAGTTTGGCATAGACATTAATCTCTCTGCTGTCAATATTATAATGTCCCAAATAGCTACTGGGAAGATAAATGGCATAATTCTGCACATCAGCATCACCGAAACGGGTAATCTCATTTCCCCCGGCATCATAGACATGCCGGCCGGGAATATTGGAAAGAACCGTTCCATCCGCAGTAGTCATGGAATATGGAGCATTGGCCGAAGAATAAACCTGCTGGTAATAACTACTTTTACCTGTATAAGTACCCGAAACGACATAACGCACATTCTTTAACCACCCTTTGTCAATGTTCCACGAACCATTAGTATTGAGCGTCACACCCACATCCTCGCCGCGCGAAGCAGTCTTTGTTATTTCATCATCCGGATTACGGTCACGCTGGTCTTTACCATAGATAAAGTTAAGCGAGGTGTTGCTGCGTAACTTGTTGTTGAGAAAAACATTAGAATACATCACCCTTGCAGAAAGTCTCTGGTAGTGCCGGTAAGACTGCGTAGGATTGGAAATATTATAAGCATAATCACCACTGACATTCAGCGCTCCCTTATTTTCACCTAATGTAAAGCCTGTAGCCAGAGAAGCCTGATACACTTTTGGATTGGCCTTCGCATTGATACGCAAAGGTTCACGCCCTGCTTTAGCGTTGATGATAACGGCTCCGGAAGTAAGGTCACCGTATTCCACAGACGGGATTCCACGGATAATCTCCACCGACTCTATATTCTCTGTGCCGATACTGCGTACATCCAATCCTCCTGCAGGTGATGATCCACCCGACAAAGCAACCGCCTGCCCACCCACCGTAGGGCTCATAGCCTGCAGGTTCGAATTGTTCGAAACGGGAGCTCCATCTCTGATAATGGCTGTACCCAACGCATTGAAATTCGAGACTTTTGTCGCATCCGAGACCTGGCGTATGTTGATCTGCCGGGCATTGTCCAGATTGGGTTCCGAAGAAAGCCCTCCAGGCATCAAAGCCATCAAGTCATACAAACTTGTCGCCTGCACATGGTCTATGGCCGTACGCGCTATTCTGGAGGATGTAGAATTTCCCGCCTGATTGTTTTGTGCGGTAACAATGATTTCCTTAATTTTGAAATCCTCATTTTTCATTGTGAAGTCCAACGGCTCCATATCTCCTCTGACATCCACCACAACGTCAATCTGGAGTTTACCCAAAAACTGAACCCTCATCCGTGCTTTGCCTACCGGCACGTTCTTAAATATATAACGCCCCTTATTCCTACTGGTTGTTCCAATAGCATAGTCAGGAAACGAAACAGTCGCGAAATCCAGCGGCAACATTTTTGTCCCTTCCAGTTCATAAATGGTACCATGTACATCTACTCTATCAGGCGTTTGGGCCTTGGCTGAAGAAACGATCCATAGACCTGCAAAAAGCAGCATGACAGCCACTTTCTCCACATTCATTCTTGCATTTAATTTCATCTGTAACTATTTATTTATGAGATATTTATTGATTGATATATATCCTTTTTTACATTATTTTCCAATCCTAATCAAAAAGGACTTACATTTTTGTATCAGCAACGTTTGTTTGCTCTTTTTTACAAAGTTACCGCATGCAACACATCACGGCAATACCTCATAGTCGGTATATTCAGAAACCAAACGGCACAATCAATACCCATTACTGACGACCTCTAAAGAAACTATATGTTTTGCTTTGCCAACTAAGAAGTAAAACTTACTTTTGTTTCCCGACAAGTTATAATATAAATTTTAACATAATAATGGAGAGTCATATATTTCTTAATGGTATGCGCTTCTTTGCCCACCACGGAGTAGGCGAGCAAGAAACGTTAGTCGGCAATGAATTCATTGTCAACCTGAAACTTAAAGTCAATATACAGCAGGCTATGCAAACGGATGACGTGGCCGACACCGTCAGTTATGCCGATGTTTACGAAACGGTCAAAAAGGAAATGAGTGTCCCTTCCAAACTGTTGGAACATGTCGGCAAAAGAATTATCGACAGACTTTTCAGTGACTTCCCTCAGATAGAAGAGATAAGGTTCACACTTTCCAAGCGCAACCCACCGATGGGCGCCGACATAGAAGCAGCCGGAATAGAAATACACCTCTCCCGCCCTATTCTATAAAATTTTGTTTTCGCCCAATTTGGACAAGACATACGCACATTTCAGACCATCGGCATTACATCTTACAACATTTCTGAAAAAAAGTGCTTTTGTCACTAGGGGTACCTTGTCCTTATCCGCTATTATAGTAGAAAAAGGAAAAATATTATGGATAAAGATTTGTTATACCGCTTTTTCGAAAGACGCGCATCGATAGAAGAAATGAAGGAAATAAAACAATGGTCCGAACTTTCTGACGCAAACCGTGATTTGTTGTACAAAGAGCGGAAGCTGTTCGATGCGATGCAGGTATTGGCATCTCCCAATCCGGACAAGAAAAAGACAACATCCCCCCGTAGAAGTATTCATAAGTCCTTCGTCCGGGAATTTATGAAAATAGCTGCGGTTATAACAGTGACGGTCTGCATTACAGCTACTTTTCTTTCAATAGGTAATAATTATACAGATTCAGCCATGCAGACTGTCACCGTTCCTTCCGGGCAGCGTGCCAATGTTATCTTGCCCGATGGAACGGACGTTTGGTTGAATGCCGGAACCACCATACGTTACCCCATTTCTTTCATGAAAGGCAAACGTGAAATAATACTGGATGGTGAAGCTTATTTTGAGGTTGTACATAACGAGAAATGCCCGTTTGTCGTACATACCTATGCAATGGACGTGGAAGTATTGGGTACTAAATTCAATGTAGAGGCTTATTCCAAAAAAGATTTTTTTGAAACTTCTCTGATGCAAGGAAAAGTGAAAGTTGCCTCTCCGTCAAACGAAACACAATCCGTAATACTGGCTCCCAACCAGAAAACGACATTAGAAAACGGCAAATTGACAGTCAGCAACATAGATGACTATAACATGTACCGCTGGAAAGAAGGACTGTACTGCTTCCGTGACAAGCCTTTGGCTGATATAATGAAAGATCTGGAAAAATATTTCGACTTGAGTATCAGCATACACAACCGGGAAATAGAAAAAGTCATGCTAACCGGAAAATTCCGTATAGCCGAAGGACTGGATTATATATTGCGCGTCCTGCAAACAAACGTGGACTTCACCTACAAAAGAAACGTAGAAGAGAACAAAATTGATATCAACTGACCTCTAAATTTATAAACCTTTAAACTCTTATTTTTATGGCATTTCATATTAAGAAGTAAAACCTATAAAACAATAAGCCGATAGATGTTGCCCCACCCATCGACTTTTGATTAACACAATCTTATTAACAAAATCGTATTAATAACTTATTTCACAAAGGTATGAAAAACATTCCTATGTTGGACTTTCACGACCTTGAAAGTTTCAAATTTAAACATTTGTTTAGATTCGCAAGAAAATCTGCATTTTGCTTATGCTTCAGCAGCTTGACTCTAATGGCAGAAGGTGCGTACGCACAGAACGCCAAAGTAACGATCAATCAGAAGAATGTCCGGATAGAGTCTATATTGAACGATATAGAATCGCAGACAGACTATTTGTTTATCTATAAGAAGGACGTGGACGTAAAGAAGCTCAAAACCATTTCCGTACAGAACAAACCGGTGTCGGAGATACTGGCGCAGTTGTTTGCAGAGTCTTCCGTCACCTGGAAAACAGAAGGAAACCACATCGTCCTTATGCACGGCAAAGATCCGAAGCAAGCCGGAAAATCCCAATCCCGGAAAACGCTGAAAGGACAGGTGGTAGATGATGCCGGTGAACCGGTTATCGGTGCAACGGTCACTGAGGAAGGAACTACCAATGGAGCCATTACAGACATCGATGGGAATTTTACCCTGCAAGTATCGGGTGACGGAGCACTTCTGGTTTCTTTCATCGGATACCAATCTCAAACAATAAAGCCCCAAGCCGGCCAAGCACTTCAAGTTGTCTTAAAAGAAGACACCCAAATGTTGGACGAAGTAGTCGTTATAGGATTCGGTACCCAGAAGAAAGTGAACCTGACGGGATCGGTAGCAGTAATTTCGGCTGAAGAGATCCAGCAACGTCCGGTAGCTAACGTTACCCAAGCATTACAGGGTATGATTCCGGGATTACAGATTACACAATCCAATGGTAGCCTGGAAGATACGCCGAGCATCAATGTACGTGGCACAACCACCATCGGACAAGGAACCAACGGTTCTCCATTGGTATTGATTGATGGACTGGAAGGTGACTTAAACACCATTTCTCCTCAGGATATTGCCAGCATTTCCGTATTGAAAGATGCAGCGGCTTCTTCCATCTATGGTTCGCGTGCACCGTTTGGAGTCATCCTGATCACCACCAAGTCGGGTGGTGAAGAAGGCAAGGTAACTATCAACTACAACAACAGTTTCCGCTTTGGTAACCCTATCAGCATGAATCACATGATGAATTCCGTTGATTTTGCCAGCTGGATGAATGATACCATGACTAACGGGGGAAACGGTGCTTATTTCCTGCCGGATCGTATGGAGAAATTGGTAGCGTATCATAATGCAACGCCTTGCGGCCCCGGACAGCGTGTCACAAATGACGGCACCATCCTGTATTCCATCTCGGACCGCGGTGACGGAAGCAAACTATGGCAGGATGGCTATGCCCACGGTATCAATGATGAAGATTACTTTGACATTATATTCAAAAAATGGACTTTCTCACAAGAACATAACTTCAGTCTGAGCGGTGGCAACAAGAAACTTAATTACTACGCTTCTCTGAATTACTTGAATCAAGGTGGATTCATGAATTTAGGCGAAGAGGGACTGAACCGCTACAATGCCATGCTCAAAGTAAGTTCGGAACTCACGAACTGGTTGCGCTTCAATTACTCCGTTCGTTTTGTACGCAAAGATTATAAGCGTCCCGCCACACTGACTTCCAGTCTATATCGTGATATAGCGCGCCAGGGATGGCCCGTATTGCCGGTTCTTGACCGCAACGGATATTATTATTCCTCTCCGTCACCGATACTTGGATTAGCAGAAGGAGGAGTGGACAAAACGCAGAACGACAATGTTTATCATCAGGCAAGCTTTGTGATAGAGCCCGTGAAAAACTGGCTTACGCACATTGATTTCAGTTATCATACTTATGCCAACGACCAACACTGGGATTTACAGCAGTTTTACAACCATAATGTAAATGGGGAGCCCGTTCCGTTTACAAGCGAGTCCGAAGTACATGAAGGTCTATATAAGAACAATTATTATAATTTTTCAGCATATACGGAATATACCCACTTGTTCAACGAACGTCATAACTTCCATATTCTGGTAGGATTCCAGGCAGAAGAACTGAAAGAGAAACAATACGGCCTGACACGCGAAGGTATCATGTTCAGTAACAAATCCGAAATCGACATGACCACAGGGCTGGGTCCTGACGGAACAGAGGTCCCCCCATCTGTATATGGTTCACGCAATGAATGGGCTACTGCCGGTTTCTTCGGTCGCGTGAACTACAGTTACAATGACAAATACCTGTTTGAAGGCAATGTCAGAGCTGACGGCACCTCGCGTTTCCGGGCAAACAACCGTTGGAGAGTATTCCCTTCGGTATCTGTGGGATGGAATATAGCCCATGAAGAGTTTTTTGAACCGTTGACCAATGTAGTAGGGCTGTTGAAGTTACGTGCGTCCGCAGGTTCGTTGGGAAACCAAAACACCGGCAACTGGTATCAGACTTACCAGACCATGAATGTAGGTGCATCCAATGGTTATTGACTGATGAACGGCAAACGTCCCAATACCGCATACGCTCCGGGACTTGTTTCCGAAGATCTGACTTGGGAAAAGATCCAATCCATAAATATGGCATTAGACTGGGGATTATTCAACAACCGCCTGACGGGTTCTGTGGAATATTACATCCGCAATACAAAAGATATGGTGGGCTATGCTCCCGAACTTCCAGCAGTACTGGGCACGGGGGTTCCTTACACAAATAATACCGACTTGCGCACTATGGGATGGGAGTTGACCATCGGCTGGAGAGACCAACTCCAAAACGGATTGAACTATGGAGTGAATTTCAACCTCTCCGATTCGCGCGCCAAAATTACCAGATATCCCAACAACCCGACAAACAATATATGGAGCTACATCACCGGACGCTATATCGGAGAGATATGGGGATACACCACCAAAGGGCTGGCTCGTACAGACGAAGAAATGCAGCAACACTTGGCTACTCTGCCCAAGGGGGGACAAGACGCATTGGGCTCGGACTGGAAAGCCGGTGACATTATGTATGCCGACATCAATGGTGACGGAAAAATTTCTTCCGGTTCGGAAGTGTTGGGAGACTCGGGCGACTTGAGTGTGATAGGCAACAACACCCCGCGCTATCTGTTCGGTTTGGATCTGAACGCAAGTTGGAAAGGATTCGACTTCCGCGCTTTCTTCCAAGGCGTCATGAAACGCGACGTATGGAACGGCAGTGTCTATACCTTTGGCGCCAATGGTGGCGGTATGTGGCAAGCAGCCGGACTGGAAGCCGTAAGCGACTATTTCCGCGATGAGAACACCTGGTCGGTGCAAGAAGGCTATACGCAAACCAATACCGACGCCTATTTACCCCGTCCGCTGTATAATGGGAAAAATTTGAATACACAGACCCGCTATCTGCAGAATGCCGCTTATATCCGCCTGAAAAACTTGCAGGTGGGCTATACCATCCCTACGGCAATCAGTTCACGCTGGGGAATCAAGAACCTCCGTGTCTATTTCTCCGGTGAGAATTTATGGACCGGAACAGGCGTGGACAAACAGTACGACCCGGAAACCATTACAGGCGGATATTCGGGAATGGGCTATCCACTATCCAGAACCTTATCATTCGGATTAAACATAACCTTATAAACAATTTGTCATGAAAATGAGAACATTTAAAATACTATCAAGCGCACTGTTGTTGTCGGCAACATTAGTTTCCTGTGAAGACTTTTTAGACAAGGAACCTCCTTCTTACGTTATACCGGAAGACTATTACCGGTCTGACGACCAGATACAGGCCATCGCCAACGGATTTTATACCAGCGTGGCGCCTTCCACCTTAGGCGCTTTTTCTGACGGGGCTACCGATATTCAGGCAGGCATGTATGCCGATGGAAAATATGCCGAAGGACAATGGCAAGTATCTTTGGATAATGAAAACTGGAATTGGGAAACTGTCCGGAGCGTCAACTACTCTTTGAATACCACCCTGGACAGATATGCCAAAGGAGAAATCAAAGGAAGCACCCACAATATAGAACAATACATAGGTGAACTTTATTTTTTCCGTGCCTATCATTATTATTCCATGCTACGGAATTGGGGAGACCTTCCTATTATAACAGAAGCTCTGCCGGAAAATGAAGCTGCATTGATTGCTGCTTGCAAACGTCGTCCACGCAATGAGGTTGCCCGGTTTATCATTGCCAACCTGGATACTGCCCGGACTTATTTAAAGGACAATTTTGATCCGGCACGCAATCGTGTATCAAGAGACGTGGCTACACTGGTCAAGTCCCGTGTCGCACTGTTCGAAGCTTCCTGGCTGAAGTACTTCAAAGGTACTCCGTTCGTACCCAATGGTGAAGGATGGCCCGGAAAAGCCAAGGACTACAACGCCAATTATGAATACCCGTCAGGGAATATTGATAGCGAAAGCGAATATTTCTTCCGAATAGCAGCCGAAAGTGCGGAAGAAATCGCGGAGAAATATAAAGGTGTACTGACTCAGAATACGGGCATCGTTCCTCAAGAGGAAGGAGAGGTAAATCCCTATTTTTATATGTTCGGTGCAGTGGATATGTCTGTATATCCCGACATCCTGATGTGGAGAGCCTACGACAAGAGCAAGAAAGTGGTACACAGTTCTGAAGTTGGCGTACAGTTTGGCAACTGGGGCGTAGGAGTAACCCGCAATGGTGTGGAACGCTTCGTGATGCAAGATGGAAAACCTTGGTATGCCCAACACGATGGTTATACCTACGATGACTCCACCATAGGCAGTATCCGTGAATATACAGACCCGCGCCTGTCCATCTTCCTAAAAGAACCCGGACAGAAAAACGTTTTCAAGAACATGGACGCTTCGGTGACCCATGCCGTACCGGTAGAGCCTTATCCGAACATCCTGAACGGTAATGGTGACAAAGGATATTCTACCGGTTACTCACTCCGTAAAGGAGGTACTTTCGACAAAGCATTGTGCGAAAACCTCTACTCCTATAACGGGGCTATCTCTTTCCGTGCCACTGAAGCATTGCTGATTTATATGGAAGCGGAATATCAGCTGACCGGAAATATAAACTCGGGACATATCCTGGAATACTGGAAAGCGGTCCGCACTGCCGCCGGATTCTCGGGCGACGCAATAGATCCGATGACCACCATTGCCGCAACGGACTTCTCCAAAGAAAAAAGTGACTGGGCGTCTTATTCAGCCGGTGAACAATTGACCGATCCCGTAATGTACAATATCCGCCGTGAACGCTGCTGCGAATTATTGGGCGAAGGATTGAGATCCTATGATTTGGCACGCTGGCGTTCATACGACCAGATGATGGATGAACCTTATCATGTAGAAGGATTCCATCTTTGGAACACTCCGATGCAGAAGTGGTATGCCGCTTCATCATTGATTGCCGACGGTAGTTCTTCAGCCAATGTATCCAACCCGGAATTAAGCGAATACCTCCGTCCGTATGAAAAGAATATGACTTCCGGAAACTTGTACAGAAACGGTTATACCTGGAAAATGGCACACTACTTGCAACCGATGCCTATCCGCCAGTTCCTACTGACCGCACCGGACCATGCCTCCATCGAGCTGTCTCCTTTGTACCAGAATCCTTATTGGCCTACCACTGCGGATATGCCTGCCGAAAAATAAGAGCAGCACTCTTAGTGTCGCTACCGGAAATGTCAGTAGCGACACTAAGTTTTGAAAACAAATCTAATGAGAAATTTCACCCCTGTAATAGGTCGGCATGGTTATCGCTTTCATCGTTCCAACTGGGGATATTTGTTCGCTGACACAGAGGGAGCCACTTGGATGAGTGAGCTTATTGCCAAAATGCCTTTTGGAGGCATTGGTCCCCTTTATGGTTGGCGTGCAAGAGACAAGTATTTCGTACCTGTTTTCTATGCATTAAATTGGGAGATGGATTTACTTATGACTTTGGAAACTCCTGAAATGTTTCAATTCATGTATTTCTTGTCTCCTTGGTTAAATCATTTTGGAACTACTAAAGATGATTATCCCGTTGAAACGGAATTATCAAAGGAGGAGACGCTTAAATGCGTACGGATGTTGAATATACAGGCCGATGATCAAATAAGGCTTATATGCATAAAAGGAAAGCGAGATACTACACATACTTGAACGTTTGCTCCAAAAGTAGAGTGATACCCTGTTTTAAATGAAGAGTATAAAAACTATCCTTTTGAAAGACAACCTTAAAGCTTATAGCCGCCTTTTTATTAAGGCGAATCTTTAATGAATTAAAACAATTAGAATACTTAATATAATACTTAAACAAAAAAATGATATGAATTTGAAAATAGCCACGGCCTTGTGCCTGCTTTTGCTGTGTCTTCCCATCGGAGCACAGAAGAAGAATATAAATGCCGCCTGGGAATTCCAACGGCTGAATAGAACACAACGACAAGTTGAAATCAAGAACCAAGGCTCTGACTGGAGCTCGCAATACAATATAGAACACGTGAGTCAGCAAAGTAAAGGGTTGACTGTGCCGTCCGATACGTTGAGAGATGAATTTGCATTGCTTGCCAGCGGGCAGTGGGAGCGTGTGAGCCTGCCCCACACGCCTTTCATCGAGCCGCTTGTCGTGTTGCATCAGTGGCAAGGCGTGTGCTATTATCGCAAGCAACTCCGTATTGACAAGCAGGATATCAACAAGCAACTTTGGCTGGAGTTTGAGGGAGCCATGCATCTGGCTGATGTATGGGTGAACGGCAAACATCTGACACAACATTCCGGTGGTTATACGCCATTTGTAGTAGATGTTACCGGTTTGCTTCATGCCGACAGTGCCAACGATGTCTTGGTGCGTCTGGACAACCGTAACAATCCTCTTATACCTCCCGGAAAAACCTTGGAAACATTGGACTTCTGTTACTATGGAGGCTTGTATCGCGATGTAAATCTCATCGTAAACCAGCCCGTATATATCACTCATCCTATCATGGCGGATGAAATAGCGGGCGGAGGCATCTTTGTCACTTACCCAAAAGTGTCGGAACAAGAGGCAGAAGTGAATGTAAAAATACAAGTGGCCAACAAAACTGCTACGCAAAAAAAACTTACCATACGTCATACGCTCTATGAATGGAGTAAGGATAAGGAATGCGGTAAAAAAGTGGCTTCAGCAGAAAGTCCGCTCATCGCAGCGGGCGGCGCAACACTTTATAATTCGCAACAGTTCACGGTGAATGCTCCTAAACTATGGTTTCCTGACTCTCCAGCCCTCTATGTGCTCCGTACAGAGGTACTGGACGGAAAAAAGGTGACTGACCGTGAGGATACACGCATCGGAATACGTCGCATTGAAATGACACGTGAAAAGGGATTTGTCATTAATGGCAAACCGTTGAAGTTGGAAGGAAGCAATCGCCATCAAGAATATCCTTATGTGGGTAATGCCATTTCCGATCAAGCACAATATCGTGACATGTACCAAATACGTAACAATGGCTTTAATGTAGTACGCTTAGGTCATTATCTGCAAGACCCGTCGGTACTGGATGCTTGTGATGAATTAGGTTTGCTGGCTATAGAACCGATTCCCGGATGGCAATTTTTCAACAAGGCACAGGGTTTCACTGAACATACGTATAAAGATATACGCGACTTGGTACGTCGTGATCGTAATCATCCTTCCATCATTATGTGGGAAACGACGCTTAATGAATCACGACCACCCAAGGAATGGAAAGATCAAGCTATACAAACCGCTCATGAGGAATATCCGGGCGACCAATGCTATACGTCGGGAGATACTTATGGATATGATGGTTTTGATGTGTGCTATAATGATTGGGAAGAAGGCTACAACCGTCCCAACAAAACCGGAAAACCGGGATTCATCCGTGAGTATTACGATTACGAGTTTGGTGGTCACTATAGTACCACTCGTGTAACTCGTGGCGATGGTGACCGTGCTTTAATGCAAAACGCATGGAACGCTCAGTGGAGTCATAATCGCTACCGTGCTTATTATCCATGGACTATGGGTGGTGCAGTGTGGAGTATGCACGATTACAACCGGGGGTGCTGTGACAATATTTGCTACAGCGGTTTGGCCGACTTGTTCCACTTGCCTAAATTCGGGTTATTCTATTTTCGCACGCAAGTTCCGATGGGTAGCTTTACACCTGCTGGTCCTATGCCATACGAAGTATTTATCAATAGTCATTGGATAGAAAATACTTCGGACACATTGCAAGTGTATGGAAATGTAGATGAGGTTGAACTATTGCTCAACGGACGGGTAGTGGCACGGCAACATCCCGACAGCAAACCGACTACAAAAGATTATGTATCACGCCCGGATGGTGGAAATGCCACGAATATCAACTTTCCTCCCTTTACTTTTTTCAATATAAAGTGGGAACAAGGAGACCTGAAGGCTGTGGGATATAAGGATGGCAAGGCCGTAGCTGAACATGTGGTACGCACACCGGGCACTGTTGATGCAATGGACATAACTTACTTCGAAAGCGGTGTGCCTGCTTCACGCCATGATTTGCTCATTGTCTATGTCAACCTGAAAGATAGACAAGGAACAGATTGTTTTGGTGAAAATAAACAAGAAGTAAAACTTGAAGTATTGCAAGGTGGTGAATTGCGCGGTCCGGCTAAAGTAAAAGCAGAAGCAGGTGTAGCTTCATTTTTAGTGGCAACAACTGACTCTCCAGTGCTTGTTATGAAGGCAGTATCGGGAAAACTGGAAATTATAAGTAAACTGAAATTGAAATAAACTCCTAAACATCTCTACATTATGAATTTATTGAAACCTTGTATTTTTGGAGTGGCAGTGCTCATTACTGCCATATTTATGGGGTGTTCTACTTCAAATAAGTCACAGACCTTTGAAGTCGGAAACCAGACATTCCTGCTGGACGGGAAACCTTTTATTATCAAAGCTGCGGAAATGCACTATACGCGTATTCCTGCCGAGTATTGGGAACACCGCATACAGATGTGCAAAGCATTGGGCATGAACACCATCTGCATCTACGCCTTCTGGAACATCCACGAACAACGTCCCGGTGAATTCGACTTTAAAGGGCAAAACGACATCGCCGAATTCTGTCGCCTGGCACAGAAGAACGGTATGTACATCATGCTGCGCCCCGGTCCGTATGTATGCTCGGAGTGGGAAATGGGAGGACTGCCCTGGTGGCTATTGAAGAAAAAAGACATCCAGCTGCGTACCAACGATCCTTATTTCTTGGAACGTACCAAGCTTTTCATGAACGAAATAGGAAAACAATTGGCAGACTTGCAAGCACCACGCGGTGGAAACATCATCATGGTACAGGTGGAAAACGAATACGGAGGCTATGCCGTAAATAAAGAGTACATAGCCAATGTCCGCGACATCGTACGTGGCGCAGGCTTCACAGATGTACCTCTGTTCCAGTGCGACTGGAGTTCCACCTTTCAACTGAACGGGCTGGATGACCTGCTTTGGACCATCAATTTCGGTACAGGAGCCAATATCGACGCACAGTTCAAGTCCTTGAAAGAAGCACGCCCAGATGCTCCGCTGATGTGCAGCGAATTCTGGAGCGGATGGTTTGACCACTGGGGACGCAAACACGAAACGCGTGACGCCGAAACAATGGTATCTGGTCTGAAAGACATGCTGGACCGCAACATTTCTTTCTCTCTTTATATGGCTCATGGAGGTACTACCTTCGGGCATTGGGGAGGCGCCAACTGCCCTCCGTATTCTGCCATGTGCAGTTCTTACGACTACGACGCTCCTATCAGCGAAGCCGGATGGGCCACTCCGAAGTACTACAAATTGCGCGAAATGCTGATGCAATATGCCGACTCGGCACAAGTGATACCCGACGTTCCACAAGCTTATCCGCTGATAGAGATACCCGCCATCCGTTTTGAAGAGACAGCCTGCTTGTTCAAGAATCTGCCGGAACCCAAAGAAGCGGAAGAAGTGAAACCAATGGAGGACTTCGACCAGGGATGGGGAACCATTTTATACCGCACTACCCTACCCGAAGTAAAAGAAGGCACTGTTCTGCTGATAGACGAGGTGCATGACTGGGCACAAGTATATGCCGACGGCAAGTTACTGGGACGCCTGGACCGCCGTCGCAGTGAAAACAGCCTGACATTGCCGGCACTGAAGGCGGGCACACAACTGGATATTCTGGTGGAAGCGATGGGACGTGTCAATTTCGACTATGCCATCCACGACCGGAAAGGTATCACGGAAAAGGTGGAACTTCTGACCGAAGAGAGCCGCAAGGAACTGAAAGGCTGGCAAGTATATAGTTTCCCGACCGATGCAGACTTTGCCGCACAGAAAGACTTCCGGAAAGGTAACAAGGCAGAAGGACCCGCTTACTACCGCGCCTCCTTTAATCTGAAAGAAACGGGAGACGTATTCCTCGATATGCAGACTTGGGGGAAAGGCATGGTTTGGGTGAATGGAAAAGCCATCGGCCGTTTCTGGGAAATCGGTCCCCAACAAACACTCTACATGCCGGGATGCTGGTTGAAGAAAGGAAAGAACGAGATTGTAGTACTCGACCTTCTGGGACCGGACAAAGCAGAAATCAAAGGCTTAAAGCAACCCATACTGGATATGCTCCGTTCGGAAGAACCGCTCACGCATCGCAAGGAGGGAGAAAATCTGAACCTGAAGAATGAAAAGCCGGTTGCCGCCGGAGAGATGGCTGCAGGCAACGGTTGGCAAGAGGTGAAGTTCAGCCGCCCGGTAAAAGGCAGTTATTTCTGTTTGGAAGCATTGAACGCACAGGATGGAAAAGAAACGGCTTCCATTGCCGAACTCTATCTGCTGGACGAGAACGGCCAAACCCTTTCTCGCCAAAACTGGCAGATTGACTATGCAGACAGTGAAAGTACAAGTTGGGGCAACTTTACCGCCGACAAGGTGTATGACCTGCAAGAATCCACTTACTGGAGTACGTCTCGGGGAGCGAACTATCCACATTCGCTGGTTATAGACTTGAAGGAAGATTGTACCATCAGCGGTTTCCGCTATCTGCCGCGTGCCGAAGAGAATGCTCCGGGAGCCATCAAAGCCTATAAAGTATATGTAAAAGACAAACCGTTCATAAAGTAAAGACTAAAATAATGCAATTATATATCAAACGTCCTAATTTGATTCAACTAACTTAAAAAAAAGCGATCTCTATCTATCTAAAAAACGGTACATTATTGGATAAGCATGAGAACAGAGGCTCTGAGCTTCTACTCATGCTTATTATTTTAGGCAAATTCTTTGGAATCAAGAGATTCCTCCCCCTACAATCAGACAAAATTGAAAAGAATAAAGGACGGCAAATAGTCCTTCAGGATTACACGCAAAAGCTTAGTCGCTTTAGATATATGGAATTCCACTCCCTTAGTGGTAATTCCTAAAACGGCAGCTATTTCATGATACGGCTTGTTTTCATAGCGGCTCATCACAAAAACAAGGCGTGTCCGTTCCGGCAGGCTCTCAAGAGCTTCATCTACCAGTTTCTGTATTTCAGAAGTAAATATATCCGCAGGCTCAAAATTTTCCAAGGTAGCGATTCTGGTTGAAAGTTCCCAGGAATACAATTGGTAAAGTTCATTGGAAGTATCCTGGCAGACCTGTTCATGACGAAGGTAGTCTATACACCTATGCTTGACCGCGGTCAAAACATAAGCCGGGACATTAGTATCGGCCGGCAATCTATCCTTATTGTTCCAATAGTATGTAAAAGACTCGCTGACAATATCTTCAGCCGCCATACTATCAGCCACATACATATAAGCAAACCGAATGAACTTCTGCCGGTATTCATTGAAAAAATTGCTAAATTGGCGTAGATCCATATATCCCAATTCATTGAGAACAAAAGCTAAACCTTATCGATTGCATCCATCTAAGGTTAATTACCGGGTTTTATCTTTCTTTTAGGTTAACTTATGCTCGTATAATAAATGCAAAGTTATGAATATTACCGAAAGAATGGCCTAAAAACAGAATAATAACTCTATTAAAATCAAAAACTGTCTTGATTTTCATGTTTTTCGAAAAGAAAGGCATTCAAGTCAAAACAGTTTCTATCATTATATCAGACGGTTATTTCTTCCGTTTCCGTTTCTTCGCCGATTCCACCGCTTCAGCAACTACCGGCTTGTTCTCAAACCGCTTGGTATAGTTGGTGTAATCAGGAACGGTACGTTCGTAAGCCGGGTCGATAAACAACGGGCTGGAGATGATATGGTCTGCCGTACTGCGATTACAGCAGAACACGATGTTCTCCACTCCGGCAAGGCGGGTCAGCGCCTTCACATCCGTATCGTGCGGCTGGAGGGTCATCGGGTCGGTAAAAAAGAAAAGATAGTCAATCTCTCCGTCCACGATGCGCGAACCCATCTGTTGGTCGCCCCCCAAAGGACCGGATTTAAGAATGGTAAAATCCCACTCTACATCGGGATGTTTGTCTTTCAATGCTTCAAGAATAAGAGTTCCGGTAGTACCCGTACAATAGAATTTATGCCCCATCAGCAATTCCGAGTTCCAAAGCACCCACTCTATGAGGTCTTTCTTCATGGCGTCGTGTGCCACTAATCCAATCTTTCTAACTAATTTCTCCATAAATCAATGCCTTTATTTATAAACAATTAAAAATAAGCAAGGGTTCTCACAATTGGGAAAAGAACTTCTTCCCGTGTAAATAAAACTGTGCCAAGATACTGTTTTTTGTCCGTTCGGGTATAACGGAAAGGCATGTTTTTTTCATATTCTCTTTACGGGACTCTACAAAGGAAGCGCGGAGAGAGGCATAAGCACGGCGTGCGCGAAGCACCGCCAAAGCATTGGAGAACTGTCCTTTCAGGATAAAACTCAAGACAGCAACATAATCAAGGACAGCACGCACACGCATAACAGAGGCTAAATCGTCCGGCGGCAGATTCTTATAGAGCATTACAAGATTGTTACGAAAGTTGAGAAAAGTCTTACGCGGACTCTCTTTCTTCAAAGTAGCTCCCCCCACATGAAAGACGACACTTTGTGGAACACAAACCAGCAATCTGCCCCGGGCACGAAGCCGCCAACATAAATCAATCTCCTCCATGTGGGCAAAGAAGCGACCGTCCAGCCCACCGGCTTCCCTAAAATCTTTCAGACGGATAAATAAAGCAGCCCCCGTAGCCCAAAAAATCGATATAATCGTATCGTACTGCCCTTTATCGGTCTCCACTGCTCCCATTATCCGCCCACGGCAAAAAGGATACCCATACCGATCAATAAAACCTCCTGCAGCCCCGGCATATTCAAACTTCTCTTTCTGTCTCCAGCTCCGTATTTTGGGTTGGCAAGCGGCTACTTCCGGATGAACATCCATATAGCCTGCCAACGGAACAAGCCAATGCTCCGTTACCTCAACATCCGAGTTCAGCAACACCACATATTCTGCATCAACCTGCCTCAAAGCCAGATTGTACCCGTCGGCAAAGCCATGGTTTTCCTGCAATAAAATAAGTCGCACAGAAGGAAATTCAGTACGAAGCATTTCCACAGAACAGTCGGTAGAGCCGTTGTCCGCCACGTAAACCACCGCCCCGTCCGCTTCGGAGAAACGGACGACGGAAGGTAAAAATGAACGAAGCATATCACATCCGTTCCAGTTCAATATGACAACAGCTATTTTATCCATGTCGCACTACATCTTCACGTTTCAATTTCCAGCGTTTATGGGACCAGAACCAATAAGACGGCTCGCGACAAATGGTCTGCTCCAAACGCCGGGCAAAAAGTTCGGTAATCTCTCCATCAGCCGTCTGTTTCGGGGTCTCGGTTATCAAGTCGAAAAAGACCTTGCAATATCCTCGGTCTATCCTTTGAAGTTCACAATAGAAAACCGGAAACCCCATCAGCCTGGCTATGCGCTCGGCACCATCCATAAACACAGTATCCTGATTGAGAAAGGTAGTCCAATAATGAGCTTCACTACGATTAGGAGCTTGGTCCGTAATCAGACCGACCGCTATCCGCTTGCCCTCACGGCGCAACTTTATCACTTCCCGGGCCGTGGCATGCTTTCGCACATTATATCCGCCAAAACGGGCACGGATATGCTGAAACATCTCATCTAAATATTTATTGCGAAGCGGCTTATATACCTGTACCGGAAGATCTCCCGGCTCCATAATGGCCCCCATCCCTATAATCCACTCAAAATTCGCGTAATGAGGGATAAGCAAGACAATTCCTCCATATTTTTCAACCATGGCAAGGAATTCTTCTTTATTATCATATTCCATCCGGCGGCACAACTCCTTGAAAGAAATACGCAACATCTTGACCTCCTCCAACATATAGTCGCAGATATAATGGTAGAATTTCCGCTCTATTTCAGACAGTTCCTCTTTGGACTTTTCCGGAAAAGCGTTCTGCAGGTTGCAACGGACAACCTTCCTGCGATAGCATACCACATAACGCAACAAGAAATACAGACCATCGGACAGTATATAAAGCGCCCGGAAAGGGAGTAAGGCCAACAGCCACATACCTGTATAGGTCAACCAATAGAGAATTCTCGATTTCACTTTATCAAATACAAATTACGAATTATAAATTCCCGAAAGAGCGGTTCCGTCCTCATTGAAATCGCCCAAACGAACCGTTACCACTTGATTGTCCAAAGCATCATCATGAGGAACTTCCACACGAATATAATTGGGAGTAAAGCCGTGCATCGGTGTTCCCGGCTTGGAACGCTCCAACAATACCGGCATTGCCTGGCCGATGTGCCGGGCATAAAAAGCCCGTGTCTTTTCTTCTGATAGTTCCAGCAAACGCTGGCTCCGGACATGCTTTTCGGCGGGACTCACCACATGATCTATCTTTAAAGCCTGCGTTCCGGGACGTTCCGAATAGCTGAACACATGAAGCTGCGTCACATCCAGCCCTTTAATGAACTCGTATGCCTGCTCAAAATACTCTTCCGTCTCGCCACGGGTGCCCACAATGACATCCACGCCGATAAAGGAATCAGGCATCGCCTCTTTTATCTTTTTCACCTTGGAGGCAAACAAAGCGGTATCATAACGGCGGCGCATCAATTTCAATACCTCGTCGCTACCCGACTGCAAAGGTATATGAAAATGGGGCATGAAGCGCTTTGAGCGTGACACAAATTCTATAATCTCCTCTGTCAGCAGGTTGGGTTCTATGGAGGAAATGCGATAACGTTCGATTCCCTCTACCTCATCCAGAGCTTTTACCAGATCGAAGAAAGTCTCCCCCGTAGTCTTACCGAAGTCACCGATATTGACACCGGTCAACACAATCTCCCTGCCACCCTCGGCGGCGGCCTGGCGAGCCTGTTCTACCAACGAAGCGATACTTCCGTTACGGCTGCGTCCGCGGGCAAAAGGAATGGTACAATAAGAGCAATAATAATCACACCCATCCTGTACTTTCAAAAAGAACCTTGTCCGGTCACCGCGCGAACATGAAGGAGCAAACGAATGGATATCTTTCAAAGCCGAAGTATATGCCTCACCCGTTCCATGTTTCTGCAAATTACCTAAATACTGCAACAAATCCTTCTTCTGCTCAGCACCCAAAACCACATCAACCCCTTCTATCTTTGCTACCGTATCCGGTTTCAATTGCGCATAACAGCCAGTTACGACTACAAATGCCCCCGGATGCTGTTTAACCAACCGATGGATAGCCTGCCGGCATTTTTTATCTGCCACTTCCGTCACCGAACAAGTATTCACCACACAAATATCCGCCTTTTCTCCTTTGCGTGCCGTACGCACACCCGCTTCCCGCAAGATTTTACCGATAGTGGAGGTCTCTGAAAAGTTCAGCTTACACCCCAACGTATAATAAACCGCTGTCTTATCTTGAAATATATTGGTATCTATCATAAGCTTATAAACACATTTATCGCGCAAAGATATACATTATTAATCTATTTTTCCTACTTTTGCACACTCAACTAATATTTGTGCAATGATACAAGAAAATTTCATCAAACTGTACGAACATAGTTTTCGTGAGAATTGGGATCTCCCCTGCTACACCGATTACGGAGAAAACGAGAGTTATACTTATGGCCAGGTAGCACAGGAAATTGCCAGATTGCATCTGCTTTTCAAATATTGCCAGTTGCGACGCGGTGACAAAATCGCCATCATCGGCAAAAACAATGCCCGTTGGTGCATTGCCTATATGGCTACCATCACTTATGGCGGCATCGTGGTTCCCATTTTACAAGACTTCAACCCGAATGACGTACATCATATCGTCAACCATTCCGAATCCGTATTCCTTTTCACCAGTGACACCATTTGGGAGCATCTAGAAGAGGAGCGACTGACAGGCCTGCGTGGAGTATTCTCCCTGAGTGACTTCCGCTGTCTGTATCAGCGCGATGGAGAAACCATCCAACGCTTCCTAAGGCATTCTGACAGCGAAATGGAGAAAACCTATCCGGATGGGTTCCGGAAAGAAGACATCCTATATACCGACCTCTCCAATGACAAGGTCATGCTGCTGAATTACACTTCCGGAACAACAGGTTTCAGCAAAGGGGTGATGCTCACCGGCAACAACTTGGCCGGCAACGTTACTTTCGGCATCCGGACCGGATTATTAAAGAAAGGAGATAAAGTACTGTCCTTCCTGCCATTGGCACATGCATACGGTTGCGCATTCGACTTCCTCACTGCCACGGCAGTAGGAACTCATGTCACATTATTAGGCAAGATTCCTTCCCCAAAGATTTTGATGAAGGCATTTGAAGAAGTGAAACCGAATCTGATTATTACCGTTCCACTGGTCATCGAAAAGATATACAAGAATGTAATCCAGCCCATTATCAACAAGAAAAGTATGAAATGGGCATTAAGCATCCCTTTGCTGGATGGACAGATATATGCCCAGATACGCAAAAAACTCATTGATGCGCTAGGTGGCCGTTTCAAAGAAGTAATCATAGGTGGGGCTGCCATGAATTCGGAAGTGGAAGAATTCTTCCATCGCATTAAATTTCCATTTACCATCGGTTATGGCATGACCGAGTGCGCTCCACTGATCAGTTACGCTCCCTGGAACGAATTTGTGCCGACCTCTTCCGGCCGTGTGCTTGATATCATGGAAGCGCGTATTTATAAAGAAAACCCGAATGACAAGCTCGGTGAGATACAAGTACGAGGCGAAAATGTAATGACAGGCTATTACAAGAATCCCGAAGCTACCAGAGAAGTATTCACGGAAGATGGATGGCTGCGAACCGGAGACTTAGGAAGTTTGGATGAAAACAACAACCTCTATATCCGCGGGCGCAGCAAAACCATGATTCTCAGTTCCAGCGGGCAGAACATATTCCCCGAGGAAATCGAAGCACGCCTCAATAACCTGCCTTTCGTCTTAGAAAGTCTTGTGATTGAACGCAACAAGAAGTTAGTAGCTTTGGTTTATGCTGATTATGAGTCACTTGATTCTTTAGGTTTGAATCAACCCGACAATCTCAAAACCATCATGGATGAAAATCTCAAGAATCTGAATAACAGCGTTGCCTCTTACGAAAAAGTAAGCCAAATCCAGCTTTATCCGACAGAATTTGAGAAAACGCCCAAAAGAAGCATCAAGAGATACTTATACAACAGTATTGCTGAAAAGTAACATGTTGTAAAACATAGAAATAGTATTGAAAACAGGCCTAGCTCCAAAAAAAATATAAAAAAAGTTGGGGTTTGGAGAACAACCTATTCAAAAAGTACATACCTTTGCACCGTTTTAATAAAGCAATTGATTGTATTACGTTTTTAAAAGTAAAGAAAATGAAAAAATTAGTTTTGATGGCTGTAGCTATCGTAGCAGTATCTTTCGCATCTTGTGGTAACAAAGCAGCTAACGCTGAACAAGCAACTGCAGATTCAATCCGTATCGCTGACTCAATCGCAGCTGTAGAAGCAGCAGCAGCTGAAGCAGCAGCCGCAGCAGCAGCTGATACTGTAGCAGCAGATAGCGCAGTTGTAGCTGAATAATTTCAGTACAACACAGAGAGAATTGAAAGTCTGACGTGCAAAAGCACACCAGACTTTTTTTATACCCTCTTCAGAACTATTCTCTTCCTACCCAAATGTTAAGTATTGGCCATCTTTCACAAAAAGAGATATAAATTCAAAGAAAAACAGCAAAGTATAATGCAATATCCAAATTAAAGCTGTTACTTTGTGCCAACAAAACAATAAGAGGTTTATTACGATCAGCTTTTCATTATGTTTCTACTCGATTAATCACATTGAGAGTTTTCATTTCTGACTACAACTTCCTAAGACTCCTTTATTGAATTATTAATTTTTTTATTTTTGTATTTATGAACATGTACATTGGAAACCTTAGCTATAACGTTAAGGAATCAGATTTGAGACAAGTAATGGAAGAGTATGGAACAGTAGAATCAGTAAAACTGATTGTTGACCGTGACACAAGAAGATCAAAAGGCTTTGCTTTCGTAGATATGCCGGAGACATCAGAAGCTCTGAACGCAATTAAAGAATTGAACGGAGCAGAATATGTAGGCCGACAGATGGTAGTAAAAGAAGCACTGCCCAAGAACTAGAATGATTTCTAAGTTGATGATAGAACAAGGGACATGATCTGTGTATTTCAGATTATGTCCCTTCTCTATTTACCTTGCGGACAACTCCATATAACAAAGAGCCCGTTCTTTACAGAACGGGCTCTTCAATATAATTATGATGAAGTTTCTTTATGCTTCTTCAGCAACTACTTCGAAAGGAATTTCTACAGAAACTTCCTTGTGCAGCTTAACGATAGCCTTGTAGCTACCAACTTCTTTCACCGCATCCTTAACAACGATAATCTTACGATCGATGTTATGACCCAGTTTAGCCAACTCTTCAGCAATCTGAATATTACCGACAGAACCGAAGATAGTACCGGTAGAGCTAACCTTGGTAGCGATCTTCAATGATACGCCTTCCAACTTAGCAGCCAGTTCTTCAGCATCCTTCTTGATTTTCTCCAGTTTGTGAGCACGCTGTTTCAGCTCTTCAGCCAACATTTTCTTTGCAGCCGGTGAAGCAATGACAGCCTTACCAGTCGGGATGAGGTAGTTACGACCATAACCAGATTTCACTGTTACGATGTCGTTCTTATAACCCAAGTTAATAACGTCTTCTTTCAATATAATTTCCATACTTTCCTCCTCCTATTATTTCATCATGTCAGTTACATAAGGCAGCAACGCCAAGTGACGTGCTCTCTTCACAGCTTGAGCTACACGACGTTGGAACTTCAAAGAAGTACCGGTAATACGACGCGGAAGGATTTTACCTTGCTCATTCAAGAATTTCTTCAAGAATTCAGGATCTTTGTAATCGATGTACTTAATACCGCTCTTTTTGAAACGGCAGTATTTTTTCTTCTTAACATCTACTGAGGGCGGAGTTAAATATCTGATTTCTGATTGAACTTGTTGTGCCATGATTAATCCTCCTTTTTAGTTGATTTAACACTTCTTCTCTTTGCGGCATATTCAGCAGCGTACTTGTCTTGCTTGAAAGTCAAGAAACGGATAACGCGCTCGTCACGACGGAAGTTTAATTCCAGTTTCTCAATGACAGTAGGTTCTGCATTGAACTCAATCAGCTGATAAAAACCGGTTGACTTTTTCTGAATAGGATAAGCCAATTTTTTCAGTCCCCAGTTTTCTTCATTTACAATCTCAGCACCTTCAGCAGTAAGGATGCCTTTGAATTTCTCTACCGCTTCCTTCATCTGAACATCAGACAAAACGGGAGTCAAAATGAAAACGGTTTCGTATTGATTCATACTCGTTTAATTAAATAAATAAATTATTCGTTTAAAAAATGCGGTGCAAAGGTAGGCATTTTATTTTGAACTACAAACATTTAATGTTTTTTTATGTCCCGATATAGGATTTATCATGGAAGAGAAGTATCTTTGCAAAGTTGTTTAAACAATAATTTCATGATAGAGCAATTCAACTTTGATATCCGGCTGATATTTGCCATACTGAATGGCAAAGTGTCAGCGGCAATTAACCGTAAGCTATCTCGCAACTTTCGCCAGAATGGTTTGGAAATCACTCCGGAACAATGGACTGTACTCATCTTTCTATGGGAAAAAGACGGGGTCACACAACAAGAGTTGTGTAATGCAACTTTTAAAGACAAGCCCAGCATGACACGACTCATCGACAATATGGAACGCCAGCATCTCGTAGTGCGTATATCCGACAAGAAAGATCGCCGCACCAACTTGATTCATCTGACCAGAGACGGAAAAGAACTGGAAGAAAGAGCACGCGTCATCGCCAACCAAACCCTCAAGGAAGCCTTGCACGGTATCACCATCGAAGAGTTAAGCGTAAGTCAGGAAGTACTGAGAAAAATATTCTTCAACACCAAAGACTGAGACATTATTTAGTGACATGGACAATGACGCTCCATCAGTGAACAACGTCAAATCAAGGCTATAAATGAGCTCCAAAGCCTCGTTTTTCGTTCTTCACCTTCCATTCTTCATTAAAATATAGTTTTTTTGCAAAAATAATTTCGCTTGTTAAAGAATTATGCTTTTCTTTGTGACAATAATACGAAAGAAAATAATAATCTATTAAAATACACACACATGAAAGGCTTATTAAAAAATCTGGGATTGATATTAGTCGTGATAGGAGCTGTAATTCTCGTTGCATGTTCTTTTACCGGCAATGTTAACAACAACGCCATTTTGGGAACATCAGCAGTATTAGTTGTCGTTGGATTGATTTCTTACATCGCCATCAACAAAAGAATTGCAGATTGATATCAAAAAAAGGAAATAAAAAGGGCGGTTGCAATGCAACCGCCCTTTTTATTTCCAATCTCCGGCAGAAGCCAGCCTCATCAAGCTTCAGCTTCCGGAGTAATCAGTTTGTATCCTTTCCCGTGGATGTTGATAATTTCAATAGAATCATCCTCTTTCAAATGCTTGCGTAGTTTTGTGATATACACATCCATGCTACGTGCATTGAAATAATTGTCGTCAATCCAGATCGTTTTCAAGGCAAAGTCACGTTGCAGGATTTCATTGGCATGCGCACAAAGCAACCCCAACAGTTCGGATTCTTTAGTGGTCAGCTTGGTCTGCTTCTCAGACGTTGACAGAATCTGTTTCTGAGTATCAAACGTAAACTTGCCGATCTTATAGATATTGCTTTCTTTGTTTTTCTTGCCACGAACACGTCTCAAGATAGCTTCAATTCTGAAAGTCAGCTCTTCCATACTGAACGGCTTTGTAATATAGTCGTCGGCACCGATCTTGAAACCTTCCAGAATATCTTCTTTCAACGTTTTTGCCGTCAGGAAGATGATTGGAATTTCAGCGTTTGCGGCACGAACTTCCTGAGCCAATGTGAAACCGTCTTTTTTCGGCATCATCACATCAAACACGCACAAGTCATATTTATTCTTCAAGAAAGCCTTGTATCCGGCTTCTCCATCGGGATATAACTCGGCAGCGTAGCCTTTGGCCTGTAAATATTCTCTTAAAAGCATGCCAAGATTCTCATCATCTTCGCACAATAAAATACGCAGTTTCTCGTCCATATCAATCAATTTTTTAATAAAGGTAATGCAATAATAAATTTAGTTCCTACATTAAGTTCGCTTTCCGCCCGGATGGTCCCCTTATGATCTACGATAATTTTCCTCACATAAGCCAAACCCAAACCAAAGCCCTTAACATCGTGCAGATTACCTGTATGCACACGATAGAACTTTTCAAATATCTTTTTCAAATTCTCTTTCTTAATACCGATACCGTTGTCCTGAACGGAAATCATCAGTTTTCCCGGTTCATTCCAAGTCTTCACAACCAGCAGCAGATCCGCATCCGGACGTTTATACTTCACCGCATTGTCCATAAGGTTGAAAATCACGTTGGTGATATGCATCTCGTCTGCAAAGATAATCGGATCGGCAGCATTGAGTTCCGACTCAATCTTGCCGTTATAACGTTCCACTTTCAACGCAAACGTATTGATGACACCCGTTATCAGTTCATTGGCATCCAGTTCCTTCATCTTCAAAGTGGCCTTCTGACGGTCGAACATCGACATCTGCAGCACCTTTTCAACCTGGAACCTCAGCCTCTTCGTCTCATCATTGATAACGCCCGATATATGCTGGAACATAGCCGGTGACTTTCCTACAGCCGGATCTTTCAACATTTGCGCCGCCAACGAAATGGTCGATATCGGCGTCTTGAACTCGTGCGTCATGTTGTTGATAAAATCATTCTTCATCTCCGTCAGCTTCTTCTGGCGGAACACGATATAAATCGTGAAGATAAATGTAACCAACAATACAAGAGTGAATATCATGGACGGTATCATAAAACTTACCGAGTCGAAAATATAATCCCTTTTACCCGGGAAATGTATTTTCACGATACTCATACGGGCAGGAGGGTCATTCAGGAACAACGGTTGTGAATAAGAGTTCTCACTCCCCTCGTCACTGTAATCCGAACAGCGGTAAACCTCTCTGCCGTCCTTATCCACCACTCTGAAATGATAGGTCAGGTCAATGCCGTTATCAATCAGCCCGGCTTTCAGATGCTGATCTAAATTCTTAAAGTTGACACGCTCGCTAATCGGCTTGTCCTTGGCATTATACACCATATCCAAAACCACTTCATCCACCAACGCCCGTTGGTAAAGATAGCGGTGTTTAAGCATCTCTACCTGAGAACGTGAAGTCTGGGGAATTGTTTTCGCGCCATGCTTCCGTGAAATCATCGCCCTTGGCAGTTCGGAAGGCTCATTACTGAATGTTTTCAGTTCTATGGAAGAACGGACACTGCCGTCCGGGGCCGTCATCACGAACCGCTGGGTCTGCAACACCCCGTTGCCGCTTTGCGAGCGCTCCCATGCTTTCTTTTCCGCCTCGGAGATATCCTCGTTCAACCAACGCACAACCTCATCGGACTCTACACCCTTAGAAGCAGCCATCAATGCACGCTTCACCGATTCATCAAATTGCTCGTTACGCATCTTCACCATCTCCTCTATATAGCTGATCTGCAGATACAGCAAGCTAAGGAAGGAGAGACCCATCACGATGCCTAATATCCATATTGTTGACTTTTTCATAGTCACAAAATTAACACTCCCTAATTAACACTCCTAACAAATTAACCTGATTTAACCGGACGTTCTCGTAAATTAACCGAAGGTCGTTTTTTAGGTCACATTACGAGCATTATAACAAAAAGAAAGACCTTTGGTTTGCAAATTTAATAAAAAATTAATCATTCGTGTTCACAATTCCCTATGTTCTTAATCAGCGTTAATAAAAAAAGCCGTCATTTCCTGCTACGAGGCAACAACGGCTTTAACTATTTATAAAAAACAGACGAAGTGATTCTTATTCTTCAGCTTGTTTAGCTTCAAATTCCTTTATCAGCTTATCTTGCACATCGCTCGGAACAAGTTCATAGCTTGCAAACTTCATAATAAAGGAAGCACGTCCTCCGGTCAACGAGCTCAGTGCCGTCGAGTAGGAAGACATCTCTTTAAGAGGCACCTTGGCAATCAGCTTTTCATATCCGGCCTCACTGCTCATGCCCATAATCATGGCGCGGCGTCCCTGCAAGTCACCCATTACATCGCCCATCTTGTCGGACGGCACAAAGACTTCCACATCATAAATAGGCTCCAGAATCTTGGGACCGGCATTCTTGAACGCTTCACTGAACGCATTACGTCCTGCCAACATGAAAGAGATTTCATTAGAGTCAACCGGATGCATCTTCCCGTCATATACAATCACGCGTACGTCACGGGCATACGAGCCTGTCAACGGACCTTGTTCCATACGGGACATGATGCCTTTCAAGATAGCCGGCATGAAACGGGCGTCAATGGAGCCGCCTACGATACTGTTGACAAACACCAGCTTGCCCCCCCACTCCAATGGCACCTCTTCGGTACCCTTGACATTCATCTTGAACTCCTGACCACCAAATTTATAAGTCTCCGGCATCGGCATACCCTCGTAATAAGGCTCCACAATCAGATGGACTTCACCAAACTGGCCTGCACCACCCGACTGCTTTTTATGACGATAATCGGCACGGGCAGCCTTCGTGATCGTTTCACGATATGGAATTCTCGGCTCTTCAAACTTAATCTGGAGCTTTTCATTGTTTTCCAGCCGCCACTTCAACGTACGCAGATGGAATTCACCCTGACCGTGCACAATGGTCTGGCGCAGTTCTTTGGACTGGTCAATCACCCAGGTCGGATCTTCCTCGCGCATACGGTTCAAGACAACCATCATTTTCTCCGTATCGGCCTCATTCACCGGTTTGATGGCACGTGAATATTTGGAATTCGGATACTTGATGAAATTGAAACGGTTCTCCGTTCCCTTGCCATTCAAAGTATTGCCGGTATGTACATCTTTCAGCTTCACGGTACAGCCAATATCACCGGCCACCATCTCTTCCACTTTGATGCGGTTAGACCCCGCACAAGCATAAATCTGCGCAATACGTTCCTTGGAGCCACGGTCTGCATTCGTAAAATCATCGCCTTCGTGCACCTTGCCGCTCATTACCTTGAAATATTGGACATCACCGATGTGCGGCTCAACAGCCGTCTTAAAGAAATACAAAGAAGTAGGTCCGTTGGAATCCGGTTTCACCACTTCTCCACGTGTATTGTGCACCGGCGGCATTTCATCCACGAACGGAACCACATTGCCCAGGAATTCCATCAAACGGCGAACGCCCATATCCTTACCTGCGCAGACACAGAATACCGGGAACATTCCACGGGAGGCCAAACCTTTACGGATGCCCTCACGCATTTCGTCTTCCGTCAATGAGTCTTGCTCAAAGAATTTCTCCATCAAGCCTTCGTCATGTTCAGCGGCCGCCTCTACCAATGCCTTGTGCAGTTCGGTCGCTTTTTCCATCTCTTCGGCCGGAATGTCTTCGATGACAGGAGCCCCGCCATCCGGTCCCCATGAGTATTTTTTCATCAGGAGTACATCAATCAACGAATTGAAATTCGGTCCTGTAGCCAACGGATATTGTACCGGCACCACCTTCGGGCCATAGATGGACTGCAACTGCTCCAATACCATATCATAATCGCACTTTTCATTATCGAGCTGGTTCACCAGGAAAATAACCGGTTTCCCCAGTTTCTCCGTATAGCGGAAATGATTTTGCGTACCTACTTCCGGGCCATATTGGCCGTTAAGCAACAGGATGGCAGTATCGGTCACGTTCAGCGCCGTCATCGCAGCTCCAACGAAATCATCGCTACCCGGGCAGTCGATAATATTCAGTTTCTTACCGTTCCATTCCACATGGAAAACGGTGGAAAACACAGAATAGCCATATTCCTGTTCCACCGGGAAGTAATCGCTGACCGTATTCTTGGCAGTAATTCTGCCGCGACGTTTTATAATACCACTCTCAAAGAGCAGCGCTTCCGTGAGAGTGGTTTTACCCGAGCCGTCATTGCCAAGCAGGGCAATGTTCTTAATTTCATTCGTCTGATATACTTTCATGATATATAAGATTTAAAGTGAATAATTCAGCATGCTTCCGTATGCCATAAACTTTAGTGAGGCGCAAATTAGGCATTAATCGAAAGAAAAGCAACATAGAGAGGCATGTTATACAACACACTCCATTCTCCGTCAAAAGAAAAACTTCAGTCGGTTCGCAAGGCTTCCGGTGTATTTTGAACCATAATCTCTCCTTTTTGACATATTTGCCACCCCTCATTCCATCAACTTTCAGCTATCTTTGCCTACGAACATTATTAATTCCTAATACCATTTATTTAATGAAACAAAAAATGATCCGAAGCCTGGCCTTACTTGTCGGCCTGTTCTGCCTGCTTTCCGTAAAAGCTCAAATGGCCAATTCGTCCATCGTTCCGGGGGAAGTATGGAAAGATACCGACGGCAATCCCATCAACGCCCATGGTGGCGGGCTTCTGTACCACGAAGGGACTTATTATTGGTACGGTGAATACAAAAAGGGAAAAACTACCCTGCCCGAATGGGCTACATGGGAATGCTACCGCACCGACGTAACCGGTGTAAGTTGTTACTCTTCGAAAGACCTGCTGAACTGGAAATTCGAAGGTATCGTGCTTCCTGCCGTGAAAGACGACGAAAAACACGACTTGCATCCCAGCAAAGTACTGGAACGCCCCAAAGTGATTTACAACGAAAAAACGAAGCAATTCGTCCTATGGGCGCATGTGGAAAGTGCCGACTACAGCAAGGCATGTGCCGGTGTGGCGGTCAGCGATTCTCTCACCGGGACATTCACCTATGTAGGCAGCTTCCGCCCGAACGGTGCGATGAGCCGAGACCAGACAGTGTTCGTTGACGATAACGGCAAGGCATATCAGTTCTACTCTTCGGAAAACAACGCCACCTTATATATAAGCGAACTGACGGATGACTACTTGAAGCCCACCGGTCGCTATACACGCAACTTCGTGAAGCAGAGCCGTGAAGCACCCGCCGTATTCAAATATAACGGCAAGTACTATATGCTCTCTTCCGGTTGTTCCGGCTGGGATCCCAATGTAGCCGAACTGGCAGTGGCAGACTCCATTATGGGACAATGGAGCACTATCGGTAATCCATGTACCGGTCCTGATGCAGACAAGACTTTCTATGCACAAAGCACTTATGTGCAGCAAGTCTATGGAAAGGGGAATGCCTACATCGCCATGTTCGACCGTTGGAAGAAGAAAGACCTTGAAGACTCGCGCTACGTATGGCTTCCACTCGAATTCGGCAAAGACGGCAAAATCACGATACCTTGGCACGACAGTTGGAACCCGCGCACCCAATGGGAAGGACAAGGCGACTTTTCAGCCGGCAAGGGTACTTTCCTGCTAAACGGCAAACCGTTTGTCGTCAAAGCCGCAGAGCTGCACTATCCACGCATTCCCAAAGCCTATTGGGACCAACGTATCAAGCTATGCAAGGCACTGGGCATGAACACCATCTGCCTTTACGTATTCTGGAACTCTCATGAGCCTCAGCCGGGTGTATTCGACTTCACCGGACAAAATGACCTGGCGGAATTCTGCCGCTTGTGCCGGCAGAACGATATGTATGTCATCCTGCGCCCAGGACCCTATGTCTGCGCCGAATGGGAAATGGGAGGACTGCCCTGGTGGCTGCTCAAGAAGAAGGATATCCGCCTACGCGAATCCGACCCCTACTTTATAGAGCGTGTAGGTATCTTCGAAAAAGCCGTTGCCGAGCAAGTGGCTGACATGACCATACAGAACGGAGGCCCCATCATCATGGTGCAAGTAGAGAACGAATATGGCTCCTATGGGGAAGACAAAGGTTACGTATCGCAAATCCGCGACATCGTACGCGCCAACTACCCCGGCGTAACACTGTTCCAATGTGACTGGGCATCCAACTTCACCAAGAACGGACTCCACGACCTGGTATGGACCATGAATTTCGGTACGGGAGCCAACATCGACCAGCAGTTTGCACCACTGAAAAAGCTTCGTCCGGACAGCCCGCTGATGTGCTCCGAATTCTGGAGCGGATGGTTCGACAAGTGGGGCGCCAACCACGAAACCCGTCCGGCTGCCGACATGATTGCCGGTATTGACGAGATGTTATCCAAAGGCATCTCCTTCAGTCTCTACATGACCCACGGAGGAACCAACTGGGGACACTGGGCAGGAGCCAACTCACCGGGATTCGCCCCTGACGTGACTTCATACGACTACGACGCCCCCATCAGTGAATCGGGACAGACCACTCCCAAATACTGGGAATTGCGGAAAACGTTATCCAAATACATGGATGGTGAGAAGCAGGCTAAAGTTCCCGCTTTAATCAAGCCCATCCGCATTCCGGCTTTCCAATTTACAGAGATGGCTCCTTTGTTCGACAACCTTCCTGCTGCCAAGAAAGACCGCAACATCCGCACCATGGAGGAATATAACCAGGGATTCGGAAGCATTCTCTACCGCACCACGCTGCCCGAGATGAAAACTTCGTCCCTGCTCACCGTGAACGATGCGCACGATTATGCCCAAATTTTCCTGAACGGCAAATACATCGGCAAGCTGGACCGGCGCAACGGCGAAAAGCAACTGGCATTCCCCGCCTGCCCCAAAGGCGCACGTCTCGACATTCTGGTAGAAGCCATGGGACGCATCAACTTCGGACGTGCCATCAAGGACTTCAAAGGTATCACCCGGAGCGTGGAGCTTACTGTAGACATCGACGGGCATCCATTCACCTGCGACCTGAAGGATTGGGAAGTCTATAATCTGGAAGATACATACGATTTTTATAAGAACATGAAGTTCCGCCCCATCGGCTCACTGAAAGACGAGTCGGGACAACGTATTCCGGGTTGCTACCGTGCCACCTTCAAAGTAAACAAGCCTAGCGACACTTTCCTTAACTTCGAGACTTGGGGCAAGGGACTTGTCTATGTCAACGGGCACGCCATGGGACGCATTTGGGAAATCGGCCCGCAACAGACCCTCTACATTCCGGGATGCTGGTTGAAGAAAGGCGAGAATGAAGTGATGGTCTTCGACATCATCGGTCCCAAAGAGGCCAAGTCCGAAGGACTGAGCGAACCGTTGCTGGACCAGCTACTCGTCACCAAGCCGCTGACGCACCGCAATGAGGGTGAAAGTCTCGACTTGTCCGGCGACCATCCCGTCTTCTCCGGCAGCTTCAATCCCGGCAACGGCTGGCAGGAACGCAAATTCAACCAACCCGTCACCGGACGTTATATCTGCCTGGAAGCCTTGAACTCACAAGACGGGAAAGACCTGGCTTGCATTGCCGAAATGTACCTGCTGGATGAGCATGGAGAACGTCTGTCACGTGAACCTTGGATTGTCAATTATGCCGACAGCGAAGACGTATCCCACGCCAACTGTTCCGCCGACAAGCTCTTCGACCTTCAGGAATCAACCTACTGGAGTACGACGAAAGGCACTCCATACCCGCACGCAGTCGTGATTGATTTGGGAAGCACCCGTACACTGACCGGCATACAATATCTTCCCAGAATGGAAAGCGAAGTGCCGGGCGGAATCAAGGATTTCAAGGTCTATGTAAAGACAAAAAACTTCAAATATTAAAAGACAGATGAATTGAAAGCGGCTTTGGCCAACACGCACCGGCAGCTTTCAGGCGCTGATTACACGGAATAAGGCAGGCAAATAAGGCAAGTCTGCCCCGTTCCGCGTAATCAGCATTTTATTTCAAGTCCAGCCAAGCCGTTTTTTCGGACAATCAGCATTCATATTCCGGAATATTTGAAACATTTATTACTTTATTCCTTACCTTTGCAGCCGTGTCCTACGTCCTAACCGTAAACAAGCGAATAATATATGAAAGATAATTTCAACTACCAGTCTGTGCCTTATGGCTTTGCGCATTGCTTTAACAGTCAGTGCGTCCATAGGGAAGAATGCCTGCACCACTTGGCTGCAGAAAATTCCACCTCACAATATCCTACTTTAAGCATCATCAATCCCAACCGTATCCCTGCCGATACCACCGGATGCCCTTATTTCCGGGAAGCCCGGAAGCAGCGGGTCGCATGGGGCATCCGGCACCTGCTGGACAATGTACCCCACAAATACGCAGCCCCAATGAGAAACCTGTTCATCAACCACTTCGGCAAGACAACCTATTATCGTTTTTACCGCCAGGAACAAGGTTTGTTCCCCAAGGCACAAGCGTATATCCGTCAGGTTTTCAAGCAAAATGGAATTGCCGAGGAACCGGAATTCGAGAGGTTCAGCGAAGAATACAGCTACAACAATTGAAAAGGATATCCTCCTCCCGCAAAGTTTATTTTTGAAAAACATCTGTCACGCTATCACGCAAAGGGGGATATACTTCTCACTACAAACCCATTAAAGCGTGACAGATACCCGTGATAGATAAAAATTCCCCTCAACTATCCATCACGCCCTCAAAAGCCATGGCAAAAGCAGTCTCCGGCACTTGCTTCACCCGCCACAGGACAAAGCTATATACTTAGTTTTCAGCATGAAACTTTTAGTTTTAACTGCAAATACCAAAAATTTCAACGTTAAATACCAAAAGTTTCCCTTAGATAAACCAAAAGTATCTATTAGGTAAACCATCTGTTTCAATGAGCAATACCTTCTGTTCCAACAAACAAAACCTTTTGTTCCAATGGCAGGAAATTATCGTTTCCACAAGATTATCCCTGAAAAAGCATCGAAGCAGACCTAAAAAAGCATGGAATCACTTGTAAAAGGGACATAATTGTCGTACCTTAGTACACTGTAAGCAAACCATTTTGCCTGCATGTGACAAAACAAAAATATAAATGAAAATTACCCAACTGAGAGAAAAAGACGGGAACCTGACACTGAGCACGACAGACTTGGACACCTTCCTACAAAAAATAAAGACAGAAACCAAAGCCCTCCCCGTATCCGCCTTCCGGCAGAAACTGCGATACACCCTGCCCGGCAACCGCTGCGATGAAGCAGACCGCCTGCCCAAAGTGATTCCGGCAGCCGAATTCCGCAAGGCGGACGGTGTATGCCAGATGAAAACCTACAACGGCATTGTGGAACTGACCGTAGGCCCGCTTTCCGGCAGGTCCGAAATAGCCCTCGTGAAACGCCTTGCCTGGGAACAGCCGCAAACAAGACTCGTATTCACCGGTTCCAGTGGACGGACTGTAAAAATCTGGACCGCCTTCACCCGCCCGGACAACTCACTGCCGGGCAAACGGGAAGAGGCCGAAGTCTTCCACGCCCATGCCTACCGCCTTGCCGTGAAATGCTACCAGCCCCAACTGCCTTTCGACATCCTGCTGAAAGAGCCCGGACTGGAACAGTACTCCCGCCTCTCTTTCGACCCTGAAGCCATGTACCGCCCGGACTCCATACAGTTCTACCTTGCGCAGCCTGCCTCCATGCCCGGCGAAACCACCTACCGGGAAGCCCTGCAAGACGAAAGGACACCTCTGACGCGTGCCGTGCCGGGATACGAAGCCGAAGAAGCCGTCATCATGCTGTTTGAAGCCGCTCTGCAGAAAACCTTCGCCGAACCGGCCGAAACCGGCAACAGCCGGCACGCCCTGACAGTACGCCTCGCCGAGCACTGCTTCCGTTCGGGCATCCCCGAAGAAGAGACTGTAAAGCGCACCTATTTCCATTATTATCTACGTCAGAAAGAAGCCGTCATCCGGCAGATTGTAAGGAGCGTTTACCAGGAGAGCAAAGGTTTCGACACCCAAAGCAGCCTTAACAAAGAGCAGAAGCTCGCCATACAGACGGATGAGTTCATGAAGCGCCGCTACGACTTCCGCTACAACACCCAGGTGGGCGACGTGGAATACCGTGAACGCCACTCGTTCCGTTTCCGCTTCTCACCCATCGACAAGCGCACGCTAAACAGCATTGCCCTCGACGCACAGAGCGAGGGTATCTCCCTATGGGACAGAGACATCAGCCGGTATATCTACTCCAATCGTATTCCGGTATTCAACCCGCTGGAAGATTATCTGTACGACCTTCCGCACTGGGACGGAAAAGACCGCATCCTGGCACTCGCCCGGACAGTACCCTGCAACAATCCATATTGGGCCGAACTGTTCCACCGCTGGTTTCTCAACATGGTGGCGCATTGGCGCGGCACTACCGACAAGAAATATGCCAACAGCGTCTCTCCCTTGCTGGTAGGCGCACAAGGCACGCGCAAAAGCACCTTTTGCCGAAGCCTCGTCCCGCCCGAACTGCGTGCCTATTACACGGACAGCATCGACTTCTCGCGCAAACGCGACGCCGAACTCTACCTCAATCGCTTTGCGCTCATCAACATCGATGAATTCGACCAGATAAGCAGCACCCAGCAAGGATTTCTGAAGCACATTCTCCAGAAACCGGTGGTCAACGTGCGCAAGCCCTACGCCAATGCCGTGCTCGAAATGCGCCGGTATGCCTCGTTCATCGCCACCAGCAACCAGAAGGACCTGCTGACCGATCCCAGCGGCAGCCGCCGGTTCATCTGCATCGAAGTGACGGAAGCGATAGACACCAACCGCCCGATAGACTACAACCAGCTCTACGCCCAAGCCATGCACGAACTGGACCACGGCGAACGCTATTGGTTCAACCAGTCGGACGAACGGATTATGACGGAAAACAACCACGACTTTGAACAAATACCGCCCGAAGAGCAATTATTCTACCGCTATTTCCGCATTGCCGGAAACGACGAGGAAGGAGAATGGCTGTCGTCCGCCGAAATACTGAACCGCCTGCGCCGGTACAGCGCCATGCCGCTATCTACCAAGAAAGTGAATGTATTCGGAAGGATATTGCAGAAACATGAAGTGCCGTCCCGCAGGACGCGGTTCGGCACGCTGTATCATGTGGTGGAGCACAAGGATGAGCCTTGTTGATTATAAGTGAGTTCATGCGCAATCTTGAAGATTATGCGCATGCCGCTCCAACATGGACAATCTTTTACTCAAAAACACTCTTTTCCACTTCTACTCCATCTTGTAGAAAGATCACTTCATACCCGGACTTCCCATCAAAAGAAGCTGATGCGGGCTTTAACGGCAAATTGACCGTTTCATAGGGCTGCAATGCACCTGCCCTCACTCGTCCCAAGCTGTTTCCGCCGCATCTCACCTCAACTTCAACAGCCTTGGACGCAGACAAGCCTAAATTCTGTACCTCCAGCCGCAACTCTCCTTTTCCTTTGTCGTAAACAGGACGCCGGGCGGAAAGCAAAGCGGGCAGGTAATCCACATAAGGCAGACGCGCATAGCCATAAAGCATGTTTCCGGACTTGTCTTTACCTATCATCTTCGGAGCGAACTCCTCAGCAGTGATTCCGCTTCCCTTACCGGAGAAAACGACAATCAAGTCTTTGCCTGAAGTTCTCGTCTTCAAGGGTTTGCAGCCCCGTCCGAAGTTCACCTCCTTATAAGAGCCAAAACGTAGCGATTGTATATCCACTTCTGCCTGAGGGTCGAATCCCTCTTCCGCAGCAATCTTCACTTCTATGGTACGTGTAGCGGAAGTTATCTCCTTTTCATTCAAGACAGAAAGCAACATGCCTTTATTCAACGGAATACAAATATTCTTGGAACTATGCTTGTCGCCGGGCAAATCCTCCCATTTTATCGTATCTATAACAGCAAAATTCATCTGAACCGCCCGTCCGTGTTCATCTTGGAAAACTTTAGGACGTTCGTACTTGAACCAATGCTCTACCTCACCGCCTTTGTGAAAAGAAATGCCCGGCACATAAGCCTCGCCCGGTTCAATAATCCAATGAACCCCGTCTTTTGAGCGCTGATAGAAAGCTATTCTCCCCAACCAATCGTTCACAATCAAGTGATACTGAAGGTCATCCCGCCATACCACCGGGTCTTCAAACCTACCTTCCACAGGAGGATAGACTCTTTTATCCGTCAACTGACAATAAGTAGAAAGACCATCCTTGCTAATCCATACACCTCCTCCACGGCACACCGCCAAGTAAGACCCATCCTGCCTGCGGGCAAAGGTAAGGTTGGAAAGCCCTTCTATAATCTTGCGGTCACGCGCATCAAAGTCAAACTGTCCGTATGTCCAAACAGAACTGTCTTCTTTATCGGCAATATAGTAGCCGTCTATCACATAAACCACTACACGCCCGTCTTCCAGCCGGAAGGCTTCGGGGTTGTGTCCCTTACCCACCGAATTGCGTATTTTAAAAGGACCGGTAGAATTATCACTCACAGCATGATAAACCGTCGAGTTTGGCCAGAACATGTGTCCTTTAGGAGATTCCTCCGGCCAGCCGCATACGAACAGGTGATATTTCCCATCGGCATCCTGCAAGATATTCCCTCCCCAGAAAGATGTTCCGGGAAGTTCGATACCGTTATCCACATAGCGGTTCAACACACTGTCCGCTCCCCAGATGCCCTGAGCCGAGACACCTTCAGGCATAGGTTGGAAACGATCCATAAAACGCCCGCCATTTATCAGTTGTTTCCACTCGGCAGGACGCTCGCGCTCCGTTATCTGCGCACAAAGCGATACGGACAAAAGGCTTGCCCCAATCAATGTCAATAGTTTCTTCATTCCACTCATTTATTTGAAATTCAATAATTTAAACACATATACAGTGATTTGTCATTTTCTATAACTCAACCAATATCCGGAATACCTTTCCCGGATTTGCCACCCACTCCATCATGGCATCCAACGCCTTTTCAGGCTCTACGATCCTGGTTATCAATTCTTCCGCCGGACAATCTCCGGTTTCCATATAATTGATTACCGCCCGAAAATCTGCCGGCAACGCATTCCGTGAACCGCAGATGTCCACTTCCTTTTGCACGAAGAGTTTTGTCTGAAACGTAACTTCATTCTTAGCATATCCAATGCAGACCACACGTCCCGTAAATCCGACTTCATCCACCGCCATCACATACGTCGCAGGACTGCCTACAGCCTCAATCACCACATCAGCACCCGATCCCCGGGTAAATTCCAACATCTGCTGATGTACGTTTTCCGCCCTGGAGTTTATCACATAAGATGCTCCTATCCTTTGGGCCAGTTCCAACTTCTTGTCGTCAATATCCACGGCAATGACCGTAGAGCCTCTCAAAGCTGCACGCACAATGGCACCTACACCTATCATTCCGCAACCAATCACCATGACATATTCATTATCGGCCACCCGAGCCCTGGAAACGGCATGAAATCCGACACTCATCGGTTCAATCAAAGCACAATAGCGGGGGGATATCGCTCCCGCAGGAATAATTTTCGTCCAAGGCAGCACGGCATATTCACACATCACCCCGTTACGCTGTACCCCCAGCGTCTCATTGTGCTCGCAAGCGTTGACACGCCCGTTGCGGCACGAAGCACACTTTCCGCAATTGGTATAAGGGTTCAACGTTACATTCATTCCCACCTCAAAACCGGCCGGGACATCATTTCCTATTTCCTCAATGACAGCTCCTACCTCGTGTCCGGGTATCACCGGTAGTTTCACCATCGGGTTACGCCCCAGGAATGTATTCAGGTCGGATCCACAGAAACCGACATACTTGATTCTTACCAACACTTCACCGGTACCTACCACCGGCTTATCCAATTCCACAACCCTCATCTCAGAGATTTTCACTATCTGAACAGCTTTCATTCTATATACTACTCATTTATAAAATTATCAATTGTCATTTTATTCACACATATTCTTAATATACGGCAGCACCGGCAGATTGGAAAAGCCATAAAACTTCCGGGCGTTTTCTCCCAGGAAAAGTATCTTCTCATCATCTGTCAACTCCGGAGATTTCATTATAAAATCATACGACATCTTATAAGTAATGACCGTGATGGTGCGCGGATAGTCGGAACCCCACATCAGTTTTTCCATCCCTACCAGCTCCGCCGCTTCACGAATGCTCCGTACCGCCCCTTTGAACGGATAGAAGTCATCGTTGAAAAGCCAAGTGATTCCTCCGGACTCTATCATCACGTTGGGATACCTTGCCAGACGAATCTGTTCCGTCCAATCAGGAAGGGTGACCATTCCGAAATGACCGACCGCTACCTTCAGCCGGGGACATTCTTGAATGACCTCCTCCATTTCGGCTACCTGCAAAACGCCGTCTGCCAAATCTACAGACAGCAACACACCTTTCTCCTCCATATAACGGAACATCCGCATCATTTCATCACAGTTCAACATCACCCTCCCCTCCTTCAGCAACAAACGTTGGGCGGGAATCTTGATGGCTTTGAATCCTCTTGCAACCAGACGTTTCACCTCATCCAAAAATCCCGGTTTGCGGAATTCGCACATTCCGCAGACAAAGAAACGGTCAGGATAGCGGGAAGCAACCTCCGCAAGATAATCATTCTGAAAACCATCAATAAACTCCTGTGTGATGACAGCAGCGGAAACTTGCGCATAATCCATATTGGACAAGAAAATCTCCGCACTGTTCACGCCATCCACCATAAAGGGAGGAAGCATCTGCCGTACTTCACCCATAAACAGCGAACGGCCTTGTTCCAAAGTGCGGACAGGCAAGCCATCCACCATCGTATCTTGCCGCAGCCACAAATGGGCATGCGCATCTATCATTGTATAGTTCATAGTCAACTACTTATCATGAGTTTGCCCAGCTCACACGTTGCTGGTCACCAATAATGTCCTGCACCTCGCGTACCAACTGCCAGTCAATCGGTTCCTCAATGAAAGCAACATTGTTTTTTACATTCCGAGGATTTGCCGTACTGAATAACGTAGTGGCTATATGCGGATTGCTGACGGAGAACTGCATAGCCAGTTTCTCTATCGGATAATTCTTCGCCTTGCAATGTTGCATCGCCTTGCGGCATGCGTCCACCAGCGGAGCCGGAGCAGGATGCCATGCCGGAACACCCCGTTCGGTCAGTAATCCCATAGAAAACGGAGAGGCATTGATAACCCCTATCCCTTTGGACTCAAAATAATCAAGGAAGTCCGTCAGCTTATCGTCGCATAAGCAGTAATGGCAGAAATTCAGCACAGACTCCACCGTGCCCTCCGGTGTATGGTCTATTACCCATTTCAGATTTTCCAGTTGCAGGTCTGTGATTCCGACATGCCCCACCATGCCTTTCTCACGCAGCTCCACCAAGGCAGGCAGGGTTTCATTGGCCACCTGGTTCAAATCGGCAAATTCTATGTCATGCACATTAATCAAATCAATGAAATCAATATGCAGCCTTTCCATACTTTCAAGGACACTTTCTACAGCACGTTTGGCAGAATAGTCCCACGCATTCGCTCCATCCTTTCCGTAGCGTCCCACCTTAGTGGAAAGATAATAGCTGTTACGGGGAATATCCTTCAAAGCCTTTCCCAAAACGGTTTCGGCCTTGTAATGACCATAATAGGGAGAGACATCTATGAAGTTCATCCCCAATTCAATTGCGGTAAACACCGACTCAATGCCTTCCTTTTCCTTAATGTCATGGAAAACCCCTCCCAAAGAAGAAGCCCCGAAACCGAGTGACGACACTTTCATTCCAGTCTTTCCAATTTCATGGTATTGCATACTTTTTAAATTTAAGCAGTTTTTTCTGTAGGTGACAAAAGTAAGACGAAAACAATCTTGCCGGAATACATGATGGTCAAAAAAGGCACGCAATGGTTTACGTAAAAAAAAGAAGCAATAATTCTGTTTTCAAAAGGAAATATAGTTTCTTTGTAAATGAATCATAGAAACACCTTACTGACCATGAAAAGCTCCAAGCCAACCTCATTGAAAGATATTGCCGAAATCTTGGGAGTATCCATACCCACTGTGTCCAGAGCCTTGAAAAACAGTCCAGAAATCAGCCTTGAACTTTGCGCTAAAACCCAAAAGTTAGCAAAAGAAATGAATTACCGTCCCAACCCGTTTGCACTAAGCCTGCGGAAGAACGCACCGCGTACCATCGGTGTGATAGTACCGGACATCGTAACCCATTTCTTCGCCTCCATCTTGAACGGCATAGAAAACACGGCTATAGCAAACGGATATTTCATTATCATCACAACTTCACACGAGTCATATGAATATGAAAAAAGGAACATCCAGAACCTGGTAAACATGCGGGTGGAAGGAATCATCGCCAGCCTGTCCCAGGAAACGACGGACTATTCCCATCTCTCCGCCTTGAAAGACATCAACATGCCACTCCTACTGTTCGACCGTGTCTGCCTCACGGAACAATTTTCTTCAGTAGTGGCAGACGGAGCCTACTCCGCACAGACGGCTACCCAGCATTTGCTGGACAATGGCAGCAGACGGGTGGCGTTCATAGGAGGAGCCAATCATCTGGATATTGTAAAAAAAAGGAAGCATGGTTATCTGGAGGCGTTGCGCAACAACCGCATTCCCATTGAAAAGGAGCTTGTCATATGCAGAAAATTAGATTTTGAAGAAGGGAAAATTGCTACGGAAACCCTGCTGGCCCTTCCCAACCCACCTGATGCCATCCTTGCCATGAACGACACACTGGCTTTTGCGGCCATGGAAGTCATCAAGAGCCACGGGCTGCGCATTCCGGAAGACATAGCCATCATTGGATATACAGACGAACAGCATGCCAACTATGTAGAACCGAAACTGTCTGCCATATCCCATCAAACATACAAAATGGGAGAAAGCGCCTGCCAACTTCTGATAGAACAGATAAAGGGCGAAAAGACAGTCAAGCAAGTGGTTGTACCCACGCACCTGCAGATAAGAGAAAGCAGTATTAAAACAACTTATTCTTCCAAACGGCCTTCTCTTTAAGCATTGCCCAACAACCTTTCGGCAGTCCTTTATAAAGTAAAAGAACAATTCTGCATCTTTGCGTAATGGTTTACGTGAAAAAATAAACCAGCCATACCTATTTTTATGAGAAAAGACTCTTTCTTTGTAGGCAACAATAAAAGATATATCATGATAAATTTTGGAAAAATACTATTACTGTTATGCATTTTCCTTTTGGGGCATGCCGATGTACAGGGGAAAGCAACCGGATGTGCAGGTGGAACCGCCTCCATCACTTATAAACCCAAGTTTTCCACTGCCGGCTTTTTTAAGTTGCCGGATTCCGGACGCGAAGTCTTCTCCATGAATCCTGCTTGGCGTTTTCATAAAGGAAACGCTGCGGAGGCTGAAACAGTGAACTTTGACGACAGCGGCTGGACAGTGGTCTCTTTGCCCAACGGCATTGAATATCTGCCCACTGAAGCCAGTGGCTGTGTTAATTACCAAGGAGAGGTGTGGTATCGCAAACATTTCACTCCGGCTGACACCTTAAGAGGAAAGAAACTTTTTCTGCACTTCGAAGCCATTATGGGGAAAAGCAGGATATTCGTCAACGGTCAATTGATGACCGAACATTTTGGAGGATATCTGCCGGTAGTGGTTGACATGACTGACGCCTTGAAATGGGGAGAGGACAACGTGATTGCCGTATGGGCCGATAACAGCAACGATCCGGCTTATCCTCCGGGAAAGGCACAGGAAGTCCTTGATTTTACTTACTTCGGTGGCATCTATCGTGATTGCTGGCTGATAGCGCACAATCCGGTCTTCATTACCGACCCGAACTTTGAAGATGAAGTGGCCGGTGGAGGATTGTTCGTGGCTTATGACAAAGTCTCGGAAACTTCGGCTGAAGTTTTGCTGAAGGTACATGTACGGAATGACAGTCGTAAGGATTTTACGGGTATGGTGGAATATGAACTGTTGCAGCCGGACGGCAGGCAGGCGGCTTCGATGACGAATAAGATACGGGTGCGTGCGGGTAAGGCCACCGCCTCTCATGATAAAATACTTATAACGGATCCGGCGTTGTGGAGTCCGGAAAATCCTGTCTTGTATCATCTGAACATACGCATCAGTGACCGTAAGGGGAATGTAGTGGATGGTTATTGCCGCCGTATCGGCATTCGCAGTGTGGAATTTAAGGGCAAGGAGGGGTTCTGGCTGAATGGCAAACCTTATGAAGCCCCACTGATCGGTGCCAACCGCCATCAGGATTTCGCGGTGGTAGGCAATGCGGTTCCCAACAGCATCCATTGGCGTGATGCCAAGAAACTGCGTGACACCGGGATGAAAGTGATTCGCAATGCCCATTGCCCGCAAGATCCGGCCTTCATGGACGCATGCGACGAACTTGGCCTGTTTGTCATAGTCAATACTCCGGGGTGGCAGTTCTGGAATGATGCTCCCGAATTCGCACAACGTGTGTATAGCGACATACGCAATCTGGTACGCCGTGACCGCAATCATGCTTGTGTATGGTTGTGGGAGCCTGTGCTCAACGAGACTTGGTATCCGGAGGATTTTGCCAAAAAGGCCGCAGATATTGTAACTCAAGAATATCCTTATCCGTATTGTTACTCCGGTTGCGACCGTGGAGCGCGCGGGCATGAGCATTTTCCGGTATTGTTTACTCACCCGTCCTTCGACGGCAAGGTGTGGCATGTGGAAGACGCAGCCCCCGGCATTGCTTATTTTACCCGCGAGTGGGGTGACAATGTGGACGACTGGGGTTCGCATAACTCCCCGAGCCGGGTAGCGCGTAACTGGGGCGAGCAGCCTATGCTTGTCCAAGCCCGGCATTATGCCAATCCCCGTTATGCCTATACCTCTTATGATGCCCTTTACCGTACTCCTCGCCAGCATGTGGGAGGATGCCTTTGGCATTCGTTCGACCATCAGCGAGGATATCATCCCGATCCGTTTTATGGTGGGCTGATGGATGTGTTCCGCCAACCCAAGTACGCTTACTATATGTTCAAGGCACAACGTTCTCCAAAGAAGCAGAACCGGTTGTTCGAGACAGGGCCGATGGTATATATCGCTCACGAAATGACTCCCTTCTCCGGCAAGGACGTGACCGTTTATTCCAACTGCGAAAAAGTGAGGCTTACTTTTCTGAAGAATGGGAAGTCGTTTACTTATACCCAACCAACGGCAGTTCAAGGCATGCCTTCACCGATTATCACGTTCCATGATATATACGATTTTATGGAAGATAAGGCGTTGGCCCGGAAGCAGAGACAGTCTGAGGTCTTGTTGCGCGCTGAGGGATTGATTGACGGGAAAGTAGTCGCTACACATGAAAGGTTTCCGGCCCGGCGCCCGGAAAAGCTATTACTGTGGGTGGATAACGAGAACGTGGATTTGAAAGCTGACGGCTCTGACTTTGTAACTGTAGTGGCTGCCGTAGCCGACCGGAATGGAACGATTAAACGGCTGAATAATTATTATGTGAAGTTTCACGTAGAAGGCGAGGGACGTATTCTGGGCGACGTAAGTGTACTGGCCAATCCTGCTCCGATAAAGTGGGGAACTGCACCGGTGCTGATACAATCAACATTGAAGCCGGGTAAAATAAAAGTGTCGGCAAGTGTCCTGTTTGCAGGTTCGCAAATGCCGGTCAGTGCCGTGCTGGAACTGGAGAGTGTAGCAGCGGAGCACCCGTCGGTATATTCAGAGAAAGAAGCAGCGCTTATTCCAGCCTCTTTCACCACCGGATTGGGAGAGGGAATCGCCAAATCGGATGCCGAGCTAAAACAAGAACAGTTACAGAAAGAACTGAATGTAAGAAGGCTGAAAGAGGTGGAAAAGCAGCAAGAAGATTTTGGGGAGAAGAAATAGTTTTCTTGCTTAGAATCAAAAAAACAGGGTTTCTACAATCATGAACAAGCGGTTGTGAAAATGATTATTTTCACAACCGCTCTGCATTTTCCGAATAAAAGTTCTGATCTCACTTCGGTTTCCAACTGTTTTTCCACTCTATAACAGGCATTCCCGCTTTATCAAATTCAATAGGCAGCCAGATATAGCGGGAATACATCAAGCTATCCGGTTTCCACACATCCGCCATAAAAATATATTTGTTTTCAGGCAAAGAAAGGACATAAGTACTTTGCCCTCCGAATGTCTTTTCAGCTCCCGGCCCGATAAACGGATGCGGATGTTGTGTCCACGGTCCCCAGATGGAAGAAGCTGAAAACATACGGGCTTCATTAGGAGCCCAACCGGTACAGCCGGATGTTATCATCCAATAGATATTGCCGTGTTTAAAAATGGCCGGCGCTTCATTGTGACCACCCGGAAAGATACGGATATACTTTCCCGTGTAGCCTTGATAATCATCCGTCAGTTCGGCAATCTGCAAGGTAAGATTCTCTTCGGACGAATAGATATGATATGCCTTCCCGTCATCATCCACAAACAAGGTCATATCGCGAGACATTTGTCCGTCCTTCAAATCACGCTGTACAAAAAGCCCTTCCTCGACTGCTTTTCTCCATTCCGGAGTCCACCATTCCTTATATTTATCCCAATCCCACTGCATATTTCTGTCCGGCTGAGACATATTCATCGGAAATATTCCGGGATTAACACGCATGGAGCGGACAAAGCGATAAGGTCCTGCAGGAGTATCGCTCACCGCCATACCGACACGGGCGGCTTCATATCCCCTATCTTTCAGTTCAAGATGAAACCATAAAACAAATTTCCCGGTCTTCTTATTGTATATCACCTTAGGACGTTCCATAATACAGCCTTTCCCTATCTCACTTTCCGCTTCGGGTGATACAGGCAAGGCAACTCCCTCGTGCTTCCAGTTACATAAATCAGTGGATGAATAGCAATTCACCCCTACTTCGGTTATGAATCCTTTAGCCGGACGGTGTTCGCCAAACCAATAATATTTGCCGCCGTAGGCCAATATGCCCCCACCGTGCGCATTGATATACTCACCGTTAACATCTTTCCAATCACTCTGAGCCTTGCCGACCATTGCCAGCAAGACAAACAAACCCAATAAGACTAATACTCTTTCCATGCTGATTCATATTATATAAACAGAGGACAGAACCCTACTTGTCCGTAGAAGATTCCATCCTCTTAAAAAGTCAAAAACCTATTGAAAACCTTTTTTACCTTATCTCTCTGCCGGTTGGTCTGCCGTAACAGGCCAATACGGATTTTGATAGATAACCGACGTTGAAACATCACCCGGCGTAGAGGCGGTGAGTTGCAACTGCTTCACCATAATGGGTTGCAAGTAGTGAGCCATCTTCCAAGTACAACCCTCATAACCCGGCTGAGCAGCATAGCGCTCGAACGGACGGAGGTATTCGCTACGCTCCTTGGAAGACACGTTCGAATTTTCGGAACCATCGCCAATCAAGATTGACTTACCGTTCTCTCCGATGTACCATTCCTCCATCGGCGTATTCCACAAGTGCATACCTTCGATGTGATACGGATTCTCCATCAGTTGGTCCATCGCACGCCAACGACGCAAGTCCATATAGCGGAGACCTTCGGCCATAAATTCGCAACGACGCTCGCGACGAATGTTATAGAGTGTTTTGTCAACAAGCTTGCCGGCAGTATAAGCTCCCCAGTCATTCTCGGCCTCCTTGCTCATATCTGTCAAGGCGATGGTCTTGTTGAAATCTTCGTCCATCCCTGCACGACGACGCAAGGCTTTCCAATAATTCTGCGCGGTAGCGTCCAAGCTTCCGTTCAACAGATAGCTCGCCTCCATATAGTTGAGCAAAGCTTCAGTGGCGCGGAATACCACAGCCGCAGTATAACCACCACCATTGGCGTAATACTTACGATTGAACGAACCACCTTTGCGAACAACATAGCCGGTGACATAACCACGCTCGCTATCACTGTTGGTAATGCCGGGATAAGGCTCTTCCATAAACACTTCCGTACCTTCGTTGTTGTCAACCTCAAACAAGATGTTCTTCTGTCCGGGTTCTTTCAAAAATACACTGAGGCGGGAGTCACGGTTCATACGGACATTGCCTATTTCCTTGTCACCCATATAATAGCCGTCTCCATCGGAATACGTTCCATGTGTATAAACCGGTGTGCCATCCTGCATCAAGAAGTTCTGCACCAATCCGCGAGTCAGACCGATACGATAGTTACCACGGCAGGCAGCCGCATTGATGTTGTATGTTTCAATGCCACGGGCATATTGGCGCCACATCAGTACTTCGGGCACGTTACTCAAATCTTCCTGCGCATACATATCGAGTATGGGGTTGACAGGGTCGGTGGCCGATTGCGGCACAAGACCTGTATTTTGGGTAAGTCGGTTCATATACTTATCACCCACTTCCTTGGCGGCTTCGGTAGCCTTCTTCAAGAAGAATTCTATCTCTTTTTCTATGCTCCCCTCGGGATAAGCATATCCGCTGTGCAAAGCGGCACCGGGCCATCCTTCACCACCGGGCACAAAAGCCGTACCTGCAAAGTTCTTCAACCAAGATGCTTCAAACAGAGCCACACGGCTCTTAATGAGCAGAGCCACATCGCGGTTGATGCGGGTAGTTGCCTTATCCACGTCTTTCATAAACTCAGCAGCTCTTTCCAAATCTTCGATGATGAAGCGTGCCACTTCGTTTCGTGGCTGACGTTTGGAGGCTTCGACCAGTGACGCGGCATTATCAACCAAAGGTTCGGTAATAATAGGAAAATCGCCGAAGAGTTGCAACTTCTTGAAATATTCAAAAGCACGGAGGAAATACATCTCACCAATATAATGTTTCACATCGGGCAATGTACCGCTAATGGTATTCTGCGATCCGTCCATAGCAGTTCCGAACTTGGGCATCACCTGGCTCAAAAAGAAGTTGGTACGATAGATGCGCTCAAACTTCCAGTTGTCTTCCTCCGTATGGGGCACTCTCCATTGGTCGGTGGTAAAACGGTCATGAATGTAGTCATCCGTCTGATTGTCAGTATCGTTATCTTCACCATAGATGCCGTAGTCCCACTGTCCGTAAGAGGGCAGGATGTTGGGATATTCGTCATTCAAGTTGGCTTCCAGTTGAGCAGCCGATGTATAGTAAGTCTCGGGTGAAAGTTTTGACATAGGTTCGCGGTTCAGGAAATCCTCGCACGAGGTGGTTCCCCCAAGCAGTGCCACAGCTAAAGCAACTTGTGCAATATGCTGAATATATTTATGTCTCATAATTATGTCTATTATATTTAAAAGGTTCTATTGTTACAAAATATCATCTCGAATAATCTCCGTTAGAGTGTTACGCTCAAACCTACGGAAATGGTGCGCGACAAAGGGTATACGTTACCGCCACGTCCACCGCTGATAGTCTCGGGGTCGAAAAGCTTAATCAGGCTGGTACCGGTCCAGAGGTTCTCGCCCGATACATACACGCGCAGGTTCTGGAAACCGGTCTTGTTTACGATGCTACGCGGCAATGTGTAGCCCACTTGCAGGTTCTTCAAGCGAATGTACGAAGCATCTTGCAGGTAACGGCTCTGGGTTTCGTGATTCTGTTTGCTGTCAAAACGGGGACGAGGATAGTAAGCATTAATGTTGGCGGGAATCTCGTGACCTTCCAGACCAACAGGCTCTTCACGGAAATAATCCTGATGCTCCTTGAAGCCCATAGACCACCATTCGCTATCGGTAGTACCCCAGAAGATGTCGGAGTTTTGGAAGTAGTCACGCTTCATCACTCCCTGGAAGAGGGCGCGAATATCGAAACCTTTGTAAGCGGCATTCAAGTCGATACCGAACAAGAAACGTGGAGTGTCATTACCTATGACAGTCAGGTCGCCGTGATCATCGAGTGTCTGTGCGCCGCGAGTAATGCCGGGCTTTCCATCCAAGTCGGCATACATAATGTCACCTGCGCCCCATTTTTTAGAACCAATCTGGTCTTGTCCACCTACCTGTGCGATGTGAGCTTTCATCTCTTCCTCAGTTTTAGCAATGCCTACCGTTTGGAGGCCCCAGATTTCGCCAAGTTCGCGTCCGGCAATAAAGTTACCATTACCGATGGCGTTGGTGGGATTACCCGGATAACTTTCTACATACGTGCGGGCATCGGAAAGATTGAACTTGATGCCATAATCCAAGCCAAAGCTCATCTGGTCGCGCCAGCCCAACGTAAGTTCCCATCCCACCGTCTTCAAGTCACAGTTATTGGTTTTTGGAGTAGCGATACCCAATGTGGCCGGAAGTTCTGGTGCCGGACCTACCATATTATCGGTAAAACGGGTATATACATCGAAAGTACCGGTGAGTCGGTTATTGAAAAATCCAAAGTCGAGACCTACATTCCAAGTGCGTACGGTTTCCCAAGATAATGCCGTACTAATCAGCTCGCCCACATAAGCTGTATTGGGGCGTACACCGTTCTGTAGCCATTTGCCACCAGCCATATTCAGTGTCATCAAACGATAAGTGGGATACCAGTCATTGGTGTTCATATTGCCCAACTGGCCATAGCTGGCGCGAAGTTTCAACTGATTGCATACATCCGTGAAATCTTCCCAAAAAGATTCTTGCGCAATGTTCCAGCCCAAAGAGAAAGAGGGAGAAAACTGCCAGCGGTTTCCTTCGCGGAAACGTGAAGAACCGTCGTAACGGAAGTTGGCCTCGGCCATATAACGATCTTGGTAATCGTAGTTCAAACGACCGAAGAAACCGGCTGTAGCCCATTCGTTGCGGTAACCTCCCAATTCATTGGCTTGTTCTTTGCCTTCACCGTTCAAACCGGAGATAAGGTCGAGTTCGGGCAAATCTTCGGATTGCAAGCCATATCCCTTGGCACTGAAGAAACGTTGGCGCATCTCTTCGCTTTGGAAACCGACCATCACCTTGAAGTTGTGGTCATCATTCAGCGTAAGCGAATAATTTGAATAAATGTTCCAGTTGGCATAGTTCTCTTTCTTATAATCCTGATAGAGGCTGCTGGTGCCTTTTGTATCAATGATATTGCCGTTCACATCGTGATTGTAAACCGGAAGAGATGTTTCGCGAGTGTCGCTATTAAGTGTACTATAGTTGAACTCTACGTGAGTTACCCAGTCCTTGACGGGCTCAAATATCAAAGCTGCCTGATGGTACAAACGGTCGCTTTGCCAATTACGGTCGCCTCCCAAGGCCAACTGTCCGGGAATACCGCCACCATTGTTGTCGAAGTAATAGCCGTTTTCATCATATACACTGAGGTTGGGCCACGTTTGGCGGCCTATGGCATTATACAAGCCCCCGTCACCGTTATCGCCTGTGCTGAAAGCCGTCGGGCGAAGCATATCCTGACGAACAAAGCGCATACTGTAATTGAACTTCATCCAATCGGTAAGTTCAGCGTTCACCTTGGCTGTAGCATTGAAACGCTTCATATTGTCAGTACCGTGACGGAGCAAACCACCTTGGTCCAAATAACCCAACGATGCATAGTAACTTATTTTTTCGCTACCGCCGCTGATGCTTACATTATGTTCCTGTGAGAACACATTATCCCGATAAATCTCAGAGAACCAGTCCGTATTGGCACAACTGGTTGTGTACGGGTCGCCTGCGGGCTTACCCCAAACCTTACCATCAGTTACGATACCACCCGTATTTGTCTTACCGGCAGCTTGCCAGTCAATCATCTTTTGCATCACATCCGGTTTAAAAATAGCCTGCCTGTCAGCATTGAGAGCTGCCTCGTTAAAGAAGTTGGCAAACGTATAAGAATCCATCTGTTCGGGCATATTGATAGGACTACCCCAGCGGAAACTGTTGTTGTAGTTTACGGTAGCCTTGCCACTCTTGCCTTTCTTGGTAGTAATCAAAATCACACCGAAAGGCGCACGGCTACCATAGATAGAAGAAGCAGCGGCATCTTTCAATACGGAAACGTTCTCGATGTCCTGCGGATTCACCAAGTCCAAGTCGCCTTCCATACCGTCAATCAAGACAAGCGGACTGCCGCTTGAGCCCTTACCGATGGTACCGTTACCACGGATGTTGATAGAAGCCGACTTATCCAAAGCGCCACTTGAAGAACTGATTTGCAAACCCGGTACCAAACCTTGCAAAGCCTGTGTGGCATTGGTCACCGGACGGGATTCAAGGTCTTTGGCAGTAGCCAAACCTACTGAACCGGTCAGGTTCACCTTTTTCTGTGTGCCGAAACCTACTACCACCACTTCATCCAGCATCTCGGTGTCTTCTTTAAGAGAAACGGTCATCGAAGTTTTCCCGGCAACAGGAATTTCCAGAGTGGTATAACCGATAAAACTGATAACCAAAGTGGCATCCGAAGGAACATTCAGAGAGAAATTACCGTCCATATCGGTAATGGTACCATTGGTGGTCTTGCCTTTTTCTATAATGCTGGCACCAATAACCGGTCCCGTCGCATCGTTGACTACCCCTTTTACGTTGATTGTTGAGCTTTGAGCGTTCATGAACTGAACATTCAGCAGAAGAATCAAACAAACCGCAAAAGTGCAAAACACTTTCGGTCCGAGTTCTTCAAAGAATCTCTGTTTTTTCATTGTACAAACTTTAAGATTAAAAATTGTTATCTGCTGTCATCACATCATGCAGTGAAAGCGATGGCAAATATAAGTACCTAACCCGCCAACAGCACTCCAATAATAACTCCGCTTGGTCGAATTATGGCTCACAGAGCTATTCGAGACATAATTCACCCCCAGAAAACATCAAAATCCCAAAGAACAACCAATGGAAGCAAAAACATCCTCAAGCGACCGTAAATTCTTTTATCCTGCAAAGCGTTCCACATATTCGGTAGGCAACATGCCGAACTCTTTCTTGAAGCAAGAACTGAAATACTTGGGATCATTAAAACCGACAGCGTAAGCCAGATCGGAGATGCGCACAGAACTGCCTTTCTCTTCCATAATGCGACAAGCGGCTTTCAGGCGAATATTGCGGATGAAAGCAGATGTATTAAGTCCGGTAAGCGACTTCAGTTTCTTATATAAAGTAGATTTACTGGTACCCATTTCGTCCACAAACTGGGGTTGGTCGAAGTCACTGTCTTCCAAGTGACGGTTTACGCAATCAATAGCACGTTGCATGAAGTCCTCGTCAAGGCTAGTGTAATTCATATCTTTCACTTCGAACACCAACTGGTGCTTGAAGTCATGCGCTGTACGTTCTTTCGTCTTCAGCAAATTACGGATGCGGGCATGTAACACAGCCAAGTTGAAAGGTTTTCCGATAAAGGCATCGGCTCCCACTTCGTAAGCCTCGGCGCGGTCTTCTTCCTTATTTTTGGCGGTGAGGAGAATAACGGGTATATGGCTGATTTCCAACTTGGTCTTTACATACTTACACAAGTCAATACCATCCATTACAGGCATCATTACATCGGTCACGATCAAGTCTATATCTTCATTATCGACTATCGTAACGGCTTCCTTTCCATTTTCGGCCGTGAATATGTTATAATCACGCTGGAGCAACCGCATCATCAGTTGAAGCAATTCCTCATTGTCTTCGACTACCAAAAGAGTATGCTGCTTGATTTTTTCCGTATGCTGGTTACCGACAGATACCATGATTGGATCGGCATCGTAAGTAATCGTCTTCTGTAACGGCAATACAGTTTCTTCGTCAATTTGCTCTTCGGTAAAGTAGGAACGATCAACAGGCAAGGTAACGACGAACTCCGCACCTTGGTTTACATCGCTATCTACACGGATTTCACCTCCGTGCAGCTCTACCAGGTCTTTAGTCAACGAAAGACCAATACCCGTCCCTATAGTATTGAACTTGCGGTAATCCCCTTCATAGAATCGCTTAAAGAGAGTTTCCTGCTTTTCTTTAGAGATGCCACAACCGTTGTCCTTTACACGCAAGCAAATAAAGTCTTTGTTCTCGGCATAGGAAAGCGTCACTTGTATATAGCCGCCTTCTTTATTGTATTTCGCCGCATTGGACAGGAGATTATACAATATCTTGTCAAGTTTATCCGTATCAAAGTATCCCATAATGGACTCCGGATCACAGAGTACGGAAAAATGAATTTTTCGTTTCTTGATAAGCGGTTGGAAAGATTCAGCTTCATTCTTCACAAAGGTGACTACATCACCAGGCGAGACCCGCAGTCTCAGATTACCAGTCTCCGCCTTTCGAAATTCAAGTATCTGCTGTAACAGGCGAATGAGGCGACGAATATTATTGGTCATTACCGTGTAAAGGTCATCATATCCGGAAACCTGCATTTTCAGCTCGTCCACCGTGGCCGAAATAATAGTAAGCGGCGTCAGCAATTCATGAGTGATATTCGTAAAAAACTGTAACTTGGCATGATTCAATTCTTCGGCTTTCGACTTCTCCATTTCACGCATACGCAAAGTATTGCGCAATATCATACGGTTGCGAACTACACGATAAGTAAGATATAGTAATGCAGCAAACAGCAAAGTATAAACGACATACGCCCACCAAGTAGCCCAAAAAGGAGGCAATACCACTACGGTAAGTTCCCGTATATCACTATTCCAGATGCCATTCTCATTGGTGGCTTTAAGGTGAAACTTGTATGTACCGCTCTCCAAGTTGTTGTAGTAAGCAAAACGGCGTCCGGCATCAGTATATTGCCATTCATCATCAAAGCCCACCAACTGATAAGCATAGCGGTTCAGTTCCGGATTCTTAAAAGACAATGCCGCAAACTCAACACTGAAATTATTGTAGGTGTATGGCAATTGTATTTTTTCGGTAAACGAAGGCATCATAGTGGATATTTTTGCTTTGACCTCGGGTTCAAGCGATGCGAAGGAACGGTTGAATATCTTTATATCAGTAATCAAGGAAGGTACTTGCTCATTGGCAGCAACCAGAGAAGCCGGGAAAAAACTATTGTATCCCTTACTCCCGCCAAAAAAAAGTTCATCGCCACGGCTGCACGAAGAATGAGGCAGGAAGAAATTATCGAGCAAACCGTCCGCTGTAGTATAGACACGCACGGCAGATAAGGACTCATCCGCCGGAACACTCAGCTGTACCAAACCAACGTTCGTTCCCATCCATAATTTTCCTTGTCTGTCTTCTTCTATAGAACTGATCAAGTCACCTGGTATATTATAGGAATGGCTTTTTTCAAGAAAAGCGTCTTTCTTACGATCATAAAGGTATAGTCCATTTCCTTCCGTTCCGGCCCACAACCTGCCAGCCTTATCAACATGCAAGCACAAGACTGAATTTACCGCCAGTTGTTTGTTTCTCTGGCTGTAATTATTGTATTTCAGAGTTTCTGCATGGGTTACATTCCCTCTGACATGTATAATACCACAGTTAGCCGTTGCAACCCATACGCTACCGTCAATATCTTCCACAATATCCCTCACATGATACCACGTGGAAACACCACCATTTTCAAAAGGCATCACCCCGAATTTATAGTAACCTCCATCCTCAAGATTTACTCCTAAGCCACCGCGGCATCCTACCCAACAATTCTTCCGGCTATCTTCATACAATGCCGTCACACAGCGGGAATACAAATAGTGGGTGTTGGCATCAGTAAGCACCTTCACCTTCTCGCCCTTACGGTAAACAAGGATACCACCATCGTAAGTACCGAACCAAAGCTCTCCATTGGCACGCTGAATAACCGTATTGACAGTGGGCACGCTCTCCACTTCCGAAAATTCGGGAATACGGGTATGGAAAACCTGCTCACCGGTTTCAGAATCCTTGCGGACTACGCCATAGCTTCCGGCTCCCAACCAGAGGTGATTTTCCGAATCGGCAAAAACGACACGTACAGCAGTGCTGGGCACATCTTCTTCTACTACATTCAACTGATGGCCGACAAAAGGCGTTTGCTTCGTATCTGCCATCAAAGCACCCCCTCCGATGGATCCCAACCAGATATTATTGAAATTGTCGCGCAGCAACGTGTTTATTTCATCACACGGCAAGTAGTAGGGCGAACGCCTCGACTTATAGTTAATGAATCGTCCGGGTTTGTCGTACTCCATGATGCTCAGCCCCGAACGCGTACCCACCCACAGGGTATGGGTATTCAAGTCTTCCACAATATCATACACGATATTGTCCGAAAGTGTAGTATCATCGCCTGCTTTATGGGTATAGCAAGTATAGGAGACCTGTTCCATATCCTTAGGATGGTTCAGCAGGAACAATCCACAATCCCAACCACCGACCCACATACGTTCGTCGGCATCCTGATAAATAACGTGTGCCGAATTACGTTCGTTTATTAAGGGATAAGCATAGAATTTGTTTTTCTCGGGAGAGTAACGATGAAGCCCGTCAGACCAAGTTCCGATCCATAATTCCCCTTCTGAATCTTCGAATAAAGATTTGATGGGAGCCTGCGCCAGCATACCGCAATCTTGCATATTGTCATATACGATAAAAGAGTCTTGCGACGGTACATACCTGCACAATCCGGAATCAGATCCTACCCATACCGTATTGTCCTTTGTAACGAGCAAACAAGAAACTGTATTGTTAGGAATGGCAGGCGAACTATACTGATACATTTCACCCGTCTTCTTATTGAGTCTGTTCAAGCCCTCTTGAGTACCAATCCATAGGTTGCCCTCGTAATCATCGGCCAGACAATAGATGTTATTGTTCGTAAGCAGCCCCGGGGTATCCAGATTAGACTTATATACGGTAACCCGATAACCATCATACTTGGCAAGCCCATAGCGGGTGGCCAACCAGATGAAACCTTCCTTATCCTGATAAATCTTCTGAACTTCATCAGTGGGAAGACCATTGAGAGTCGTTATTCGCTTGAACTTGAGATGTGAAATGATAGTTGTATTTGCCGCGTTGAGAACCGTAGTAAATAAAAACAATAAGACAAATGAAATACCACATCGGAAACTCGCTCTATTTTTCATGCCATTAGTTACTTGAATATCCGCAAATATAGGGAGTTTCCAACTATATAAAGAGGGATTATGTGTATTTTTAGTCCGCAAATAGTTCAATCAAGCCTATTCCAGCCATTTTAAAATAAGCCTAATATCATATCAACAAACACAGTCCCGGCTGCAACAGCCTTCGCTGTCCTTCTCTTCCATAAATATGAAGAGACGTAAATCAAGCAAATGCTGTCTTTAGACAACTCCGCAAGACTTACGTCCCTCAAACTAAAATAGATCCGGTATTTCCTTCCTCAACTATGAAAGTTTACTTCAGCCCTATCTCATGGCGCACCGGCGAGAGAATGAACGTAAACTCATAATCACCGTAAGGTACCAGATACTCAGGACGAGCTATGCGCCCCCAGCTGTCTTCACAACCCAACCCCATCTGCACCTTGTCGATACAGAGATTGGTCAAGTCGGCTTCATCCACCTCTTGAGAGTGTCCCTGCTGTTTGTTCAAACCTTCGTCCAAAGACTCGATGGTGTAGTGCAAGGCAGAGGCAGAGAAAGGAGCGGACGCCACAATCCGGATGCCATTGCCGGCTCTATCCAGCATCTTCCACCAGCGAACGTCACTTTTTGCACCATTCTCCTGCGGACGGATATAAGGATAGAACTGTTCAGTCACGCTCTGGCGGTAGATACCCAAATCCGTACAATGATTACGGTCGATATAGTTCTCGACCGGACCGCGTCCGTAGTATTCGACAGTTTCGAAACTGCGGGGCATAGGCATCTGCATTCCGAAACGGAACATGTTCGATACTTTGGCGTTCTTATCGGCTGTCAGCTTCTGGGTTACCTTGACGGCACCGGCGTTGTTGATGACATAGGTCAGATTCAACTTGCCGGAAACGCCCGGCATGTCGTAAGCCGCTTCCACGATGACCTGATTGTTCTCCGTACGCTGGTTAAAAGAAGTCAGCTTGATTTCCGGATTCTTCCAGACAATGTATTTGCGTTGCAGGCCTGCACCGAAGTCGTTGTCGGTAGGAGCGCGCCAGAAGTTGGGCTTCAGCGCCTCACCTTCCTTAATCATATCCTGTCCGTTCACTTCATACTTGGTCAGATAACCGTTGTGCTTGTTGATTTCCATACGGAAAACATCACCGGAAACGATGAGATACTTCCAATCGTTGTCCTGCACTTGGGGAGCCGTCACCTCGATATTACTCTGTTCGCAGTTCTTCAGTTCCATGGAAGGAGCCTTGTAAGGATTGAGCGTCAGCTGGTCTTTTGCCACCACATGGCCGGCGGGCAGCAAACCTTCGGGGTTCTTCAACTTGTAGGAAACATTCAGCAGCCATTCGGTGCATTGGCAAGTCTTGCCCAAGTCCAGCTTAATCTTGGCAGTCTGTTGGGGAGCCACGTCCAGATTCTCCATACGGCCGGTACGTATCACTTTACCGCCTTTCAGCACCTCCCACTCCATGTAGTAGGCAGAAAGGTCACGGAAAAAGTTTTCGTTATAAACATTTATCTCTCCCTTTGCCAAATCGGCGGGAGTCGTCCAGATATTCTGATAGAAATAGCCGACCTCATACATGTGAGGATTGGGCACACGGTCCGGACTGATCAGGCCATTATTACAGAAGTTGATGTCACTGGCATCAAAACGGTTGAAGTCACCGCCGTATGCATAAATCATCTTGCCGTTCTTGCCCGTCCATCGCGGAGACTGGTCAACAAAGTCCCAGATGAAACCACCTTGGAACTTAGGGTATTTACGGACCAAATCCCAATATTCCTTAAAACCACCTTCCGAGTTCCCCATGGCATGAGCATACTCACACTGTATCAAGGGCTTTGTCATGGAAGCATCTTCACAATACTCCCTGCAAGCATTGTATCCCCGGTACATCGGGCAATAGATATCGGTTTTCCCCGTCTTGCCGGCCTGTTCATACTGGCAGGCACGGCTCGGATCTTCCGCCTTTACCCAATCGTATGCAGCCTCAAAGTTGGCGCCGTATCCGGCTTCATTGCCCAAAGACCAGAAGATGATGCTGGGGTGATTGAAGCCACGCTGCACATTGCGTTGGTTCCGTTCCAGATGCGCCTTCTTGTAGCCTGGGTTTTTAGCGAGCGTTTTTTCTCCGTACCCCATTCCGTGAGATTCGACATTGGCTTCCGCCACCACATAGATACCGTATTGGTCACAAAGGTCATACCAGAGATTATCATCGGGATAATGGCAGGTACGCACTGCGTTAAGGTTGAACTGTTTCATAATCCGGATATCTTGAATCATGCGTTCACGAGAAATGACATAACCGCCATCCGGATCCATTTCATGACGGTCGGCTCCCTTGAAGAGGACAGGCTGGCCATTGACTAATATCTGAGAATCCTTCAGTTCGATTTTACGGAAACCCACTTTAACGGGAATCACTTCGCCACTTCCCTGAAGAGTGGCACGCAAAGTATAGAGGTAAGGGGTCTCGGCAGTCCATTTATTGGGATTTTCGATATTCATGACCACTGTTCCGGTGCCATGGGCAGTTTCTGCTGCCACCGTTTTGCCTGCCGCATCAAGAAGTTCCAAGCTGACGTTGCCGCCACCCTTGAGGCTGAGCGCTACACGCAATGAACCATTCCGGTAATCGGCATCCAAATCGGGAGTGACGCGGATATCCTCAATACGTTTCTTATTGCGGGCATAGAGGTAGCAATCACGGCCTACGCCGCTGTAACGGAAGAAATCCTGGTCCTCAAGATAAGTCCCGTCACACCAACGGAACACCTGAAAAGCGATCAAGTTCTTCTGGCCGGCTTTCAGATAAGGGGTCAGATTAAATTCCGCCTCCAGCTTACTGTCCTCGCTATACCCCACATAACGACCGTTCACCCACAAATACATATTGGAAGTCACAGAGCCGAAATGAGCGATGATCTCCTTCCCTTTCCAATCAGCGGGAACCACTATCTCACGACGGTACGAACCCACATGGTTGTTTTCAACAGGCACGAAAGGAGGATTATTACGGTACTGGCTACGCCAGGCATAGCCAACATTGACATAAATAGGATCACCGAAACCGTTCAGTTCCCACACGCCGGGAACAGGCATATCGTTCCAACCCTTATCATTGAATCCCGGTTTCCAGAAATCAGTGGGACGCGCATCGGCGTCTTTCACCCAATAGAATTTCCACGTACCGTTCAAAGTCATGAAATTGGTGGATTTTTCTTTGGCCCCACGGCCGGCCGCATCAGCCGACTCGTACGCGAAATAATTAGTGTGCATCGGGGCACGGTTCACGGCATTGACTTCAGAGTCGCGCCATTCGTTGAAAGACTGCGCGTTCGCCATCAAAGCAAACGTAGCGAGCAGCCCTGTAATGAGATGTTTTTTCATGGTAATGAATTTGATATAATATTTGTGTAATGATATAGCAATTCTTATATCTGTCGCCGCAAAGATAAAAATAATAAATTCTGTATAACGTTGAATTATGGTTCGAAAAAGATAAAATACCAACTATTTATAGAAAAAAAACGAAAATAACCGCTTTCTCCCGCCAAAACCTTACTTTTGTACCCAACAAACGTTTCAAGCTATGGCAGGTATCTACATCCATATTCCCTTTTGCAAAACCCGGTGCATCTACTGTGATTTTTACTCCACTACCCGTAGCGAACTGCAACAACGCTACATACATGCATTGTGCCAGGAACTGAAAAACCGGAAAGATTATCTGAAAGACGAGCCTGTGAAAACCATCTATTTCGGTGGCGGTACTCCCTCGCAACTTTCCGGGGAGGACTTTTCTTCCATATTCAGAACCATCGAAGATACCTATGGACTGGAACATGCCGAAGAGATTACGCTTGAAGCCAATCCCGACGACTTGACGGAGGAATATGCCGCCATGCTGCAAGCTCTTCCCTTCAACCGCATCAGCATGGGAATACAGACTTTTGATGATGCCACCCTGAAACTGCTGAACAGGCGCCACAACTCCGCACAAGCCATCACTGCCGTGGAACGGTGCCGGCAGGCAGGCTTCCGGAATATCAGCATCGACTTGATTTACGGCCTGCCGGGCGAGACGGACAAACGATGGGCGCATGACCTCCAACAAGCCGTCAGCCTCAACGTGGAGCATATCTCCGCCTATCACCTGACCTATGAAAAAGGAACCCGTATCTACGAAATGCTGCAAGCGCACCGCATCCGTGAAGTCGATGAAGACAGCAGTGTACGTTTTTTCTCTACATTGACAGATACCCTCGGCAATGCAGGATATGAGCATTATGAGATTTCCAATTTCTGCAAGCCCGGCATGCATTCCCGCCATAACACTTCTTATTGGAAAGGAATTCCTTATTTGGGATGCGGACCTTCCGCGCATTCTTTCAATACGGAGGCAAGAGAGTGGAACCTATCTTCCCTCGACACTTACATAGACTCAATAGAGAAAGGGCACCGTTCTTACGAAACAGAAGTCTTGGATAAAGTGACACGCTACAATGAATGTGTCATGACTTCACTGCGTACAAGCCGGGGAGTATCTTTAGAATATATAGAACAGGCATTCGGAACGGAATTCCGGCAATATTGCCGGAACATGGCTGCCCCGCACTTAAAAAGCGGCAAACTCAATATACATAACGATTATCTCTCCCTTACGCGAGACGGCATCTTTATTTCAGACAACATCCTGAGTGACCTGATGTATGTGGAAGAATAAGTAAATCCCCGACAGCATGACCGAACAAGAAGTCAGACGATATTTGCGCCAAATGAAAGAAGAAGACTCCGAAAGAGCCTTCCATGGTTTCTACAACCTGTGCCATGACCGCCTGTTCCGTATTGCCTACTATTATGTAAAACGCCAGGACTGGGCACAGGAAATAGTCCTCGATGTATTCATGCGCCTTTGGGAACAGCGTATAAAGTTACCCGAAATAAACAACATAGAAGACTATTGCTTTATTCTTACCAAGAATGCTGCTCTCAACTATCTGGAAAAAGAAAACAGACACGCTATCCGGCCTGCCGACCAACTTCCCGAACCTGCCGACCAGGCCAACTCACCGGAAGAGACCCTCATCAGCGAGGAACTCTTCGCGCGTTATGTAAAAGCGCTCGACCGCCTTCCCGAACGTTGCCGTGAAGTTTTCATCCGAATACGCGAAGAGAAACAAAGCTACGCACAAGTAGCAGAAGAATTGGATATAAGCGTGAAAACAGTAGATGCACAACTTCAAAAAGCACTTACCCGGCTGAAGGAAATGCTGCTTCCGGAATAGTCTCCTATAGAATCCTGCAACCCAAACCGGCACATCCTGCATCTTTAACATTTTTTTCGAGAATCCCGATAGGGAGTTTCCCTAAAGCAGCTGTCTTTACCGGTAAAGAACTAAACGAATAAGACTTATGAGAAATTTATGTAAAAAAGGAGCAGGCATCTTGCTTGCCGTGCTTTGTTTAAGCGCATGCAGTGACAGTAAATCCAACTATCCGGGCGAATATGTCGGTTTCGAAAAGATGACGGCCACCTACACATTCAGCAAAACAGCGGAAGACCAGGATATCAGTATCAAAATCATTGCTGCCGAGAAACAGGATAAAGACAGAGAGGTGACTCTTGCGGGCAAATGGAAGCCGGGCGAACAACCCGCATTCAGGTTAATGGACACGAAAGTGATTATTCCCGCAAAAAAGAAATCGGCAACGGCACGCATACGTTTTTTTCCCAGGCAGATGAAACAAAATACAGAAGTCAGGATTATCTGTTCGCCCAAAGACAAAAATGTGAAACAAACCCAACTAACCTTGAAGTTAGTGGTCAAATAGAACTATAATGAGAATAAAGGACGAGGATTTTGACAAAATACTGAATAAGCTGGTCGCTTCCACCCGCTCACCCCGCGGACGTTTTTCGGCCGAGAACAGCTGGAAAATGTTGGAACGACGGCTATTTGTCCGCAGAAACCTACGGACACTCTGGATACGTGTGGCAAGCACTGCCGCCATAGTCTTGCTATGCGTAGCAAGCTGGGCCGCCTATCAGTACATTTACCTTGCGCCCATCCGGCAACAGGAGGCTCCAACGGCTACAAGCACCACCACGCCTTCCACGCAACGACAAGGGCCTCTCGTCTTCAAGCAGCAACCTTTGCAAGAAATAGCCCGTCAACTGTCTGCCACCTTCAACGTACACATCTGCATAGAAGGAGACAGTCTGCAGAATTACCGCATGACGGCCACCTTCCAAGAAGGCGAGAACCTCACAGAAATCCTCGACCTGCTGAAAGAAGCAGGGAACTTTACTTATAACCAAGCAAACGATACTATAACCCTTACCAGCAAGCTTAACTAACCATGGACTATCCGACTATCTGTTCACACCACCACATCAGAACCGTGTTCCTGATGTGCGTGGTTCTCCTGAGCCTCCCGCTAAATGCACAGAATAAAGGAACAAAACTAAACCTTAACATTCGCAACGCCACTCTGGAAAGCTTCGTGAAGCAAATGGAAAATTCCACCGGCTTCTCTTTCATCTATGGAGAAGAGGTCAAATTGACCCGGCGCATCACCTTAGAAGCCAAGCAACAGACTGTCAGCGAAATACTACAGCGTGCTTTCCAAAACGAACCTATCAGGTTCGAAATATCCGGAAAGCATATACTGCTCTACAAGCGACCTATGCCGCAGAAACCTGTTAGCCGTAAATTCACGATCAGCGGATACGTGACAGACGGGACGTCTTCCGAGACGTTGATTGGTGCCAATATCATTGAGAGTCGTCGTTCCACAGGTACTGCCACCAATCCTTTCGGTTTCTACACTCTTACCCTGCCGGAAGGAGAAGTCAATCTGGGCTTCTCCTACCTGGGGTATGAAAAGTTCCACACTCACTTCGAACTCGACAAAGACACCATACTCAACATCCATTTGACTGCCAACAATCAATTGGCAGAAGTCGTAATCTTGTCCGACAAACGGGACGCAGGCATAAAAAGCACAGCTATGGGGACCAATGAAATCCCCATGTCCCAAATACAACATACGCCTACCATACTCGGTGAAGCCGACCTGTTGAAGACCATCCAGCTGATGCCCGGCGTACAGGCCGGCATGGAAGGTTTCTCCGGCATGTATGTACGTGGCGGAAGCTCTGACCAGAATCTGGTGATGCTGGACGGAATCCCCGTTTACAATGCCGACCATTTATTGGGAGTATTCTCCATCTTCACACCCGAAGCCGTGAAAAACGTGACATTGTTCAAAAGCAGCTTTCCCGCCCGCTACGGCGGACGTCTTTCATCCATAGTGGATGTACGTACCAACGACGGGGACATGAAACAATACCACGGTTCGTTCAGCATAGGAGCGCTGACAGACAAAGCGCATATAGAAGGCCCTATCGTAAAAGGGAAGACATCATTCAGTTTCAGTGCACGGGCTATGCCTACTGCATTTTTCAAGAATCTCATTGTGAGCAAAGATGACGTCTCCCCCAACATCCACTATACAGAAAAATACAATTACTACTTCTATGACGTCAATGCCAAGCTGAACCATAAGTTCAATGACCGCAGCCGCCTATTCTTAGGATTCTACCGGGGGAAGGATCATTTCCACTACGACTCCCATGAAGACTACCTCGGCACAGGTTCATCCGGACGCATATCATACTATGACAGCAAAAATCATCTAAACTGGGGAAATACCGTAGCCTATGCACGCTGGAACTACGTTTTCAACAATCGTCTTTTCAGCAACTCAACATTCTCCTACAACAGTTATCGGATGACACTGACAGGTAACATGAATGACGTAAAATACAATAATGACCAAACGCAGAATTACAATCGCTACAGCTCGAATTTCCATTCGGGAATCCGTGACTGGAGCGTGCGGACAGATTTTGACTATACTCCCATACCTGAACACCACATAAAGTTCGGCGGTGAATTTATCCACCATGTATTCAGTCCCGGTGTCTCCACTTCAAAAATGCAGGAAGTGGAAGGCAATGTAGCACTGACCGACACTCTTTACCATACCAGCACCAGCCGTGACATGAACGGACTGGAATTCTCCCTTTACGCCGAAGACAACTTCACTGTCAGCAATAACCTCAGTCTGAATGCCGGACTACGGGTCTCACTGTTTCACACCCAAGAGAAAAGTTATCTGTCGGCACAGCCGCGCCTATCAGCCCGCTATGAATTCGGGGACGGATTCTCGGCCAAGGCCTCCTATACCTGCATGAGCCAATATGTACACTTGTTGTCTTCCACCCCCCTGTCCATGCCTACCGATCTTTGGGTCCCCATTACCCGAAACATCCGCCCCATGTACGCCAACCAATATTCATTGGGAGGATATTACACAGGGTTTCCCGGCTGGGAGATTTCCGTAGAAGGCTATTACAAACAAATGAAACATATCCTGGAATATCAAGACGGAGTATCGTTTTTCGGAACTTCCACCAATTGGGAAGAGAAAGTAGAGACAGGGCAGGGGCGCTCGTTCGGCCTGGAAGTCCTGGTACAGAAAAACCTGGGACGTACCACCGGATGGCTATCCTATACCTTGTCAAAAACAGAACACCGTTTTCCCGACGGCAGCATCAGTCAAGGAAACTGGTTTCCTTATAAATATGACCGCCGCCACAACATCAGCCTCTGCCTGAACCATAAGTTCAGTGAACGTATAGACGCAGGTGTCTCCTGGATATTCAATACCGGCGGCTGTATCACCGTACCCGAACGCGCTACCGTCATCATCCGTCCCGACGGCAGCACGGAGCCCGGAAGTCACATATCGCAACGCAACAATTACCGTTTGCCTGCGAACCACCGCCTGAATGTCGGCATCAACTTTCATAAGAAGACAAAACATGGCATGAGAACCTGGAACATCAGCCTGTACAACGCCTACAACGCCATGAACCCGAATATCGTGTACAGCAAATGGCAGATGGAAAGGAATATGAATGATTATTACGATCATAATTACAACGGAAAACCGGGGGAAGCCCCCACGCCCAAGGAAGAAGGCAAAACCATTATCAAAAAACTGACGATACTGCCTTGCATACCTTCTGTGACCTATACCTACAAATTCTGAACAGCCAAGTATAATTCATTTAAAAAAGTCCGGATATGAAAACTAAAAAAATGAAACGTTCCTCTATTATATGTACTTACATGCTTGCCGCCGTATTCCTGCTCGGTTGCGAGAATGAAATCCCCTACCATCCGGGCAGCCATAAGCCCCTGCTCATCATGAATGCCCTGCTTACTGCCGGAGAAGCGGAAAACTATGTATATCTGCACCTCAGCGAAGGCAACAGTATCAAGCCCGTAAAACAAGCCACGCTCTCGCTCTACGTAAACGGGCAGTTAGCTGAAGAGCCCCAACCGGTTACGCCCTCCAAGAATGCCCCCATGACGTTTTGCCTGCGCACTGTTTTCCGCCCGGGCGACCATATCCGTCTGGAGGCAACAGCCGAAGGCAAAGACTATTGCGTAGAGAGTGAGGTGACCGTCCCGCAACCGGTCAAAAGCATACAAGTAGATACCTGTGTCACAAAAATACTCCAATGGGGCGGCATGAGAGATTACCGCCGGATACTGGTCAGCCTGCACGACCTTCCCGGCGAGAAAAACTACTACCGGCTGGAAGTGCTCAACAACTATCGCATAAAAGCCAGTCATCCAGCCCCTTCACTGAACGAAGACGGAAGCCAAGTTACCGATGAGTCCGGCAATCCCGTTTATCACTACAAGGATACCATCTTCAACTATACCGACCGTGAACTGATAAACCGGGAAGACATCATTTTGACGGATGGGCATATCTCCAATTCCGACCAGGATGAAGACAACGAGATGTTTCCCATCATCAACAACAAATACAACATATTCACCGACAGTCAGTTTGCCAATTCCCATGCAACATTAAAGGTATATACGGCTCTCGGCTTAGACTATCTGAATGGATACCAAAACGTTTACGCCTCCCTGCAGTCTCTAAGCGTACGCGTGCTCAGCCTTAACCGGGACGAGTATCTTTATTTCAAGGGTCTGAACTGCATGGACGACGACTATGACGCCACTCTGATGGAACCAGTCAGTTTACCCACAAACGTCAAGGGCGGACTGGGCTTTGTCGGACTTTGCGCGGGAACCCAAATAACAATGGACTTCCCCAAATAGCATATGTCTTTTTGTAAACAAAAAGACTATTCATCCTATCAAAACAAACAGAATCATCCCTACTTACTATTACATTCGTATTACAAAACAGCTATCAAACAGCCATTTTCACATCCCAAAATTGATATAAGTCAAGAAATGATGGTATAACCCACACTTTCCTTCCTATCCGTTTTTGTGTTATAAAACATATTTCTATATTTGCACAGGTAAAAAGAAAAGCTAAGCGATTAGATCGTTTTCAATAGGTATTAGCTTAGAATAAGATTAGTTTTTAGGAATAACAATTAAAAAAGTAGGTATTATGAAACGTTTAGGATTAACATTAGTAGCAGCAGTCTGCCTGGCTGCTACGACATTTGCAGCAGGAAACCAACCTACGACTGCAAAATGGGAAGGCAATATCAACGTAACCAAGTTGGGTAAATATTTAAAATTAGATGCCGTCCAACATGAAGAAGTCGCAAACATCTGCGAATATTTCGACGAACAGATGTCACGCGCCACTACTTCAAAGAAGAACCAAGAGAAGTTGCTCCGCAACGCAGTTTATGGCAATCTGAAATTGATGAAAAAGACTTTGAGCGAAAAGCAATATGCCGACTACGCCAGAGTATTGAATGCCACGTTGCAGAACAGAGGTATCGAAGTGAAGTAAAATCCACTTCGCATAAATACGGAATACGTATTTGAATCGCGATAAAAAGGGCACTGAACCAGATTCAGCGCCCTTCTTTTATGTTAACACCATTCATACGGTGTTAACCCCTCTAACCAGTTATTGTATTATTTTACTTTCACAAGCAAAAACGATCTTGCAATTCTTTCTTGTACTTCTTTGAGACAAGCAATTCGGTCACCTTGTCAAAAGGAGGATACAATATGCACCTGTTGTCCTTGATGAGCATCAGATAATCAATATTGATGATATAGGATTGATGTATCTGCACAAAACAAGGGGAATACTGGGTAATCTGATCGGCAGTCATCCCGCGTCGCAACACCAGCGGCGGCTGGTTATTAAGAATCACTTCCCATTGCTTGCGGTCGGAACAATACCGGAAAAAACCGATCTCAACAGGGCGCAGGGCACGCATATCGTTGGTCGGAGTGAATACAATAAAAGTCTGCCCCGTATGTAACGGAATCCCTACAGGCACTACCGTTCTCCGCCTCACCTCCACCTGCTTCACGAAACGTACAAGGATATCCTTCAAGTCCTGTTCCTCAAAAGGTTTCAGCAGATAGTCGAACGCAGCCTCACGAATAGCCTGTATCATATACTTGTCATAAGCCGTATAGAAAACCACCCGCATGTTCCATGCTACACAGTCACGCATCTCCTGCAGAAGTTCCATGCCTGTCATATCCGACATCTCTACATCCAGAAACAGCAAATCTGGTTGTATTTTAGCAATCAACTTCTTCCCCTGCTTGCCATTCCGCGCAGTTCCTTCCAAGGAGAAGCGGGCATCCTTCCTCAATTCAAAACTCAAATTTTCAAGAGAGTCTTCATCGTCATCCACTATTACTACCTTGTACTTGTCCATGTTTATCTTTTGTTTTCTTTTGCGAATATAAATATTATCTTGTTTACATACAATACTAATACAAGACATTTATGGACTATATGACCGTAAAGGAGATTATCCTTGCCAAAAACAAGATTAAACAGTCTCTCTTAAATTCTATAATCATATTTATCAGGCAATAGGAAGGTAACTTCACAGCCTGTCTCACCATTGTCCAAGGATATATTATGCACAGAGACATCAATTGATTCCTTGTTTTTCATGTTCAGAATCTGGATAGTCTGCATAATGACTTTCATCCCCGTGCCAGTGCCCCTATTTGAACTATTCGGACGATAACCGCCACCATTGTCCACAATTTTAATGCAAACACCACTTTTCTGGCGCAACTCAAGCACCTCATTTTCTTTCTCCCGTATAAAGACTTTCTGTGCCATCACGGTAGAATCCTGCTGATAACACAAGGCAAGATCCGCCGTACGCATCCTGACACGTTCGTTGCGGATAGAATCATCCATCCGTTCGTTCTCTTTCAAGTAAAAATAGGCTTGCCGGTAGTTTCCCGCTTCTTCATGATACTGCTGAAGATATCTGTTTCTCAGAGGACATCATGCACGTTTTGGATGCCACCGCAAGATAATTATAACGCACCAGACTATCTTTAACGGTCTGCATCTTCTGTAAGGTACGTGCCCTCACCTTCCGGGGTGCGATGTAGATATGCAAACTTAGCATTTTTTAGCGAAATACGGCAATGCAAGTGTCCTAATCTGTTATTTCACCGTTACCATAGTCGCCCCGAACCCATATTCCTGGAACGAAGCATCCTGATGCCTGAAATTGGGGTACTTCCGCTTCAGTTCGTCCAACAAGGCTTTGCGCAACACCCCGTCACCTTTTCCGTGGATAAAGACGATACGCTGTTCACGCTTTCCTTTGTACTGTTCCAGTACTTCACGAAATTTATCCAGCTGATAATTCAGCATCTCACTGCTACTCATCCCCCGGGTATCATCCAAGAGTTCACCGATATGCAGGTCTATTTCAATAATCCCGTTCTTGCCGCCACGCTTGACAATGGTCTGGGGCTTGGAAGAGACATGATCCTCTATTGTCTTCTTCTGTATCAAGGCCTCCTGCAACTCCTCGGCGGAAACATAAACCTGCCTGGCAGGAAGGTCATTCTTGATAATATCATAAACCAACGCCGGAGTTTCAAAGAAATCCGTACTTTGGAAAGTATGCAGTTTATAGAACTTCACCGTATCGATACGGAGTTCCACACTGACAGAAGGTTTCATGACAAAGGAACGGTTGTCCTTGAAAGCTACCAGCTGCACAGCCACCCTTTCACGGTCATTCAGTTCCGACTTTTCGAATTCTTCCAGCAACAGCTTGGTATTCGGTTCGACAACCCCATGCGAACGGACAGTCCAAGCTTTGCCCTCCGCACTGAGGTAAACATAATATAGACAATAATTGCTGTCGTTTACCAGATATGTCTCGAAAGGAGTGGTACTGACCGCCTTTATATCTTCCGGAACAAAGGCCAGAAAAACATTCAGTATGTCCCCGCCTTTCATTTCCGGCTGACGATAAACCGATATCTCCGGTTTCGCCAAGCGCCCGGCCGGCACTTCCTGAATATTTGAAGAAGCATTTGCGGTTTTGGAAGTGACAAAAACAGGACGTGCCGCCTGTTCCTCCTCCTTCTTCTTGGCAGCCGCCTTTGCAGCCGGAGTAGGTACATTATAATCGTCCGTTTCAATGACCACGCACTCACGGACAGGCATAGGGATATCAAAACCGTCGGCATCTTCTACCAATACTATATCTTTTCCACGGAATCCTGTTACCACACCGCCTCCCACCTCACTGAGAAAGCGGACTTTATCTCCTATTTTCACCATTACATTTACGATTTTACGATTTACAATCTACGATTGGAATGACTTAAAAGTTCCAATTGCTCCACAAAGATAATGTAAATCGAGGGCATTACTTTTAAGCCAGGCTGAAAAAGTGATACCGGAATTCATTTTATCCTATTATATCCGTACCTTTGCACACCGTAAAAAAGCAAAGTCATGAAACAAGATCCGAAACATATCCATATCAGCGAATTCAACTATCCGTTGCCGGACAAGCGTATCGCCAAATTTCCACTGCCCCTACGAGACCAATCCAAATTATTAATCTACCGCCACGGTGAAGTCTCAGAAGATGTTTTTACATCATTACCCGGCTATCTCTCGTCAGGCAGTCTGATGATATTCAATAATACCAAGGTGATACAGGCACGCCTGCATTTCCGTAAAGAAACGGGAGCCTTGATTGAGGTGTTTTGCCTTGAGCCGATACAGCCCAATGACTACGTTCTCAATTTTCAACAAACGGAGCATGCTGCCTGGCTGTGCATGATAGGTAATCTGAAGAAATGGAAAGAAGGCGTATTGATACGTGAAATGACTGTAAAAGGCAAACCGCTTACACTGACCGCCGAACGTGGCGAATGCCGCGGCACCAGTCACTGGGTGGATTTCCGCTGGAATAACCCGGAAATAACTTTCGCCGATATTCTCGAAGTATTCGGCGAACTCCCCATCCCTCCCTATCTGAACCGTGAGACGCAGGAGAGCGATAAGGAGACTTACCAGACGGTGTATTCCAAAATCAAAGGATCAGTGGCAGCACCTACCGCCGGACTGCACTTCACTCCCCGCGTATTGGATGCCTTGAAAGAGAAAGGAGTCGATCTGGAAGAACTGACCCTTCATGTGGGGGCCGGTACTTTCAAACCTGTAAAAAGCGAAGAGATAGAAGGGCATGAGATGCACACTGAGTACATCTCCGTAACCCGTAATACCTTAAAGAAGCTGATAGCGCATGAAGGCAAAGCCATCGCAGTAGGCACCACTTCCGTACGCACTTTGGAAAGCCTTTACCACATCGGAGTAACCCTATACAATACCCCCGATGCCACCGAAGAAGAGTTGCACGTCAGACAGTGGCAACCATACGAGATGACCGGTGAAAGCACTGCTATTCCGGCAACAGACGCATTGCAGGCTATTCTTCGCTACCTTGACCGGCACGGAATGGAGACTTTGCACACCAGTACGCAAATCATCATTGCGCCGGGCTATGAGTACCGGATAGTAAAAGCAATGGTGACTAACTTCCACCAGCCACAAAGCACTTTGCTGCTGTTGGTATCGGCATTCGTACACGGTGACTGGAAAAAAATTTATGACTATGCACTCGGACATGATTTCCGTTTTCTGAGTTATGGAGATTCATCATTGCTGATACCATAACAAAGTCATTCCCGTCAATACGGTCAAATAGAAATAGTACCAATTCATTGGTTTATAAAAAAAGATTCTCTATTTTTGTATTTAGGATGTAAATAAGGAGAAAGCAACATGTTACAACTTGAGGAGTGCAAAAACAGCCCTTTGGCACAATATGAAGAAATCGCACAATGAACCACGACAACAATCAAGAGATGTTCCCCCTTGTCGATGAACAAGGCAACATCACAGGCGCCGCCACCCGCGGCGAATGCCATAACGGCAGCAAAATGCTGCATCCGGTAATCCATCTTCATGTATTCAATTCCAAAGGTGAACTGTACTTGCAGAAACGCCCCGAATGGAAAGATATACAGCCCGGAAAGTGGGATACTTCTGTAGGCGGACATGTAGACTTGGGCGAGAGCGTAGAGATGGCACTGAAACGCGAAGTACGCGAAGAGCTCGGAATCACAGATTTCACTCCCGAAACTGTCATGCACTATGTCTTCGAATCCGCCCGCGAACGGGAACTGGTCTTCGTGCACAAAACAGTCTATGACGGTGAAATTCGCCCCAGTGACGAATTGGACGGAGGACGTTTCTGGAGTATTGATGAGATTAAAGAAAATATGGGAAAAGACGTATTTACTCCGAATTTCGAAGAAGAAATAGAAAAAGTGCCTACACTATTAAAATAACAGGGTAAACAAAAAAATGTCCCACTTCTCTTTCGGACAGAAGTGGGACATCATACTATCTGCAGTCTGTTTATTTCGCCAGCTCTTCAATCACTTTCATAATCTGCTGACCGATTTCTTCCGCAGCTTCCGGCGTACCGGCCTCGCTATATACACGGATAATCGGTTCAGTATTGCTCTTGCGCAGATGAACCCATTTATCGGGGAAGTCAATCTTCACACCATCAATGTCATTGATTTCTTCATTCTTGTAGATTTCTTTCACCTTGGCAAGGATAGCATCTACATCAGTATCCGGAGTCAGATCTACACGGTTCTTAGCCATGAAGTATGCAGGATAGGATGCACGCAATTCGCTCACCTTCTTGCCTTCGTGTGCCAGATGGCTCAAGAACAAGGCAATACCAACAAGGGCATCACGTCCGTAATGGCTGGCCGGATAGATAACTCCACCGTTTCCTTCACCACCAATCACAGCACCTACTTCCTTCATCTTCGTAGTCACATTCACTTCGCCTACCGCAGAAGCAGAATATTCCTGACCGTATTTACGCGTTACATCACGCAAAGCACGGGTAGAACTCAAGTTGGAAACCGTATTGCCCGGAGTATGTTTCAGCACGTAGTCGGCAACAGTTACCAATGTATATTCTTCACCATACATCTTGCCGTCTTCACAAATCATGGCCAAGCGGTCCACATCAGGGTCAACTACAAAAGCAACGTCTGCCTTGCCACCCTTCATCAAATTCATGATGTCACCCAGATTCTTTTCCAAAGGTTCGGGGTTGTGCTGGAAATTACCGGTCGGTTCACAGTAGAGCTTTTCCACATGCTGAACACCGAGTTGTTTGAACAGTTCCGGCAGAATGATGCCACCTACCGAGTTCACACAGTCAATGGCTACGCGGAAGTTCGCTTTCTTGATGGCTTCTACATCTACCAACTCAAGCGCCAATACGCTGTCTATATGTTTCTGGTTGTAAGTCAAATCCTTGCGGTAAGAGCCAAGATGGTCAACGTCTGCAAAGTCAAACTCTTCCGCAGCAGCGATGCGGAGCACCTCCTGCCCTTCGGCTGCATTCAGGAATTCACCTTTCTCGTTCAGGAGTTTCAAGGCATTCCACTGCTTGGGGTTATGGGAAGCAGTCAATATGATACCGCCGCTTGCACCTTCCATAGTCACAGCCAGTTCGGTAGTCGGAGTAGAAGCCAAGTCGATGTCAACGACATCCCAGCCCATACCCATCAAGGTACCTACTACTACGTTCTTGACCATTTCGCCGGAGATACGGGCGTCACGTCCTACTACAATCTTGTTACTTTTTACAGTACACGTTTTGCGGATCAGCGTAGCGTATGCGGAAGTGAACTTCACAATATCGAGCGGATTCAGCCCCTCGCCTGCACCTCCACCGATAGTACCGCGGATTCCAGAGATAGATTTGATTAGAGTCATAGGTTAATAATTTAAATATGGTTAGTTTTTTCTATATTTGTATCAATAGATTTGATATTTCTGGATATCATAATAATAAGGATAAACATACTGCATCGCAGTCTGATGTCCCATCTTGGAAGGAACAATCAACCTCACATGCGCCCTGTCACGGACGTATGACAACGGAACCAGCCAACCGGCAGGCACCGCTGAAGAACTATAATAGGCAAGCATATACCCTTGGGTGAAAATTCCGGCGATAGAGGAACTCGTTACCGTGTATTTGAATTCATCCACAACTTCGGCCGCATTCAAATTGGACAGGGTAGTATCCTTGTCAAGGATGCTGTATTCCAGAAAACGCACCAAAATCAAGTCGTTATTCTTCACTGTATCAGCCTTGTTTTCCGAACCTTCATCAACAATCTGCATATATACCCCACTGGCAAGCTGCACATATTCATTCTTAGATACATCGGTTACGGAATCCTGCGCATAGAATTCGGACTGGGAAATAACCTTTATATTGTTTTTCTTAATAAAGTCCTTAATGCCATCTTTTTCTTCTTCGAGCATTTCAGCGTAAGTCTTGGAGTTGTCGCATGCCTGGAAGCCCAAACAAGCGGTCATCAAAGCCAAAAAGAATAAAGTAAGTTTCTTCATTTCTGTTATTTAGTAATTTCGTACAAAAGTACCTTATTTCCTTGAAAGTTGAAAGTCGCAGATAGAAAGTTCGTAACTTTTAACCTTTGCTGCTGAACTTTTTTTATCCTTTGGCATTAAGCAACGGCTTAAATTTTTCCAATGCCTGTTCCAAAACAGCCTTCGCCTCTTCCATCGTCCCGTAGAACTCTCCACCCGAAGCGTTCAGGTGTCCACCGCCATTGAAAAATTCCGATGCCAGCTGATTGCAGGGAAAGGTTCCGACAGAACGTAAAGAAACTTTTATCATAGGTTTCTCTGTATCCTCACGCAGGAAACAAGAAAAAACCACCCCCTTGATGCTCAAGGGAATATTCACAAACCCCTCACTGTCTCCCCGGACATAATCAAACTTACCTTGCTCGTTCTTAGTCAGCGAGATCAAGGCTGCATGATAATCCGGATAGACTTTCATCTGCGACAGGACATACCCCATCAAACGCAAGCGGCTCTCGGAATAGGTATTATAAACCTTACGGTAAATGGCATCTTTGTCAATGCCTTTCGAAAGAAGCTCACTGATGATGAAATAAATTTCACGATTGTTTGAATTATAAGTAAAACCTCCCGTATCGGTCATCATACCCGTATAGATACACTCGGCACCTTCTTTGGAGATATCACTGAAATACCCCATACGGCAGATCAGACGGAACACCAATTCGGAAGTGGAGGATATTTCGGGATGCGAAATGATAATCTTACAAAAATCTTCGGGATGCAGATGGTGGTCTATCAATATCTTTCTTGCCGGAGAGGCGAGTACGGCCTCCCCCACTGCATCGATACGGTGGATGGCATTGAAATCCAAACAGCAGATCACATCTGCTTCTGCAATCAATTGGTCGGCAAACTCCTTGTAATGGTCATACAAAAGTACGTCCTTGCTTCCCGGCATCCATTTCAGAAAATCGGGAAAAGCGTTCGGCACTATTACATTGGCGATCTTATCTTGAGAATTAAAAAAATGCCACAATCCCAAAGAAGAACCGATAGCGTCTCCATCCGGACCGACATGAGATACAATTACTATTTTTTCCGCACGCTCAAACCACTTTGCAAAGTGGTCTATCTTAGATTGCTCTATTACTTTAGTCAGCATATAATTATTTACGATTTATTCCCTACGGCCATGATACATTCCATATCTTTGACACATAGGTACATTGGCGATTTACAATCAGACGATTGAAGCACATGCTCCATACATCTATAACAAATTGAAGGAGCAAAAGTACGAAAACTTTATGAGTTATAACAATATGCAGACCGAACCTTTTTCAGAAAGAGGAAGATAAGTTAGTCCCAAGCCAATACACTCGCCGATGATTTTCTCCTGATAATAGGTAGGCAAGGAGGCATCAAGCACTACAGTCCGGACAGAAAACAGGGAAGAAAGCTCCCTGATTCCATCCTCATATCCTTTGGATATATAAAGATAATCCACAGAAACAGGATGAGCGGCGGTCTTGTTTTTCCAACGGGCATCATGCAAAAGACAGATACGTTTTCCCGCATAACAGAGCATTTGATTCCGGACAGACAATCCACCGGCTGAATAATCACCGGTTACCACTTGCGGTTCCTGTAGTCGCAGACGGTTCCAATAAGGAGCCAAGCTGCGGTTCAAACGGGAAACATCCGGCACGCTGTCCGCACAAGCCAACCAGGACTTGCCACCCTCCGCCATGCAGTGTACCGCCGGACAACCACGTACATTATAAAAGACAATGCTCTTTTGAGGAGTGTTGAGCATCACCGAAACGGAATGATAGGAAACTGCCAGTAACAAGACAAACAAGGAAATACAAACGTTGCGGAACGTACGCCTCGTCATGGCATAAGACATCATACCCAAGAGCAGATAACACAACAAAACCTCCCACACATCCGTCCAAATACCGTCCAATGAAGACAGCGGAAGATGCTCTATCCATTGAAGCCCCTTGTTCTGGATACGCACCAGTTCCTCTGTTATCGGCGAAAAGGCTTGTTGCAACACCGGGAAAGGCGTCAGCGCCAAAAGCAGGACTGCCGAATATAGCACCAGAGACACCATCGGAATAACCCACAGGTTAGTCAACAGGAAATGCGTGGAGAAGCGGGAGAAATAAAATATCACCAAAGGAGCCGTACCCATCTGGGCTGCCACGGAAACCGTAACCAGCCCCCACCCGTAACGCAGCCATCGGTTCTCTACCTTCCGGAACGAATACATACGTGGCTGAAAGACAAGAATGGCCGCCACTGCCGCAAAGGACAACTGAAAACCGACATCAAACAACCATACCGGATTGTAAAGTAACATCAGGAAAGCCGCTGCCGCCATCGTGTTCATCGCCAGCGGCTTCTCCGCTTGCAAAGAGGCAGCGGCCAACAGAGAGAACATGATGACCGACCTCACCACCGAAGAGGACAACCCCGTGAGAAAAGCAAAACCCCACAGAAAAGCAAGAATCAACAACAGCAGGACAGGTTTCAATCTCCGCCACCGCTTCCATAACGGCTTGCATACAAACAGCAGCAACGCATAGATAAACCCGATATGCAAACCGGAAAGTGCCAACACATGACTGGCACCGGCAACCGAATAGGTTTCCACGACATCATCACTCAACTCTTCCTTGTCGCCCACCGTGAGGGCAGAGAGTACCGCCAGCTCATCGCCTTCCAAACCCAAGCCGCGATAAAGGCCAACTACCCTTTCCCTATACCCCAACGCTGCCTGCCGGAAGGTAAGGCAAGTCTCCCTGCCCGTCACCCGCCAATGTCCGGAAGCGACATAACCCATGCCCGCCACTCCTTTATGCTTCAAGTAGCGGACATAATCAAATTCATCCGGATTACCGTTATTGACAGGAGGAGAAAGGCGGGTATGCACCCATACCCTCATGCCTTGTCGCAAACCGGCGGCAATGGAGTCCTTCGGAAAATAAAGAAGAAAAAGTTTCTCGCCGGGACAAGCCACTACCGTATCTTTACGTCCTTCTTTTACCAATACGGCACGGCAAAGGATACTCCGTTTTTTCACCTCCGGCCTTTCACAAATACGAATCTCATAAGTGGAAGCCTCAACAGGAAACACATACTCCACCCGTTCCAGCTGCTTGCCGACCAGAGTATAACCCACCCCGAAAAAGAAGAGACAGACTCCCGCCCCATACAGCCACCGGCAATTGAGGACCTTCATTCCGGCAACCACCAACGGCAGGAAGAACAAAGGAAATGCCCACGACCAGTCACTATGAGGAAACGGAAACGCGTCTCCACATAGAATTCCAACCACCAACGGCACCAAAAGTCGAAGGAACGGATGCCGTTGACAGTATTCTATAATCAACTTGGAATAGCCTAAAGATTTCTCAGAGCACGGATTGCTTCTTCAGGGTCGGGAGCAGAAAAGACTGCGTTTCCGGCTACCAGCGCATCGGCACCGGCCTCTATCAACCGGGCTCCCGTATCAAGGTTCACGCCACCGTCCACTTCAATCAACGCCTGCGAACCGGTCAGCGTTATCAGCTCACGCAATTCACGCACTTTCTCTACCGAATGCTCAATGAACTTCTGACCGCCGAAACCGGGATTCACGCTCATTATCAACACCATATATACATCCCGGATTATATCTTTCAGCATAGCGACAGGTGTGGCCGGATTGATGGTTACTGCCGGTTGCATACCCGCTTCACGAATCTGCTGCACTACTCTGTGCAGATGCGGACAAGCCTCGTAATGCACATTCATGATGTGGGCTCCCAATGCTTTTACCTCCGGAATGAACTTTTCCGGCTGCACAATCATCAAGTGTACATCCAAAGGCTTCTCGGCCAACTTTGCCACATACTTAAGTACCGGAAAACCGAAAGAGATGTTGGGAACAAACACACCGTCCATAATGTCGATGTGTATCCACTGGGCCTCACTCTGGTTAATCATTTCAAGGTCTCTTGCCAGATAACCGAAATCGGCGGAAAGGATGGAAGGAGATATGATTGGCTTCATAATGCTACGTTCTAAATGGTTATGTCTTTATGATGCACAAATGTAGATAAAAGATTTCATTCATCCTAATATTATCAAAGCAATGCAGGAGACATACAGAACAAAGCTACTCCCCTCACCCATCCCTGTAACACCAATGGGCAGGAAGGTTCAGAGAATGAGTGAGGGCAGAATTGCAAAAGGCTATTCTATGTGAGTGGGTATTGAGATGATTATTTCATCTTGAACTCCTCCGTCAACCGGAAGCCGCGCAGCAGTTCATCCGTCTTTAGGCGCTTCTTGCCCGGAAGTTGAAGGGAACGGATAGCGATGAAACCGTCTGTAGCGGCCACGCGGATATAGTTTTTCCCATCGGTCTGCACAGTGCCGGGAGCCAGCTGATGAGCAGCTTCCATCTTTTCCGTCTCGAAGACTTTTACCACGACAGATTCACCATCGGGTTGCACCAACTCCGTCCATGCGGCAGGATAAGGAGAAAGGCCACGCACAAAATCATAAATACGCTTCACCGGTTGGTGCCAATCTATGCGGCAAGTCTCTTTGAAAATCTTCGGTGCCGGACGCAACTCACCTGCCACTGCCATCTTTTCTTGCGGAACGCTTTTCACCGTACCGTCAAGAATGGCATCCACCGTTTCCACGACCAGACGTCCTCCAAGCAGCATCAGTTTGTCATGCACAATACCTACATCATCGGTCTCTGCGATGGGTACAGGCACTTGCTGAATCACTTCACCCGTATCAATCTCGTGTTTCAAGAAGAAAGTCGTGATTCCGGTTTCCGTATCTCCATTGATGACCGCCCAATTGATGGGAGCCGCTCCCCGGTATTGCGGCAACAAAGAGGCATGCAGGTTGAATGTGCCTAAACGGGGCATGTTCCAAACCACCTCGGGCAACATGCGAAAAGCAACCACAATCTGCAAATCGGCTTTCCATGCACGCAATGCCTCCACAAAGTCCGCGTCCTTCAGCTTCTCCGGCTGAAGAAGCGGGAGGTGGTGATCCAGCGCGTACTGCTTCACCGGAGAGAACTGGAGTTTATGTCCCCGTCCGGCAGGCTTGTCGGGCATCGTGATGACGCCCACTACATTGTAACCTCCTTCTACCAGACAACGAAGGGCCTCCACCGCAAAATCGGGAGTACCCATATAAACGATTCGCAAATCTTCTTTTTTCATCATTCCATTTACTATTTACAATGCACAATTTACGAGGCATCTTAGTTTGCCTCAGTCTTCCGAGAAATGTACCAACACTTCACGGTATGAATTGAATATCTTTGATTTAGAGACAAAGCCCAGATACTTTCCTTCCGCATCCACCACCGGCAGATTCCAAGCTCCGGTATCATCGAATGTGCGCATCACCTGCTCCATGCTGTCCGTATCATACAACCGTGCCGGAATGGAAGTCATCAGTTTGCCTACTGTAAACCGATGATACAGCTCTTGACGGAACATGATGTTACGGATGTCGTCCAGCAGGACAACACCTATCAGTACGCCTGTAGCATCCGTAACCGGAAAGACATTACGGTGCGAAGAAGAAATGGCCTTGACAAGTTCCCCCAGATCCATTTCGGGATGAACCGTTACAAAATCCTTTTCCACCACATTCTCCATTTTCATCAACGTCAGCACAGCTTTATCCTTATGATGCGTCAGCAGTTCACCCTTCTTTGCCAGACGCATGGAGTAAATGCTATGAGGCTCGAACATGATGATAGTGAGATAAGAACTGACGGAAACAATCATCAACGGCAAGAAGAGGTCATATCCTCCTGTAAGTTCGGCAATCAGGAACACGCCGGTCAACGGAGCATGCATGACCCCACTCATGACCCCCGCCATGCCCATCAATGCAAAATTCTTCTCGGGCAGGAAAGCGGTCATTTCAAACTCGTTGCTGAAATGCGAGAACACAAAGCCGGCAATACATCCCAAATACAACGAAGGCGCGAAAATACCGCCACATCCTCCGCCACCGTTCGTCGCGCTTGAGGCGAACACCTTCAGGATGATAATCAGCATCAAGTAAACCAACAGCATATTACCGTGCCCATAGAAAAAGGAGTTATTCATGACCGTATCCCATTCTGCATTGCTTACACCGTTCAACAGCAACTCTATCGTATCATAACCTTCACCATAAAGCGGCGGGAACAAGAAAATGAGGACACTCAGCATCACACCGCCCAGCGCCAATTTCTTATAGGGAGTCTTCAGTTTTCCGAAAACACCCTCCACCGAATTCATGGCACGGGTAAAATAAAGCGAAACCAATCCGCAAAAGACGCCCAGCATAATTACATACGGGATGCGTTCCAACTCAAAGGCCTGGTCCAGATGGAATTTGAACAAGGCATCCGTACCCGTCACAATATAAGAAACCGTAGCCGCCGTTACCGCAGAAATCAGAAGGGGAAGCAGGGAAGACATGGTCAAATCTATCATCAATACTTCCAGTGTAAATACAAGTCCGGCAATCGGCGCCTTGAAAATACCGGCAACAGCTCCGGCGGCGCCACATCCCACCAGAAGCATCAAAGTGCGGTGTTCCATTTTGAAGAGACTTCCCAAATTGGAACCAATCGCCGAACCGGTCAATACAATCGGTGCTTCCGCTCCGACTGAACCGCCAAAACCGATGGTGATGGAACTGGCTATGATAGACGACCAGGTGTTGTGCCTTTTGATCCTTCCTTGCCTTCTGGAAATGGCATACAGGATTTTAGTGACTCCATGGCTGATATCATCTTTCACCACATGACGGACAAACAATCCTGACAGCAAAATGCCGACTACCGGATATACCAAATACAGGTAGTTGGCTTCTGTGGAATTGAAATTCTCTGTCAGGAAATTCTGTATCCAATGTATCAGCATCTTCAGTATCAACGCGGCAAATGCCGTAAAGATACCGACCAGGAAACTGAGTATCAGAATAAACCGCTTTTCCTTAATATTCTTTTCGCGCCACAGGATGAAACGCTGCAACCATCCGCCTTTTTCTTCTGCCACCATTTGTTATTCGCGGATTATTTTAATGACTCCGCCCTTCTCCAGTTTAATGATACTGGAGGGTTTGGGGCGTCCCATCTCTTCCCGGCGATATCCTACTATATAGTCAACCGCCGACTTTACTTCCTCACTTATCTCACTGAAATTGCCCGGTGAAGGCTGTCCGCTGATATTGGCGGAAGTAGAGACAATCGCCTTACGGAACTGTTGGCAAAGTCTTTTGGAGAACTCTTCATCGGTCACCCGGATACCTACGCTACCGTCCTCTGCCAATAGATTGGGAGCCAAATTGCGTGCTCCGGAATAAATGATGGTAAGAGGCTTGTCTGTCACATCTATCAAATCCCAGGCAATCTCCGGCACATCCTCCACATAGAAATCCACCTTGGCGGTAGAATCTACCAACACCAGCATCGCCTTACTGTCCGAACGCTGCTTGATTTCATACACACGCCGCACCGCTTCTTCGTTGGTAGCGTCACAACCTATGCCCCATATCGTATCGGTAGGGTACAGAATCACCCCGCCTTCCCTCATTACCTGGCAGGCTTTTTTAATGTCTTCTATCATTTCTTGATGTATAAATACAGTGATTAACACGCAAAATTAGTAATTTCGCACCGATAACAAACAAAGTTTAAGAGAAAACAATGGAAGAAATTCAATTTAACCACACCCTGCCCATACAACTGCGTTTCAATGATGTCGATAAATTCGGCCATGTAAACAACACCGTCTATTTCTCGTTTTATGATCTGGGAAAGACCGAATATTTTGCTTCCGTATGCCCGCACGTTGACTGGGAGAAAGACGGGATTGTCGTTGTCCACATCGAAGCAGACTTCCTTACCCAAATTTACGGTTCAGACCACATTGCCGTACAAACCGCTGTCACAGAGATCGGGACCAAGAGCTTCAAACTGGCACAACGTGTCATCGACACTGAAACACAAGAAGTAAAATGCGTATGTACATCTGTCATGGTTACTTTCGACCTCACCAAGCATGAATCGAAGCCATTGGCCAAAGAATGGATTGAAGCCATCTGCGAATATGAAGGACGGGATTTGAGAAAGAAGAAGGTGCAGTAGGAAGATAATATCACATCAAGATGAAAGAAAAAGGCGATGAAGATTGAAACTCCACCGCCTTTTTTCCAAAATTAGAATATTAATTACGCATCATACATTCATCGCATTAGCTCCTAAAGCCCCAAGTATTGCTGAAGCTACAGCAATCACTACTTTCAAAATCTTATCCCAAATCGTTTTTTTCATAAAAGTTGTTTTTTATCCTAAAGGGTTTTCATTTTCATCACCGTCAGATCCTTCGCCACCGGTATTTCCACCGTTTTCACTTTCATCTGTAACCTTGCCTGTCCACTTCTCAAATTCCACTCCCTGCAACAAGGCACGGGTAGTGCCAATAGCAGCCGGACGCGTATATTCAGGAGTAAACTGACAACGTAATGCAGTCACTTGATTAGGATTTACATCCTTTTCATTTGCCACCCCTTTTCCGCGTGTACGGGCTTTCATGGTAAATGTACCCAACCCGTCCAAACGTACAGTACGACTATTCAACAAATGCTGTCGCATAGTGGTCATCAAGTTACGGATCACATTATGAACATCACCCTGTGTCAATGAAGACTTCTCCGCAATGCTCTCAGCCAACATCTGTAAATCAATAGCTCTTCCTACTTTCTTCAAACTCAAGTGCCACAGCTTGGCACCCTCTTTCTTCGTCGCAATCGACGACTGTCTCGCACAATAAAATAAAGGCATAATCTTTCTCCTTTTTACATTTTTAATCCAACATTCTTTTTTATTCTCATTTCGTTGATCAACGATGCAAAGGTGAGGATATATACGGGCATAAACAAAGAAAACAGCCTCGTGGAAGCTGTTTTCTGAGAGAAGTTCATAATATATTGATATTCAATGATTTTCCATAAAGCAAGTACTTACATTATAATTGTTCCCAACCTTTCTACAAAACCATTTTTGAATGAAGGTACACTAATAATCCAGACGGAACGCAACAGAATATAAAGTATTTTATGCAAATTGGTGCAGCCTAAAATATTTCCTAATAAAATAAACATATATGAGGCTAAGTATTAGAATGATGCCTAATAAATACAAATAGCCATGATTTAAACAGAGTATATATCCTGCTATAATCAAAGCTTGCACTATCATATAAATGGAAGAAACCATTACATGAGGAATTTTCAATTCATTCGCCATGATCTGATATAGATGTTTCCGGTGTGGTAAACCTATATTCTCGTGAAGCATCAAGCGATGAATAATCGTCAGAACACTATCAACACCATAGACAGATAAAAGAACAATCCAGCTGAAATCCCCCGTTTGAATCATCAATTTACCTATCAGGAAAAGAAGAATAAAAGCTATGCTTACCGAACCTACATCTCCGGCAAAACATTTAGCCTTCCTGCGGAAATTGAAGAAGCAGAATACCAGGACGGAACAAAGAACCGTATAGATAAAGTCACCTTCCACAAAAGGAATGATTTCCTTATTTATATAGGCGAGCGCTGCAAGGATAACCAATGAATAACCACCGGTTATACCATTTATCCCATCCATAAAATTATACGCATTGATAATACCGGTACAAACTATTAAAGCAATAATGATCCACCACCAGGATAAAGAAAATAACCCCCACTGATAAAACATGAGTGCCATAGCGGAAAAATGAAAAAGCAATCTCGTCATCTGCTTGGTAGATTTTATATCATCCACGAAACTGATAAACGTTACCAGAGTTAAGGCAAGCATAAACCAAGAATAATCAAAGCCACTTGTCAGAAAATAGGCCAACGCACCGAAATAGAAGATAATTCCCCCGCCACGCAAAGTGACTTTGGAATGAGAGCTGCGCTCATTCGGCTTATCAATGATATTACACCTGTCAGCTATTCTAAAATAAAAAAGTTCTGCTACGAATAACAGAACTAAGACTATCAAATAATACATATAATTCTAATAATCAGAAATATTACCTTATTTCAAAAATGACTTAATCGTCTTCCTTATACCCTCCTCTGCCCGCACAGGCATCTTGTCAATACCCAAAGCCGCCTTTATCTTCGCATTGCTCACCACATAATTCTCCGTCAACTTGCGCAGACGTTCCGTATTCAACGGAAGATGAAGCAATGTCCCTAATCCGGCACATCCCTCCATCATACGCCTGTTCATTTTCCAGATATGCGGCTTGCGTCCCAAGACTTCACACATTAGGGCAATCAGCTCATTCGTTGATAGAGCTTCGTCGTCACCAATATGATAAATACCACTCGCAACATCCTTAGTCAGCAAACCCTCCACAACATAGCAAAGATTTTCTATCGAAGTGAAAGACCTTCTATTCTCAAAATCCCCCAAAGGCCAGGGAATACCTTTCTTCACTACCTTATAAAGTAGATTCAGATTACCTTTGTTACCAGGACCATGAATCATGCAGGGGCGCAAAATGTACACCTGTTTCTTGGAGGCTATCCCATTCTCCTTTTTCAAGAAGGAAGAGTCCCCAGAGGGGGAGGTGATAGGTAAAAGCTTCATAATATATTTCTCTGCCTCTATCTTGCTCTCCCCGTATGGACCAACCGGCGCAGGTATCACATCCTCCGTCAGCATATCCCCCACTACACTGTCAGCAGCAGCCTTCACCGAACTAAAGAAAATAAACTTTTTCGCAGACGATTCCAAAAAGAAATCAAATATCCTCTGGGTCAGTCCTGTATTGATATCAAAATACACTTGAGCAGCAGACTGATTCTTCGTGTCATGTGCTTTGCCAGCCAAATGAATGATAGCATCAAACTTCGGGAGATTCTGCATCGGAAAAGAAGTCGGTTCAATATCCTTCCAAGAGAAAGTCTTTATTACCCCTTCTTTTTCAGGGGCAACAATATCCAGTCCATAAAGGTTATGACATTCCTTTAAGGATACAACAAGATTGGAACCCACAAAACCGTGGATTCCCGTAATAAGTATGTTCATGAAAAAGCTAATCTATAGGATAGAAATTATTCTTTACCAAATCATAAAATGCAGACACCAAGGCATCACGTTCCAAGTTATCCCTATTCAAATAAATCGACACATACAACTGATAGTCATCAGTCACAGCAGCCGCATCATATTTGATTATGTTGCCATCATTATGTTTGAGAAACCATTTAGAAAATAAAAGTCTCCGCTTCTCTTCCTTACCATCCATATTGTCACATACCATTATCATGGCTCGTTTCTTTACGGAAAAGAAAAGTTTTAGAATATGTACAACCGTGCAGGCTATTCCGTTATCTATCGGATGAGGAGTATCTGTTTCCGGTTCAATATTAAAGGTGTAAACATCAGAAAAATTTGGATGATAAACTGAAAAATCAATAAAGTAAGCATGATAAATTATTCCATGTTTAGTTATAAATGAGTAATTCCACTCACCTTCTTCAGTTACCTCATAAAGGGGTTGCGAACTTAATACCACGCTCTTTGGCTATTTTTTTTATATCCCCTCTGCTTTGAATACATTTGCGTATAGCTTTCTTGTCTTCCAATATTTTTTGAAAGACGGATATCTGCTTATGTTCTGCACTCTTATTCATAGAAGGATATATTACTTCACTGCAAAGTTACTGTTATTATTGTAATATTCAAACTTTCAAATCAATATTTTGGTTCACCCATTAGCATGTTTCGATTACAGGGCTGCCATATCATAGCCCTTTTCAATAAGCACTGTTAGCGTCCAATTTTGACGTGTACCCCAAGGAAAGCCGCCACACGGCGGTTTTCCAATAAATAACGTCAAAAAGATACTGACTTTTAATATTTGTTATTGTAAGCACTCACTGTGTGGCTATACTGCCCGT
>NZ_GL882605.1 GCF_000195635.1 Bacteroides fluxus YIT 12057 | reverse complement strand
TTATATTTATAATAGTGTTGCGGAATTAAGGGTATTGATAAAAACGGCAAGATTAGCAAAGTTTTTAGGATATTTCAGTTTATCAACCGAACTATCCAACCCTTTCACATCCTTTTCATAGATATCATAGGATGCCCCGCTCAAAGCAACGTCCTCATCCCATAGCATTCCTGGACGTATTTCATTGCCCACTTGCACCCATTTGGGCGTTACTCCTGCCGACTTCAACGCAACCAATACATCCTTTGTATGATCTGCAATTGCCTGTTTCAATTCAGCAAGAGATTTTCCTTTCCATGCGGCCGGCTTAAATTGCTGTCCCGGATCAGCCCACCAGTCACTGTAGTGGAAATCAACCATCAAGTCCATTCCCAACTTTGCCGCCCGCTTTGCTTTAGCCAAAAAATCTCCCTTGTCACACCAGTTGCCGTGCTCCTCAGGATTCACCCAGACCCGGAGCCGGATGGCATTCATTCCAAGATCCTTCATCAATTGGAAACAATCCTTTTCCACTCCGGAGGCATTATAGAACTTCATGCCTTTGTGCTCCATTTCCGTCACCCAACTGATATCTGCACCTTTAGCAAACTCAATGCCAGAAGTCTCTCCATTATCCGGAAGGCCACCTGCATTGGGATCAGACTCATTATGACTGCTGCATGCCAATACGGCAAAAGCAGCACTAAAAAGAAAAGTCAAGAATTTCATGCGTTTCATAGCTACCCTAATTTTATGTCCCGCAAATATAAGAAAATAGAACAAATACATCCAAGCTGCACCTGTTTTACGGAAACACAACCATACGCAATCGTTTGCACAAACTTACATTCCGATATATAATAATGAGTAAGTGCATTTTAACCAATTCCATTATTTTTGCAATCGGATTAACGGAGTTTACCTTCATCCTTAATAAGAAAGATAAGCGGCATCTCAACATAAAGTCCAAGTAAATTTGACTGTCTGTTACGATTTGCATTATCTTTGACCGAAAAATCAAATCATACTCATGAATAAACCGCAGATAACCATCAAGGATATTGCCCGGGCGCTGAACGTCTCCCCCTCCACTGTGTCGAGGGCGCTGAAAGACAATCCGGACATCAGCAAGGAAACCCGTGACCTTATCCATGCCTACGCGCGCGAACATAATTATAAGCCCAATGTGCTTGCAGTAAACCTCCGTGCCAGCCGCAGCAATACAATTGGAGTGATTATCCCACAACTGGTACATCATTTTTTCTCTTGCGTACTAAGCGGAATTGAAAAATCAGCCGCCAAAGCCGGCTACAATATCATTGTGGCACAAAGCAACGAATCATACGAACAGGAAGTCAAGATCGTACATTCTTTTCTTGCAGCCCGTGTCTGCGGTGTCATCGCCTCCTTGGCCAAGGATACATCACAATATGACCATTATCAGGAATTGCTGAACAATAATATCCCGATAGTCTTCTACGACCGCATCTGTACAGGGCTCAAGACTGAACGGGTAGTAGTGGACGATTACGCCGGCTCATTTGCTGCCGTGGAATACATGATACAGACCGGATGCAAACGTATCCTCTTCTATGGTGCCGCACCACACCTAGAAATTACCAAGAACCGGCGCAACGGTTATTTAGACGCCATGAAAAAATACAAAATTCCGGTAGATGACAGTATGATACTGTTATGTGACACCCGCGAACGCGCCATCGCGCTGACCCCCGATTTGCTGGAAGGTCCCAACCGCCCCGACGGCTTCTTTGCCATCAACGATGAAACGGCGTCCGGTATTCTCTATGCCTGCAAACTGGTAGGCGTCAAAGTGCCCGACGAAGTTTCCATCTGCGGATTTACCGACGGAGCCATAGCGCAAAGTACCGACCCCAAGCTGACTACCGTGGAGCAACATGGAGAAGAAGTAGGCAGAAGTGCCTTCAGCATACTGATAGACAAGCTGGAAGGAGAAGAGAAGAGCTCCAACAAGATTGTACGTACCAACTTGGTAGTGAGAGGAACAACGAAATAAAAACTAATACCATATTATAACAATGAAAGTAAAACCCGATTTAAGTTTCTGGAAACTGTGGAACATCAGTTTCGGTTTTTTCGGCGTACAGATAGCGTATGCCCTGCAAAGTGCGAATATCAGCCGTATTTTCTCCACTCTCGGAGCCGACCCGCATAATTTAAGTTACTTCTGGATATTGCCGCCACTGGCAGGTATCATAGTACAGCCCATAGTAGGGGCTGCCAGCGACAAGACTTGGACACGCTTCGGACGCCGCATTCCCTACCTGTTTATCGGTTCTCTGGTAGCAGTATTGGTTATGTGCCTGTTGCCCAACGCAGGCAGTTTCGGTATGGCGGCAAGTACCGCCATGATATTCGGACTGGTATCACTAATGTTCCTCGACACTTCCATCAATATGGCGATGCAACCTTTCAAGATGATGGTAGGCGACATGGTCAATGAAAAACAAAAGGGACTCGCCTACTCCATCCAGAGTTTTCTTTGTAATGCAGGCAGCCTGGTGGGCTATCTGTTCCCGTTTATCTTTGCATGGATAGGTATCAGCAATACGGCGCCGCAAGGCGTGATTCCCGACTCCGTAATCTACTCTTTCTATATAGGAGCCGCCATTCTTATATTCTGCGTCATCTACACTTCAGTCAAGGTGAAGGAAATGCCACCCGCTGAATATGCCGAATACCATGGCATCACGGAAGAGGAAGAGCATGAGAAAACCAATATGCTGAAGCTGTTGGTCAAGGCTCCCAAAGCTTTCTGGACAGTGGGTCTGGTACAGTTCTTTTGTTGGTTTGCGTTCATGTTCATGTGGACTTATACGAATGGAAGCATCGCGGCCAATGCATTCGACGCACCAACCGTAGAACATACAGTGAACGGTATCAGCAAAATTGTATTGGATACCAAGAGCCTGCAATACCAGGAAGCCGCCAACTGGGTAGGTGTACTGTTCGCAGTCCAGGCTATCGGCTCCGTACTTTGGGCCATCTGCATTCCGATGTTCAAGGACCGACGCTTCATATATTCCCTCAGTCTTGTATTGGGAGGTATAGGATTTATCTCCACCTATTTCATGCACGACCCGTATATGCTGTTCATATCCTTCCTGCTGATAGGTTGCGCATGGGCAGCTATGCTGGCATTACCGTTCACGATACTGACCAATGCCCTGTCCGGCGGACACATGGGTACTTATCTGGGGCTTTTCAACGGTACAATCTGCATTCCTCAAATCGTGGCGGCCGCCTTAGGTGGCACAAGACTTGCCTTCTTTACTCCCGAAGGAGCACTTCCCCCGGAAATCAACATGCTGATTACTGCCGGAGTGATGCTGCTCATAGGTGCTGCCTGCGTATATCTCATCAAAGAAAGCCAAGGAGAGAAAGGCAAGTAAGCACACGACTCTGGGACGATGCGTGTATAAATCTACCTAGAAGACTATACAAGGGACTGTGATTAAAAGCCTTATAATGCCCTATTAAAAGCCTATTAATAGGGCATTATAAGGCTTTTATGCCATCTCACTATAAGAACGAAATTGGCAGATGCGGTGAAAGAATAAGGATGAGCCATACAAATAACCGATTAAGGGGATGAATGCGGATAATCATGTTATTTTTCCCTTCCCATTTCTTCTTTATTTCTGCAGATTGTTTATCTTTACAGCGATAACTACAGAACACACAGAACATGAAGAAATATTTAAAGACCGACGAATGGAACATCATTGAGGATAGTTTTCACGCCGATTACCTGCGGATGTCCGAAAGCATATTCAGCCTCGGAAACGGTCGTTTCGGACAACGGGGAAACTTTGAAGAGCCTTATAGCAGCGACTGTTACCGCGGTTCCTTCGTGGCCGGCATTCCTTTTCTGGACAATACCCGTGTAGGATGGTGGAAAAACGGTTATCCCCATTTCCATACCCGCATACCCAATGCAGCAGACTGGAGCCATATCGGCCTGCGCCTCATTGACGAGGAACTGGATTTGGCAATATGGGATGTCAACAGTTTCAGAAGATGCCTGAATATGAAGGAAGGTATCTCCTACCGGGATGTGGAAGTGACCTCCCCCAGAGGCAACCGGCTCAGTCTTCATGTAGAACATATCACGAACATGGCTCATCCTAACCTCTGCCTCATCAAGTACAGTGTAACATCCCTCAGTTATAGCGGCAAGGTTTCTTTGGTCCCTCTCCTTGACGGGAACATCGCAGATGGCACAGAATACGCCAACGAGAAAATCTGGAATATTCTGCGTTCCGGTGCCGCCGGCGACTGTAGCTATTTATGGACACAGACTCGCCGTGAAGATGCCCAAATCTGCTATGCCATGACTTATCAGTTCTATAAAAACAATAAAGAACCCATCGCCAACCCGATACGCATAGAAAAAGAGAAACAAGTGGGATTCAGCGTAGGCACAGATGTAAAACCAGGTGATACCGTGACTATCATCAAATATATTTCTATCGTCTCTTCCCTTCATTATGAGCGGCAGGACTTGATAGAAGAAGCCGTCTCACAAGTCCGAGAAGCCAAGACAATCGGCTGGAACGCCTTGCTGCAAGATCATCGGCAGGCCTGGCTGGATATCTGGGACGAAGCCGATGTCATCATCGAAGGCGATCCGGAAGCGCAACAGGGTATCCGTTACAACATCTTCCAGCTTTACCAGACTTACCGGGGAGATGACCCCCGCCTGAATATCGGTCCCAAAGGATTCACCGGAGAGAAATATGGCGGCAACACATATTGGAATACGGAACTGTGCTGTGTGCCTTTTTTCCTCCTTTCCACCCCCAGGGAGATTGTGAAAAATCTGCTGATATACCGATATAACCAACTTCCGAAAGCGATAGAAAATGCAAAGAAGTTGGGTTTCAGCAATGGTGCGGCACTTTTCCCGCAAGTGACCAATAACGGCGAGGAGTGCCATAGCGAATGGGAAATTACCTTTGAAGAAATCCACCGGAACAACATCATTGTCTATGCCATTGGCCAACACGCCACCATGACCGGCTCGCTGGAGTATGTCGCCAAATACGGACTGGAAGTAATGATAGCCGTCAGCCGCTTCTGGAGCCAGCGTGTATCCTTTTCCCGTCCCAAACAAAAATATGTCATATTAGGAGTTACGGGACCGAACGAATATGAAAACAACGTGGACAATAACTGGTACACCAACTATTCCTGCACACAATGCCTGAAAATCACCTTGGGCTACCTTGAAATCATAGCCAAGGAAAATCCCGATGAATACGCACGTGTACGCCGTATCACCAGTTTCAATCAAGCGGAAGAGACTGAACGCTGGAAAGACATCATAGCACGCATGTACCTGCCGGAAGATACGGAACAGGGTATCTTTATCCAAAATGACGGTTATATGGACAAAGAACTGCAAAGTACCGGTGCCATTCCTGAAGAAGAACGCCCTATCAACCAACACTGGTCATGGGACAGAATTCTTCGTTCCTGTTACATCAAGCAGAGTGACGTGCTGTTGGGGCTCTACCTCTATTATTTCGATTTTGATACGGATACCACCCGCAGGAATTTCGATTTTTATGAGCCGATGACTGTACATGAATCGTCCCTCTCCCCACATATCCACTCTATCCTTGCGGCACGCATCGGTGAGGTAGAGAAAGCATACGAACTTTTTATGCACACCACGCGCCTCGACTTAGACGATTATAACAACGAAACCGACCAAGGGTTGCACATCACCAGCATGCCGGGCAGCTGGCTTGCCATAGTACGCGGGTTTGCCGGTTTACAGATTCATGGCGGTATATTGAGCTTCAGCCCCGTCTTACCGAAAAAATGGAGCGGCTACACCTTCAAAGTCAATTATTCGGGAAACACGCTCCATATACGAGTAGCAGGAAAAGAGATAATATTTTCGCTTACAGCAGGAAACAAATTGAACATAGGAGTCTATCAAAACGTTTATGAACTTAAACAAGGCTCGAGTTTAACTGTCAAAATGACAGAGTAATTCGGATTCATTGTTAAGAAAGCACAATTAATACACTGGAAAACTAAGATTAGTTTTTTGGTTTTGTACTTTTGTGCCGATGCAAAACATAATTATACCCGTTTAACCCATAGCAAATGAACAAAATTTATTTATTTGCTTTTGCCACGACGTTGTTTGTTACGTCCTGCGGACAAAAGCAAGAGAGTGGGAACACTCTTATCAGACCGGTAAAAACTTCAACCGTGAGTTCACAGTCAGTCATCCGCAAAGACTTTTCCGGCATTGTGGAAGCAGTGGAATATGTAAAACTGGCTTTCCGCGTAAGCGGTCAAGTCATCAACCTTCCGGTTGTAGAAGGGCAACGCGTGAAAAAGGGAGAACTGATTGCCGCCATCGATCCCCGGGATATCTCCTTGCAATACGCCGCCGATAAAGCCGCCTACGAAACTGCCGCCGCACAAGTAGAACGCAACAAACGTCTGTTGGGCCGGCAAGCCATCTCCCTGCAAGAGTATGAAATCAGTGTGGCCAATTACCAGAAAGCAAAATCTGCCTATGAGTTATCTTCCAATAACATGAGAGATACAAAGCTGACCGCCCCGTTCGACGGCTCCATCGAAAAACGCCTGGTGGAGAATTATCAGCGTGTCAATTCGGGGGAAGGCATCGTGCAACTGGTCAATACGCAGAAACTGCGTATCAAGTTTACAGTACCCGACGATTATCTGTATCTGCTGCGGGCAAAGGATATCAATTTCAAAGTAGTATTCGACACTTACCCGAACAACGTCTTCAATGCCGTTCTGGAAGAATACCTTGACATTTCAACGGCGGGAACAGGAATACCGGTCAGCATCATCATTGATGATCCCACCTTCGACCGCAGCACGTATGACGTAAATCCCGGATTCACCTGCAAAATCAAACTGGCATCGGATGTCTCTCCTTTCCTGGAGGAAGAGCTGATGAATGTGCCCCTCAGTGCCGTATTCGGCGAAAGCGAAAGCAAGAAGACCTATGTGTGGGTAGTCAATGGCAATAAGGTAAGCCGCCGGGAAGTGACAGTCTATTCTCCCACAGGAGAAGCCAATCTTCTTATATCCGAAGGATTGAAACCGGAAGAAACAATTGTCATAGCCGGAGTGCACCAACTGACGGACGGACAAACGGTGAAAATCATGAATCAGGAATAATAGCATTCATAAGTTTTCCCCTACGCCAAAATTCATAATTCATAACTAAATAACATGAATCTAGCCAAATATTCATTAGACAATACAAAGGTCATCTACTTCTTTCTGGCAGTACTGCTCATCGGCGGCATATTCTCCTTCGGCCGGTTGGGAAAGAAGGAAGACGCCCCTTTCGTCATTAAGACAGCGGTCATCATGACACGCTATCCGGGAGCGGAGCCTGCGGAAGTAGAACGGCTCATCACCGAACCCATCTCCCGCGAAATACAGAGTATGAGCGGAGTCTATAAAATCAAGTCCGAATCAATGTACGGACTTTCCAAGATAACTTTTGAATTACAACCCTCACTCGCAGCGGCATCCATCCCGCAAAAATGGGACGAACTGCGGCGCAAGGTGCTCAACATACAGCCACAGTTGCCTTCCGGTGCCTCCGTACCAACAGTATCAGATGACTTCGGCGATGTGTTCGGCATCTATTACGGGCTGGTAGCCGATGACGGATTCTCCTACGAGGAGATGCGCAACTGGGCAGAGCGTATCAAGACACAGGTCATTACTGCGGACGGTGTCATGAAAGTGGCACTCTTCGGTACGCAGACAGAGGTCATCAATATATTTATCTCCGTCAACAAGCTGGCAGGCATGGGTATCGACCCCAAGCAACTGGCAAGCCTGCTGCAATCGCAGAATCAGATTATCAACACCGGAGAAATCAGCGCAGGCGAACAACAATTGCGCGTCGTAGCCAACGGCACCTATACCACCGTGAGCGATATCCGCAATCAGGTAATCACCACATCAGGCGGTCAAGTAAAACTGGGCGACATAGCCACCATAGAAAAAGGCTATATGGAACCTCCCGGCACCATCATGCACGTGAACGGCAAACGTGCCATCGGCATCGGCGTTTCCACCGACCCTACCAAGGATGTTGTGAAGACCGGCGAACTGGTGGATGCAAAACTTGCCGAACTGATGCCTCTCATCCCGGTAGGCTTGGAGCTGTCGAGTCTTTATCCCGAGAACGTCATAGCCAAAGAAGCCAACAACGGATTCATCATCAACCTGATAGAGTCCATTTTGATTGTGATTGTCATCATCATGTTGGTAATGGGCATGCGTGCCGGTCTGCTAATCGGTTCGTCGCTGGTCTTCTCCATCGGAGGTACACTGCTCATCATGTCCTTCCTTGGGGTCGGACTGAACCGTACTTCACTGGCGGGATTCATCATTGCCATGGGTATGCTGGTGGACAACGCTATCGTAGTGACAGACAATGCCCAGATAGCCATTGCCCGGGGAACAGACCGGCGGAAAGCCCTGATAAACGGAGCTACCGGACCGCAATGGGGACTGCTGGGAGCAACGTTCATAGCCATCTGCTCCTTCCTGCCCCTATACCTTGCACCTTCCTCGGTAGCCGAAATCGTGAAACCGTTGTTCATCGTGCTTGCCATCTCGCTGGGACTCAGTTGGATATTGGCACTGACACAAACCACGACCTTCGGTAACTTCATACTCAAAGCAAAGGCAGGTGATGGAGACAAAGACCCATACGACAAGCCTTTCTACCACAAATTTGCGTCTATCCTCAGTGTCCTGATACGGAAGAAAGCGTTGACCTTGGGAAGCATGGTCGTCTTGTTCATCCTTTCTTTGGTGATCATGGGACTGATGCCGCAAAACTTCTTCCCGTCCTTGGACAAGCCCTACTTCCGTGCCGACGTATTCTACCCGGACGGATACAGCATCCGTGACGTGGAGAAGGAAATGAAGCGGGTAGAAGCCCACCTGCTGCAACAGCCGGAAGTAAAACGGGTATCCGTCACCTTCGGAAGCACGCCGCTACGCTACTATCTGGCTTCCACATCCGTAGGTCCGAAACCTAACTTCGCCAACATCCTGGTAGAGCTGACCGACAGTAAATATACGAAAGAGTACGAGGAGAACCTCGATACCTATATGAAAGCGAATTATCCCAATGCCATAACCCGCACCATGCTCTTCAAACTTTCGCCTGCCGTGGACGCGGCCATCGAAATAGGTTTCATCGGGAACAATGTGGACACACTGGTTATGCTGACCAACAAGGCTTTGGAAATCATGCACAAGGATGACGAACTTATCAACGTACGCAACTCATGGGGAAACAAAGTACCTATATGGAAGCCCATTTATAGCCAGGAACGCGCACAACCGCTGGGAGTTTCCCGCCAAAGCATGTCCCAGAGCATCCAGATCGGTACCAACGGCATGACTCTGGGCGAATACCGCCAGGGAGATCAGGTACTTCCCATTTTATTGAAGGACAATACCATAGACTCTTTCCGAATCAATGACCTGCGCACATTGCCCGTCTTCGGTACTACCCACGAGACAACCACCCTGGAACAGGTCGTCAGCAATTTCGACTTCCAGTATAAGTTCTCCAACGTGAAGGACTATAACCGCCAGATGGTTATGATGGCACAAGCCGACCCCCGACGGGGCGTAAACGCCATTGCCGCCTTCAACCGGATTTGGAAGCGGGTGCAAGAGGAAATCGAAATACCGGAAGGATATAGCATGAAGTACTTCGGCGAGCAGGAAAGCCAGGCAGAATCCAATGCCGCCTTGGCTGCCAATATGCCACTGACCTTCTTCCTGATGTTTGTCACTTTGTTGTTCCTCTTCCGTACTTACCGCAAACCGATTGTCATCCTTCTGATGCTGCCGCTCATTTTTATCGGCATTGTACTGGGACTGCTGCTGTTGGGCAAGTCGTTCGACTTCTTTGCCATCCTCGGTCTGTTGGGACTGATTGGCATGAATATAAAGAATGCCATCGTACTGGTCGATCAGATTGACATTGAATCCACTTCCGGAAAATCTCCCCGGGAGGCTGTCATCAGTGCAACGGTCAGTCGCATCGTGCCGGTAGCCATGGCATCCGGAACCACTATTCTGGGTATGTTGCCACTGCTGTTCGATGCCATGTTCGGAGGTATGGCAGCCACCATTATGGGTGGATTGCTGGTAGCCTCGGCGTTGACATTGTTCGTCTTGCCGGTGGCATACTGTGCCATTCATAAGATAAAAGGATAAAATGACTTGATGATTTATACTATTTACCATTTGGAATGATGAAAACAAATATATTTATTCTGTCCTTGTTGTGCATTGGCTTGCATGCCAAAGCACAACAAAACCACTTGAGCCGCGAAGACTACCGCCACAAAGTGGAAACATACAGCCAGGTGCTGAAACAGCAACACCTGAAGTATGTGGCAAGTGTCGAGAACCGCAAGATAGCCATGACCGGCTTTCTTCCGCAGATTGACATTACAGCCGAAGGAACCGCCAACCTGAACCACCTTGACATGTGGCACAGCGAAAAGGGGCAATACCGCCCTTATACCTACCAGGCTTTGGCCACTTTAGGGCAGCCGCTCTACATGGGCGGTGCACTGCTGGCACAAAAAGATATGGCCAAGGCTGACGAACTGCTCGACAAGCTGAGTATTGAACTGACCCTCGACCAGATACATTACCAGAGCGACGCTGTATATTGGAACGCTTCCGCCGCATTCGCCATGCTGACCTCCGCCAAGCAATTCGAGGAAATCGTCAACCAACAATATACCATCATCCAAGACCGTTTCAACGACGGCGCTATCAGCCGGACAGACTTGCTGATGATTTCCACCCGTAAGAAAGAGGCCGAATTGCAATTCATCAAAGCCAGGCAAAACTACACCCTGGCCCTGCAAAAGCTTAACATCCTGATGGGTGCAAAACCGGATGCACAGGTAGATAGCTTATGTGAAATCAGCGTATCATGTCCGGATGTACAGTTGATGGGACTAAGTGAGGTACTTGGACGCCGTGCCGACTATGCCAGCACGGACATCAGCATTGCCAAAAGCGAAGCACAACGCAAAGCCGCGTTAAGCAAATACAACCCGCAGGTAAGCATGTTCCTCGCCTCCGGTTGGGATACGGGTACCACCTACATGGGGCAAGAGATTCCCCATACCCCCGTAGCCGGCCTGAGTGTCAACATCCCCATTTTCCGTTGGGGCGCCCGCTTCAAGACCAATCGCCAGCAGAAGGCATATATAGGTATTCAGAAGTTGCAGCAAAGTTATATATCGGACGGCATACTCGAAGAGTTGTCCGCCGCGACCACCAAACTAACCGAAACAGAAGAACAGGTAAAGACAGCCAAAGAAAACATGTCCCTTGCGGAAGAGAACCTCGACCTTGTCACTTTCTCCTACAATGAAGGAAAAGCAAGCATGGTCGATGTGCTGTCCGCACAGCTTTCGTGGACGCAAGCCCAAACGAACCTGATAAACGCGTACCTGGCATCCAAAATGGCGGTGGCCGAATACAGAAAAGTAATCAGTGAATAAACAATACCCAACCTATATACAAAGAACTCCGGTATAGCCATAACCATACCGGAGTTCTTTTATCATATCAAGTCCTGCCCGCTTTGTCAGCCCAAGAACGAAATCAGCACACCCGCCGCAACAGCCGAGCCGATTACACCGGAGATATTACTGGACATACAGTAATTCAGTACATGGTTCTTCGGGTCATACTTGGTTGCAATATCATTGCAAACACGGCTTGCCATAGGTACAGCGCTCAGCCCGGTTGCACCAATCAGCGGATTAATCTTCTTCTTGCTGAACAAGTTGAACAACTTCACAAAGAAGATACCACCGGTAATAGACAGTGCAAACGCCAGGAAACCGCCGATTACAATACCAATGGTCGTCCAGTTCAAGAATGCCTCACTGGTCATGGTAGCACCGACGCTCAATCCCAAGAAAATAGTAGCTGCGTTCATAATACTGTTGGCTGCCGCATCAAACAGACGGCTCGTATCAGCACCGATTTCCTTGATTAGATTACCGAACATCAGCATACCGATCAAAGGTACCGCTGTGGGCACAAACAAGGCAACAATCGTAGTCACTGCAATCGGGAAGATAATCTTCAACACACGCAAGTTCTTGATTTCTGTTTTTGAAGGATAAAGTTTCTCCTGCTCCTTCATGTTGATCATCAGCTCTTTCTTGCTGCAGAACAGTTTCACTACCAATGGAATGATAACAGGTACCAAAGCCATGTATGAATAAGCGGCAATGGCAATCGGCCCCAGCAAGTGAGGCGCCAGTTTAATGGTAGTAAAGATGGCTGTCGGACCATCTGCCCCACCGATGATGCCCAATGCACCGGCCTCCTGTGGAGTGAACCCTATCATCACGGCACAAAGCAGCACAGTAAAAATACCAAGCTGGGCAGCCGCACCAAATATAGAAAGCCGTAAATTGCGCAACATCGGCCCAAAGTCCGTCAACGCACCTACCCCCATAAAAATGATAGGCGGCAGAAAACCGGTCTTAATCAACATATAATAGATGAAGTTCATCAGTCCAAGGTCGTGCGCAATTTCGTGCAGCGGCATCTCCCAGATATTCTTCAATACTCCGTTTACCAAAACCATACCGTTTTCATCTGCCTGTATCACCCCCATGTCACCACCGGGGAAGTTAGCAATGAGTACACCGAAAGCGATGGGTACCAACAACAACGGCTCATAGTGTTTCTTGATGCCCAAATAAAGCAGGATGAAAGCGATGGCATACATCACGAGGAACGACGGATCGGCAATAATGTTGCTGAAAGCCGTCATATCATAGAGTTTTGCAAATATATCTTCCATTATCCAATCTTCATTAATACATCATCTTCAGAAACAGAATCACCCGGATTGACGCAAATGGCAGTAACCGTTCCGGCAAAGTCCGCACGGATGGCATTGTATGTCTTCATGGCTTCGATGTAGCAGAGGAGGTCTCCCTTTGCCACTTTGTCCCCCACCTTCAACGGGGTTTCCTGGGCATTCTTGGTCAGGAAGAACTTGCCTTCCAACGGGGCAGGCACATCCTGGCCTTCACCTACGGGAGCAGTGACCTTCTCCGTAGCCGAAGCCGGCAGATCAATATCACCGTAAGCCACCGTTACACGGTATGCCTGTCCATCCACCTGTACGGTGAGTGTTTTGGGCTTGGCGTCATCCAACGGAGACTTATCCCTTTCCGCACGGCGTTTCTCCACATCCGCCAGGAAGTCTTCCTTGGCTTTACCGCTTTTATATGCTTCATACTGTGCCGGATGCATAGCGTACTCAAAGAGTTCTTCATCATCCTCACCCGACTCCCATTTGTTCTCCTTCATCATCTTACGATACTTGTCCAGTGCATCCGGATAGTTGTCTTGCGGATTCCCCGTAAAGAACTTGCGTCCTTCACGTTCTGCCTTCTCAATAATCTCGGGCGCCAGCTGACCCGGCAGTTTACCCGCCTTGCCCAACAGCATATCCCAAATATCATCGGCAATCATACCCCAACGTTCCTTGCCTTTTTCCATGGCAATGACATTCATCATGGAGAGGTTCTTCACGTACTGGCTGAACGGAGTCACCAACGGAGGATATCCTACACGCGGCCAGACGTAAGCCACCTCATTGAACAACTTGATGAGTAGCTGGTCTTGTGTCATAAACGGCAGATTGCGTTTTGCCTTGTACTTATTGATAGATTCAAGGTTTGTTTCCAAATCTGCCATCAAACTGCCCATCATGCCCCCCGGAAGTCCCGGAGCAATCAGCAGCGAATTCATCAAACGGTTCTTCGGGCTGATGTACAGGCCAAGGAAATCATCCATGAACTCCTGGATGAGGGCACGTACCTTCATATACGCCTCCATGTTGATTTCAGGCACCTGGAATCCCGCATCTTTCAACATAGCCTGTACACTGAGCAAATCGGCGTGCCCCGTACCCCAAGAAAGAGGTTCCATACCTACGTCAATATAATCACAACCGGCCTCACAAACTTCGAGAATGCTTGCCATATTGAATCCCGGGCCGGCATGGCTATGATACTGTACGGGAATATCGGGATGGGCCGCCTTGATGTTCGCTACAATCTTGCCCAGAGAAACCGGGCGTCCGATACCTGCCATATCCTTGATGCAGATTTCATCGGCTCCCGCCTTAATAAGCTTCAATGCCATATCAGTATAATACTCTACCGTATGGATAGGAGAATGGGTAATGCAAAGCGAGCATTGCGAAATCATCCCCGCCTCTTTGGCATAGGTGATGGAAGGAATAATGTTGCGTACATCATTCAATCCACAGAAAGTACGTGTGATATCCGTACCTTGTGCTTTCTTCACTTTATAAAACAGCTTACGTACGTCTGCAGGAACAGGACTCATACGAAGGCCATTGAGAGCGCGATCCAACATGTGTGTCTGAATTCCGGCCTCGTGGAACGGTTTCGTCCATTCACGCACAGCCTTATTCGGATTCTCCCCAAATAACAGATTAACTTGTTCAAAACCTCCGCCATTGGTTTCTACACGCGCAAAACAACCCATCTCAATAATGGCAGGAGCTACTTTCACCAGCTGGTCAACGCGGGGTACATATTTTCCGGCACTCTGCCACATATCCCTGAATACCAAACTGAATTTAATTTCTTTTTTCATACTAAATAATTCGGTGTGTGTTTTATATATTTAAGTTTTACTTCACAGTTCATATTTCGTACTTCATGCCTCATTATCCGCATTCCCAGTATTCCATATTTTTAAATCTTCTCAACCTTCGCAACTTTCCCCTTACCTTGTGTCACCACTGTTACAGCAGCACTGATTGCCGCCAATATATTTCCGGGGACAGGCGCAGGAGTATTGGCACCGGCTTTTGCGGGTACTGTTTCTTCTGGTGCATATTTATTCACAAGTGCTATAAGGGCCTTTCCTAAGTAGATAACAATCAGCAGGATAGCGAAGACCGTTGACATGCCTACTACCATCAGCAGAAGCGCTGTATTCAAGTTTTCCATATTATAATTTATTAGTTGTTTGACAGGTTTTACAAAAAATCGTTCGAAATTAGTGATTATTACCGAAAAATTGTTTCCCTAAAGATATAAAAGATGCTAAAACAACAATGGTTCCTATGCCACAAAAATGCCGCATAGGAATCATTTGTCCTAAAACTATCCGTATCAATTCACAGCTTAAAAGACATATTACAGACTGTTATAAGGCTATAAATCCTATTGGAATTAATGCACCTATATTAGTTAGTCAAAAAGGAACTATTTTTACTATTCAAAGAATAAATGTCATTCTTAAAGAACTAAAGAAAAAATATAGGCTGCATATTGATAACTTTAGTTGCCATTCGTTTAGAAAGACCTTTGGCAGACAGGTGTAGAATATTAATAGTGATAATGCGGAACTTGCTTTAGTTAAGTTGATGGAACTGTTTAATCATAGTTCAGTTGCTATTACCAAAAGATATTTAGGATTAAGACAGGAAGAAATTCTACAAACTTATGACTGTTTGAGTTTCTAATCTTTAGCTAGGTGGAATTATTCAGAAATTTGCTTTTATATGCCTACTTCTGAATTTTCTACCTACTTGAAGTTATAAGGAAGAACAGCTTACCAGGTGATTTAATAAACAATAGTTCTTGCTAATCAAACGTAATTTAGTAACTTTGTGCCAATTCTAATGACCTATTGAGATAGAAAGTTAGAAGGACATATTAGTTAATAAAGAGCGTTTTACATATTATCCTACTGTGGAATCTGGACAATTTCAACTAGGTGAGGATAATAAGCAAGAACGCTCACGTCAATGTTATATACCTATCTTACAAGGATAGCCTATATATCGTTTGGCGTGGGCTATTGTTTATTACTCACCTTAGGCGTCCAGAAGCTTTTGGAAACAAAAGTGCCTCACAGTAGTAATAGCAATAGTTCCCACGCTTCTTTTATTTTGTAACAGTCAATAGGGAACATTGGCTATAATACTATGGTAAAAAACAGACAGTCTATCTATCAATTAATAAGTATGCAGCTTCTTGTTGTGTTCCTCATGCTTATTCTGAACTTATTTATTAATGCTATCTATTGGGAACATAGAGGCACAAATAAACTTAGATTAAAAATGAAAACATTCAGATTAATTGGAATGGCTTTATTAGCCGTAGTAATGTGTGTGAATTTTGCTTCTTGCAGTAGTGATGATGATGAAAAAGAAATATCCGCTTCATTGGAAGGAACTTGGTATTATGACTATGGTGAAGGATGGGAATTATACAACGGTAATAAAGAACCTTGGAGTACAGACCCAGACCCTTATAATCCCAATGACCGCGATGCAAGTACAAAAATGGAAATAAAGAAAGTGGGAGAAAACCAATATTCTATTTCTACCTATTACTATGATAATGGTGCTTGGCAATATAGCGAATCGGAAACAATCACACTAAATGGGAAGAGTTTTAAATATGATGGTGAAAACTGTACAATACTAACTTTAACATCTAAAACTTTGATTTATGAAGTAGTAGAACCAAACGGAGAATATTACGATAAATATACTTATATTAAGATGTAACATTATCTATTCTGTTACAAGCAAAAAGCCAACCTACCCGATTATGGATAAGTTGGCTTTTTCAGTTCTGAACAAATCCTTGACTTGTTTGCTTCATTTCCATAAAAAGATTAACCATAAATCCTCGTCTGCCTTATACCTTTTATGCTGACAGCTTATTCAACGCTTCGTCCCAGGTACGTGGGCCCGTCGGTTCAGGCACGCGGGCTCGCCGGTTTACATGCCTGAACCGGCGGGCACACGTACGTGGGACGAAGTGTTACATAAGGCCTGCAAGCATTCTACATGATACCTTTCCGCATTAAGTATAAGCCCTGCAAAGAAAAGACACCTGTTTCCTAAAGGATGAATCCGGATGCACTACACGCCAATCAAGGAGCACGCATGGCACCGGATGCAAGAATCAGTCATCAGACAAGAGATTCTTGAATGGTAAAGTGCCGAATTGGCTTAAAATCGACGTTAATAAAAGTTATTTCCATACAATGAAAAACGCAAAATAAACGAATAGACAAAAATCTGATTATTATAAAGTTGATGCAAGTATTTGTAACAAAACAAGAATAAATAAGCGTGCTGGCAAACCATTTGCCGTCACTTGCCTACACGGTTGCCTACACCGCATAAATGCCGATGAACAGGGAGATGCAGGGCAAAAGTGACGGAGTGTAGGCAAAATGAACCGAAAACTTTTCTGTAATACCCTCACCTCTTTAAGGCTTATTTTCTATTTTAGTTGATTTTTTAAATGAAGCCGTGTCACCAATCAGTTTCTTATTTCATTTTGTAACAACATTTCAAAGCCCAAAAACATCCGTTTCAAGCCATCAAACCGTCACAGTCCATCCCCTCCCAGAACACCTGCTGAAGTGGTGGGGAGAATTCAGTATACGACTGAATAGGGCTCACTATAAGACCGAGGTTATATTAGTAGCAAAACAGAATTGAGAACAGGAGAAATCACAGACTTTTTGTCCCAATAAATCAACACAAATTGGGTATATCCCTAAAATAATCATATAAAAATATCGGAAATGAGTTCAAGACAGCTACTCTGCAATTTTCTGTATTTACATACTTAGCCAGTTGATTTTCATATATGTTGCTCTGAGCGAGATTTTCTTTTAAAGCAGGTATAGCATCAACACCTACACAAATGAAGTTTGCCTTCCGAACATTCATATCGGTCAAATGCAGCCAATTTTCTTTAGCAGTCTGTTGTTTCAGCAACTTCTTTTCCTCTTTCTCATTTTTATTACCTGATATAAGCAAAAGCTCAAAAGAATTATAAAAAGAAAAATCACAAACCAAGGATTTAAAATTATGACATTTCTCACGAGTAACGTCATAACTCAGATAATCCTCATCCGGCAGTTGCTTGGTATAGAACACAGATTCCACCATCGGATAATTGATATACAATTTCCCATTTTCGGTTTCATCGTCAAAATACTCCAGCATTTCACCGATATGTCGGTTGTTCTCTTCCAATGTCAATCGGGATTCTTGAAAATCATAATCAAAAAACAAGAATATTTCAGAAACATCCACTTCCAGAATATCAGCAAGAGTATCATCCCCGTTCTTTTGCAATATATCATTAAGTATAGTTACCGTATTTCCGCTTGCTGTAACATTTTCAAAGACATCATACCCCTTTAACTTTGAATATAAAGAATAAATATTACTGTTATAAGTACATACAAACGGCTCTGTTTCTTTGGCGAAAAACAAATGTTTCAAAGTCTCAAAAAGACGAGGCTCACATTTCTTACCTTCAAAAATAAATAGTATCATACCTTGAAAGTATTACCCCGGAAAAGTTTTTCGATATTGTGCCCAAACCTCAACTCTTTATCCGTACAGTCACACAAAGGTTTTATCTTATTTTCATTCAAGATGAAATTACAGTCCGGACGCAGCAGGTCATTGGTCATCAAATACGTGTTATGTGAAGACGTAAATATCTGGCAATTCATATTGAACAACATTTTGCACACTTCAAAGGCTAAACGGAAATGATAGAACGCATCAAATTCGTCAATAAAGACAAATGACGCTTCACTCATTCGCTTCATCCAAAAATAAAGTAATTGCAGTGATCTGGTTCCCGTAGATGCAACCAAGTAGAAAGGAATTTCCGAACCGCCTATATCACAAAGTATTTGTTTATCGACAGGCGTATGTGCAACAAGCCGGAACGTTTGACCACTGACTCTCCGCAGGAAATTTGAGAAGTCTTCAAGCAATCCGTTTGCAATGATAAACTCATCAAGGTTCATTGCAGTTGTTTCCAGTCCGATAAATTCCCTTGTATCAAGATTCCGAAACCAAAGCATCGAGTTGACAAACTTACTGAGTTTTATCAAGTAGTGCTCTTTGCCCAAAGGGTAGGAAGTCAATAAGAAATTGACTATCGACACGTTATTTGCATTGCTTCCGAGGTTATTCTCTATGGTTTCTTCCATAGGAAACTGTTGCTTGTCTATGCAAAAAGAACCATTCTTCCGTTCAAAAACCCAATTATCGTCCACCCGAAGCGATTCAGACACTAATATACCACCGGCATTTTTAGAATAGGCATAGACAACTATCTCGTTCTCAAACCTAAATGTATATTCGAACTCCACTACTCCCTCTTTCTTTCCGGCATAAATAAAATTCACATAATAATCTATCTTCTTCCATTTGGGCGACAAATGGTTCTCAATATCGAATAAGGCCAAACTGAAGTTTGTTTTACCCGATCCGTTCGGTCCATATACAATACCATTTTTTATGATACCGTCTTTGATAGCGTTTTTATTGAACTCATAATTAGCCGGACTTGACAAATCCCACTCAATGCGGTCTGCAAATCCACGATAGTTGGTAACAGCAAATCTTACTAACATATTTCTATTGGCTTAACTTTCAGAAGACAAAGATACGGAAAAGGATTTCCGTAAAAAAATTACGGGCTTAATTTATCTTAATGCCACCTAATAGTTTCGTACCCTTGTTACTGTTTGAAATTTTGTGTTTATAATAAGTAAGGTGTAAAATCGGTAAGGAACGAGTTTACTTCAACAGTCTTCATAATCAATGCAGGTTAATCGTTGCAGAAACAAAGGTAACACTTTCTTCCCACAATAAATAAAGAGGTACAAAGTTTTTCATCACTTTGTACCTCTTCACCCATATTTCTCTTTAGCCTGCATTATCCATACCCGGAAATCGGCAGGAGGCATATAGCTTAGAACTCGCTCGTAAAGTGGAACTTGATATGCTTGAAGTCCATCTGCGCCATCTGCAACACATATCCGCTGTCGGCCAGGAACACATCCCTACCCTCGCGGTCTTTCGCCATGTACTGGTATTTGCGTTTCTTGAAGGCTTCCAGCTCTGCCGCATCATCGCTCTCAATCCAGCACGCCTTGTAGAGGCTGAGCGGTTCCCAACGGCACTTCGCGCTGTATTCGTTCTCCAGACGATACTGGATGACCTCAAACTGCAACTGCCCCACCGTACCGATAATCTTACGCCCGTTGAACTGGTTGACGAACAACTGCGCCACACCTTCGTCCATCAGCTGGTCGATACCCTTGGCAAGCTGTTTCTGCTTCATCGGGTCGGCATTCTCAATGTATTTGAACATCTCCGGCGAGAAACTCGGAAGTCCCTTGAAGTGGAGCGCCTCGCCTTCGGTCAGCGTATCGCCGATCTTGAACGTACCGTTATCCGGCAGACCGATAATATCTCCCGCCCAAGCCTCATCGACAGTCGTCTTGCGCTGCGCCATGAACTGCGTGGGCGACGAGAAACGCATTGTCTTGCCGTGACGTACATGCAAGTACGGGGCATTGCGTATAAACTTGCCGGAGCAGATTTTGCAGAAAGCGATACATGAACGGTGATTCGGGTCGATATTGGCGGTTATCTTAAAGATGAATCCGGTGAATTTTGGCTCTTCCGGCTCCACCTCACGCTCTTCAGCCTTCACGGGACGGGGACTGGGAGCAATCTCCACAAAGCAATCCAGCAGTTCCTGCACACCGAAATTATTCAGTGCCGAGCCGAAGAATACGGGAGCCAGCTCACCCTTCAGATACTCTTCCTTATCGAATTCGGGATAAACACCGTCTATCAGTTCCAGTTCCCCGCGTAGCTTGTCAGCCAACTGAGCGCCAATCTGATTGTCCAGTTCCTCGGTATGGATATCCACTTCCACCTTCTCCGTCACTACCTGCTTGCTGGGCTGGTAAAGATTGAGGTTATGCTCGTAGATATTATAGACACCTTTGAAACGGACGCCGCTCTCGATAGGCCAGGTCAAGGGACGCACGTGGATGTGCAGCTCCTCCTCCAGCTCGTCCAGCAGGTCGAACGGGTCTTTGGCTTCACGGTCCATCTTGTTGATGAAGATAATCACCGGCGTATTACGCATACGGCAGACTTCCATCAGCTTGCGTGTCTGCGTTTCCACACCTTTCGCACCGTCCACCACGATGATAACGCTATCTACAGCCGTCAGCGTGCGATAAGTATCTTCGGCAAAGTCCTGGTGACCCGGAGTATCGAGGATATTCACCTTGTAGTCGTGGTAGTCGAACTCCATCACGGAAGTAGTAACGGAAATACCACGCTGTTTTTCAATATCCATCCAGTCCGACGTTGCCGACTTCTTTATCTTATTGCTCTTTACAGCACCGGCCACCTGGATTTGTCCGCCGAAAAGCAACAGCTTCTCGGTCAACGACGTCTTACCGGCATCCGGGTGTGCGATAATCGCAAACGTTCTTCGTCTTTCTATCTCGTTAATCATATATCATCTTTTTTATCTTGCTTGTTTTTCCTCTCATAATAGACACCTAATGCGCAGCCAATAGCAATACCCATGACTAGTTTATGCATGATAATGCCAAAAGTCATCCCTATAGCGAGGCAAGCACCGAACGTTAAATAAGTTTTCTTCTTCTGTGCCATTATCTTAAAGTTTCTTCATACATGCCACTAGACTCTCCTCCCAATGGGGGATTTCAATGCCGAATGTTTTCTTTATTTTTGTTTTATCCAAGACTGAATAATTAGGACGTGGTGCTTTAGCAGGAAATTCGTCTGTATGCAAAGGACTTACTTTACAAGTTGATATGCCGGCTATGCGATGTATCGCCAAAGTAAAGTCATACCATGAACAAACGCCTTCATCGCTGAAGTGATAAATACCCGGAACAATACCATGATTGATAGCCTCAAAGATAACACATGCCAAATCTTTAGCATAAGTCGGTGTACCTATTTGGTCAAAAACAACCCCCAGTGTTTCACGCTCACGCCCCAAACGAAGCATGGTCTTTACAAAGTTATTTCCGTAAACAGAATACAACCATGCCGTACGGATAATCATCGCACGGCTGCACTTCTCCATCACTGCCCGCTCACCGTCCAGCTTAGTGGAACCGTAAACGGAGTTGGGACAAGGAGTCATCTCTTCCGTATAAGGTATATGTCCCGTCCCGTCAAATACATAATCTGTAGAGACTTGTATCAATGCAGCACCGCAAGCCTCGGCTGCGGACGCCAGATAACCCGGCGCAAGATGGTTCAACTTATCACAAAGTTCCGCATTGTCTTCAGCCTTATCGACCGCTGTATAGGCAGCACAGTTCACAATTACATCCACCCGGTTGTCTGCCACGAAAGCACGGACCGCCTGCTCGTCACAAATATCCAATTCCTGTACGTCAGTGAAAAAATAGGTATGCTGCAGATTTTCCCGTGACAATACTTGCATCTCATTGCCAAGCTGACCGTTGGCACCGGTTACTAAAATATTCATTTAAAAAGTTACGCTTATAAATATTTATGTTACGATGAACAATTTTTTCTTATTCCAATTCCAGCTCTCCCCGCTTCTCCTTGTCGTAATAATTGGCAAGCAGCGAAATGAAGCCGCTGATAGCCTCTATCGCCTTGGCTGTGCCCCGGCTGATCTCCTTCTTTTGCAACCGCAGCAGCAGCACCCCGTAGAGTGCCTCGAAACAGGTATCAAGCTCGGATTCCTCCTGCTCCCCCCCCTTCTGGCGCAGCTCCACAATGAACGGCAATGCCTTGAAATAGGCTGCGTTATAAAACGGATATTTAGTCGATGCCAGTAATCCGGCATGCAGCTCCGTGAGATTCTGGATGACATTACGGTTTATTTGCAGATGCCCCTTCTCCTTCACTCCTTCGGCACGCATCATCTCGGTCAGATTACCGTACCATTCTTCCAGCCCGGCATGTTCTTCTACCGGATAACGGGAAATAATGTTGCGGCATATTTCATCGATATCGCACTTGTTGGCACGAATCAAGTCCTCTACCTGCCACATATATATAAGGTATTCGGCTATGTTCTTTTCTTTCAGTTGTTGTGCAATCTTCACGATAAGATATATGAATTATGAATTTTCACCTTTCCACTCAGTACAGCGACTCGCCCATCAGCGTGAACACCAGCCCAAGCACAGACACCACCATGACAATGCTTCCGATAATACGGTTCAACATCCAAATGCCACGCAGGTTGAATTGCTTACGGACTTTATTTACAAAAAAAGTAATGCCAAACCACCAGGCCAAAGCACCCAATGCAATGGCCAGATATCCGGTAACCGCCTCAAAGACCAATATCCCTTCACTGACAAAAGCAAAACGGGCAAAAAGGCCGATAAACAGGAAAATAATCAGCGGATTGGAGAGGGTGACGGCAAAAGCCGTTATGAAGTTGTGGAAATAAGACCCCTTATTGGTGGAAACCGGCCGGATGGACTGTACCGGATTGCTGCGGAAAGTATAGACTCCAAAAACCAATAACAGAATACTTCCGAAAAGCTGCAGATAGAAAATGTTCTTGTTGACATAATCAAAGACAAAACTCATGCCATAACCCGTCAACAAGGCGTAAGCAATATCACTCAGCGAAGCTCCTATGCCTGTAACAAAACCATACCATCGTCCTTTATTCAAAGTGCGCTGGATACACAGTACGCCCACAGGTCCCAACGGTGCGGACACAATAACACCGATTATGAACCCTTTCCACAATATGTCAAATATGGTCTCTATCTGAATCATGGCTGCAAATATCGTACTTTTTTATGAGACGAACGAATAGTGTTAACGTTTTTTCGACCGAAAAGATTTTTAAGAAGTAAAACCGCATACGTTTTTTATTTTCCATTTCCTTCTCCTCCCCACTGATTTTGTATATCTTTGCACCCAGAAAGAAGAAAAGATGAAGAAACTAACTATTAGTAACTTCAATCGCCAAATCGTAAATCGTCAAATCGTAAATATAAGTATGATTCTTTTTTTCAGAACCCCATCCAAGAGCGTGATTGCCGTAGAGTGTGACCACGAACTTACCCAGGCAGACAGCGACAAACTCTGTTGGCTTTTTGGAGAAGCCGCCCCCGAAAGTGAAGACAACCTGAAAGGACATTTCGTCGGCCCGCGCCGTGAAATGATTACTCCTTGGAGTACTAACGCCGTGGAAATCACCCAGAACATGGGTCTGAACGGCATCGTCCGTATCGAGGAATATTTCCCCGTAAAAGACGAGAATGCAGACCACGACCCGATGCTGCAACGTATGTACAAGGGACTGGACCAGCATGTATTTACAACCAATCGTCAGCCGGAACCCATCATTCACATCGAGGACCTTGAAGCCTATAACGAAAAAGAGGGCTTGGCCTTGTCCAAAGAGGAGATGGAATATCTCAAGAAAGTAGAAAAGGACTTGGGACGTCCTCTGACAGACTCCGAAGTATTCGGTTTTGCTCAAATCAATTCCGAGCATTGCCGTCACAAAATCTTTGGTGGAACATTCATCATTGACGGAGTGGAACAAGAGTCTTCCCTCTTCCAGATGATTAAAAAGACTACACAGGAAAATCCCAATAAAATCATTTCCGCCTACAAAGACAATGTAGCTTTTGCCGAAGGTCCGGTGATTGAGCAGTTTGCCCCGGCAGACCACTCCAAACCCGACTATTTCCAGGTGAAAGACATCAAGAGTGTGATTTCCCTGAAAGCCGAGACACACAATTTCCCCACCACCGTAGAACCGTTCAACGGTGCATCTACAGGTACAGGAGGTGAAATCCGTGACCGTATGGGCGGCGGTAAAGGTTCCTGGCCGATTGCCGGAACAGCTGTCTATATGACTTCTTATCCCCGTACCGATGAAGGACGTCCCTGGGAAGAAATCCTGCCGGTACGCGAATGGTTATACCAGACTCCGGAACAGATCCTGATCAAGGCCTCCAACGGTGCCAGTGACTTCGGCAACAAATTCGGCCAACCGCTGATTTGCGGTTCCGTGCTTACTTTCGAACATAAAGAGAAAGAAGAAGTTTACGGTTACGACAAAGTAATCATGCTTGCCGGCGGTGTAGGTTACGGTACGCAACGCGACTGTCTGAAAGGCTCCCCGGAAGCCGGAAACAAAGTAGTGGTGATCGGCGGCGACAACTACCGCATCGGTCTGGGCGGCGGCTCCGTATCTTCTGTAGATACCGGACGTTACAGCAGTGGCATTGAGTTGAATGCCGTACAGCGTGCCAATGCCGAAATGCAGAAACGTGCTTATAATGTGGTACGCGCACTTTGCGAAGAAGAGACTAATCCCGTGGTTTCCATCCATGACCACGGTTCAGCCGGACACGTCAACTGTTTGTCCGAATTGGTAGAAGAATGCGGCGGTTTAATCGATATGAGCAAATTGCCCATCGGTGACAAGACTTTGTCCGCCAAAGAAATCATTGCCAATGAAAGCCAGGAACGTATGGGCTTGCTGATTGAGGAGGAAGCCATTGAACACGTACGTAAAGTGGCCGAACGCGAGCGTGCTCCGATGTATGTAGTAGGTGAAACTACCGGAGACCATCGTTTCGCTTTCCAGCAGGCTGACGGCGTACGTCCGTTCGACCTCGCAGTAGAGCAGATGTTCGGCTCTTCCCCCAAAACATACATGGTGGACAAGACTGTGGAACGTCATTATGAAATGCCGAAATACGAACTCTCCCAATTGCACGAATACCTCACCAACGTGCTCCAGCTGGAAGCCGTTGCCTGCAAAGACTGGCTGACCAACAAAGTGGACCGTTCCGTAACAGGTAAAATAGCCCGCCAGCAGTGCCAGGGCGAGCTTCAGTTGCCATTAAGCGACTGCGGTGTCGTAGCTCTGGACTACCGTGGCGAAAAGGGTATCGCGACTTCTCTCGGCCATGCTCCACAAGCCGCACTTGCCGACCCGGCTGCCGGCTCCATCCTTTCTGTCAGCGAAGCGTTGACCAATTTGATCTGGGCGCCCCTTGCCGAAGGTCTGGACAGCGTTTCCCTCTCGGCCAACTGGATGTGGCCCTGCCGCTCACAGGAAGGCGAAGACGCACGTCTGTACACCGCCGTCAAAGCATTAAGTGATTTCTGCTGCGCACTGCAAATCAATGTACCGACAGGTAAGGACTCCCTCTCCATGACCCAGAAATATCCTGACGGAAGCAAGGTTATTGCCCCGGGTACGGTCATCGTTTCTGCGGGCGGTGAAGTCTCTGACGTCAAAAAAGTGGTTTCTCCGGTTCTTGTCAACAATGAAAAAACGACCATCTATCATATCGACTTCAGTTTTGACCAGCTGAAACTCGGCGGTTCCGCTTTTGCACAGGCATTGGGCAAAGTAGGAGACGAAGTGCCCTGCGTACAGGATCCCGAATACTTCCGCGATGCATTCCTTGCCGTACAGACATTGATAGACAAAGGACTCATCCTTGCCGGACACGATATTTCAGCCGGCGGTCTTATTACAACCTTGCTTGAAATGTGTTTCTCCAATGTAGAAGGTGGTATGGAAATCAACCTTGACAAAATCAAGGAACAAGACCTTATCAAAATTCTGTTCGCCGAGAATCCGGGTATCGTTATCCAAATAAGCGACAAGCATAAAGAAGAAGTGAAGCAGATACTTGAAGATGCAGGTGTAGGTTACGTGAAACTCGGTAAGCCGACAGACGAACGTCACATCCTCGTATCAAAAGGCGATGCTACCTATCAGTTCGGCATCGACTACATGCGTGACGTATGGTACTCTTCTTCTTACCTGCTCGACCGTAAGCAATCCATGAACGGCTGCGCCAAGAAGCGTTTTGAAAATTACAAGATGCAACCTGTGGAATTTGCCTTCATGCCGCCGTTCAAGGGTAAGTTCTCTCAATATGGCATTGATCCGGACCGCCGTACACCGACAGGTATCCGTGCGGCTATCATCCGCGAAAAGGGTACGAACGGAGAGCGCGAAATGGCTTATTCACTCTACCTTGCCGGCTTCGATGTAAAAGACGTCACCATGACCGACCTTATCAGCGGACGTGAAACTCTGGAAGACGTAAACATGATTGTTTATTGCGGCGGTTTCTCCAACTCTGATGTTCTCGGCTCTGCCAAAGGCTGGGCAGGTGCTTTCCTGTTCAACCCGAAAGCCAAAGAAGCGCTCGACAAGTATTATGCACGTGAAGATACGCTTTCACTGGGTGTCTGCAACGGTTGCCAGCTGATGATGGAACTCAACCTTATCAATCCGGAACTCGAGAAGAAAGGCAAGATGTTGCATAACGATTCCCACAAATTCGAATCCCGCTTCCTCGGCCTTACCATTCCTACCAACCGCAGTGTCATGTTCGGTTCATTAAGCGGCAGCAAACTAGGTATCTGGGTAGCCCACGGTGAAGGAAAATTCTCTCTGCCTTACGATGAGGACAAGTACAATGTAGTGGCAAAATATACGTATGATGAATATCCCGCCAACCCGAACGGTTCGGATTATTCCGTAGCGGCCTTGGCAAGTGCCGACGGACGTCATCTGGCCATCATGCCCCATCTGGAACGTTCCATCTTCCCCTGGCAGAACGGTTGTTATCCTGCAGACCGCATGAACAGCGACCAAGTGACTCCTTGGATGGAAGCTTTCGTCAATGCCCGCAAGTGGGTAGAAGAAAAAATGAAAAAGTAAATAAGGCAGTAAACGCCATTATATGATAATGTGCCAAGTCCCCGTCTTGTCGGGAACTTGGCACATTTCATTTATCCGACTCTATCTACTCCTGCTCCTCACTACATCATCATCTCCCTCTTCTTCATATTCTTTTTTGCTTATCTCAAACAAAAATATTACTTTTGTGTTAGTTTTTAGAATCTCCCCCGACTGGTATATAACACTCAAACGTCATCAACCATTATGAGAAAATACCTATTTTACTGCATACTATTACTGCTCCCCCTTACAAGTATAGCCCAGACATATAAATATATCGGGGTGGAAAACGGACTCAGCAACAGAAGGGTATATGCAATCCAGAAAGACCCTAAAGGCTATATGTGGTTTCTCACTCATGATGGCATAGACCGCTATAACGGAAAAGAATTCAAGCAATATAAGTTGATGGACGGCGACGAGGAGGTCAACTCCATGATGAATCTGAATTGGCTTTACCTCGATTCTACAGGAGAGTTATGGGTAATAGGCAAAAAAGGGCGCGTATTCCGTCATGACACCAAGCACGACCGTTTCCAACTGGTGTATAAATTGCCGGAAAGTGAAATCAAAGGGCGTCCTACCCCCATCAGCTACGGTTTTATCGATACCAACAATGTGGTATGGCTTTGTAACGAGGAAGCCTTGTATCTGTACGACAACAATTCACAAAAGGTGGTATTCATCAAGAATGAAATCAAAGAAAGCATCACGGATATCGCACAAATAGACTCTATACACTATTTCATCGGAACAGACGTAGGCATCCACTATGCCGAGCTGCAAAATAACAGGTTGAGCCTCAGCCCTTGTGAGCAATTAGACACTCTGAATATACAAATCAACGAATTATACTATCACAAGCTTTCCAATAAAGTTTTTATCGGAACATTCCAACGGGGAATATATGTTTATGACATGCAACTGCATAAAGTCATGCATCTGGATGCCGGACTGATGGACGTCAGCATCAACTGTATCAAAGCTTTGAACGACAAGGAGATTCTTATCGCCACTGACGGCGCCGGAGTCTATAAAATGAATACAGAATCCCATGAATGCGTTCCATACATCATTGCTGACTATAACCGTTACAATGCAATGAACGGGAATAACATAAATGACCTGTACATAGATGAAAGCCAACGTATCTGGATGGCCAACTATCCCATCGGGATAACCGTACGCAACAACAAGTATTCAGACTATCAATGGATAAAACATTCCATAGGCAACAAACAATCACTTATCAACGACCAAGTGAACACAATCATCGAAGATGCAGACGGCGACCTGTGGTTTGCCACCAATAACGGCATAAGCCTGTATGAAAGCAAAACACAGCAATGGCACTCTTTCCTCAGCGGATTTGACACGGCCCCCATCAAGAACAATACTTTCATATCCTTGTGCGAAGTATCCCCCGGCATTATCTGGGCAGGAGGCTATAGTTCCGGTATTTATCAGATAGACAAGAAAAAGCTGGCCGTCAGCTATTTCACTCCATCCCTATTCGGCAAATTGAATATTCGGCCGGACAAATACATCCGTGCCATGGTAAAAGCATCAGACGGCAATGTATGGTCGGGCGGTTATTATAATTTGAAAGAAATAGACTATGTACATAAAAACATACGGCTTTTCCCCGGATTGAACGGCATTACGGCCATTGTGGAAAAGGATCCCGGACACATGTGGATAGGTACGGCTACCGGGCTCTATTTGCTGGAAAAGGCAACCGGCAAATATCACTATATACAAATGCCTGTAGAATCTTACTATATTTATTCATTGTACCAGACTCCTGACGGCTTATTATATATCGGTACCAACAATGCGGGCCTATTGATTTACAATGCCGACAAGAACACGTTTGAACATCATCACAAAGACAACTGCGCCTTGATATCCAACAATATATACACCATTCTATACGATGGGAACAGGGATATCTTCCTAAGCACCGAAAGTGGTCTGACCAGTTTCAATCCCATAGAAAAGACGTTCCATAACTGGACAAAAGAACAAGGCCTGAAGTCAGACCACTTTAATTCCTCCTCCGGAACCTTGAGAAAGAATGGGAATTTCATATTCGGAAGCACGGACGGCGCCATTGAATTCCACAAAAACATGCTATTACCCCGTGACTACAATTTCAAAATGGTATTCAGTGATTTAAGAGTATTCTATCAGACTGTATATCCCAAGGACCAAGGCTCCCCATTGACCATAGATATTGACGATACTGAAACATTACGCTTGAAGTACAACCAGAATATCTTCTCGTTGCAAGTATCTTCCATCAACTATGACTACCCTTCACTGATATTATATTCCTGGAAACTGGAAGGCTTTTACGATGGCTGGAGCCGTCCCGGACAAGAAAATATTATCCGTTTCACCAACTTAAGCCCCGGTCAATATACTCTACGCGTACGTGCCATATCCAATGAGGACCGCCGCGTGGTCCTTGAGGAACGCAGCATGGAGATTGTCATTGAGCAACCCATCTGGCTGAGTGTCTGGGCACTCATTCTGTATGCCATCATCATCCTGTCTCTGGTAAGCGTCACTTTGCGTATTATAGTCATGCGCAAACAGAGAAAGATCTCTGATGAAAAGATTCGTTTCTTCGTAAACACCGCGCATGATATCCGTACGCCTTTGCCCTTGATAAAAGCACCATTGGAAGAACTTCTTGAACGTGAAACATTGAGCGAGAACGGACACAACAACATGAATACCGCCTTGCGCAATGTCAATGCATTGCTGCGTCTCACCACCAACCTGATTAATTTTGAACGTGCAGACACCTATTCCGGCAATCTATATGTCTCGGAATACGAATTAAGCACTTATATGGAAGAAACAATCAATGCTTTCCGCTCGTATGCCGAAATCAAACATATCACCCTTACTTATGAGAGTAATTTCCGCTACATGAACGTATGGATGGATAAAGACAAAATGGACTCTATCCTGAAGAATATCATATCCAACGCGTTGAAATACACTCCCGAAGGAGGAAATGTACACATCTACGCAGCCGAGACGGAAGATACATGGAGCATTGAAGTAAAAGATACAGGTATCGGCATCCCCTCGTCAGAACAAAAGAAACTGTTCAAAATGCACTTCCGGGGCAGCAATGCCATCAACTCCAAAGTTACCGGCAGCGGTATCGGATTGTTGCTGGTATCGAAGCTCGTTTCCATACACAAGGGAAAATTAAACTTCAGCAGTACGGAAGGAAAAGGCTCTGATATCAAAGTCATTTTCCCAAAAGGCGAGAAACATTACCGCAAAGCCATCCACCGGCCTCAACCCCATACGGAAAGGGTTGTCTATACGGCTTCTGGAGTTCCTGTCAATGCGGTAACTTCTTCCTTGCCGGCTGCCATTTATGAAAAAAGCAAACAGCAGCCACAAAATGACGAAAATCGTTCCAAGATTCTGATTGTGGAAGACAATGATGAACTGAGAGAATACTTACGCAACACCTTGTCGGAAACATACCACATCCAAGTATGCTCCAATGGCAAGATGGCGCTTACCATTGCAAAGGAATACCTTCCCAATCTCATTATTTCAGATATCATGATGCCCGAAATGCGGGGTGACGAATTATGCAAGGCCTTGAAGAATGACATTGAAACATCCCACATCCCCATCATCCTGCTTACTGCATTGAACACAGACAAGAACATTATTGAAGGTTTGGAAACCGGAGCTGACGAGTATATTGTAAAACCGTTCAATATAGGCATATTGCGGGCAACCATAGCCAATCTTCTCAATAACCGTGCCCTGCTGCGCCATAAATATGCCAATCTGGAATTGAATGACGACAAGCATGACACGGGATGCATCAACTGCTCCAGTGACCTTGACTGGAAATTCATAGCAACCGTCAAAAAACATGTGGAAGAGAATATGGACAATCCCGGTTTCAATGTAGATATGCTCTGCACCCTACTGAACATGAGCCGTACCAGCTTCTACAACAAGATAACCGCCTTGACAGACGAGGCACCGGGCGATTATATCCGACTGATCAAACTGAAACGTGCTTCCCAGTTGCTGATGGAACACAGGCATTCCATCACGGAAATTGCCGAAATGACCGGTTTCAGTGATGCCAAGTATTTTCGCGAGGTATTCAAGAAACATTTCAAGGTAAGCCCCAGCCAATATGCCAAACAAGGCAAAGAGGGGAAAAGCGACCCTACAACATGACCTTATTTTACATTAAATATGAATATATATATCGAAGCGTTCTCCATCTTCTTCAAAATCGGAGCATTTACCATTGGAGGCGGCTATGCCATGGTACCACTTATAGAAGACGAGATTGTGACCAAAAGGAACTGGATAGCCAAAGAAGATTTCATTGACTTGCTCGCCATATCCCAGTCGGCACCGGGTATCCTTGCTGTCAATATCTCCATCTTTATAGGATACCGTTTACGGGGAATCCGAGGAAGTATAATTACAGCGTTAGGTACCATACTGCCTTCATTTCTCATTATCCTTGCCATAGCCTTGTTCTTTCATAATTTCAAGGACAATACCATGGTAGAACGCATATTCAAGGGGATTCGCCCGGCTGTTGTCGCACTGATTGCCGCACCGACTTTCAGTATGGCAAAATCAGCCAAAGTCAATCGCCACAACATTTGGATACCTGTCGTTTCGGCACTGCTCATCTGGCTACTGGGATTCTCCCCGATCTGGATTATTATCGCGGCCGGTATCGGAGGATATCTTTTCGGACGTTTTAAACGCCCGGAAAACGAGGAATTAAAGAATTAAAGTCAAAGGTATAAAAGCGAGTGCCATTCAATACTAATCACTGATAATCATGATTTACTTACAATTATTCTACACTTTCTTCCAAATAGGCCTATTCGGTTTTGGCGGCGGATATGCCATGCTCTCCATGATACAGGGAGAGGTAGTGACCCGCTACAACTGGCTCAGTCCGCAAGAGTTTACAGACATTGTGGCAATCAGTCAAATGACTCCCGGTCCGATAGGCATCAACTCGGCAACATACGTGGGATTTACGGCAACAGGAAGTGTTTGGGGATCCGTTGTCGCTACCTTTGCCGTTGTGCTTCCTTCTTTCATACTGATGCTGACTATCAGCAAATTTTTTCTGAAATATCAGAAGCACCCGGCAGTAGAAGCGGTATTCAGCGGACTCCGTCCGGCAGTAGTCGGTTTACTGGCGTCGGCTGCACTGGTTTTAATGAATGCAGAGAATTTCGGTTCCCCCACGGAAGACATATACTCCTTTATCGTCAGTTGTATCATCTTCCTCGTTGCGTTTGTGGGAACCAAAAAATACAAGCTCAACCCGATAGGCATGATTATAGCCTGCGGGATAGCAGGACTGATACTGTATTAAAGTTTGACTTTCTTCCCAACAGACTTCGACTCATTATGTAACCGGTCAAGCGCCGTCACTACATAGCGATATTTTGTTTTTCCATCCTCATACGGTAATTTATAGAAATTATCGCGAGTTATGGCTACAATGTGTGAGGGATCGTCTATATCCACTTTTTCTTTGGCATCAAAACGGTAAACGACATATTGTACGGCCCGGTTCATTTCTTCCCTATATTTCGGAGCAGTCCAGAAAAGGATATACCCGTCCGCAGTCCAGACCGGTTTTACCTTACGAACCTTATTGGGCGCCTCATTGTCCATAAAATCGAATACAGGAGGCAATGCCGGGTATTTATGATATTCCGCCATCAAAGCATCCCGATACTTGCCCGCATTCTCGACTACCGCACTTGCCGGCCACTGGCAACTGCCGCCAATCGTCTGGTAAGCACGCTGCAACGCCATTTTCCGGGGAAGCTGATTGACAGAAGGATTGGAGGGATCGGCATTCTGTATCGTGTTCATCACGGACTGACCGATAAACAAAGGACGATTCTCCGTATTCTTGGCCCACCACTTTATCAACGTTTCATAATCGGCAACCGGATGGCCTATCTGCCAATATATCTGGGGAATATTATAATCAATCCATCCCTCACGTGCCCACAACAGGACGTCAGCATACAGATCGTCATAGTTCTGCAAACCTCTTGTCTTGCTGCCCAACGGATCACTGCTTTCGTTACGGTAGATGCCGAACGGAGAAACACCAAACTTCACCCACGGCTTTATCTCACGCACCGTTTCATGTATTTTCTTTATCAAAAGATTCACATTACTGCGGCGCCAGTCTCCCTTATCAGTGAAACCTCCACCGTAGCGGGCAAAACTGGCATCATCCGGAAAATCTTTTCCTTTCATGGGATAAGGATAAAAATAATCATCCATATGAATAGCGTCCACATCGTATCGCGACACAATATCACCTACCACCAGAGTGATGTGGCGGCGGCTCTCCGGCAAAGCCGGGTCAAAGAACAACTGGTCACCATACGTCACAAACCATTCCGGATGAATATTATAAACATGCCCGGGTGCCAGTTCATTCTTCAACGACGTTTTCACACGATACGGATTAATCCATGCATGAAACTCCATGCCACGTTTATGGCACTCATCAATCATAAACTGCATCGGATCCCAATAAGGGTCGGGTGCCTTACCCTGCACACCGGTAAGGTATCGGCTCCACGGCTCCAGCTGAGAGGCATACAACGCGTCAGCCTCCGGACGTACCTGAAAAATAATGGCATTGATGCCTGCCTCCTGCAAAGAATTCAACTGGGCTATCAAGGTCTGCTTCAATTTCTCGGTCGGCATTCCACGGAACTGCCCGTTAACCGATTGTATCCATGCGGCACGAAACTCACGTTTAGGATATGCAGACGCTTTCTGCACTTGCGCAAACATTCCTCCCGCCATCAGAGACCAAAGGAATACACATAATAGGAATCTTACTCTCATTTTCTATCTATAGCTTTTATACTAAAAAATTATTCATACTCAAGGTTTATCCTGTACAGGCCATTCCATTACAAACCGGCACCCACCCTGATAAGTGGAGTCCCAATAAACCCGCCCACCTATCATTGCCATTATTTCATGGGCAATGGCAAGTCCCAGTCCCGAACCTTTAGTGAAAGTATCCACTTTGTAAAAGCGTTCAAAGATATGTTCCGCTTCCTCCTGTTTCAGCCCAATCCCTGTATCTTCTACCACAAAACATACCACCCGGCGGGACTTGTCTTCTTTGCAGGAAACACGTATATATCCTCTCTCCGTAAACTTAACGGCATTGTCAAGCAAAGCCGTCAACACTATTTTCATCCAGGGACGGGCTGCATACACAGTAGAAATCCCCGAAGGGATACACTCCAGCCTCACTCCCGGCTTTAGGGCAGAATGAAGTTCATCAACACATTCCTTACAACAGTTATCTACATTTACCGGTTCCCATGACATGTCAATCATTTGTGAATCCATGTCCGCAATGGTCAGGATATTCTCCATCAGCCCCAACAAGTAAGTGTTATTACTTTCCACCTGGGCCGCATATTCTTTTTTCTCCTCCTCATCCGGTTCTTCCCGGGCCAGCAAAGTAGAAAAACCGACAATTGAATTCAATGGAGTACGAATCTCATGCGTAATATGCCGTATAAAAGAGCTCTTCACCTCCCCCATCTTATGTACCGCCATACGGGCAGCTTCCAGCTTACGGTTCATGGAAAGGGTACGGATATACAGGTAAGTAATCATCAGCAAAAGGAGCAGAACCACTCCACCCGCAATCAAAGCCATGACCAAACGCCCGCGAGTCAATTTGCCACTCAGCTCCAGCTTCTCCATTTTCAACCGGTCCACTTCATACTGTGCGGTATATTCGCTCAACTTATCATCCAATTCTGCCGTACGCATAGAATCGCTTACACTGGCATAAGTCCTATAACTGTCACTGGCCGAGCGATAGTCTCCCAATTGCTCCTGCAATTGGGCTTTCATGTAAAAGTTATACGGATAACAAATGCCCAGCGAACGCTGATAGTTCATGAGGGAATCCACATAAGCGATATTCCCCTTCAAATCGCCGAGAGCACGGCAACACATAATCTTGTAGCCAAACCAGGCTTCAGGAGTAGAACTCTCCGGATTTTCCTTATAGAACCGGTCTGTCTCCATCATATAAGGTTCGGCAACCTTTCTCCCTTTACTTGCCAACAAACTGATTACCCGGAACTCACAGAACCTTAGATGCAAGGAAGCGTCTGTTTCTATATTCTCCTCCCTCATGTTTTCTTCCAGCTGCGCCAGCTTTGCCAGATAAACTTCGGCCTCTGCATAGTCACTGCGTGAAAGATAGGTCTGGCTGATATTGAGCAACACCACGTACGCATCCCTGTAATATTCACCTTCCACAAAAAGTTCCAATGCGTTGTTATAGCACTCTATACAGAGCTCCACATTGTTTCCGAACACCCGATGATTGTAACCGATACACATCTCGGCACAAGCCAGCCCGTATCTGTCTTTCCCCTTTTTGGCATCTTCATATAATTTGTCAGTTTCGGCCATAGCCTCCTCCTGCATCCCCTTCTCGGTCATACGCTGGATATACTGGCGCCATGCCGTATATCTGTCCTTGGGCCGGTTATATGCCACACACCAGTCCATGTATTTGTAAGTCACTGATTTTAAAGTATCGATATTTCCCAGCTGATAATAATGCAAAGTCAAGTTGTTGTAAGCATCGTTTATCTGTGCCGTATCATTCAGCTCCTGCGCCAGCTTCATCCATCGGGCATTTACTACAGGCAACTGTTTCCGCCCCAAGATTTTCCGTGCGCTATCTGCCAAAGCCTCCATTTCGACACGGATGTCAATGGCCTGCAATGCCAAGGGACATGTTCCTAACATCAACACCACAAGAAACCATTTCACATCATACTTCATCATGCCTGGATTATCAATTAAGAGTTGAGGCGAATTTAATGTTTTTACCTAAAGTAACTTGGCTGTCATCTGAAAGTATAACAAATCTTAACCTTACCTTTCCGATGAAATAATTCACAGTTGTAACTATCTTTGCCTCAAAAGCAAAGACAAGCTGCACGCCGGCATAAAAAAATGGAGAACTTCATTTTATCTGCTCCCCAGTTTGCATTATCTTTGCATTCTCAAAATCGCTTAAGTGACCCTGATATGGCAGAAAACAAATCAATTATCATAAAAGGAGCCCGCGTCAACAACCTGAAGAATATTGACGTAGAAATTCCCCGTAATAAACTAGTTGTCATCACCGGACTGTCCGGTTCCGGAAAATCCTCACTTGCATTCGATACTCTCTACGCAGAAGGCCAGCGCCGTTACGTAGAAAGCCTCAGCAGTTACGCCCGGCAGTTCCTTGGGCGAATGAGCAAGCCGGAATGTGACTTCATCAAAGGTATTCCACCTGCCATTGCCATCGAGCAAAAGGTCAGCAGCCGCAATCCCCGTTCCACCGTCGGTACCTCCACTGAAATATATGAATATCTCCGGCTGCTCTATGCCCGTGTAGGAAAGACTTTCAGCCCCGTCAGCGGACAAGAAGTGAAAAAACATTCCACAGAAGACATTGTAAAATGCATGCTGGAACACCCGGAAGGGACAAGATATACCGTATTGGCCCCCATCCTGCTACGCGAAGACCGCACCCTGCAACAGCAGTTGGAAATTGACCTGAAGCAAGGTTTCAACCGCCTGGAGGTAAATGGTAAAATGATACGTATCGATGAGTACAAGCCGGAAGCCGGAGATACGGTTTTCCTGCTGATAGACCGCATGACCGCTTCTTCAGAGAAAGATTCCGTCAGCCGCCTGACCGATTCAGCCGAAACGGCAATGTATGAGGGAGACGGCGCCTGCCTGCTACGCTTTTACCAAGCCGACGGCAGTACCTGCCTGTACCGCTTCAGCACAAAATTTGAGGCAGACGGCATTACATTTGAAGAGCCTAACGACCAGATGTTTTCTTTCAACTCCCCCATCGGAGCCTGCCCCGAATGCGAAGGGTTCGGACGAGTAATCGGCATCGACGAACATCTGGTTATTCCCAACCGGTCTCTGTCTGTCTATGACGGTGCAGTGGTATGCTGGAGAGGCGAGAAGATGGGCGAATGGCGGGACATGGTCATACACGGGGCAGAGAAAGCCGGTTTCCCCATATTCGCCCCTTACTATGAACTGACTGATGAGCAACGCCGCATGTTATGGGAAGGCACCCCTTACTTTGAAGGCATCAATGCTTTCTTCAAAATGGTGCAGGAGAACCAGTACAAGATACAATACCGGGTCATGCTGGCACGCTACCGCGGAAAAACGCTTTGTCCCAAATGCCACGGCACACGCCTGAAACCTGAAGCCGGCTATGTACGGGTAGGCGGACGGAATATCTCCCAACTGGTAGATTTGCCCATCACGGAACTGAAACTCTTCTTCGACAATCTCCAGTTGGAACCACATGACGCCGACATCGCCCGCCGCATCCTGACGGAAATAAACAGCCGTATCCAGTTCTTGTTAGACGTCGGTCTGGGTTATCTCACCCTGAACCGGCTGAGCAACTCGCTTTCCGGTGGTGAAAGCCAGCGCATCAACCTCGCCACCTCATTGGGCAGCAGTCTGGTAGGAAGCCTCTATATTCTGGACGAGCCCAGTATCGGACTGCATAGCCGCGATACGGACAAACTAATCCATGTGCTCCGCCAACTGCAACAACTGGGTAATACGGTGGTTGTGGTGGAGCACGACGAAGAAATTATCCGTGCGGCAGACTACATCATCGATATAGGTCCCAAGGCCGGACGCCTGGGAGGAGAAGTCGTTTACCAAGGTGCCATGGACGACCTGCAAAAAAACAGCCACAGCTATACCGTACGATACCTGTTGGGCGAAGAGACCATTCCGGTACCGGAGCATCGCCGCCCCTGGAACAACTACATAGAAGTAAAAGGCGCCCGCGAAAACAATCTGAAAGGAATAGACGTCCGCTTTCCTCTCAATGTAATGACCGTGGTGACCGGTGTCAGCGGATCCGGCAAAAGTACCTTGGTACGTGATATTTTCTACCGTGCCCTGAAACGTGAGCTGGACGAATGCAGTGACCGCCCGGGTGAGTTCGTCTCCATCGGCGGCGACCTGCAAAATCTGCGGAATGTAGAATTCGTTGACCAAAACCCCATCGGCAAGTCCTCACGCAGCAATCCTGTGACTTACATAAAGGCTTACGATGAGATCCGCAAGCTATGGGCAGACCAGCCACTTGCCAAGCAGATGGGCTACAGTGCCGGATATTTCAGCTTTAACAATGAAGGGGGCCGCTGCGAGGAATGCAAGGGTGAAGGCACCATCACCGTAGAGATGCAATTTATGGCGGACCTTGTATTGGAATGTGAATCCTGCCATGGCAAACGTTTCAAAGCCGATACACTGGAAGTGAAGTTCCATGACATCAGTATCTATGACGTATTGAACATGACCATCAACCAGGCCATTGAATTCTTCACCGGACACGGACAAAAGAAAATCGTCAAAAAGCTGCAACCTTTGCAGGATGTAGGTTTGGGATACATCAAGCTGGGACAATCCTCTTCTACGCTTTCCGGCGGTGAGAACCAGCGCGTGAAGTTGGCCTATTACCTCAGCCAGGAGAAAGCAGACCCTACCCTGTTCATTTTTGACGAGCCGACTACCGGATTGCATTTCCACGATATCAAGAAGCTGCTCGAAGCATTCGATGCATTGATACGCCGCGGACATTCTATCGTCATCATCGAACACAACCTTGATGTCGTGAAATGTGCAGACTATGTAATAGACCTCGGTCCCGAGGGCGGGGATAAAGGAGGGAATATTGTCGCAACCGGTACGCCCGAAGAGGTAGCCGAGTGTGCAGCAAGCTATACGGGACAATTCTTGAAAGAGAAACTGGCCGTCAAATAACAGAAATATAAAAATGAAAGCAGGAGAAAATCCGGATGATTTTCCTCCTGCTTTCGTTTTCCCTCTACTTAGAGTCCTAAATCATCAACGATGATACATATTCTTGAATTTAGAGTCCCTCCTCTTCATGTTTTCCAGTTGCTGCAAGTCTTCAGTCCATTGGAATTCAACTTTCTCACGACTCCCATCAGAAGCAATCGCATACACTTTAGTCTTTGCATCTACCACAACATTCTCCACCGTGAAATGCTGCAACGGTGCTACAAAGACCAATTTACCGTTCCGGAAGACCTCATAAGCCACCACATTTTTCCAGTTTTTCATGGTGAAAGTATTTCCTTTACATATTGCCATACCTTTTTCTATCGGTTGAGGGTTTCTGAACAATTCTACCGTATTGTCCGTAATATACCAAAAAGGAACCTTCAGCTTCGGATATTTCCTTGCTTTTATATCTTTGCGAACCTGCTTTATACCTTCCCCGGTAACTTCGAACATCTTCTTCCCATAATCGTTTATTTCCATTTTTATAGGCTTCAGAAAACCATATTTCTCAAAAAACGGAGTCAAATCCAGATTGGCAGCCGCACAAGCTTTCTTCACAAACTCCAATTGGCAATCTCCGAAGGTGGCCGGATCGGGCGAGGTTCTGATCGCTTCATATAAGTCTTTATAGAAATCCCCGTTGCCCAAAACCTTTGAACAATAAAGATACAACTGCCAGAAAGGCACAAGCCTGCAATGATTTATCCGGTTTTCATTATGAGCCAATCCCAACGTAAAATATTCCGTCATGGACCGCTCATACCAACAGTCATCAAATGTACCCGTCGGACGTTCCACCTCCTTTTGTACACGCGTTACAATACCAAAAGCATCTTGCACATACAGGCAATAAATATTATTCGTGACTTCTGTCATGCCATGCCATTTGGCACCCGGCCGTATCTGATTGATATGGCCGATTTCGTGTGCCGGTCCCCAAAGTGCCACCCCGGTCAGTTTGTTGATGTCGCAAACCTTCTCCATCGTCGTAATCCCGTATGCAGTACGGTAATTAGGGGCATACATGTATCCTTTATACACCACATGACAATACTGGCGGTTCTTGAATTGCCTGTCCTTATATTTATCCAGCCCCATGAACTCATGCTCCAATTCCACAATGCGGTCAAAAACATCAATCAGCGCTTTGCCATCCGGTGTATATTGCCTGAAACTCTCTACCGGAAAAGTAAGGTGAATGTTCTCGCCCAAAACATCAAAGAATTTATAAGTGGCGTTCTTCAACATGGTCTGCCACTGCGAAGCTTTATGCTTCCTTATATCAAAATACCCATTGACTTCACCGGTAAGGAAATGTATCTTCACCTTTTTTCCGGTCACCTTTCCAAATGTGTGATACAACACATACACCAATCCGTCATTTTCCGGAATTATCCGGTTCAGCCCTTCCCTTAGCGTGTAATGAGACGAACCTGTTTTGTAACCGTCCCCGTCCGGACAATCCAAATTCTGGATTTTAATGCGAAGCGTATCGGTTCCAATCTTACCGACTCTGACCATCAGTTCCTTACCTTTACGGGCAACTATCCCAGTCGCGTTATCCAACAAGCTATACCCATTCGTTTTGTTTACTTTCGCCATGACATCCGGATGTTGGTACTGTTCAAACTCCTGTACACGAAACTCCGCCTCATAAGTACCTTCCCAATTTACATTCAGTCCACTTGCACCGGGCTCAAAATCAGTATCCCCAATCCAGCCGGAAGGGACTTTTTCTCCCGCTTTCGTACGATTCCAGAACTGATATGCAACACTCATGTCCGGATAACGGTCAAATACCTCTCCCCGGCCGAACATGCGCGGATCCTCCTGCTCTACCAGTCTTGCAGTCATTTCTTTTTCCATCTTCCGCATCAAAGCTTCATACTCCGGATTCCCGGACAAGTCAACCATACAGTTCGGGTCTTTCTTTATATTATAAAGCTCTTCCGCGGCACGTTTTCCGAATGAGAGTTGCCAATAATGAGCCGTTTTCGAATTACGTCGCGCCTTCAGGATTTCTGTTTTCGTAGGCCCTCCATCCACATTCATATACCCGGTCTCGGGATTCCCGGCCGGCCAACGTTCGGTTTCAAAGTTTTTCAAGTAGAGAAAATCCCCCCGAATCAGTCCGCGTATGGGATAACCCCGGTCGTCCGGACGCCCTACATCGTGGCGCTCTTTTCCAAGCATCACGAAGTCACGGTCCATATCCGTCTTTTTATTTTTCAGGATGTCCATAAAACTTCTTCCCGTAATGGCCTGCATTCCGGATTTCTGCCGGCTCAATCCGGCTATCTCAAGCAAAGTGGGCGCAACATCAATCGAACTGATATATTCACCTGCCTTCCGCCCGGGTTTCACGATACCATTTCTCCACATTACCGCCATCGGTATGTGATTGGAATTGTTGTACTCTTGCCCCTTGCACCGTGGGAAAGGCATACCGTGGTCCGAAGTGACGACCACTATCGTGTTATCCAATTCCCCCGATTCCTCCAATGTTTTCAAAATACGCCCCAGATGCGTATCAAAATGCTCGATTTCCAGCGCATAATCCAGCATGTCCGTACGGACTATCTCATTATCCGGCCAATAGCTCGGAACGGAATCAATCTGTCCGACCTTCTTCCCTGCACGAATAGAAGAGCCATACTCATATCCCCGATGCGGTTCCAACGAGCCATACCAGAAACAGAACGGGCGGTCTTTGGGCCGTGCCTTCATGAACTCCTGAAAATTCGCCGCATAATCCACATTCGATATATTGCCGGTAGGAGGAACCAGTTTTTTTTCGTTCCACGGCTTTCCGGTTATATCCCGCTTCTTCCCTTGTGCATCATTGGCAACCCCAGGCCCCCAGCCCTTACCGGTACAACCCACATAATATCCATTTTCAGCCAAAGCCTCAGGGTAGGACTTGAATTCCGAAGGGAAAGTAGGCCAGTGGTTACAGGCTTCTTTCAACTGCCAGGAGTTGCGTCCGGTAATGAAGGCTGCCCGTGACGGGGCAGACTTCGCATTACATGTATAAGCATTTTCAAAAAGCACTCCCTCACGAGCCACCCGGTCAAAAGCCGGAGTATTTACCCACGAAGTGCCATAAGCCCCCATATGCCCTGCATCATCTGCTATACAAAACAGGATGTTGACAGGTTTGTGCTGTTCTTTTTCTGCAGGTGCAGCCTGCGCCACCGCTCCACTCCATAAAGAGCAAGAAAGAAAAGATAAAAGGTTTACATTCATATTACTCATTATTTGGTTCTTTATTCCTGGACACAAAACTACGAAGGAATAAAAAACCGAGCTGTGTTATCAGTTCACAATGGTTTGCTATCCGTTCCGGCAAATGTTTCTTCCGTACATTTAACATTTGCCGGGCAACACACTCAAGCATACAGGGGCATCGGACGCAAGGGAGTCTATTTTCCCGGGAAGCCTTTCGCTTTTTCCTGCTCCAACAGTTCCCTCATCGCTTCCACGATTTCGGGATGCTCCGCCGCCAGATTTCTTTTTTCGCCGATGTCTTCACGCAGGTTATACAGCTGCTCCTCTTCCGAGCATCCTGTTTCCGTGCGGGTAAGTGCACTATAGGACGCACGGTTGCTAGGAGAAATATATTTCCATTCACCATCCGATACAGATAATGTCTGTGCCACTTCCACGACATAATCCCTTCCTTCTTTATCTTCTCCCAGCAATGCCGGCAATTGGTTGCGGCTATCCACAGCCGCAGTATCCACCGCCTGCCCCCCGGCCAGTTCTGCCATGGAAGCGAACAGGTCAATATGCGAAACCAAAGCGTCCGAAACTCCCGGAATGACTTTTGCCGGCCAACTAACAATGAAAGGTACGCGTGTTCCGGCCTCGAAAATGCTGTATTTGCCGCCACGCAACTCCCCCCAAGGCCGATGGTCACCCAACAGTTCTATCGCCTGGTCTTGATAACCGTCATTCACCACCGGCCCGTTATCACTGGTCAGCACAATCATCGTATTCTCTACAATTCCTTGCTTCTTCAAAGCCTTCATGATTTCCCCCACAGTCCAGTCGAACTGCAAGATCGCGTCCCCACGATATCCCATGCCACTTTTCCCTGCAAAACGAGCGTGCGGGTAACGAGGTACATGAATATCATTCGTGCCTACATAAAGAAAGAAAGTGGTATCTTTATGGTTTTCTATAAACCGTACGGCTTTGGCGGCAATAGTATCGGCAATATTTTCATCCTGCCACAATGCCTTGCCTCCTCCTTTCATATAGCCGATGCGGGATATCCCATTCACAATGGCCTGATTATGCCCGTGATTGGGATACGGTTTCAGTTTGGTGAGCAGTTCCGGATGATCTTTTCCGAGAGGCTCGCCGGCGAAAGGCTCCTTATAGCTGACATAAATAGGAGCGTCCGCATCATAATTGGCTACCCGCTGATTCTCAATCCACACACAAGGAACACGATCACCGGTAGCAGCCATCAGGTAAGAATAATCGAATCCAAGATCCCGGGGGCCAGGAGTGACGACCCCATTCCAGTCCTGCGTACCGGCTTTGTCACCCATTCCGAGATGCCACTTTCCAATGGCTCCGGTGGTATATCCCGCCGACTTAAACACATCGGCAACAGTCTGCTGCTCGGGGCGAATGACCATACCGGCATCTCCCGTAGCAATCCCCGTATCACTGCGCCGCCAACTATACTGTCCCGTAAAAAGAGAATAGCGCGACGGAGTGCTGGTAGCAGCCACCGAGTGGGCATCCGTAAAACGCAAGCCACTTGCCGCCAGACTATCCACATGTGGGGTAGCTATTGATTTCGCACCATAGCAACTCATGTCACCATACCCCAAATCGTCGGCCACAATAAAAATAACATTCGGTTGCCGCGGCTTTACCGCATCTGCAGCCTTGCCCGCACCGGTACATCCCGCCATCAGCAATGAACCTCCCAGGCCATAGCCCAATAAAAATTTCGTTCTCATCATTTTTCTATATTCTGTTGTTTACCAATTAAAATACTCGCTCGGTGTATGCGCCCTATCCATCAACTCCCTGAGTTCATCCGCTTTCGCCCGGTTGCTGTCTATCCGATTATGCTCCTCGCCGATGTCCCGTGGCAAATAATACAATTCCTCCACCAGCTTCTCCGGGTCGGAGACATTCAGGCGTACCAATTTCCAGCCATCTTTCAGAATAGACTGCTTGCCGCCCATCTCATAAAATTCATAATAAATATATTCGTGCCGTGCCTGTTCCCCCTCCCTATCCGACAAAACGGGCAAATAGGAAATGCCGTTCACACCTTCAGGAACTTCCACATCTATCACATCACATATTGTAGGCAAAAAATCCCAAAAAGCCGAAATGTGCGAAGTTTTACGATGAGCCTTTATCCGGTCAGGCCATGAAACGATGAACGGCGTGCGTACGCCTCCTTCATATAAATCACGTTTATATCCGCGGAACGGCCCGTTGCTGTCAAAGAACTCAGGATCGTGCCCTCCTACAGCGTGTACGCCATTGTCCGAGGAAAAGACAAAGATAGTGTTTTTCCATTCCCCCCGTTCCTTCAGCAATGAAATAATTTCTCCCACACTCCGGTCTATCTCGGTCACCATCGAAGCATAAGCCGCCTTGGGAGCCATCTGTGTTTTGAAGCCGCCTTTCCCGTTTCTATTTATATAAGGTGTTTCCGGAAACTTACCCTGATATCCGCTTAGATCCGGATAATCCAAATCGGCATGAGGAGGCGTTATGGCAAAATACGCAAAGTAAGGTTGCCCCTTCTTTTGCATACGGATAAAGTCCAACCCTTTTTCCAGAATCATCCAATGGCTATATACCCGTCCCCCCAATTGGATCCGGGTTTCATTCTCGTACAAATACTGAGGGTAATAACGGTGAGCCTCGCCTTGTGAAAGATAGCCGAAGAAGTAATCAAACCCTTTTTTTACAGGACTCCCTGTCGTCTGAGGGCCTCCCAGCCCCCATTTTCCGACACACATGGTAGCATAACCTTTCTGCTTCAGCAATTCTGCTACGGTCACTTCGTCCGCCGGCAAATGCAGGTCAAAAACACCTTCTTCATTTCTCACAGCCTTATTGCCGCGCACATAGCCACAACCGGTGTGCTTTCCCGTCAACAAAGAGCAACGCGACGGGGCACTTACGGTAGAGCCACTGTAATGCTGCATAAATTGCAGGCTTTCAGATGCCAGTTCATCCAGATGCGGTGTTTTGATTTTCGGCTGACTGTAATAACAACCAACATCTCCGATGCCCATGTCATCCACCAGCACAAAGACAATGTTCGGAAGTTCTTTTTTTACAGCCGCCACGTTTCCAAACTGTGACAACAGCCCTACGCCCAATAAATAAGATGCCTTCATAATATCTTGATTTCTTAGTTTACAGTATGCGCAAATCTATGCCATTCTCCCCTATCCCGCTTTGTTATCCATACGCAATCTTTTGTTTTCCGTCCCAAATACTATTCCACGCGTACATTTAACATTTCCAACCCTAAAAAAGCGCTAAAACTAGCAACCGGGCACGGATAAATAAGTATCTTTACCACAAGAAAGTTATCAGCCGCCTATAAACGGCTGATATGCCGTCTATATACAGCCAATCAGCTGCTTGCAGGCAGCTGATTAGCCGTTTGCAAGCGGCTAACCCAATCATAGCATAAATAACTATTATTCCAACGATATCTAATACTTAATATCTACATCATGGCTTATTATGATCTTAAAAAGAAACCGGCACTTACCACCAAAGAGGGAGAAAAAGAAGTGCTTTACCCGCAAATCATCACTGCAGGCACTATCGACGCAAAAGAATTACTGGATTTGACAGCTAAATTTTCCGGATTCCGCAAGGGAGACATAGAAGGAGTGCTAATCAGTCTGTTTGACACCGTGACACACTTGATAAACCGAGGATTCAGGGTAGAATTGGGTGAATTCGGTTATTTCACAGGGAAAGTGACAAGTTCCCGCCTGGTTGAAAAAAATACAGACATACACGCCCAGTCCGTCAAATTCAACAATGTAAACTTCCGTCCTTCGGCCACCTTCAAAAAAGCTTTGGATGGCAAGCTCTCACGCAGCCCAACGATAGGCTTCAGGCAATCCAGCAATCTAAGTATGGAAGAACTGGAAAAAAGACTGATAGCCTATCTTGATGAAAACGGCTTTATCAACATTGTAAAATATACGGCTCTGACAGGAAGGCTGAAATGGAAAGCGGCGCAGGACTTGAAATATTTCGTGGAAAAAGGAGTGATCGAAAGCCGTGGCAAGGGCAACCAGAAACACTACATAAAAACCAAGCAATCTTAAAAAACAAATACAGCATGAAAATCCGCATATCCCTCCTGCTATGCCTGGCGCTTTTCCCGTTACGGCTTATGTCCACCAATGAGAAATTCAAACAGCTGACCATCGGCGACGGACTGGCCCACACCGATGCCAACTGCATTGCACAAGACAGTACAGGCCTCATCTGGATAGGTACTTATGCCGGACTGCAAAGTTTTGACGGCTATGGACTGCAAACCTTCGACTTCTACCCCGCCGGACACAAAATCTACCAGTCACACAACCGCATCGAATCCATGGCATGTACCAGTAACAAGCTATGGATAGGAACCGAGAGCGGATTGACTTGCTTTGACCTCAGTACCCACCGCTATATACCTTACTACATAAAAGAAGAAACTTACAACAAGATGTCCTTCGACACTTCCATCACAAAAGTATTTGCCGACCCATCTGAAAGATATTTATGGATCCAGTCAAACCAAGGACTGGCTGCCTTGAAAATCAATGACGACAGCCTGCAAATACTACGTTGGGAGAGCGAGGCAGAACGCATCTTCTGCAAAGGCGTCAACAATCTGCTATTTCAAGGTGAAACCATCTGGGGGTCAAATAACAAACACATTATACAGCTATGCATTCAAAACGATAAAATCAACATGCAGAGCACCTATCTTGCCAGCGAACTGCTACAGACGGACGAAGCCATACAAAACATCTATTTTACCAACAACTGCCTGTATGTGCGTACAGCCGAGGGATGTTACAGGATTTCCGCCACCGGCAACAAACTGAACCCTGCAATAACGGCCCATATAAACTTTCATCGGGCTAACGCCAAGATACCTTCGTTCACCAAAGGAGAATTTATCGTCACCGGCGAAGAAACGCTCTGGTGCGCATATTCCGAAGGAGTTTTTGAAGTACAACAGCCATTTTCAGCATCCCCTGCCATTTATGACTATCTAAAAAACAGCAGAAACAGCAGCCTCTCAACCATAAAAATCAAAGACATGCTGATAGACAAATATGAAAACTTATGGGTGACAACCAACAGCTGGGGAGTTTTCTACCGGAACTTGTCAAAATCCTTCTTTAAGAATTTCTCAAAGCAGGACTTTCTGGAAATGGGATTCTTTCAAAATGAAATAGTATCCGTTACCGGGCAGAAGGACGGCACCCTATGGATGATTGTGGGATACGCAAGCTTACTGAGTTATGACCCCAAAACGGAACAATTTTCACTGATTCCCCTGCCTAAAAGCAGCAACCGTCCCGTTTACTACCAAACCGTACAAATGAGCCGGGACCAGAAGCACTTGTATATAGGTACCAGCCAGAGTGTCTTGATTTATAATACACAGACACAAAAAATATCGCAACTGACCCCGGAAAACAGCCGGGAAGCACAAAAAATAAATACAAGCATATCCGACCTGGAAGAAGACGAATCGGGACGTTTATGGATTTGTACATGGGGCAACGGATTGTTCTGCGTCAAAGACCCGCTGGATGCTCCATTTGTAGAAATGGAACTGGGCACCCAAACAGACCCTGCCCTCCTTTCCAGAAAAATCGCACAACTGCTTATAAAAGGGAAATATATTTTTTTATGTACCACCAATGGACTAAACCGTATAGAATTAACCCATGACGGAAAAGTCAAGACGGTGTCTTCCTACCGGACTGATGAAACCTTGCCGGCCTCCATGTCTTCCGACTATCTGGCAAGCATCGATTGCCTGAACGACTCTGTATGCTGGGTAGGAACCATCGGAGGAGGCTTAAACAAAATCGTGCTGCATTCCGCAAGTGCAAATGACTATACCGCCACTTGCTACACTACAGCCAATGGCCTTCCAAGCAATGACTGTGAAATCGTCCTGATGGATGATTCCGGAAATGTTTGGATAGGAGGCAATGGGATAGTGAAGCTTGATACAGAAAAGAACAAAATCAACACATACGGATTCGCCAACGGCCTTCAGAACAATGCTTTCAAAATCAATGTTTCCTATAAAGGCAATGACGGCATGCTCTATATGGGAGGATTATACGGATTAAGTTATTTCAACCCGAAAGAATTGACGCCCGACGCAAAATACAACGGACTGATATTTACAGACCTATCAGTCAACAATCAATCTATTGTACCTCAAAATGCCTACAACGGAACTGTCGTTCTGAAGCAGGTTCTCAACAACACCTCCAAACTGACATTAAACCACCTGCAGAACAATTTCTCCATTTCTTTTGCAGCCTTAGGCTATGATTTATCCGGTCAGATCATGTACCGCTACCGTCTGAAAGGGTTCCAGAAAGATTGGCAGACCTTACACTATACCAATAATGAAATCTATTTCTCAAATCTTCCTTATCGCTCGTACCAATTGGAAGTGCAGCTATCTACAAATAAAGGATATACCTGGCACGAACCCGGCCGAAGACTGGATATCGACATTTTACCGCCCTGGTGGCTGTCCGGATGGGCAAAAATCCTCTATATTATCGTAATAATCGGAGGAGCCGCATCTATTTTCAAACAGTATGCCAAAGAACAGAACCTAAAGAAAGAAAATGAGATACAGAAAATACTAATCGCACAAGATGAGGAGAAATATCAAGCCAAAATGCAGTTTTTCATGAATGCCTCACATGAATTAAAGACTCCTCTGACCTTGATATTGCTCGCAGCAGAAAAACTGGCCGACAAGACGCAACCCGAAAAAGAGCACAACACGATTCTGTACAATGCCGGAAAGATGCTGGCACTCATCACGGAATTAGTGGATATCCGGAAACAGGACTTGGGCATCTCCTCCTTGAACCTTGAACATCTTGACTTTTCGCAAATAGCCCGGCAAGTATTCAATGAAACAAGCCTGTGGGCAGAAAACAAGCACATCAGCATTTCCTATTCCGCAACCGACAGCAATATAAAAATGGATGCGGACAAAAGCAAAATCGGGAAAATGATTGTAAACCTCTTCACCAACGCCATCAAATATACAGACGAAGGAGGAAAAATTGACATTTCCCTGAGGAGAGGGACCTTGAATGATATCAAACCCTGTTATGACACCATTCATGTGGAAGGAAAAGTTTCATCAGAAGCCCCTCTTTGCATTCTGACGGTAAAAGATACCGGAATTGGCATTTCTTCTGAATCTATCCGCTTGATTTATGAACGCTTCTTCCAGGTAAAGGGAAAAACACAGGAACATCTGGGTTCAGGCATAGGGCTTGCCATCGTAAAAAGTACCGTACTACAACATCAGGGAATGATCATTGTCAGCAGTGAACGCATGGCAGGCAGTGAATTTATAGTAGCATTGCCTATCTATGACAATTTGCCGGAACCATCTTCCGACAATAGCCATGATTTTGATATGGAAAGTTTTATCAAAACACAATACATTGAATTCCAACCGGATACATCCGCAGAAAAAACGGAGGAAAGTCTTTCCCCGAATCCCGGGCTTCCCACCCTGCTGATAGTGGAAGACAACAAAGAACTGCAGGCAGCACTGAAAGAACATTTGTCTGCCTCCTACAATATACATATAGCCGACAACGGACGTACAGGATTGGAACTGTGCATGTCCGTCTTTCCGGACATCATCATCAGCGATGTCATGATGCCTGAAATGGACGGGATAGAAATGTGCAAACGCATCAAAAACAATCTTTCTGTCGCCTATATTCCTTTAGTCATGCTGACAGCCAAGGGGAATGTGGAAAATCAAATAGAAGGCTATGAGTCCGGTGCGGACTTGTATATTCCCAAACCATTCTCCATGAAACTGTTGGAGGTCAATCTTCATAGATTACTTACGCAAAGAGAAAAATGGTTTAAAAACAGTATCCCTCCAGCAGTTAGAGGAGACGAAGAAAAAACAGAGGAAAGTGAAACCAAAGAAGAATACCCGAATCAAGACAAAGCGCTCCAAAAATCAATGCTGAACCTTGAAGAACAAAAAGAAATGACCGAAAAACTAAAAAGAGTAATAGCCGAAAATATCCACGATTCTAATCTTTCTCCTGATATGTTAGCTAGTGCATTAGGAATGAGCCGTACTAAGCTCTACAGGGATATAAAAGGAATTGACGGACAAAGCCTCTCCGATTATGTCCGTAACATCCGCTTGGAAAAAGCCGCGCACCTACTTGTTAATTCCAATATGAACATACAAGAGATAATGAATGAAGTAGGTTTTGTCAACAGTTCTCACTTCACAAAAATCTTCAAACTAAAATTTGATATGACACCGACAGAATACAAAAAAAAGCATTGACACTGTATTTTTACTTTTTTTGTTCTTTTCGTCCTCACGACACGGAAAAAACACAATTAGAAACGCAAAACAAAGAAGGCTATTAATCTTTAACTGATATTTGCAAACGAAGAATAATCAGATAGCATGCTGTATCATAGATTCTTTCCTTATTGTTAATTGCAAATCTAATTAAAGCTAAAGAGTATGAAATTAAATCTAGCACTATCAAAAAGTAGAGATCAGTTGCCTAAAACATTGCTACTATGCGGTTTGTTGACGTATGGGACTACAATGTACGGAAGCGAAGCTAAAGTTGCCAACGAAAGGAAACACATTGCGCCCGTTGAGAATGCTGTTCCCAATCCCCAACAAAATAAAATAACCGGCCAAGTATTGGACAATGCAGGGGAACCTATCATTGGTGCCAATATCATTGTAAAAGGAAAAACGACCGGCACAATCACAGATATTGACGGAAAATTCAGCATTGACGCAAAAGACGGGGATGTTCTGTTAATTACTTATATTGGCTATATGCCCAAAGAAATAACCGTAAAGGGAAATGCGCTCCTGAATATCAAGATGAGTGAAGACTCCCAGATGCTGAATGAAGTAGTGGTGGTAGGTTACGGTACACAGAAAAAGGCTAATCTTACCGGATCTGTTGCATCGGTAAAGATGGATGACGCCTTAGGGGATCGCCCCATTGCAAGTACGGCTCAGGCTTTGCAAGGCACAGCTCCCGGATTACAGATTATTACTAATACAGGACGCCCCGGACAAAGCTCCGATTTGAACATTCGCGGCTATACGTCAATCAATGGCGGTGGACCATTGGTACTTGTAGATAATGCAGAAGTAGAATCCATTGATGATATCAATCCTAAAGACATTGAAAGTGTTTCCGTATTAAAAGACGCTTCAGCATCTGCTATTTATGGTGCAAGGGGAGCTTTCGGAGTTATTCTTATCACCACCAAACAAGGGAAAAGGAATGACAAAGTAAAGGTATCATACAATGCAAATTTTGCTTTCACCCAAGCCACAGACCTACCCCAAAAACTGAATACATACGAAACTGCCAAAACTTTCCAGAAATGGGAAGTGCCAAGCAACGGGGTCATAATTGATATAGACAAATGGGTAAGTTTATTGGAAGAATATCAACAAAATCCAAGCCACTTTCCTGAAAATGGAATTTATATAGACGAGAACGGGAACAAATATCCGCTAAAGGACAGCTATGATTACTGGGATATGGCGTTTCAAAACGGTTTTGAACAAATTCACAATGTCTCTGTCTCCGGTGGTACTGAAAAGGCTGCCTACCGTGTATCATTAGGTTATACCAACCAGGACGGCATTCTCATTACAGATAAAGATTCATACAAAAGATACAATCTGAATACCAATCTGAATATGAATATAACCTCTAATCTCACTGCCAGTATAAACTTATTTTATAAAAATGACAGCCGAAAAAGCCCTGGAGGAATGTGGAAAGTATTTTCAAACGGAGTATTATATCCACCTTATGCACAAGATGGTTACGACAAAGACCCCAGTACAGGAGATTTGATTCCCTATTGGACTCCGGAACACATTCTTAAAGCCGAAGAACCCAACAGGAATAACGGAGATGATTTACGTATCTTTGGAAGACTGGAATGGAAGCCAATCAAAGGATTAGCAATCAACGCAGAGTATACCTTCAATAAGTCCAACAAATATACCAATAACACTGCCATCATAAATCGTTACATGGATGGAAGTAATGGACAAATTGAAGAATTCAATACGGTATCCAGCTACAGCAGAGCAAATACAAACAGAATGTATCAGTCTTTCAGTGCCACGGCCAGATATGATTACAGCATAAAAGGACACAATTTAAGTGCCTTGGCAGGCGTTAACTATGAAGATGCCGACTATACATACTTCATGGGAAAAAGACAGGATTTGATAAGCGGGGAGACTCCTTCTTTTGGCACGGCAACTGGCGACATGACTGTGGATGATAATTATTATGAATGGGCGGTTGCAGGCATGTTCGGTCGTTTGAACTATAATTTCCAGGAAAAATATTTATTAGAATTTTCGGCTCGTTATGACGGTTCTTCCCGCTTCGCCCCCGGAGATCGCTTTATTTTTGTACCTTCCGGTTCTGTAGGCTGGCATGTAAGTAGGGAAAAATTCATGGAAAGCCTGGCACCTACACTCAACAGTTTAAAACTATTTGCATCGTACGGAGAGATCGGCAACCAAAATACCGGCTCTGATTATTATCCTTACCTATCTGTAATGAATACCTATAATGCAGAATGGATTAATCCTGAAACCAACCTTCCCTACCTGACTATAGGTACCCCAAACATTATCAGCAGTGGTTTTACATGGGAAAAAGTGAGAACTCTCAATTTAGGTATAGACTTTGGATTGTTTAACAACCGACTGACCGGTACATTCGAATGGTATAGAAGACAGACATTAGGAATGCTGGATGCAGCCCTTGAGTTACCGACTGTACTGGGTACCAAAGCACCCAAGCAAAACGTTACAGATTTGGAAACCAAAGGTTGGGAAATCAATTTGAATTGGAAAGATCAAATAGGTAAAGTGAAATACTCCATTGGAGGTAACTTATTTGACAGCCGTGCCCATATCACGGATGTCAAAATAGAATCCGGAAATATCGGCAGCCTCTACAAAGGAAAAGAATTGGGTGAAATCTGGGGTTACAAAGTCATAGGATTCTATGATATAGACGACTTTGAAGAGGGAGTAGCCGGCAATTATAACGATACCTTTACTTTAAAAGAGGGGATAGCTCCTTACAAAAATAAAAGTCATATACCCGGTGACATCCGCTTTGCGGACTTAGACAACAGTGGTGAAGTAAACTGGGGCAACAATACACTTGACGACCACGGTGACAAGGTACGTATTGGCAACAGCCGCGCCCGCTTCCAATATGGTGTCAACGGTTCGGTAGCCTATGAGGGATTTGACCTTTCTTTCTTCTTGCAAGGAGTAGGTAAAAAAGACCGGATAATCAACAGTTATCTAAGCCGTCCCTATTATTCTTCATTCACATACGGCATTTTCGAAGACCAGACCGATGTGTGGGCTGAAAACAACCCCAATGCCTATTACCCCCGTGTAATGAGCCGTAACTACGGTCTGTTCAGTGAAAACAATACACGTAACATGTATAATGGCGCCTACCTCAATATCAAAAATATCACGTTAGGATACAACCTGCCATCTTCAATCATCAAGAAATGGGGAATCTCTAAAATGAGATTTTATGTATCAGGCGAGAATTTATATATATTTGACCATTTGCCAAAGGGCATCCAATCCGACTTACACGATGAGAGTTCCGGTGCCGGTTATCCTGCTTTGAGAAAATTCAGCTTTGGACTTGATGTAACTTTTTAACGTAAAAACAGAAGACATGAAATCAAAATATTTAAATCTATGTATTGGAGCAGCCGCTTTGCTGTCTCTGCAAGGATGCGATGATCTACTGGATCGCAATCCTAAAGACAAGTTGACAGAAAACGTAGTATATAACAGTTACGAAAGTTTAAAAACTTATGCTTGGCAATTGTATGATGCATTTCCGGCCTATGACCAAATAAATTCAGGAAGCGGAAACAGCAATCATGACAAATTGGACGCAACCAGAACCACCGTACAACTCAGGAGAGGAATGCGAGATATGATTATGTGGGCTGACTTTGAAAGTGACTTGATGGACCAAGGGAGCGAAAATGGAGAATCCAACTGGATATGGCAACGCTATGATATACCAACCAGTTCATACGACTACAGTGCTCCTTATAAGAATATACGTTCCATTAACTCCATGTTGGCCGGAATTGATGCCTCATCAATCAGTGAACAGGAAAAAAAGCATTGGAAAAGTGTAGGATATTTTTTCAGAGCCTATAATCATGCTTCTCTACTGAATCGGTATGGTGATATCATTTACGTAAATACACTACTTACCGACAATAGTCCCGAACTATATAACGAACGTATGCCCAGAGATCAAGTTGCCAAAAACATATTGGAAGAGCTTTTGTATGCGCGCGACAATATCGGCAACTACAACGACGGCGAATGCACTCTTACCAAGGATGCTGTCAATGCTTTCATATCCCGTTTCGGATTAATGGAGGGTACTTGGCGCAAATATCATGGTCTAAGTGACGCCGAAAAATATTTGGAGGTCTCCGTTACAGCTTCGGAAGAACTATTGCCCAAATATAAGTTACACCCCAACTACGATGAAGTTTTCAACAGCGAGTCTTTAAGCGGTATCGACGGGATTATTCTTTATAAAAAATATGTAGAGGACATCTTTATGCACCGAATGACACAAGAGACCCGTAATGACAATGCGGGTGAAGACTTGACCAAAAAAGCCGTGGATATGTATCTGATGACTGACGGGAAAACCCGGTGGACCAGTCCTTTGTTTGAAGGTGACCATAATATCTATACAGAATTCAGAAACCGGGACAAACGATTCTATTACACAGTTACCCCTCCTTATCAGGTTAAAAAAGACCCCAATAATCCCAATGGATATCTACCGACAGGAAACCCTGCTGATGAAGAGTACATCACATTGATGCAAACGTTATCTGATGATACTCACAAGACACTTCCATCCGACCAATGGACAGGAACTAAAACCATCAAACAACCCAACCTATTCCTAAACAAGACACAAAACTGGAATCATAGCGGAACCGGTTATCGTTGCTGGAAATTCTATAACCGTCTCGTTGTAGGCAAAAATAACCGTGACATCAGCGATGCTCCCATCTTCCGTATCGGAGAAATCATGTTAAATTATGCGGAAGCGACGTACGAACTAGGTCGATTCAATCAGACCGTCTGTGACAATACAATCAATAAGTTACGTGAACGTGGCGGCATCCCCGCCCTCATAATCGGCAACGAGCCCGAAGATCCGACCCGTGATCCAGAAATTCCCGCAACTCTTTGGGAAATCCGCCGCGAGAGAGCTATTGAACTGATGGCCGAAGGCTTCCGGTTTGATGACTTGAGGCGTTGGAAAAAATGTGGTGACTATTTAAAAGAACAAAAATTAGGAATGTGGATCAAGAAATCCGATTATCCTAAAATGCCAATACAAAACGGAGCAAGTGAAGGTTACATTGCTTTAGACGGTACACCTCCGGGGTTTCCTGACTATTATTATCTGCAACCGCTTCCGACCAATGAATTGATATTGAATGAGAATCTGGTACAAAATCCAGGATGGGAAGAAGAACCATAAGAAGATATGCATTACGTACCCCCTATTTCATGGAACGGGTAGGAAAATCCATGTCTGAAGCCGGAAAGCTGCCGGCACTCTCAAAAGGTTAGATAAAAATTTGAAAACATCTCAAAATGAAGTAATCCTGAAAGTTTGTCGTTTAACTTTCAGGATTACTTCAACATTCAAAGATTGGATCGCCCTATTTAAAAATAAAAGCCAAATCCCACTTTCAGCCCGAATTCGGAGCGGTCCTTATTAATATTCCAATAAGCAGCCGGTTCAATCGTTACCGTACGTGACAAGAAAAAAGCATAACCGGCCTCTAATCCAAAACCGAAACGAGTTTTGTCACCGCCGTCCCAATCTTCACGTTGCAAATTGAAATCCGCTCCTAAATAAACACCTACTTTATTGATATAGTAACGTCCGCCCACACCAAGCATATAAGTATCCGTACCTCCACCTTTCCATTGGGCTCCGGCACTGACCAACAGGGCGACATTATCCACCAGAAAGGCACCTCCCTTGGCTTGCAAACCGAAACTGGCTTTCTCAGACTCGGTATTGTATGAAAGATTAAGCCCTGTAACAGATGGGTTTATAATCCATTTCCCTTTTTCAAACTGTGCCTGAGCTGCCACTGTGACAACAAGCAAGCAAACGAATAACGCAAGTTTTTTCATCTTGTTTTGTTTTTGAATGAATATCAATGTAGTTTATTATCTTCTTCACGCCGCTTACGCTGCAACTCCTCCTTTTTACGAAGTACCAGCCACAATACAAATACTATAACGTATGAAACGGCCACGGTGACATACTTTTCCGTATCACTTATTTCTGTATTACGCGGCAAAAAATAGGCAGCGGTTGCAGAAACATAAACAAGCAAGGCCAAAGTCAGCCCGGTAGATTTTTTTATCTTCTTCATTACTAAAGTTTTTTAGTCGCCTTAAAATACCAAATATAAAACCAGCAAGCTGCCAGCACAGCAGACAGCAAGGCTATTCCCAACGCATAATCCGGACTCAGCCCCAATCCTTCGGGAGCGATGCAAATATAAGTGATACATACGGATGTCATGAACAATGCCGGAAAATAAGTGACGTAATAACAACGCTTTTTCTTCTCACGCACCAGATAAACCGTAATTGCCCACAATGTGAATACCGACAACGTCTGGTTGGCCCAGGCAAAATAGCGCCATATCATATCAAAGCCGTCTTTATCACGCAGGCTGTACAACAATAGCCCGATAGCTGCCAGGAACATGGGGATACATATATATAAACGGTGACGAATGGACTTTTGTTCCATTCCGAGAAAATCAGCCACAATAAGGCGCGCCGAACGGAAAGCCGTATCGCCGCTGGTAATAGGAGCCGCAATCACACCTAAAATAGCCAGCACACCACCTATGGCACCCAACCAATCTTTTGTGATGGCATCTACAATCACGGAAGCATTCGTTTCTTCCATTCCATTCTCATGGAAAAAACAAGTAGCGGCAGCGGCCCATATCAAAGCGACAATGCCTTCAGTAATCATCGCTCCGTAAAAGACGGGACGCCCATGACGCTCGCTGGTCATGCAACGTGCCATCAACGGGCTTTGCGTAGCATGAAAGCCGCTGATGGCTCCACAGGCAATGCTGACAAACATAATTGGGAAAATCGGCAGCGCAGCGGCATTAGGATGTGTATTCTGCAGGCCGTCCCAGACCTCCGGCAAGGCAGGATGGTTCACATAAAGCATTACCAGAATACCCACTGCCATAAACAGCAAGGCTACCGCAAACAAAGGATATATCTTGCCTATAATCTTATCAACCGGAAGCAAGGTAGCCAATATATAATAGGCGAAAACAACCACAATCCAGAAGGTAGCGTCCAGATTATCCGGTGTCAGCTTAGCCAGCAATCCTGCCGGGCCTGCCACAAAAACAGCACCTACCAATACCATCAAAACAACGGTAAAGCCACGCATCACCTGTTTGGTAGTCAACCCCAAATAACTTCCTATGATTTCCGGAAGGCTCTCTCCCCCGTTACGCAGAGACAGCATTCCCGCAAGATAATCGTGCACTGCTCCGGCAAAGATGCTGCCCAACACAATCCACAAGTAAGAAGCCGTACCGAATTTAGCTCCCATAATAGCTCCAAAGATAGGTCCCAAACCAGCGATATTGAGAAACTGAATCATGAATATCTTCCAAGTGGGCAAAGGAATATAATCAACCCCGTCAGCTTTAGTCAAGGCAGGGGTCTTACGGCCATCCGGCCCGAATACGCGTTCTATAAAGCGTCCGTAAATAAAATAGCCTGCTATCAATGCCAACAGGCAGAGCGTAAATGTAATCATGACGTGTCAATGTTTTTATGTATGCAAATGTAATAGTTTCCAAGTAAACTCCGCTAATTAATCAAGTGTTTTGCTTATCTTCGCCGCAAAATATAACAGAAAAAAAGAAGAATATAAGAATGAAACCAATATTCCTCACCTTATTATATAGCATCCTCCTGTTGCCGCTTGCCGCACAACCGCCCAAACATGAAGTACGCGCCGCATGGATTACTGCCGTTTATGGTTTGGACTGGCCCCGCACACGTGCCACTTCCCCCGCAGGCATACGCAAACAGCAAGCCGAACTCATCGAAATTCTGGATAAGCTGAAAGCTGCCAACTTCAACACAGTGCTGTTCCAGACCCGTACCCGGGGGGATGTACTTTACAGTTCTTCCATCGAACCTTATAATTCCATACTGACAGGCAAAGCAGGCGGCAACCCCGGCTATGACCCGCTTGCCTTCGCAATTCAGGAATGTCATAAACGAGGCATGGAATGCCATGCCTGGATGGTAACTATCCCTCTGGGCAACCGCAGGCATGTCGCCGCTTTGGGAAAGGAATCGGTTACTAAAAGAAAGCCGGCAATCTGCGTACCCTACAAGCGGGAATATTTTCTCAATCCCGGCCATCCGCAAACCAAAGAATACCTGATGAGCCTTGTCCGCGAGGTAGTGGAACGCTATGACGTTGACGGAGTGCATTTTGATTATCTGCGCTATCCCGAGAATGCCCCACGCTTTCCGGACAGCTACGATTATAAGAAATACAGCAACGGACGCAGCCTTGCCCAATGGAGACGGGACAACATCACAGAAATTGTCCGTCATATATATAAAGGTGTAAAAGCCTTGAAGCCTTGGGTGAAGGTAAGCACCTGCCCTGTAGGGAAATACCGCGACACTTCCCGCTACTCCTCCCGCGGCTGGAACGCTTTCCATACCGTCAACCAGGATGTAGAAGGCTGGCTGGGGGAAGGCATCCAAGACCAGGTATATCCCATGATGTACTTCCGTGAAAATGGATTCTATCCCTTTGCACTGGACTGGAAAGAACAGAGCAACGGACGCCAAATCATTCCCGGCCTCGGGATTTATTTCCTTCACCCGGATGAAGGGAATTGGACAGTCGATGAGATAGAACGCCAAATCAACTTTATACGCGCACAAGGACTGGCCGGGGAGGCACATTACCGCGTCAAGTATCTGATGGACAATACACAAGAGCTTTACGATATTCTGGAAGAAAGCTACTACACGGCTCCGGCCCTGCAACCGGCCATGCCGTGGATTGACAATGTGCCCCCGACGGCCCCCTCTAATCTCAGCACAGAACAGCAAGCCGAAGGTTATACCCTGCTTCGCTGGCAACCGTCCACAGACAATGACAGGCGGAATGCACCTACTTATGTTGTTTACGGCTCGGATACCTATCCGGTAGACACTTCCAACCCGGAGAATATCCTGGCTCAACGGGTACAAGGAACGGAATATATCTACGCACCGATACGGCCGTGGGCTGCAAGGAAATATTTTGCAGTAACAGCCACAGACCGTTGCGGAAACGAAAGCCAAGCCTGCCAGCTTTAGTCCGAAACCTTGATATAGGCCCGATAACGGCTTTTGGAAGTAACCGGTACCAAGGGCAGATAACCGGACTTCACTTTACCGTCTTGCACCACCAGAGGATAATCATGGACATCTTGTGCGTGCTGTGCCTGCAATGCTTCATTAGAAGGATAAGAGTCAATGGAAAAATAGCCGCTGCAACCGGCAGAAAGATAATCATTGGAAATCCGATGAGCCACCACTCCCATATTCATCCGCAAGTTAACTTCAACATGAGGATGAATGGCATATGGATATCCGCTTTCTTGCCGGCAAACCATCATATCCACTCCTAAATAGCCCGTATATGAATTGCCATAAATTTTTTCCAGTCCGTTCAGCAACCGCTCCCGGATACGTATGAATGATTCCAAAGGAACATATTGCTGAATCCATTCTTCCACTTTCTCGTCCGAGGTCAAGATATTGCCACAATATGCACCATGCTCATTGGTAGTGAAACGTGAATAGCCTACAAAAAGGACTTTCCCCCGACCGTCAGAGTAGAACTCCATGGCAAAATCTTCCACCTTATTATATATAGGCTCTACCATAACGGCTCCATATTCTTTCATTGTATGACAACACCAGTCAGAAACGGATTTGGACAGTTTGCCCCGACACCAGCATAAACCTTTTCCACTGCCCGACCATAGCGCCTTGAACAAGTACCCATCCCTAAGATCATCTACAGCTCCCGCAGGAAAGACTTTGCCGTCTCCTTCAATCAGACGGCAATAGCCGCAAACAAAATCCAACTTGTCATAATTGAAAAGCATAAATAAAGCCAAAGTATGGATACGGGAAGCAAGACCGCGATACTCCTGCAGATTTTCCAGAGTCGGTAATTTATATGCTGCAATCCCTCCTTTCAGCATACGCTTACGGATAGCCGGATTCCATCCCCAAGGCATTACCTGTGCTTCAGCATAATCAGGCAGTTCCGGTTCTGTAACCAGCTGCACAGGCAGCGGGAGCAGCTGTTGCATCCGTTTCAGATAATCCGCATTATAGGCGGAAGGCGCCAATACTCCACTGCCAGGTTGCGCATACCAGACCGGCAACAAAGCCAAGTCTTCGGCCATACGACGGATAGAAGCAGGTGCCATATAGTTTTCTTCGTTATTTCCCAGGGCCATATCCGCATCGGGATTGAATACATAAAGTTTCATCTTTCAGCTTTCAATTTATTACTCACTTTTTGCAAGAGAGTGCAAAGTTACACAATATTTTGCCATCTCTACTTTGCAATTCTATAAAAAAGATGTATATTTGTCGCCCGATAAACCGAATTTAAAGCATGGAATCATTCTACCGTACACACGCCTATCTCGTTGAGCACACGAATGCCCCCGTTCGCCGAGATCTCATGGATGAGATTAACTGGAACGATCGCCTTATCGGTATCAAGGGTACCCGTGGAGTGGGCAAGACAACTTTCCTGCTGCAATATGCCAAAGAAAAATTCGGCACCGACCGTTCCTGTCTTTTCATCAACATGAACAATTTCTACTTTGCCGGACATGGCATCGTAGAATTCGCTACCGAGTTCCAACGCCGTGGCGGAAAAGTATTATTGATAGACCAAGTATTCAAATATCCCGACTGGAGCAGAGAGTTGCGCATGTGTTACGACCGCTTCCCAAACTTGAAGATTGTATTTACCGGCTCTTCCGTAATGCGTCTGAAAGAAGAAAATCTGGAATTGCGCGACATAGTCAAAAGCTATAACCTCCGCGGCTTCTCTTTCCGCGAATACCTGAATCTGCAGACGGACATGAAGTTCCACTCCTATTCATTGGAAGAAATCCTGAGCAACCACGAACAGATTGCCAAAGGCATACTCTCCAAAGTCCGCCCTTTAGACTATTTCCAGGATTATCTGCATCATGGCTTTTACCCTTTCTTCCTCGAGAAGCGTAACTTTTCAGAGAATCTGCTCAAGACCATGAACATGATGGTGGAAGTAGATATCCTTCTTATTAAACAAATCGAGCTGAAATACCTTTCAAAGATAAAGAAATTGCTATATTTGTTGGCTGTGGACGGTTCGAAAGCGCCTAACGTCAGCCAACTGGCAAATGACATACAAACATCACGCGCCACGGTAATGAACTACATCAAGTATCTGGCAGATGCCCGCCTTATCAATATGGTATATCCGAAAGGGGAAGAATTCCCCAAGAAGCCATCGAAGATAATGATGCATAACTCCAATCTGATGTATTCCATTTACCCTGTGAAAGTGGAAGAGCAGGATGTGCTCGACACATTCTTTGCGAATACCTTATGGAAAGACCACAAAATAAACAAAGGCGATAAAAACGTCTCGTTCATGGTGGACGAAGTGATGCCGTTCAAAATCTGTCCGGAAGGCGTGAAGATAAAGAATAATCCGGGCGTGACTTATGCACTGCATAAGGCAGAAATAGGCCGGGGCAACCAAATTCCTCTCTGGTTGTTCGGGTTCCTGTATTGATTGAGAGATTTTTTTACTTAATAAATTCAATTTAGTTATGACTAAACAGAAGAAATTCATTACTTGTGATGGTAACCAGGCTGCTGCACATATCTCGTATATGTTCTCGGAAGTAGCTGCCATCTACCCCATCACCCCCTCTTCTACGATGGCTGAGTACGTAGATGAATGGGCTGCCGCAGGTCGCAAAAACATCTTCGGCGAAACAGTATTGGTACAAGAAATGCAGTCAGAAGGCGGTGCTGCAGGTGCCGTCCACGGTTCTTTGCAGGCCGGTGCGCTGACTACTACTTACACAGCTTCACAAGGTCTGTTGCTGATGATCCCGAACATGTACAAGATTGCCGGTGAATTCCTGCCTTGCGTATTCCATGTATCAGCCCGTACTTTGGCAAGTCATGCATTATGTATCTTCGGTGACCACCAGGACGTTATGTCTGCACGCCAGACAGGTTTCGCCATGTTGGCCGAAGGTTCTGTACAAGAAGTTATGGACCTGGCAGGTGTTGCTCACTTGGCCACCATTAAGTCCCGCGTTCCATTCATGAACTTCTTCGACGGTTTCCGTACTTCTCATGAAATCCAAAAGATTGAAATGCTGGAGAACGAAGACCTCGCTCCGCTGATTGACCAGGAAGCTTTAGCCGAATTCCGTGCCCGTGCATTGAATCCGATGAATCCGGTTGCCCGTGGTATGGCCGAAAACCCCGACCACTTCTTCCAACACCGTGAATCCTGCAACAACTATTATGAAGCAGTTCCGGCTATCGTGGAAGAATACATGAACGAAATTTCCAAAATCACAGGCCGCAAGTACGGTTTGTTCGATTATTATGGTGCAGAAGATGCAGAACGCGTTATCATCGCTATGGGTTCTGTAACCGAGGCTGCCCGCGAAGCCATCGACCACCTCGTTGCCAATGGCGAAAAGGTTGGTTTGGTTGCTGTTCACCTCTATCGTCCGTTCTCTGCCAAGCACTTCCTGGCTGCCGTTCCTAAGACTGCCAAGAAGATTGCCGTACTGGACCGTACGAAAGAACCGGGTGCCAACGGCGAACCGTTGTACCTCGACGTAAAAGACTGCTTCTACGGTGCAGAGAATGCTCCGGTGATTGTAGGCGGCCGTTACGGTTTGGGTTCAAAGGACACTACTCCCGCACAAATCCTTGCCGTTTACAAGAACCTGGCCATGCCGATGCCGAAGAACCACTTCACTATCGGTATCGTGGACGACGTTACCTTCACCTCTCTTCCTCAGGAAGAAGAAATCGCATTGGGCGGCGAAGGCATGTTCGAGGCTAAATTCTTCGGTCTGGGTGCCGACGGTACAGTAGGTGCCAACAAGAACTCCGTGAAGATTATCGGTGACAACACCGACAAGCACTGTCAGGCTTACTTCTCTTACGACTCCAAGAAATCAGGTGGTTTCACTTGCTCGCACTTGCGTTTCGGTGACACTCCTATCCGCTCTACATATTTGGTAAATACACCTAACTTCGTGGCTTGCCACGTTCAGGCTTACCTGCACATGTATGACGTAACCCGTGGTTTGCGCAAGAATGGTTCTTTCTTGCTGAACACCATCTGGGAAGGCGAAGAACTGGCAAAGAACCTGCCTAACAGGGTCAAGAAGTACTTTGCACAGAACAATATTACCGTTTACTATATCAATGCAACCCAGATTGCACAAGAAATCGGTTTGGGCAACCGTACCAACACCATCCTGCAATCTGCATTCTTCCGTATCACCGGCGTTATTCCGGTTGACCTGGCTGTAGAACAGATGAAGAAATTCATCGTCAAGTCTTACGGCAAGAAGGGTGAAGATGTTGTCAACAAGAACTATGCAGCCGTTGACCGTGGCGGTGAATACAAGCAACTGGCCGTTGACCCGGCTTGGGCCAACTTGGCAGACGACGCCAAAGCTGAAAACAACGATCCTGCATTCATCAATGAAGTAGTTCGTCCTATCAACGCACAAGACGGTGACCTGTTGCCGGTATCTGCATTCAAGGGTATTGAAGACGGTACTTGGGAACAAGGTACTGCCAAATACGAAAAACGCGGTGTAGCTGCCTTCGTTCCCGAATGGAACGCTGAAAACTGTATCCAGTGTAACAAGTGTGCTTACGTTTGTCCTCACGCTTCTATCCGTCCGTTCGTACTCGACGCTGAAGAGCAGAAGGGTGCTGGCTTCACTCAGCTCAAGGCCGTAGGTAAAGCATTCGACGGCATGACATTCCGTATGCAGGTGAATGTACTCGACTGTCTGGGTTGCGGCAACTGTGCCGACATCTGTCCGGGTAACCCGAAGAAGGGCGGCAAGGCTCTGACTATGAAACATCTTGAAGGCCAATTGCCGGAAGCTGCCAACTGGACTTACTGCGTAGAAAACGTGAAGAGCAAACAACACTTGATTGACATCAAGGCCAACGTGAAGAACTCTCAGTTCGCTACTCCGTTGTTCGAATTCTCAGGTGCTTGCTCCGGTTGTGGTGAAACTCCGTATGTGAAGCTGATTACCCAATTGTTCGGTGACCGCGAAATGGTAGCCAATGCAACAGGATGTTCTTCCATCTACTCTGGTTCAGTACCTTCCACTCCTTATACCAAGAACGAAAAGGGTCACGGTCCTGCTTGGGCTAACTCATTGTTCGAAGACTTCTGCGAATTCGGTTTGGGTATGGAACTTGCCAACGAAAAGATGCGTGCACGTATCGTGAAAGTTATGCAAGAAGCCATCGCGGCAGACTGCACTCCGGCAGAGGCCAAAACTTTGTTCAGCGAGTGGATGGAAAACATGTACGATGCAGACAAGACCAAAGAATTGGCTGAAAAGATCATTCCTTTGGTTGAAGCCGGCAAAGACAAATGCAACCACTGCAAACAAATTTCCAGTCTGTCTCAGTACCTGGTTAAACGTAGCCAGTGGATCATCGGTGGCGACGGTGCTTCTTACGATATCGGTTACGGTGGCCTTGACCATGTAATCGCTTCCGGTAAAGACGTTAACATCCTGGTTCTGGATACAGAGGTTTACTCCAACACCGGCGGTCAGTCTTCCAAAGCTACTCCGGTAGGCGCTATCGCCAAGTTTGCTGCTGCCGGCAAGCGCGTACGCAAGAAAGACCTTGGTCTGATGGCTACTACTTACGGTTATGTATATGTTGCTCAAATCGCCATGGGTGCTGACCAGGCTCAGACCTTGAAAGCCATCCGCGAAGCAGAAGCATATCCCGGCCCGTCACTCATCATCGCTTACGCTCCGTGTATCAACCACGGTCTGAAGGCCGGTATGGGCAAGAGCCAGGCTGAAGAAGAAAAAGCTGTCAAGTGCGGTTACTGGCACTTGTGGCGTTACAACCCGGCTTTGGAAGCTGAAGGCAAGAATCCGTTCACGCTGGATAGCAAGGAACCGGATTGGAGCGGATTCCAAGACTTCTTGAAGGGCGAAGTTCGTTACGCATCCGTAATGAAACAATATCCGCAGGAAGCCGAAGAACTGTTCAAGGCTGCTGAAGAAAACGCTAAATGGCGTTACAACAGCTACAAGCGTCTGTCCAGAGAAAACTGGGGAGCTGAAGTTACAGAGTAATTTCAATTACTAAATAGAAAATAGAGGCTGCTCCTGAATAAGGCGTAGCCTCTATTTGCTTTTAATCAACAATATTAAATATCACAGGTTATGATTGGATTTATCATTTGGGTTATCGGTGTGGTTCTGTGTGTCAAAGCCGTACTGGAAATCATGAAGTGGCCGGTAGACGGCGTGAAGAAACTATTAGTCGCGATTATCATCCTGCTTACCAGTTGGGTCGGAATCTGCGTCTATTACTTCTGGGGAAGAGAAAACCTGCCTCAGATACTGAAATAAGTTCCGGTATCATCAAGCAGCAGTAAACAAACGTGTATCAAGAACAAGAAAGAATGTCAAAATAGAGACTTAGAACACCAGTAATTCGCGTTTCTTTCATCTGTTTTGACATTCTCTTCTTTTGGGGAACTCGGTAGGACTCTCCCCAAACATTCCAACGACCTCCGTTATTGCGCCGTCAACTCAATCACATGGCTTTGCAACTTTGAAAGGCCGAATACGGACAACCCCACCTTCATCAAGTAGTCTCCCGAAAGGACCTTTCCATTGGCAGCCAACCGGGAAGTCGCGGAAGGCATCAGATTGATTTCCTCTACCTTATACATCTTATTCGGATCCAGTCCCTGCACTTTCACAGGCAACAACTTCTCTTGGAAGCGGGGATAAACATCGTAGGCAAACAAAACAGCTTTACGTGCATCCTTGCTGACGTAGTTCAGCGCCATGTGATTACCCTCGTAGGGAGAAACCAGGCGATACTGATCACCCTCCATAATGGCAGTCTGAAGACGTTTCCAGTTGGCTACAGCTGTCTGGCAATAGGCCAGTTCGTCAGAGCTCAGGCCTTTCAGACCCATATCGAAACCAAGTTTGCACATGGAGGCAACGTCCGTACGGAATTTTAGGGAAGCCGACCTGTTCCAGCTTGTCACGTGCGCATCCATTGCCTTCGCCGGGAAGAACTGCGCGAATCCCCACTGAATGAAGATACGTTCCACCGGATCTGTATTGTCACTGCACCAGAATTCCGTGAAGTACTTCAACGCCTCGTAGTCACAGCGGGCACCGCCGCCGGAGCAGAGCATCATCGGCACATCGGGATAATTCTCTTTCACACGCTTCATCACGTTATATACACCGCGCACGTGGTCGATGTACAGTCTGCCTTGTTTTTCTTTCAAATAGTGCGAATAGATATTGGTGATAGGGCTGTTGCAGTCCCATTTGAAAAAAGCTACTTCGGGATTCTCCTTCATAATGCCCTCCACTACACCATACACGTAGTCCTGCACTTTCGGATTGCTGAGGTCTAATACCAATTGGTGGCGGTAATAGTATGTTTCGCGGTTGGGCAACATAATTGCCCAGTCCGGATGTTTTTCAAACAATTCGCTCTTGGGGTTCACCATTTCGGGCTCAATCCAGATACCGAACTTCACATCTGCATCCTTGGCAGCCTTCACCAGAGCGGGAATACCACCGGGCAATTTATCACGGGTCACTTCCCAGTCACCCAGACCCGCCTGGTCATTCTTGCGGGGATATTTGTTGGCAAACCAACCATCATCCAACAGGAACATATCCACACCCAGCTTCTTGGCTTCTTTCATCAAGTCAGCCAATATCTCCTGATTGAAGTTGAAACCGGTATTTTCCCAATTATTCAGCAAGGTAAGACGACTGCCTTTACCATCTTTCAAGCTATAGTTGCGAGCCCACTCGTGCAGGTTGCGGCTGCCTTGTCCGGTACCGTTGTAGCTCAAGGTGAAAATAAATTCCGGAGTGGTGAACAGTTCGCCGGGCTTCAGTTCATAGATAGAAGCATACGGGTTGATGGCAGGGATGACACGCAGATTGCCCACATTGTCCACCTCGAACGTGAAACGGAAGTTCCCGGTCCAGCCCAGGGTACCCATCAGTACCTCGCCTTGATGTTCGTTCACCGGCTGTTCCAATCCTACTTCAAAGAAGGGAGGCGTATGCATGGCGGCACGGCTGCCCAGTTTGGTATCTATCACTTTTTTGCCGAACTGCAACTGTTGGCTGCTCATCTGGGCTTCCTTGGCCCAGTCGCCGCTGAACTCCGTGAGGTAATAGGCAGACTTGCTGAAATAGAGCATAGTGGAAGCATAAGTGGAAAGCGACACCGGCTTCTTCTCCTGGTGCTTTATCTCGCTCCAGGTTTTGATGACGTTCTCCTTGGGATAAGCAACGTAATGCAGGGTCACGTCCACCGGGTATTTGTCATCGCGCAGGCAGACAACGGTTTCCATCCCCCCTTCTACGGCATTGGAGGAGGAAGACACATAATAAAGATAGGTGGAAGGATTGCCATCACTGTGGGTAATGCCAATGGCAGGCTCGAAATAATCCTCGTTTCCCGAACCGCTATACACTTCCCAACCGCGTGCACTGGCGCTGCCACCGGAACCGGCATGGAGATTCCTGGCAAGATTTTCCACATCTTGCTCATGCAGCAGTTTTTCTCCCAAATAAGTCTGATACAAACGGCCATTCTCGCCTACCTGGAGTACCAGGTCTGTGTTGTCCGTGGCAATACGAATAATTTTCTTTTCAGCGGCATCGGCATACGACAGTATAACACATGCCAAGATAGTTGCAAGTAGCTTTTTCATGGTGTATAATTATATTTGGATACAAATATACAGAACTTTGGTGATTAGCGCGAAAGACTTCCACTAATATCCTCTACCTGCCGACGGAATTGCCGTTCAAAAGATGCGATATTCCCCTACGGACAAGTTCCTCTTGAGAACTTGCAGGAAAGCTAAAGAAAAAGCTTCCGAAGTTAGGTCTAAAAGTTGACAGAGTTAAGTGAAAACTCTGTTCGCAGTGCGCGAACGGATATTCAAAGCCTGCGAACATATATTCAAAGCCTGCGAACGGATATTCAAAGGCTTTGAATAAAGTTCTTTCACTCACACACCTTTATCTCCCCAGTCCTTCTTTCAAAGCCTCCGGCAACTCCGGCATGGCACCGCTTTGCGTGCAAACGTAAGCAGAAACTTCCACTGCCAGTCTATGCGCTTCAGGCACCGGCTTTCCGCTAAGAATAGCGGCGGTGAAGGTTGCCGTAAACGAATCGCCCGCTCCAACAGTATCGGCCACCGGCACTTTCGGAGTTTCCTGATAGGAGACGACACCCGGAGTAAATACATAACTGCCGTTCGTTCCACAAGTCAAGATAAGCATTTTCAGATTGTACTTGGCGAGCAGAATCCAGCATTTGTCTTGCAGGTCGATGCCCGGATAACCGAAGATGCGGCTGATGGTCACCAACTCTTCATCGTTAATTTTCAGAATATTGCAACGACGCATAGATTCACAAAGTATCTCCTTGGTATAGAATCCCTGCCGAAGGTTGATGTCGAAAATCTTCAGTTGTCCCTCCACATCGGGCATGGTATCGAGAAAACGGTTGATGGTAGTGCGGCTTACCTCGCTGCGTTGCGCCAAAGAGCCGAAACATACGGCGCGCGTGTTCAGAGCCAGGCGCTTCAATTCATCGGTAAAGGGGATATTGTCCCAAGCAACACCTTCTTTTATCTCATAGCAGGGTACTCCCATGGCATCAAGTGTCACCTGTACGGTTCCTGTCGGATAGGGCACCCGCTCTATCTCGGCGCGCAGACCTTTTTGGGCAAATACGTCCAGAATCTCATCACCATCCGCATCGGCGCCTACGGCACTCACCACACGGCTGTCGAAACCAAACTGCGATGCATGGTAAGCAAAGTTTGCCGGAGCACCGCCTATCTTCTTTCCTTCGGGAAGGCAATCCCATAAAGCCTCCCCCATACCTACGATCATTTTATTCATAGTAATTTTTTCTTCATAAGTGCCAGAATTAACGCCCCAAAGATAGCTTTTGTTTACGATATTCTACTTATATTTGCGGTTGCAACTATAAATCTATAACATTTTAATCATGATGAGAAAGTCAATACTGATTGCTACATTGGGATTATTGAGCCTGAACACAATGGCACAAGACGCCCCGAAAGAAGAGGGTTTTATCTTCACGACTGTCAAAGAAAACCCCATTACCTCCGTCAAGAACCAAAGCCGTGCCGGTACCTGCTGGTGCTACTCCGGCCTGGCGTTCATTGAATCTGAATTGCTCCGCATGGGCAAGGGAGAATACGACCTGTCCGAGATGTTCATTGTACATAATACTTATCTGGACCGTGCCGACAAGGCTGTACGTACACATGGTGACATTTCTTTCTCCCAGGGCGGTTCATTCTATGACGTGATATACGGTATGAAAAACTTCGGCCTGGTGCCCGAAGAGGAAATGCGTCCGGGAATGATGTACGGCGACACGCTGAGCAACCACAACGAACTGACTGCCGTGTCCAACGCCGTAGTGGCAGCCATCGCCAAAGGACATCACCGCAGCCTGCAGACCGACAAGGACAAGAATCCTCTTTGGAAGAAAGCCATCACTTCCATCCATGACATTTATTTAGGCGAACGTCCCGAGAAATTCACCTACAAAGGCAAGGAATATACTCCGCAGTCTTTCTATGAATCTACCGGACTGAACGCCGACGATTACATTTCACTGACTTCCTACACACACCATCCGTTCTACCAGCCGTTTATCCTGGAAATCCAAGACAACTGGCGTTGGGCTTCTTCCTACAACCTGCCCATCGATGAACTGATGCAGGTGTTTGACAATGCCATCAACAAAGGTTACACCATTGCTTGGGGCAGTGACGTAAGCGAACAAGGTTTCACGCGTGACGGTATAGCCGTAATGCCAGACGCCGAGAAGGTGCAGGAACTGAGTGGTTCGGACATGGCACACTGGCTGAAAATGAAACCCGAAGAAAAGAAGCTGAACAGCAAACCGCAACCGCAAAAATGGTGTACCCAGGAAGAGCGCCAGGAAGCATATGACAACTGGGAAACAACCGATGACCACGGTATGCTGATTTATGGTATAGCCAAAGACCAGGAAGGCAACGAATATTACATGGTAAAGAACTCTTGGGGTGAAGCCGGTAAGTACAAGGGCTTATGGTATGCATCCAAGGCTTTCGTGCGCTACAAAACAATGAACATCATTGTACACAAGGATGCGCTGCCTAAGGATATCGCCAAAAAGTTGGGAGTAAAATAATAAAGTGAAGGATTAAAAAAAAGACAGGGATAAAGGATCAGGGCTTACCGCCAACCTTTTATCCCTGTTTTTTTATTCTTCATCTTTCATATCCATTTACATTAAAGGGTGAAAGATTGTCAGAAATGCAACTTAAAACCTCCCATGGCGGTAAACCCGGGCATCTCGTACCCGCGGTTGATGACATAACCGGTATTTGTGATATTATCCAGCACAGCAAAGAGTTCCAAGGCACGGACTACTTTATAAGTCAGCTTCATATTGAGCAATACATAATCCTGATGCTCCACATCACCGGAAACATACAGTCCGCCTATCCCCCTCAGCTCCGCATCCACATGAAACTTGGGCAATGCCTGCCAGCCTATCCCCAGAAAATACTGGTTCTTCGGCGCCCCCGTCAGATTATCCAACGAAGTATAGAGGTAGCTGTAAGTAGCCCGGACACTTAGGTTGTCGAGTGGACGGCTGTTGGCGGTCACTTCTATACCTTTATTGATGAAACTGCCCGTATTTACATTCTTCATGTCCACTGTCTGAATCAGGTTACTGCCCTTACTATAATAGCCGGTCACATCCATGCCGAAGTAGCGGGAAAAAGTCTTGCCCACCGTTATTTCATAATTCATCATATCTTCCGGCTCAAGGTCCGGATTGGCAGGACGGTAAAGATACATCTCACGGAAAGACGGATTACGGTAACCTTTTGCCACAGATGCTTTCACCATCCATCCTTCGGCAGGATGGATCACAAAACCTCCCTGCGGAATCCATTGCGTATCAAAGCGGTCACTGTTTGCCATACGGAGTCCGGCATTCAAGATCAGCACACCTCCAAACAAGTCCTGCGAAAGAGTGATATAAGGAGAATATTCCGTAATACTTTTACGGCTGATGGTTGTCATGGATCCTTCGGTATGGGCATTGCCTCCCGACATTGGAATTTTACCGGTGTAGGTGTTGAAATCGAATCCCACAGTAGCGGCCGCATCCTTCCAGGGACGGATATTCTGATAGGCAAGAATACCGAAACGGTCATCCAAGCTGTGGAAATGGCGGGGATCGTCAATGTAATGATTGCCGTAACTGTAATATACCCGCACATTACCGTTGGTATTGCCATAATAATTATTGAGCGATAAGGACGCTTCACCACGGGTGATATTCTGATGATAAATATCCGTGGATTCAGGATCGCTCAATTTCGGATAAACGGGATCATTCCCGATGAAGTTCATCAACGAATAGTCCGCCCGGAGTTTCCATGCATCACTGAAGTCGTACCCCAGTTTGGCATATACATTAGCCTGCTTAAAGTCGAAATTCTCCTCCAACCCGTCCGTACGGTCATAACCGAGCGATACAAGGGAAGAGAATTTTCCCGAACGGACCGTATTGGTAATCGAAGAACGCCAGGTATTGTACGACCCATATTGCGAGGTAAGCGTAGTATGTACTCCATCCTTCTCCGCATTCTTGGTAATGACATTGATGACGCCGCCCATGGCATTGGAACCGTAAAGCACCGAACCCGGCCCGCGAAGCACTTCTACGCGATCCACGTATTCCGTTTCATAAAAGTCCGCCACATGATGGGAATAGATACCGGCAAACTGTGGCTGTCCGTCCACCATCATCAGTACGGCATTGGTCGGAGAACCTCCGACGCCACGTATCTTGATTCCTCCCGACCCCCCATTGCTTACTCCGAAGCCGAAAATGTTGCGTTCGGACACAAAGAGGCTCGGCACACGTCCGGAAATGGCAGAAAGCAACTGGGTGTTGCCTGTCGCCTCCAATTGCGGGCTGCCGACCGTAGAGACGGTATAAGGAAGCAAGTTCCTTCCGGTGGCATTGTTGCTGCCGGTCACCACCACCTCGCCTATACGGTAGGTACGGGTAGTATCCACCACCGTTTGCGCAGAGGTGTGGACAGCGGCAAAGGAAGCAGTGCACAAAATTGCACCTTGAATCAGTCGTTGCAGGTAATGTCTGTTTTCTTTCATATAAGTTCGTTTTATGATCGTACTTGGCCTTGCCAGATAACACGTATTTCTTGCCTGCAAAAATACGGAAACTTTCGGTTGGCAGCAGTAGATGAAATCCTGTAATTTATACCCGTATTACAGAATTTTCCGGTTGCCCTCTCTCTGCAAGCCACTCTTCATTTTTTGCTCAAAAACATCCGTAATGTGCATTTTTCATCCCTTTTTCTTGTCAAACCCAACTCTTTGCGTAAATTTGCACGCTGATAATGAGTTAACCGGACAATTTCAGTAGCAGGATTCTACTACTCCTATTCCCGGTACTGACACTTGAGAAATACTAATACTAATAATTAATAGCATGAGTTTGAAAATTGTTGTATTGGCAAAACAAGTTCCCGACACTCGCAATGTCGGGAAAGATGCCATGAAAGCCGACGGAACCATTAACCGTGCGGCACTCCCTGCCATCTTCAACCCCGAAGACCTGAATGCCCTCGAGCAAGCGCTTCGGCTGAAAGATGAACATCCGGGCTCCACCGTAACCATCCTGACTATGGGACCGGGACGTGCAGCCGAAATTATTCGTGAAGGACTTTACCGTGGTGCCGACAATGGCTATCTCTTGACCGACCGTGCTTTTGCCGGTGCAGATACTCTGGCTACCTCGTATGCCCTTGCCACTGCCATCAAAAAGATCGGCGATTACGACATAATCATCGGCGGGCGCCAAGCCATCGACGGTGATACCGCCCAGGTAGGCCCGCAGGTTGCAGAAAAGCTGGGACTGACACAGGTTACGTATGCAGAAGAAATTCTCAATGTGAACCAGGAGGCCCGGAGAATCACTGTAAAACGTCATATAGACGGTGGTGTGGAAACTGTAGAAGCTCCTCTGCCCATCGTTATTACCGTAAACGGGAGTGCGGCTCCCTGCCGTCCGCGCAATGCCAAACTGGTGCAGAAGTACAAGCGTGCCCTCGGCGCACAGGAAAAGGCAGCCATCACCAAAGAAGGCGCAGAGTTGGCCTATGCCGAACTTTATGAGAAATATCCCTATCTGAACATCACCGAATGGAGTGTAGCCGACGTGAACGGTGACCTTCCGCAATGCGGTCTGAGCGGCTCACCGACAAAGGTGAAAACCATCCAGAACATTTCATTCCAGGCCAAAGAAAGCAAGACGCTGACAGGAAGCGACCAGGATGTGGAAGATTTGATTGTTGAACTGCTTGCCAATCACACGATTGGGTAGTAAGTAGCAAGTAGTAAGTGGCAAGTAAAATCGACTTGCCGCTGAACAGGAAAAGATAACTCGAATGCATCTCTTACTGACTACTAACTACCAACTACTAACTACTAAAAGTATATAATATGAATAATGTATTTGTATATTTAGAGATAGAAGGCACTACGGTTGCCGACGTCAGTCTCGAACTCTTGACCAAAGGTCGTAAATTAGCCAATCAGTTGGGCTGCCAGCTGGAAGCTGTTGCTGCCGGACACAATCTGGCAGGTATTGAAAAGCAAGTATTACCCTACGGCGTTGACAAACTCCATGTTTTTGACGCTCCGGGACTGTTCCCCTATACTTCTCTCCCCCACTCTTCCGTCCTCATCAACCTCTTCAAGGAAGAAAAGCCGCAAATCTGCCTGATGGGCGCTACGGTAATCGGCCGTGACCTCGGTCCCCGCGTATCTTCCGCACTGACCAGCGGTCTGACCGCCGACTGTACTTCTCTTGAAATCGGCGACCATGAAGACAAGAAAGAGGGCAAGGTATATGAAAACCTGCTGTATCAAATCCGTCCCGCATTCGGCGGCAACATCGTTGCCACGATTGTGAATCCCGAACACCGTCCGCAGATGGCAACCGTTCGTGAGGGCGTAATGAAGAAGGAAATTCTGGATGCCAACTATAAAGGTGAAGTCATCCGCCACGATGTAGCCAAATATGTTCCCGAAACAGACTATGTGGTAAAGGTGATCGACCGCCACGTAGAAAAGGCAAAACACAACCTGAAGGGCGCTCCCATCGTGATTGCCGGCGGCTATGGCATGGGCAGCAGGGAAAACTTCGACATGCTGTTTGAACTTGCCAAGGAACTCCATGCAGAGGTAGGCGCCAGCCGTGCCGCCGTCGATGCCGGTTACGCCGACCATGATCGCCAGATTGGCCAGACGGGCGTTACGGTTCGTCCCAAACTGTATATCGCTTGCGGCATCAGCGGACAAATCCAGCACATTGCCGGCATGCAGGAAAGTGGTATTATCATCTCTGTCAACAACGACGAGAACGCTCCTATCAATACGATTGCCGACTACGTCATCAACGGTTCGGTAGAAGAGGTAATCCCGAAAATGATTAAGTATTACAAACAGAACAGTAAGTAAACTATGGCCAACTTTTATACAGAAATTCCCGAACTGAAATACCATCTGAACAACCCGATGATGGAACGTATCTGCGAACTGAAGGAACGCGGATATCAAGACAAAGACAAGTATGACTATGCCCCGCAGGACTATGCGGATGCTATGGACTCTTTTGACAAGGTGCTTGAAATCACCGGTGAGATTACCGGAGAGATTATCGCTCCCAATGCAGAAGGCGTGGATGAGGAAGGTCCCCATTGTGCCAACGGCCGTGTAGAGTACGCCAGCGGTACCAAACAAAATCTGGACGCCATGGTAAAAGCCGGTTTGAACGGTATGACCATGCCCCGCCGTTTCGGTGGTTTGAACTTCCCGATTACCCCGTACACCATGTGCGCCGAAATAGTTGCCGCTGCCGATGCAGGTTTCGGCAATATCTGGTCGCTGCAAGACTGTATCGAAACTCTGTATGAATTCGGCAACGAAGACCAGCACAGCCGTTTCATTCCCCGCATCTGCCAAGGTGAAACCATGTCTATGGACCTGACGGAGCCGGACGCCGGCTCTGACCTGCAAAGTGTCATGCTGAAAGCCACCTTTGACGAAGCCAACAACTGCTGGCGTCTGAACGGCGTGAAGCGCTTCATCACCAACGGTGACGCCAATCTCCATCTGGTATTGGCACGCAGCGAAGAAGGGACCAAGGACGGACGCGGCCTGTCCATGTTCATTTATGACAAGAACGAGGGCGGTGTAGATGTACGCCGTATCGAGAACAAGCTGGGTATCCACGGTTCTCCGACTTGCGAACTGGTTTACAAGAATGCCAAAGCCGAGCTCTGCGGTGACCGCAAGCTGGGTCTGATAAAATACGTAATGGCTTTGATGAACGGTGCCCGCCTGGGTATTGCCGCCCAGTCAGTAGGTCTCTCACAGGCTGCCTACAACGAAGGTCTGGCATACGCCAAAGACCGTAAGCAGTTTGGCAAGGCCATCATTGAATTCCCGGCTGTATATGACATGCTGGCCATCATGAAAGCTAAATTGGATGCCGGACGTTCTTTGCTGTACCAGACTTCCCGCTATGTGGATATCTACAAGGCATTGGACGATATCTCCCGTGAGCGCAAGCTCACCCCGGAGGAACGCCAGGAACAGAAGAAGTATTCCAAACTGGCTGACGCCTTCACTCCGCTGGCAAAGGGCATGAACTCCGAATATGCCAACCAGAACGCCTACGACAGCATCCAGATCCACGGCGGTTCGGGCTTCATGCTGGAATATGCCTGCCAGCGCATCTACCGCGACGCACGTATCACGAGCATCTATGAAGGTACCACCCAGTTGCAGACCGTAGCCGCTATCCGCTATGTAACCAACGGTTCTTATGTGGCTACCCTGCGCGATTACGAGATGATTCCCTGCAGCGCAGAAATGCAGCCGCTGATGGAGCGTGTGAAAGAAATGGCCAACAAGCTCGATGCCTGCACCAATGCCGTGAAAGAGGCACAGAACCAGGAACTGCTGGACTTCCTTTCCCGCCGTCTTTACGAAATGGCAGCCGTGTGCATCATGTCGCATCTGATTATCCAAGACGCTACAAGGGCGCCAGAGTTGTTTGCCAAGTCTGCCCTTGTATATGTGAACTATGCGGAGGCTGAAGTGGAAAAACACTTTAACTTCATCCGTAAATTCAAAGCAGAAGAACTGGAAAGCTACCGCTAACCACACCTCATAAAACAAGCCCTTGCTTTATCTGAATATCCTCTTGGAAAAGACAAAAGCAAGGGCTTGATTTTTCAGTTACAGGCCTCAAAAATCTCCGAAAACCTTCAATCTGCTGCGCAAAGAGTGTATCTCTTTCTGCATCTCCTCCATCCGCTCCAGCAAGTGGTGAATGGCATCGATACCTTCCATATTGATAGACAAGTCGTAATACATGCGACTGTAACGCTCTACATCCGGCAACTGGGAGAACAACAGGAAACGTTCCCCGTTCTCCGTCTGAATATCTATCAGACCACCTTCCTGCAACCTATCTATGAATGTAGGTTCGATATGACATTTGTTGCAGTATTCACTTACTATGATTAATTCGTTCTGCATAGCGCTGATATTTTTAGTTCATACTTTGAATTTTGCGGAACATCTCTTTCTGCTCCTCCGTCAGGTTTGTAGGCAACTTCACGGAATAGGTCACAATCAAGTCACCAAACTGCCCTTCCTTCTTGTAAACCGGGAACCCTTTACCCTTCAGACGTACCTTCGTCCCACTCTGGGTTTCCGGCTTGACCTTCAGTTTTACCTTACCGTCCAAAGTATCCACCAACTGCTCGCCACCCAGCAAAGCGGTATAGAGGCCGATAGTGACATCTACATACAAATCATCTCCCAGACGCTTGAACACAGGATCGTCCGGAATGACAAACGTGATGTACAAGTCACCCGCAGGACCTCCGTTGATGCCCTCGCCACCGTAACCTTTCAGTTTGATGACCTGCCCGTTTGCTACCCCGGCAGGAATAGTGATACGCACTTGCTTGCCATTCACCGTCAATATCTGCTTATGGGTCCGCGAAGCATCCCGAAGCGACAAATTCAAGTCCGCATGGTAATCCTGTCCGCGGAAACCGGCATTGGCACCGCCTCCACCACGTGTACGGTGACCGAACATCTGCTCAAAGAAGTCCGAGAAGCCTCCGGCATTGCTGCCCGAAAACTCCTGCCCGTCGGACGAATACCAGTAAGTGCCTCCGTCCGCGCCGAATCCGGCACCGGAACTGCCAAACCCGGCTCCGCCGAATCCTCCATAGCCTCCCGCACCCGACTGTTGCCGTGCCCGCTTTTGCGCTTCAAATTCATCAGCATGTTTCCAGTGCTCGCCATATTCATCATATTTCTTCCGTTTTTCAGGATCACTCAGCACCTCATTCGCCTCATTGATAGCCTGAAACTTATCCTTAGCCGTAGGGTCATTCGGATTCAAGTCAGGATGATGCTTACGCGCCAATTTGCGGAACGCCTTCTTAATGTCATCCTGAGATGCCGTTTTGTCCACTCCAAGGACTTGATAATAATCAATATAAGCCATAGTTTATAGGTTTTGTTTTCTATTATCCAAAAAACAAACAACAAGCCATTTTGGTTTTCAGAACACTAAAATACGTAAACGAAAATTAAAAACGACAGGTATTCAAGCAAAAGCTCCCGGCCTGCGAAGGCAAGGAGCTTTTCGTCATATCTAAATATTTACACTAAACCAGACCGTCAGAGTGTTACCCATAAATGCCGGAGAGAAGTCAGTAAATCTCCGGAAGGGGTTATTTAAAGGCTCTGTGCAAAGCTTGGAGCAATTCTTCGATATCCTTCTCAGTCGTATCAAAAGATGTAACAAAACGTACCTCATCAATCGCCTCATTCCAAAAGTAGAAGAAGTAGTTTTTCAGAAGTTCGTCAATGACCGGACGGGGCATCGTCAGGAAAAGCTGGTTACTTTCCACCTTCTGGGTGAAGTGTACGTCGGGCAGAGTCTTCAGCCCCTCGTATAACTTCCGGGCCATCTCATTGGCATGCCTTGCATTTTTCAGCCAAAGGTCATCCGTCAGATAGGCAGTAAACTGGCAAGACAGATAACGCAGTTTGGAGGCAAGCTGCGCCGACTGCTTACGCACAAAGTACGCCTCTTTCTTCAATGCCGGATTGAAAACAATCACACTCTCCCCCAGCATCAGCCCATTCTTCGTCCCACCGAAACTAAGGACATCAATGCCGCAATCTACTGTCAGCTCCTTGAAGCCGAGCCCCAAGGCGGCACAGGCATTTGCCAGACGTGCTCCGTCCATGTGGACATACATGCCATGCTGATGAGCCAGTTTCGTGAGGGCACGGATTTCATCGGGGCTATACACCGTGCCCAATTCCGTACACTGGGAAATATAAATGGCACCGGGCTGCGAATGGTGCTGCTCGCCGAAGTGGCAAAGATAAGGACGGACCAAACCGGGCGTCAACTTGCCGTCAGGAGTCCCGACGGGACGAATCTGACAACCTGTCATACGAGCAGGAGCCCCGCATTCGTCCACATAAATATGTGCCGTTTCCGCACAGATAATAGAATGATAAGGGCGCGTGCAAAGCTGCAGGGCCACCGCATTGCTGCCTGTACCATTGAATACAAACAAAGGTTCGCAGTCGGGGGCAAAGGCCTCCCTGATTTTACGGACTGCTTCCTCTGTCCAGGGATCATCACCGTAACCTACGGCATGGTCTTGATTGGCCCGGTTCAGTGCTTCCATAACCAAAGGATGCACACCGGAATTATTGTCAGATGCAAAACTTCTCATAGTCGTTTTAATTATACAGATTGAAAAGATGTGCAAAGGAAAGAATATTCTATAACATAAAAAAGGAAAGGGACACTGATTTGTAACTTGCCGGAAATCCTTCCCTGTTACCAATCAATGTCCCCCTCTCCAGAAATTCGACTCCAATCGATCCGTCCGTATCATCCGATATAAACATTCACGCCCAACGATACGTAAAGCTCGCCATTATCCTCGTACATTTCAATCTTGTCTTCACGGGCAAGCCAACCTAATGCGGCTCCCAGTTCTTTGTCTTCCAGCCCGGACTTTTTCTTCAAAGCTCCGTAACTCCATTTGGCATAATCGCTGAGCAACTGCCAGACCTTGCCTGCATTCAGTCCAATTTCGCTTTTGTTCATATTCTCTTAAAATTAAAAAGATTAATAGTTCTTGTTGACCAGGTTCTCCTTATAAGGCATAAAGATATCATTTTTTATCATATAAACAACAATAGCGAACAAAAGATATTAAAATTAATCACTTTTGTAACAGTTTTGTAATTTTACACGTTCCTAATTGACAAGTGCAAGGAAGGAAGTACAAAAAAGCCGTGGTATCCATCGGGACGGATACCACGGCTGCTATTATGTGATCAAGAGATCAGGGGAAGGCGATATTACATCATTCCGCCCATACCTCCCATTCCGGGAGCGCCCATCGGCATTTCGGGCTTATCTTCTTTCTTCTCCACGATAACACATTCGGTAGTCAGGAACATACCTGCAATGGAAGCAGCGTTCTCAAGAGCTACACGGGTTACCTTGGCAGGATCTACCACACCGGCAGCATGCAAGTTTTCGTAAACATCAGTACGGGCATTGTAACCGAAGTCAGCCTTGCCTTCACGTACTTTCTGTACAACCACCGCACCTTCCTTGCCTGCGTTGGCAACAATCTGGCGCAAAGGTTCTTCGATGGCACGCTTGATGATGTCGATACCGGTAGTCTCATCTACATTGTCACCCTTAAGGCCTTCCAGCGCATCGAGGGCACGGATGTAAGCTACACCACCACCTGCAACGATACCTTCTTCGATAGCCGCACGGGTAGCACGGAGCGCATCGTCAACACGGTCTTTCTTTTCCTTCATTTCCACTTCGGAAGCAGCGCCTACATAAAGAACAGCTACACCACCGGACAACTTGGCCAGACGTTCCTGCAGTTTTTCCTTGTCATAGTCAGACTTGGTAGCAGCAATCTGCGCCTTGATTTGCTCGCAACGTTCCTTGATGTTTTCTTTAGCACCGGCACCGTTTACGATAGTCGTGTTGTCTTTGGAAACAGTCACCTTGTCAGCAGTACCCAACATTTCGATAGTAGCCTGTTCCAGTTTCAAGCCTTTTTCCTCGCTGATGACCACACCACCGGTCAATACGGCGATATCTTCCAGCATTTCCTTACGGCGGTCACCGAAGCCCGGAGCCTTCACGGCACAAATCTTCAACTGAGAACGCAGACGGTTTACAACCAGCGTAGTCAAAGCCTCGCTATCCACATCTTCTGCAATGACCAACAGAGGACGGCCGGTCTGTACAGCCGGTTCGAGGATAGGCAAGAAATCTTTCAGGTTGGAAATCTTCTTGTCATAAATCAAGATATACGGTTTCTCCATCTCGCACTCCATCTTCTCCGTATTGGTAACGAAGTAGGCGGAAAGATAACCACGATCGAACTGCATGCCTTCTACCACACCGATGGTAGTATCGGTACCCTTGGCTTCTTCAATAGTGATAACACCATCCTTAGAAACCTTGCGCATAGCGTCAGCAATCAATTTACCGATAACCGGATCGTTGTTGGCAGATACCGTACCTACCTGTTCAATCTTGTCGTAGTTGTCACCTACCATTTCGGCCTGGCCCTTAATGGATTCCACCACCTTGGCAACAGCCTTGTCGATACCGCGTTTGATGTCCATGGGGCTTGCGCCGGCAGTCACGTTCTTCAAGCCTTCGGCTACGATAGCCTGTGCCAGAACGGTAGCAGTCGTTGTACCGTCACCAGCATCGTCACCGGTCTTGGAAGCAACTTCCTTCACCAACTGTGCACCCGTATTCTGGTAAGCATCAGCCAGTTCCACTTCTTTTGCAACCGTTACACCGTCTTTAGTGATGTGGGGAGCACCGAATTTCTTTTCGATGATGACGTTACGGCCTTTAGGACCGAGAGTTACTTTTACTGCATTTGCCAGTGTATCGATACCTTTTTTCAATTGGTCGCGGGCATCGATATTGAATAATATTTCTTTTGCCATAACTTTAGTAATTTTGATTTATAAGTTTTTGAATGTAGAACTCTGAATTACAATCATTCCGTTACGAAATAATTCATCATTCAAAATTCATAATTATTTTATCCCAAAACAGCGAGCACATCGCTTTGACGCATGATGAGGTATTTGGCTCCTTCAACTTCCAGCTCAGTACCGGCATACTTGCCATACAACACTGTATCGCCAACCTTCAACACCATCTCTTCGTCTTTTGTTCCGTTGCCTACTGCAATCACTTCACCCTTCAAAGGTTTTTCTTTCGCTGTATCAGGAATAATGATACCGCCAATTGTCTTTTCTTCTGCAGGAGCAGGGAGTATCAGCACTCTGTCTGCCAATGGTTTAATGTTCATAGTTCTTTTGTTTTTTATATGTTATACATTATTATATTAATAGGTTTGCTTTATGCAAGCACCGAAAGAATTACGAAAAGTGTGCCAAAGCATGAAAGTGTTTGTTTGGCAGGAGAAGACTGACAAAATGGCAAGGAGATGGTTTATTATGGCAAGAAAACAATTACAGATAGTCCGCCAACCGATAGCGGCCCTTATTCCGGGTCGTTTTCCCGTACTGTATCACTTCCCGGGGACAAGCATGCACACAAGCCATACAATGGATGCACTGCTTTCTCCAGACCGGACGGCCGTCTGTCATACTGATATTTCCTACCGGGCATGATTTGGCGCATATCCCGCAAGAGATACAGCCTTCATCTACATGGAACCCCTTGGAACTGATTGTAAAACGAACAAATAAAGGATTTACGGCATAGGTTTTCAGCCAGGCGGCTCCGCCTTCATGCACTTTCCATACTTTTTTCTGTTGAAGCACTTCTTCTGCAATGGAGGCCACCTGCCGGCGCGCTTCCTCTATTTTCTTCCGGCAAAGCGTTTCGCTATCCAGGTTGAACATGGGAACATACGTATTGGGCATGGCAACGGACCAGGCTGCATCCACAGGAAAATGTTTCGCCAGACGACTCATGCCTTTCCCCACATCGTCACCACAGGTACATACAGCGTAACGATACCGGCAACGGGGCAACTGGAGCCGGGACAGGAAATCGACCACTACACGCGGCGCATACCAGGAATGCACCGGAAAGACAAGGCCTATCTTCTCGGTACCGGCCAATTCTTCGGGCATCACCTTCTGTTTCAAACAGTCTGCAATACTGAGAATCGTGTCATGTGTAGCTTCAGCAAGCCGTTCGGCAACCCAACGGGAATTTCCGGTTCCGGTAAAATACAATATCATCTATCTTGCCCCTTTTCTAATCCAACAATTCCTCAAGGGAATAGCTCTCCCAAAACGCCTTGGTGGAATGCACCAGCGAACTGCCCATATAAAGTAGAAACAACACCGCTATGACAATCATCAAAAAACTGACGAGGGCATTGTGCTTTTCTTGTTTAAATTCCACGGAAACCATACGAACCTCCTTTTTTATTGTCACTGCAAAAATAGAAGCGGAGTGTTACATTCATCCTACACCCCTATTACAAACTCTACATTCGTGCCCTAAATATACAAAAAAAGGAGCACAAAGCCGCTCCTTTTTAAAAGTATTTCAGTTTTTATTAATTCAGTTCGCTAATCAGCTCCTGAGGAGAGACGAGTTTCTGTTCGCCGGTCTCCATATTCTTCAAAGTGACCTTACCTTCATTCATCTCATTCTCGCCCACTAAAGCCACAAATGGTATGCCTTTGGAATTGGCGTATCCCATCTGTTTCTTCATCTTGCTCGCATCGGGGAATATCTCGGCACGGATACCTGCCGCGCGCACCTTGGCAAGCACGTCCAGAGAGAAAGCGGCTTCTTTCTCACCAAAGTTGATGAACAGCAATTGTGTACCGTTGACTGCTTCCTTCGGGTAGAGGTCAAGCTGGTTCAGCACATCAAAGATGCGGTCCGCACCGAACGAGATACCTACACCACTGACACCGGACATGCCGAACACGCCCGTCAAGTTGTCGTAACGTCCGCCACCGGTAATACTGCCTATCTGTACATCCAGCGCCTTTACCTCAAAGATGGCACCGGTGTAGTAGTTCAAGCCACGGGCCAGAGTCAAGTCAAGTTCTATCTCATTGTTCAAGCCGAGCACCGAAAGCGTCTTCAATATGAACTCACTTTCCTCCACACCCTTCAGGCCGGTTTCGCTGGCGGCAAGCACCTCTTTCAAGGTAAGCAGTTTCTCTTCATTGGTTCCACTCAACAAGATGATGGGTTGCAGTTTGGCAATGGCCTCATCACTGATATTTTTTTCTTTCAGCTCGGCATTGACATTGTCCAGACCTATCTTGTCCAGTTTGTCTATTGCGACAGTGATATCGACAATCTTGTCCGATTCTCCAATGATTTCGGCGATACCACTCAGAATCTTGCGGTTATTGATCTTGATGCAAACACGAATGCCGAAGTGTGTAAACACCGTATCGACTATCTGCATCAATTCCACTTCATTCAAAAGAGAGTCACTACCTACTACGTCGGCATCACACTGATAAAATTCACGGTAACGTCCCTTCTGCGGACGGTCGGCACGCCAGACAGGCTGTATCTGGTAACGCTTGAAAGGGAAGGTGATTTCATCCCGGTGCATCACCACATAACGGGCAAAAGGTACGGTGAGGTCATAACGCAAGCCTTTCTCGCAGAATTTGCTGGCAAGTTTGGCAGCATTACGGCTCAGCAATTCCTCGTCCGTCAGACCGGAAAAGTAATCACCGGAGTTCTGTATCTTGAACAAGAGTTTGTCGCCTTCTTCACCGTATTTTCCCATCAAGGTAGAAAGCATTTCCATGGAAGGCGTTTCTATCTGCTGGAAACCGTAAAGATGATATACATCACGAATGGTATTAAATATATAGTTACGCTTCGCCATTTCTACAGGCGAGAAGTCACGGGTTCCCTTCGGAATACTGGGTTTAGCTGCCATAATCGTTTCAATTACTTTAAAAATCGGACGACAAAGTTACAGCATTTTATTGATTAAGAAAAGAGAATACTTACCTTTATGCTATTACCGCTACATAAAAGCAACAAAAACGCATCATCCATTTAACGCAGACAGACCATCTGTTCCGGGTGAACAGATGGTCTGTCTGGTATATTTGCATCATGCGTTTACTCTCTGCGTCCCAAGAAGATCGTGATATAATAAATCAGCGTTGCCAACGAACCGAGCGCAGCCACCACATACGTATAAGCAGCCGAACGGAGCGCATCTTCCGCCTGCGCATGATTATAAGAGTTGGTAATGCCGGAACCGCTGAGCCATACCAACGCCCGCTTGCTTGCATTGATCTCCACCGGCAAAGTGATGAAGCTGAACAGCGTAGTCATCGCAAACAGGATGATGCCCGCCAACAGCAACTGCGGAAAAGAGTTCAGCATCAGAATACCTGCCAGCAACACCCACGTCATCCACTGTGAAGCAAAAGACACTACCGGCACCAGCTTGCTGCGCATTGTCAGCGGAGCGTATGCACGTGCATGCTGCACGGCATGGCCGCACTCGTGGGCAGCTACGGCGGCAGCCATGATGCTGTTGCTGTTATAAACACTTTCACTCAGATTCACCGTCTTGTCGGTAGGATTATAATGGTCCGTCAGATGTCCGGGAGTATGTGTTACGGTGACATCATAGATCCCATTGTCGTGCAACATCTTCAAAGCCACGTCGGCTCCGGTCATTCCGTTTCCGGTAGGGATTTTAGAGTACTTCTTGAACTTGTTCTGCAGGTTCATCTGTACCAGCCAACTCACCACGGCGATACCAATAAAAAGAATCCATTGTATTCCTATCATTCCTGTTCCCATAATTTTCTTTCTTTAATTTGTGAATAAATCTGTCGTCTCTCAATTGTATAACAAATTGTTTGCCAAAAATAAAGGGAAACCCGGAACATTGCCGCAGTTTCCCTTATCTTTTAGGAAGAATTAAATAATTTTGAATTGTGAATTATGAGTTATGAATCATGATTTGTGAATCATTCAACATCCAGTTCTATCACTTTATCAATATCCGTCGGAACTTCCGGCAGATAGAGCATCACCCCACCCTCACACTTACGGAACTTCACCGGAAGACGGTCGGCGTAGCCTACCGCTTTCTTCACCTTCTTGCCTTCCAATGGCAGGAAAAGGGCTTTATCTTGCAATTCGAGGATATGCACGTATAATTTGTTTCCTTTCTGCGTGGTCACGCCCCAAGGATGCGGGGCCACACAGCCGCCACGGGTGCCGTAGATGGTCTCACCATACACTTTCATCCACTCTCCCACTTCTGCCAGACGCTCCAAAGCCACGGCTGGCAGTTCGCCGTCCGGCTGAGGGCCTATATTCATCAGCAGATTGGCATCCTTTCCGGCAGCTTTCACCAAGTAGTGAATCAATGTCTTGGCAGACTTATAGTTCTGGTCGGTGATTTTATACCCCCACATGCCATTCATCGTCTCGCAAGTCTCCAAAGGCAGAGAGCTGACGTCCTGGCCGGAAAGTCCGGCACGGTTCTCGCCCGGCAGGTCACGCTCAAAGATCTGGATATCCTCACCCTCAAAAGGTACTTGATGATGATTGTTGCCAACCAGACAGGCAGGTTGCAGACGGTGTATCATGGCATATTGTCCGGGCAATTGCCAGTCAAAATCCGGATTCTGATCCTGGTCCCACCAGCCGTCAAACCAGATGGCTCCTATCTCTCCATAATTGGTAAGCAATTCGGTCAGCTGGTTGTTCATGAACTGATAGTAGCTGTTCCAGTCGCCCTTCGGATTCGGCCGTCCTGTCCCGCGTCCGGTACGTCCCCACGGGGCATCTTCACGATACCAGTCGATGTGCGAATAGTAAAGGTGCAGGCGGATGCCCTGCTTGTGGCACTCATCTGCCAGTTCTTTCAGAACATCTCTTTTGAAAGGGGTGGCATCTACAATGTTGTAGTCTGAATATTTTGTATGGAACATGGAGAATCCGTCATGGTGGCGTGTGGTGAAACAGATGTATTTCGCACCGGAAGCCTTGATGGCAGATACCCACCGGGCCGCGTCGAACTTAGCGGGATAGAAACCTCCCGCCAACTTGGCATATTCTTTATAATTCAGATTATTGTTGGTCATGGTCCACTCGCCGGTGGCAAGCATGCTATATACTCCCCAGTGCAGGAAGATACCAAAACGACTGTTCCGGAATTCCTGACGGGACTTCAGATTCTCTTCGGCAGGCTGATAGGGTTGAGCCTTCACAGACGGAAGAAGACAACATAAAAGCAAAAATAAGACAATCCGTGTTTTCATAACAACAAAATAAAAAAAGGCACGGATTGTACAGACACCTGCGGTTCTTCATACAAGACCGAGAAATCCATACAATCCGTGCCCGGGGTTATCAGTTTATATTATTCTCCGGTATAGCGTTCGATGGTCTGCTCACGGTCAGGACCTAATGACACAATCTTGATGGGCACACCCAACTGTTCTTCCAGGAATGACAGATAAGCGTTGAATTCTTCGGGGAACTCATCCTCGCTCTGCATCTTGGTCATATCCGTCTGCCAACCCGGCAACTCCACATAAACCGGTTCGATGTCGCCTTCAATATCATACGGGAAATAATCGATTTCTTCACCATTCACCTTATAGGCTACGCAAGCCTTGATGGTTTCAAAAGAATCGAGCACGTCACTCTTCATCATGATCAGCTTGGTGACGCCGTCCACCATGATGGCATATTTCAAGGCAACCAGGTCAATCCAGCCGCAACGGCGCTTGCGTCCTGTCACCGAACCGAACTCATGTCCCAGCGTACAAATCTGGTCACCGGTCTTGTCGAACAGTTCCGTGGGGAACGGGCCTGCACCCACGCGGGTACAATAGGCCTTGAAGATACCATATACTTCACCTATCTTATTGGGAGCCACACCCAGACCGGTACATGCACCCGCACAAATCGTATTGGAAGAAGTCACGAAGGGATAAGAGCCGAAATCGATGTCAAGCATCGTACCTTGTGCACCTTCACACAACACGGACTTGCCTGCATCCAGCAAGCGGTTGATTTCATGCTCGCTGTCCACCAGCTGGAACTGTTTCAGATATTCGATGCCTTCAAACCATGCTTCCTCCAGTTCGCTGAGGTCATAGTCGTAATTCATCTCTTTCAATATCTGTTCGTGACGGGCCTTGGCAGCGGCATATTTCTTTTCAAAATCGGACAGGATATCTCCTACACGCACACCGTTACGGCTTATTTTGTCTGTATAGGTAGGGCCGATGCCCTTGCCGGTTGTCCCCACTTTCGCATCACCCTTGGCTGCTTCGTAGGCGGCATCCAATATACGGTGGGTAGGCAGGATGAGGTGCGCCTTCTTGGAGATGTGCAGGCGTTCCTTCAAATTATGGCCGGAAGCCTCCAATGCTTCTGCTTCCGCCTTGAAAAGAGCCGGATCAAGCACAACACCGTTACCGATGATATTTACCTTGTCACCCTGGAAAATTCCCGAAGGAATGGAACGGAGCACGTACTTCTGACCCTCGAATTCCAATGTATGTCCGGCATTCGGTCCACCTTGGAAACGTGCCACCACGTCATATCTCGGAGTTAATACGTCAACGACTTTGCCTTTGCCTTCGTCGCCCCATTGTAATCCTAATAGAACATCTACTTTCATTTTTCTTTCTTATGGTTATTATTCTTCTTTTTCCGTTTGTTCGCCCGGTCGCACTTGCTGCAAAGTCCATACAGATATAAGGAGTAATGCGTCAGGTTGAAGCGGCTCAACTTGGTATTCTCGATAGCATGCTGCAACTCTTCATTCTGAAACTCCGTCACCTTTCCGCACTGCGTGCAGATTTGATGGTGGTGTGTGTCGCGATTATAGCATTTTTCGTATTGTGAAGAGTTGCCGAACTGGTGCTTGATAACCAAACGGGCATTGATAAGCAAAATTATAGTGTTGTAAAGTGTAGCACGGCTGACGCGGAAGTTTTCCTGGTCGGCCATCAGTGAGTAGAGCGTGTCAATGTCGAAATGTCCTTCTATAGAGTAAATGGTGTCAAGTATGGCATAACGTTCGGGAGTCTTGCGATGCCCGTTCGCATTCAGATATTCGGTGAATATCTGCCTTACTGTATCTTTCACATTCTGACTTTCCATTTGACGGCGCAGCTTTTACGGCCAACAAAGTTAATCCTTTTTTGTGGAAAGCAAACCAGAATAGAACAAAAAATGCACGATTCTAAGCAATTTCCTCCCTCACAAGATTATATAACAATTGTTCGGCCTCGGAAACAGAGTCCTTCATGCCTTCCACACGGCGGCACACTTGAAAAGCATTCTCTTCCTTGTGCTGCATGAAACGCCGTATGGCCGTCATGGCCGCATTACGCACATGGTAGGTGCCCGAAAGGAAAGCACAGACCGCCTGGTCCAGGAATTCGTTCTCCACCCGTTCATTCATATCTCCCTTCTTCATCAGCAAGCGGGCAATGGTGAGGAAACCGCAGACTTGGACATATTCCCTTTCATCTGCAATCCAGTGGAAAGACTTTGCCGGAGCATAAGGCAGATACTGGAACAGGTTCATACAGGTAAGTTCGGCTATCTCGATGTTACGGATATCTTCCACCCAGATATCCGCTATTTCAGGAAGGAAACTATCTGCCGGCTGCAAAAGTCCCGCCAATATCTTGCACTCGCGGATCTCTTCTTTCCAGAGGGCCTGTGCCAGCGCATGGTCTTTCGGATATCCTTCGGCTATACTTTTGATACGGGGCAGTTCCACACCAAAGTTCAGCTTGTATGCCAAACCTTTCTCACGCATACTTTGGGACACAGCCCCGTTCATGGAGAGACGGAGCTGTGTCTTTATTTCTTTCAGTTGTTCTTGTAATTCCATTATTAGAGTCGCGCAGGGCGCGAAGTTGTCTTTTAATTATTCATCGAAGGCAGATTGGAATAGTCCTTGCTATAACGCAACATCTGTTCGGCATAGCCTTCGTCATAAGTCACTTTCACATCGGTAATCTTACCGTCGGCATCCGTCACGGCTTCATACTTGGGATTGACAAAGCCTTTATAAGGCGCCAGATTGAGTTTCTTGTAACGCTCCAGCACTTCGGCATGCAAAACCGGATCGACTTTCACCGCATACGTTTCCACCAAATCACGGGCAGCCTCAAAATCTCCGGTGGACTTGATCCGCTGTATCTCGGCAAGCAATTCGCCAAACAGCTGACGGAGTTTTCCGTAGTCGTTCACCACCACGTAAGTCTTGCCGTCTTTCTTCACCATTTCCACCACTTTGTCGGCGGCTCCCTTCTCAAACACCCAACGGGCAATGAGCTGACGGTTGCGCATGTGTGCTTCCTCCACATGATTGCCCGGTTCGATGCGGACCAGTTGCGTCATCAGCCCGTTCATCAGATAAGTATAGTATTCGGCTTTAAAAGCATCAGCGTCCGGAGTCAGTCCCAATTCCACCAGTTTCGGATCTGCCACATAATAGAGTCCGAACAAATCGGCACGGGCTTCCTCGATGGTAGAGCCGTATGCTTTCAACGCATCCGGATCAACACCCGGCAGAAGCTTTCCCGAACCATGTCCCAGACATTCATGCAAGTCGGTATGCAGGTCACCGGTCAGGTCGGCATACTTGTCTATCAGCTGAAGTTCGGTGTCGCTATATACAAACTCTTCGTTGAAACCGTTGCCGTGCGCAGCCTTGTTGTAAGCATCGGTGATGTTGCCAATCGTCACAGACTTGGAACCGTGCTGACTGCGGATCCAGTTCGCATTGGGCAAGTTAATGCCGATGGCGGTAGCAGGATATAAATCGCCTGCCAAGATGGCGGCAGTAATGACCTTGGCCGATACCCCCTTCACTTCCTCCTTCTTGAATTGCTTCTCTACCGGAGAACGGTCTTCAAACCACTGTGCATTGCCACTGATCAATTCCGTGCGACGGGTAGCCTCCAAATCCTTGAAATTCACCAAAGACTCCCAACTGGCCTTCATGCCAAGAGGATCTCCGTAGCTTTCGGTAAATCCGTTCACAAAGTCAACGCGTGAATCCAAATCCTTCACCCAAAGAATGGCATATTCATCAAAGGCCTTCAAATCACCGGTCTCGTAGAATTCCACCAGTTTGGCAATCACCGCTTTCTGCCCGGGTGTCTCTGCAACGCCTTCCGCCTTCTTCAGCCAATAGACAATCTTCTCAATGGCAGGCCCGTAAAGACCGCCCGCTTTCCATACTTTCTCCCGGACCTTGCCGTCCACTTTTACCAGACGGCTGTTCAGTCCGTATGAAACGGGTGTTTCATCTTTCGGATCCTTGAGGGCATTATAAAAGTCCTCAGCCTCCTTCTGCGTCACGCCTTCGTAGTAGTTGCAGGCGGAAGTCAACACCAAGTCCTCACCGGCAGCCTGGTTCACCCGCTTCGGCATTACCCCGGGATCGAACATGACGGGGAAAACCTCCTCGCACAACTGTTCCACGGTCTGCCCTCCGGCAAGCGGCAAGGCAGAAGCGTCCACACTCTGCACTGCCTTTCTGAAGAAATCCGGCGTAAATCCCGGCGTAAACTTCTCACAGCCATAATGGTGATGGATACCGTTGGAAAACCATACCCGCTTCAGATAAACCTCCATAGCCTTGAAGTCGGGAGTGCTCCTATCTCCTTTATAGCCGGTATAAACCGCCTCCAGCATCCGGCGGATGGTCAGATTGTATTTACCATTCTGGTCAAACAGAACATCTCTTCCCTGCAAAGCAGCCTCCGTCAGGTAATAAACCAACTCTTTTTGTTTGAGCGATAAATCCTCAAAACCGGGTACGCGATAGCGTAAAATCTGTAAATCTGCAAATTGTTCCACTGTGTAATCAAATTTTTCTGCCTCGGCAGTTGTTTTTCGGGTTCCGCCACAAGCTGTCAATAACGAGAGGGCGGCTACCATAGAAATTAGTTGTTTCTTCATGTGTCGGGAGTATATAGAGTGTTGGTTTAAAAAAGACGAAAAGGAAGTATCCCGAAACAACCGTTCCGGAATATTTCCTTTCTATTCATTCAACCATGCAGGGTTATTTCTTTTTTTCCGCGTGTCTTTTACGATAACCGTTAGGTGTCTCACCTACATTTTTGTAAAAGGCAGCGTAGAATGACTGACGGTTAGCAAAACCAACCATCGTACTGATCTCTTCCACATTTTTGTCGGCATATCTTTTATCTGTCAACAGATGCATAGCTTCTTTTACTCTATATTCATTCAGTAAGCAAGAATAATTCATGCCGAAACGCGAATTCACGACTGCAGACAAGTAGCGGGTATTGGTCTGCAACTCTTTAGCCAAATCCTTGGCAGAATAATCCTGATCCCTATACTTCTTGCCAACGACAACGATATTCATAATCTTGTCATACAACTCGTCTGCCAACTCCGGACGTATCAGCGAACGGTATGCAGCGTCCTTTTCTTTCTTCTCACGCAGGTTGTAAGGACGTTTCTTCGGTTCCTTTTCCTGCGCCTTGTTTTCTAAATCACTCATTGAATTAACTGGTTAGGGTTGTTTAAAAATGGAAATCCAAAGGATTTTCCCTTAGACTTTACAAAAGTCTGACATTTTTTTTTAATACGCAACTTTTCAAGTACATATTTTTGATAGATAAACAACGAAAAAGGTTGAAAAGAAGGCTTCTGAACTAATTAATAAGAAACTTTAACTTTTTATTAAAAGATTATGATATAAAAACACACTTGCATTTCTGTTTGTAGTTTATACAATAATTAATGTACCTTTGCACCTCAGAATATATGCCCCGAACTTTATGCTACAAACACTGAAAACATACTTCGGTTACGACAGTTTCCGTCCTTTGCAAGAAGAAATCATCCGTCATCTGCTGGCCCGCAAGGACGCACTGGTACTGATGCCCACAGGGGGCGGAAAATCCATTTGCTACCAGCTTCCCGCCTTGCTCTGCGAAGGCACTGCCGTGGTGGTTTCTCCCCTGATTTCCTTGATGAAAGACCAGGTTGAATCCTTGGTTGCCAACGGCATAGCCGCCGGTGCGCTGAACAGCAACAATGACGAGACGGCAAACGCCGCCCTACGCCGTGCCTGCACGGAAGGCAAGCTGAAACTGCTCTATATCTCACCCGAAAAACTGTTGGCCGAAGCCAATTACCTGCTACGGGACATGCACATTTCATTGTTCGCCATCGATGAAGCCCATTGCATCTCACAATGGGGACATGACTTCCGTCCGGAATACACCCAAATGGGCATCCTACACCAACAGTTCCCGCACGTCCCCATCATTGCGCTGACCGCTACGGCCGACAAAATTACCCGCGAAGATATTATTAAACAACTTCATCTTGAGCAACCGAAGATTTTCATTTCTTCTTTTGACCGTCCCAACCTCAGCCTTGCCGTAAAGCGGGGCTATCAGCAGAAGGAGAAAAGCAAAGCCATCCTTGACTTCATCGGCAGGCATCCGGGAGAGAGCGGCGTCATCTATTGCATGAGCCGGAGCAAGACGGAGTCTGTAGCCCAAATGTTGCAGAAGCAGGGCATCAAGGCAGCCGTTTACCACGCCGGGCTATCTGCCGACAAAAGGGACAGGGCACAAGATGATTTCATCAATGACCGTGTACAAGTAGTATGCGCCACAATCGCTTTCGGCATGGGCATCGACAAGAGTAATGTACGATGGGTCATTCACTACAATCTGCCCAAAAGCATCGAGAGTTTCTATCAGGAAATAGGCCGTGCCGGACGGGACGGACTGCCCAGCGACACTCTGCTCTTCTATTCCCTCGCGGACCTCATCCTGCTTACTAAATTTGCTACGGAAAGCGGACAGCAAAGCATCAATATAGAGAAGCTGCAACGCATGCAGCAATATGCTGAAGCCGACATCTGCCGCCGCCGTATCCTGCTCAGTTATTTCGGGGAAAACACTACTCACGACTGCGGAAACTGCGACGTATGCAAAAATCCTCCGGAACGTTTTGACGGTACAATAATCGTACAAAAAGCGTTGAGCGCCATTGTACGTACCGACCAGCAAATAGGAACGGGCATCCTGGTGGATATATTACGGGGCACCTTGAGTCCCGAAATAGCGGAACGGGGCTACCACCATCTGAAAACCTTCGGTGCCGGACGTGAAGTACCCGCCCGCGACTGGCAGGATTACCTGCTGCAGATGCTCCAGTTAGGTTACTTCGAAATTGCCTATAATGAGAACAACCACTTGAAAATCACTGCAAGCGGAAGCGATGTCCTGTTTGGAAGAGCCAATGCACAATTAGTGGTGATCCGGCGTGAAGAAGCGGCAGACAGCAAACGCGGACGCAAGCGCAAGTCCACGGCTCCTGCTCCGGAACTGCCATTGGGACTGCCCAACACAGAAAACGGAGAGTTGTTTGAAGCCCTGCGCCAACTCCGGAAACGCCTTGCCGACCAAGAAGCGCTCCCCGCCTATATAGTGCTTTCGGACAAGGTGCTCCACCTGCTCAGCACCTCCCGCCCCACTACCATAGAAGCATTCGGGAATATCAGTGGCATAGGTGAATATAAAAAGAAAAAATATGGAAAAGATTTCGTTGAACTGATAAAGAAATATCATTAACTATTATTTACATCTTTGCAACAACTCACGCACCTCTGACTGGGGGATCCCCAAAGATACAGCCTTCTCGAAATCACGTTTCGCCAAGTCCTTTTTCTTCTGGGAAAGATAAATTTGCCCCCGCGTCAGATAGGTTTCCGGCTGCGAGGCATCCAGGCTGACGGCTTCCTCCAAATCTATCAAAGCCAGATCAGTATGCTTCATATCCTGTTCCACTCCGGCACGTGCCACATAAAGCAAAGCATAAAGCGGAGTACTGATTTGTGCCGTTCCATCCGTCTTATCCGCTATCATTCTGTTTAACAAAGAAAGCGCCTCCTCATAGTTGCCCTCTTTCTGCTCCAACGTGGCAAGCCCCAAACGTCCGTTATAACTCAGCGGATTAAGTTTCAGAAGCCGTTCATAATCAGACCTTGCAGCTTTATAGTCCCGTTTCTGCCTGTAGATATAGGCACGCATCAGCAAGGCCTCCTGATTGCCGGTTTCCATGTCCAAGACAAGCGAATAATCTACCCTTGCCAGTTCATCCTTACCCAGTTCAAGATACAAGGCGGCACGGTTCAGCAGGATAGGTACCGTGCGCGGCGCGATGTTCAGTGCGAACGTATAAGATTCAAGCGCCTTTTCATAGTCGCGCTGACGGCGTTGTATCGTGCCCAGATTGGAAAACAACAGGGCATTATGCGGATTGGCAGGTTCCAGTTTCAGCGCCTTCCGGATATACTCCTCGGCCTGTGCCAAGCTGTCTTGTTCCGTAGCGGCAACGGCACGCTCACTAAGTTCCTCATAAGTCTGGGCAAATGCCGGGACCGCTGCTGCGCCCCACAGAAGGCAAGAAAGAATCAATTTCTTCATATTACGGTTTTATTATCAATCCAAAGGATAGGTATCAAAAGCGAACAACTCTGTTGACAAATATCTCTCACCCGTATCGGGCAGCAAAGCCACAATCATCTTGTCCGCCATCTGCGGGCGCTCTGCCAACAAACGGGCCGCATAGACAGCCGCACCGGAGGATATCCCCGCCAGCAGCCCTTCTGTAGAAGAGAGCTCGCGGCCGGCACGGATGGCTTCATCATCGGGAACCGGAATCACCTCATCCACCACAGAGGCGTCATAAATGGAAGGGATGAAATTGGCTCCGATACCCTGTATGCGGTGCGGCCCTGCTTCTCCACCCTCCAATACAGGAGAAGATGCAGGTTCCACGGCAACAATATAGATACCGGGGTTATGTTTTTTCAAAGCACGCGCCACTCCGCACACCGTACCTCCTGTACCCACACCTGCAACAAAAACCTCCACTTTACCCTCCGTATCTGTCCAGATTTCCTCACCGGTGGCCAGTTCATGAGCCTTTGCATTGGCAGGGTTTTCAAACTGCTGCAAAATAACGGAGCCGGGGATCGTTTCACGCAGTTCTTCAGCCTTGGCAATAGAGCCCGCCATGCCTGCCAATCCGTCAGTCAACACGATCTCGGCACCCAGCGCTTTCAGCAGATTCCGTCGTTCAACGCTCATCGTCTCGGGCATGGTCAGTATCAGATGATACCCTTTGATGGTAGCCACCATCGCCAGCCCCACCCCTGTATTCCCGCTGGTAGGCTCTATGATGGTGGCACCGGGACTCAAGGCCCCGCGTGCTTCGGCATCTTCAATCATGGCAAGCGCCACACGATCCTTTACGCTTCCCGCCGGATTAAAGGCTTCCAGTTTAGCCACTATATTCCTCCGCATCCCATACTTACGGCCATATCCGGCCAGTTCCATCAACGGCGTATGACCGATGAGTTCCGTCAATTTCTTTGCAATCTTTGCCATAACAGATAGATTATTTCAACCTGACACAAGTAACAAACATGATTCATCACAATCTCCGTTCAAGCTCTGCGGATATCCGTCCGCACCGTGCGAATACATATTCAAGCACTGTGAATATCCGTTCGCGCACTGTGAACAGAGTTCTCTTTATACAACAAGGAACTTTTCTCCTTGTACCGCAAACTTTTTATAGTAATACCGTACCATTTTCCCGTTAACTTTCCGACCTCACCTTGGCACGGAGAACAAGCGAACCGTCCATAAAAAAGGGCCGTACCAAGTTATTCCCGGTACAGCCCTACAAAGTTAGGAAAAATCCTGTTGTTCCTTTCTTCCATTAATAAAGATTAGCGCTTGATGGCTTCCACAATCCAGGCGCCCACCTCTCTCGTTCCATACTTGGCACCGCCTTCCACCTGGATTTCGGGTGTACGCACATGGGCGTCCAGCGAAGCATCCACCACCTTACGTATCAACGCACCTTCCTCTTTCAAGTCGAAGTACTCGAACAGCATGGCTACGGAAAGAACCTGTGCCAACGGATTGGCTATGTTCAAGCCCTTGGCTTGCGGCCAGCTTCCGTGAATCGGTTCGAATACCGGCGTGCTTTCACCCGTGGAAGCAGAGGGAAGCAATCCCATAGAGCCGCTGATAACCGAACCCTCGTCCGTAAGGATATCACCGAACGTGTTCTCCGTTACCATCACATCGAAGAATTTGGGTTCCTGGATCATCTTCATGGCGGCATTATCCACAAACATGTAGTCGGTAGTCACTTCCGGATATTGAGGCGCCATCTCCTGGGCAATCTGGCGCCACAGGCGGCTTGAAGCAAGCACATTCGCCTTATCGACCACCGTGAGATGCCTGTTACGCTTCATGGCGTATTCAAAGCCGACTTTCAAGATGCGTTCTATCTCGGGACGGGTGTACATGTTCGTGTCGTATGCCTTGTCATTATCCTGGTATTTTTCGCCGAAGTACATACCACCGGTCAGTTCACGGATACAGATGAAATCCGCACCCTCTACCAGTTCCGCACGGAGCGGAGACTTATGCAGCAGACATTTGAAAGTCTGCACCGGACGGATATTGGCAAACAGTCCCAGTTTCTTGCGCATAGCCAGCAGGCCTTGTTCGGGGCGTACTTTGGCGGTAGGGTCATTGTCGAATTTCGGGTCGCCTACGGCAGAGAACAGTACGGCGTCCGCATTCTTACAAGTCCGGTAAGTCTCCTCCGGAAAAGGGTCACCCACTTTGTCAATCGCATCTGCCCCGCAAATGGCATATTCATAACTAACCTTGTGTCCGAATTTCTCACAAACGGCGGTCATTACCTCCACGCCTACGGCGGAAATTTCCGGGCCGATACCGTCACCGGCCAATACTGCAATTTTAAAATCCATAATTGTTTATTTCTTCTTTAATTCATTCGTTATTTTATCTTTCATCGCCTTGTTCTTGCGACGTTGCTTATCGCCCATTACAAAACCGGCGGTCAACATCAGCGTCCCCAGCAGGTCATACCCCTCCAAAGACAACTCACCACCCCACCAGCGCATAAGTACACGGAAAAGCAGCACCATACAGGCGAAACAAATATAACTTACCTTGGGGTTCTCTTCAAAATAAAGAGAGATTTTCTTAAACACCTTCATTGGTTCAAAAGATTAGTCTGTTGCTCTGTCATATTCACCTTCTATGATATTCAGCATTTTCACAGTCGCCTTGATGGCAGCCTCCGTCTGGTCGGCATCCAATCCGCGTGTGCGAAACACCTTGTCTTCAAAGCTCCAGGTGATAACCGTCTGCACAAAAGCATCCGTACGACCGCCGGGAGGAATGGTCACGGCATAATTCGTCAGCATCGGGAACTTGCGTCCCAACGTTATTTTGTATATCTTGCGCAAAGCCCGTACAAAAGCATCGTACTGACCGTCTCCACTGGAACTTTCTTCATATTCCTTGCCATTGATTTCTATCTTCAGCGTAGCCATAGGCTTCAGCCCGTAGGCCAGATTCACGATATAGCTTTTGAGATTGACACGCTCTTCCACCACTCCATGCTTCAAGACGTCCGACACGATGTAGGGCAAGTCTTCCTGCGTCACCAGTTCCTTCTTGTCTCCCAGCTCGATTATACGTTCCGTAACCTTGCGCATGGCATCTTCATCCAGCTGCAAGCCCAGATCCTCCAGATTCTTCCGTATGTTTGCCTTGCCGCTGTTCTTGCCCAGAGCATACTCCCGCTTGCGTCCGAAACGTTCGGGCAAGAGGTCATTGCAATAGAGGTTGCTTTTATTGTCACCGTCGGCATGCACGCCCGCCACCTGTGTAAACACGTTTTCACCCACAATCGGCTTGTTGGCGGGAATCACGATGCCCGAATACGATTCCACCACGCGGCTCACATCGTTCAAGCGGCTCTCGTCAATGTTCGTAACGGCACTGAAATGATCCTTCAAAATGGCCTGCACGCTGGCAAGCGGCGCGTTTCCGGCACGCTCACCCAACCCGTTGATCGTGGTATGCAACCCTTTACAGCCACTCAGTACGGCTGCCAGCACATTGCTGACGGCAAGGTCGTAATCATTATGGGCATGGAAATCAAAGTGTGCCGACGGATAGCGTTTCACCATCTTCCGCATAAACTCAATGACCTGCAGGGGATTCAAAATGCCCAATGTATCGGGCAGCATATAGCGCTGTATATGAGTCTGCATCAGCGCATCCATCAACCGGAAAACATATTCGGGCGAATCTTTCATGCCGTTGCTCCAGTCTTCCAGGTAGATGTTCACCTCCATATCCTGCTCATTGGCGTAACCCACCACTGCCAGGATATCTTCAATATGCTCTTCGGGAGATTTCTGAAGCTGGCAGGCACAATGCTTCAACGAGCCCTTGCACAGCAGATTGATGACACGGCAACCGGTAGCGTGAATCCAATCGACCGAAGTATGCCCGTCCACAAAACCGAGCACTTCCACCTTCGGCAACATATTCCGGCGGGCGGCCCAGTCACAAATCATCTTCACCGCATCAAACTCCCCTTCCGATACACGGGCAGATGCCACCTCCACCCTATCCACTTTCAGTTCCTCCAGCAGCAGACGGGCAATCATCAGTTTCTCATGAGGTACAAAGGACACTCCGCTGGTCTGTTCGCCGTCGCGGAGCGTGGTATCCATGATTTCTATCTTCGGATGATTATGCTTCATTTTTCTTTTCCCAGGTTTCTATCTTATCTTTGTTTTCTACCAGGAAATCAATGTCGTCCAGGCCATTCATCAGGCAATGTTTCTTATAGGCATTGATTTCAAAAGGCTCGCTTTTGCCCGTAGCCTTGTTGGTGATTGTCTGTTGGGGCAGGTCCACTTCCACTTCCATTTTAGGATCGGCAGAGATGGAGTCGAACAGTTCTTTCAAGAACGGTTCGCTCACCACCACCGGAAGAACAAAGTTATTCAACTCGTTATTCTTGTGGATATCGGCAAAGAAGCTCGATACAACTACACGGAAACCATAGCCGGCAATGGCCCAGGCAGCATGCTCACGGCTTGAGCCCGAACCGAAATTCTTCCCTGCAACCAAAATCTGCCCGCCATAAGTGGGATTGTTCAGCACAAAGTCCTTATTCAGGGAGCCATCCGGATGATAACGCCAGTCACGGAACAAATTATCACCGAAAAATTTTTCTTCACGGGTAGTCGCCTTCAGAAAGCGTGCAGGAATAATCTGGTCCGTATCCACATTCTCCAACGGAAGGGGCACACAAGTACTTGTTATGATATTGAATTTCTGTTTCATTGTTGCTGTTATTAGATTGTTCTTTGTTCACCGTAGAGGACATAGAGGTTCTCCTCTTATATTGTTTTCGGATAGATTACGTTGTTTTCTTTCAGACAAATCATATTGTTTTCGGACAGATTCTATTTTTTTTCAGACAGAAGAACATAAACTATGCAGAAAAGTACTATGCAATACAGCAAAATCAGTTCTTTTATTCCTATGTTCTTCTGCTTTTTATTCTCTTGCTTTTCTGTACTTTTACTCTTTTGTTCTTTTACTCTTATGCTCTTTTGTCCTTATGTTCTTTTGTCTAAAAAAAGATCTGTGCCTCCTGTATCCTCTCTGTCGTAAACCCTAATTCAAATAAATTCTCTCGGATCCGTAATCACCCCTGTCACCGCAGCTGCGGCAGCTACCAAGGGGCTGGCAAGCAAGGTGCGCGCCCCCGGTCCCTGGCGTCCCTCAAAGTTACGGTTGCTGGTCGATACGGCATACTTGCCGGCGGGCACCTTGTCGTCGTTCATCGCCAGACAGGCAGAACATCCCGGCTGGCGAATGGCGAAGCCTGCCTCTTCGAGTATCTTGTCAATCCCTTCCTCACGGATCTGCGCATCTACCATCCAAGAGCCCGGAACCAGCCACGCCACCACATCCTCCGCCTTCTTACGCCCCTTCACAATGGAAGCAAAGGCACGGAAATCCTCGATACGCCCGTTTGTACAGGCACCCAGAAATACGTAGTCAATCTTCTTGCCCAGCAATTTCTCGCCCGGCTGAAAGCCCATATAATCCAGAGATTTCCTGAAAGAAGCCTGTGCAGCCTCGCCCATACCCTCGGTAGTGGGAATATTCCGCGTAATGCCCATGCCCATGCCGGGATTGGTGCCGTATGTAATCATGGGCTCGATATCCGCCGCATCAAAACGGACCTCCTTGTCGAAGACGGCATTATCGTCGCTCTTCAACGTTTTCCAATAGGCCAGTGCCTTGTCCCATGCCTCACCCTTCGGAGCATATTCGCGTCCTTTGATGTACTCGAAAGTCACTTCATCCGGAGCAACCATACCGCCGCGCGCTCCCATCTCTATACTCAGATTGCACAAGGTCAGACGGCCTTCCATAGTCAGGCCGCGCACCGCTTCGCCCGCATACTCCACAAAATAGCCGGTGGCACCGCTGGTCGTCATCTTCGACATCATGTACAATGCCACATCTTTTGCCGTCACCCCTTTGCCAAGTTTGCCGTCAACAGTGATGCGCATCGTTTGGGGACGGGTCTGAAGGATACACTGCGAAGCCATCACCATTTCCACCTCACTCGTACCGATGCCGAAAGCAACCGCTCCCATGGCACCGTGGGTAGAAGTGTGCGAGTCACCGCACACGATGGTCATCCCCGGCAAAGTCAGTCCGCGTTCGGGGCCTACCACATGGATAATACCGTTCTTCTTGTCCATCATGCCAAAGTGAGCCAAGCCAAAATCTTCCGCATTCCTGGCCAGCGTATCCACCTGGGTCTTCGACACCGGGTCCGCGATAGGCTTGTCCTGGTCATGCGTCGGCGTATTGTGATCCGGCATACAGAAAATCTTTTCCGGACGGAAACACTTGAGTCCCCGTTCACGCAGCCCGGAGAAAGCCTGCGGACTGGTTACTTCATGGCAATAAAGCCTGTCTATGTAAAGCTGTGTGGGACCATCCTCCACTTTTTGCACCACGTGGGCATCCCAGATTTTATCAAATAATGTATTCATATTCTTTAGTTGTCTGTTACAAGCTACGGGCAACAAGAGCCTTCCCGGCATCTTACCTACGCAACTTGCAAACCATTCATTTTACTTCTTAAACTTATTGATACAGTCGATGTAAGCTTCCACCGAAGCGGCAATAATATCCGTGTTGGCACCGAAGCCATAATATACATGGTTGTCATATTCCACCTGCATGTGCACCTTACCCATATCGTCACTCCCCTTGCTGATAGCCTGGATTGTAAATTCCTTCAGCGTCATGTGGCGGTCGATGATTTTCTTCAGAGCCTTGATGGCCGCATCCACCGGGCCGTTTCCACTGGCGGCCGCCTCAAACTTCTCGCCGGAGATGTTCAGCCCCAGACTGGCTACGGAACGGACTCCCACTCCACTGGTCACCTGCAGGTACTCCAGTTTGATACGGTGGTTCCGGGTACGGTCAGCCCCCGCCAATACCAGGACATCATCATCATTGATGTCTTTTTTCTTGTCGGCAAGCTTCAAGAATTCTTCATAGACATGATCCAGCTTCTCCTGGGTCAGCTGTACCCCCAATACCTGCAGACGATTCTTCAGGGCTGCACGTCCGCTGCGTGCGGTCAGTACGATAGAACTGTCGTCAATGCCTACGTCATGCGGATCGATAATTTCATAAGTCTGCACATTCTTCAGCACGCCGTCCTGATGAATCCCCGAAGAGTGGGCAAAAGCATTGCGTCCCACGATGGCTTTATTGGGCTGCACCGGCATGTTCATCAGACTGGATACCATACGGCTGGTAGGATAAATCTTCTGGGTATTGATGTTGGTTTCAATGTCAATGTCCTTATGACATTTGATGATCATCGCCACTTCCTCCAAAGAAGTATTTCCGGCACGCTCGCCTATACCGTTAATGGTCACCTCCACCTGACGCGCACCATTCAGCACTCCCGCCATCGTGTTTGCGGTAGCCATCCCCAAGTCATTATGACAATGCGTGGAGAGAATGGCATTGTGAATACCATCCACGTTTTCCATCAGATATCTAATCTTGGCACCGTACTCGTCCGGCAGGCAGTATCCCGTAGTATCGGGAATGTTCACCACCGTAGCTCCCGCCTTGATCACAGCTTCCACCACACGGGCCAGATACTCATTGTCCGTACGTCCGGCATCTTCAGCGTAGAATTCCACGTCATCCACAAACCTGCGGGCATACTTTACGGCGGCTACCGCACGTTCGATAATCTCCTCGCGGTTGGAATTGAATTTATACTTGATATGAGAATCGGAAGTGCCGATGCCTGTATGAATACGCTTATGTTTGGCAAACTGCAAAGCCTCTGCCGCAACGTCGATATCTTTTTGGACAGCACGTGTCAAGGCACAGATAGTGGGCCATGTCACAGCTTTGGAAATCTCAATCACGGAATTAAAGTCCCCCGGACTTGAAATCGGGAATCCGGCTTCAATCACATCCACGCCCAAAGCTTCCAGCTGCCTGGCTACCTGAATTTTCTCTACCGTATTCAACTGGCATCCCGGAACCTGCTCACCGTCACGGAGCGTTGTGTCGAAAATAAATAACTTGTCACTCATTGTTTATTGTATTTATAATTATATTCCATAAAAAAAGCCTTTCGCACCGGGGAAGTGAGAAAGGCTTCTATATATCGTTTCGTCCTACATATATTTACGCACAGCACTCACTTCCACTAAACCTTGCCAGTAGAATACTAATACCACACAGTAGAATATATGTAAAGTTCTGAATCATCTTTTTTTTATCTTGATGCTGCAAAGGTAGAGATTATTTTGTAGCGTACAAATAAATTCATTACTTTTTTCAAAGAATAAATATCATTTTATAAGTTAGCTGACAACATTCGCTTAAATATATCACAAAAAAAAGGCATACCGGTCATGGTACGCCTTTTTCCTATAGTTCAATCCGATACGAATCCTGAATTACTTCTTGTCGCAGGCCTTATCGCACTCCTTCTTGTCGCAGGCAGTTTTGTCACAAGCAGTTTTGTCACAAGCCTTGTCACATTTCGCACTGTCACAGGCAGCGGATCCGTCAGCCTGGCAACAAGCCTTGGCAGAGTCACAAACTTGTTCTGTCTGTGCAGCACAGCAAGAATCACCGGCAGACGCATTTGCATCAGCAGCTTTTTTGTTACCACAAGAAGTTAGAGCGAAAGAAAAAGCTACTGCTACAGCAGCCAATAAAACTTTAGTTTTCATACTTTCAATTAGCTTTAAACATTGATAATAATTAGTTCAGCGGCAAATAT
>NZ_GL882604.1 GCF_000195635.1 Bacteroides fluxus YIT 12057 | reverse complement strand
CGAATATAACAGGTGCATAAACGGATAATCAGATATAGTTTCTTTCGCTTCATTTTCTGTTTCTCCAAATGCTTCAACAAACAGTTTGTTGAATATACTTCGATAGTCGGTAATAACAGGAGGAGCAACACGATAAACAATAGGGAAAGTTTTATTGATAAAATACTTGGTCAGTTGTTTCGTTTGTTCGTCGGTCTCATCTCCGAATGCACAAGCTAAATGTGTTTCATCGAAAGGAATAACAGCCCAAACATTTTCAAAACCGCTATCGGCGAAGAACGTATGGATAGAAGACCATAATTCTTTTACTTTTTCAGCGGGGAGACGATCCATGTTGTCAAAAACAAGGACTAATTTACGTTGTCCTTTTTCCTTGATAAAATCAGAAATGTCTTGCATCCATGTTTTGAACTCGTAAACCGTTGGTTCGTCTTCGCTCAAAGTCTCATAGCAAACGTCCTTTTCGACTTTATCTTGATAAATAGCTAACATATAACTCCATCCATATTTATGATCTTTGCTATATGCCCATTTCCAAACGCACAATGCAATAAGAACTGGCAGTGCAGCTATGATAATAGACAATAAAGAAAACCACCATGTTGTGGGTGTAGGTTTTACTGCATACGCAATAAATGTAAATATCGGAGTTAAAACTGCAACCAAAAATGCCGCAACCATACCATTACTGATAAGGGGATATTTTTCGGTTACGGTCTCCGTTTTACGGGCTAATAAATATTTCAGCTTTTCAGACCATGATACGGTTTTCGTACCTCCACCTTTGACTTTTATTGTTGCATTTCCAGATAGGATACCATCATCAATAAGTTTGCTTGTAAGCAATTCCAATATAGAGCGGCGTTGCAAGTCCTCTTGATGTCCCCATGCGTCATACTCAAAAAAGTAATAGTCGTCTGATAATTCACGTTCCAACATTTTAACCACGTTGGATTTTCCAGATCCCCAAATACCTTCGATGCCGATAATTCGAGGTAAAGTACATTCCTCATCCAATGAATCATTCTGACAAAAATGGCGAGCAATAGTTTTTGCCAACCTTTCTTGCGAACCTCCATCGAATTTGTCAATACCACACGGTTTATTTTGGATAAACCGCGGATATTGCTGTTTGGATTGTAGTTTTGTTTCCATATACGTAATTTATTGATTATACGAACTCCAAATAATTCTCCCGATTTACCACATGAAACTCGGCATAGGGATAGGCTTCTTGGAAGGCTTTCGGTGCGGCCGGCATTTTATTTCCCCACTTGAACTCCAAGGCGGTAAGACTGTCGGCACTCTCCTCAATCAGGTCGATTTCCTGTTTGTCGTAGGTGCGCCAGAAATAGAACTCCCTGTGCAGTCCCTCATTGAAGTTCGCTTTGCGCCGCTCTCCGATGATGTAGTTCTCCCACAGCGCACCGACATCCTGCCGAATGGCCAGCGGTGAGAAAGCCCCGATAATGGCATTGCGAATGCCGTTGTCGTAGAAGTACCACTTGCCAGCTTTTGTAACCTCCTTGCGTAGGTTACGCGAATAAGCCCCCAGACGATAGATAACGAAGACCTTTTCCAATAGGTCGAGGTATTTTTCAACGGTCGTCTTGCTCATGCCGAGTTGTTTACCTAACTCTTCGTAAGAAACTTCGCTGCCCAACTGAAAAGCTATCAATCGCAGTAGATCGCGCATCTTGCTCGAATTTTTTAAGCCGTCAATTGCTAAGATATCTTTAAGCAGGTATGCACCGACAATATCACGTAGGTAGTCTGTTTTACGTTCATAGTTCTCCATCATTACTACTTCGGGATAGGAACCGTAAATCAAGCGCGCTTCGAGGTTCTGGCGGGTTTCAAGTGCCGTTTCCGTCTGTGCGATTTCCCGTTGCGAGAATGGTGTAAGGAGAAATTGCGTACTGCGGCCGACCAACGGTTCACCAGTCTTATTCAGCAAATCGAATGACGAAGAACCACTTGCCAAGACACTTATTCCCGGTATTTCATCAACTATCAACTTCAGAATACTACCGATTTGTGGTATGTTCTGTGCCTCATCAATAGCCAGCAAATCAATACCATCCAATAAATGCCGATAATTGGCTATTGAGCGATTCTCCAATAGTGCTAATGTGTCGTAGTCTTCGCCGTTGAGCATCATCGTCCTACCTGAATAGTTGTCCACAATTTTACGCATCATTACCGTTTTACCAACACGGCGAGCACCAAAAATCAGTACTGCTTTATTGGGCGCGATTCGTGCTGTAATCTTCTCTTGAAGTATTCTATTTACTGTTTCCATACCTTATAAAATATAATGCAAAGATAATCATATTTTTTTAATTGGCGAATTTTACAAAAAAAACGGGCTATTAAATGGCGATTTTTACAACCACAATCTTATGGAAGTTGTTTCATTGTTTTTAGTAATGATATATGTTCATACTATGATGACTCAATAATTTACCAGACATACGTTTCTGAAATTTGTCCTTATAGGAATGAAAAACTCACATATATTGTGCTAATTAATATATAATTAAATGAAAATAAAAAGACAGGATACGAGTATTCCTGTCTTCTCATATGTAATGGATATTTTTTTATTTTCTCATCCGCTCCAACTCCTCATCACGCAACATTCTCTCGTTCAGTTTTTCCTGCATCCTGTCAATGAAATAGGTGCGGCTTTCGTTCTTCCGGCGTTTGATATCAGTGTAGAAGCGGTAGCAGTCTTTAGAATCAACCCCGAATATCTTATAGAGAAGTGGGGCGAGCTGTTTGAGCGGCATATTGCCGTTGTTGATGCAGCCCATCACGTCTATGCCGTAGATAAGTTCCACGAGGTCGATGGCATTGCCCGTCCATTGAAGAAGGCTGGCGGTGGTTTCTGTTGCGTTGTTGGCGGATATTAGTGGTGGCACTTGGGGCGTGGCAAGGAATTTCTGCATCTTTCTTACGAAAGACAGAGCCTTGCTGACGTAGGCGGCAATCTCTCTTTTTTCTTCTGACAGATTACGTACGGGATGGTGCTGCAACTCGATTTCGATGTAGGCAAGCGCGATGACGGTAAGGTTCATGTCCATGCCGCCGTTGCACAGTTCGATCACTTGGGTGGCGAAAGCCGTGTATGCCGTTTCCATATTGCAGTCGCCGGCTTCGTTTATCAGGCGGAAAAAGTCGGTTTCCGCCAGCAAGAAATAATTCATGGTTCTGTCAATTTTGAAAATTACACTTTGTTTTCTGCGTGCGCACATGAATATAATTGGCAAAAAACGCGGCAGAAAATAAAAAATCCAACACTCAATTTTACAAAGTGCTGGATTTCAGAGGTATAAAATTCAGTATTTTTTCACAAGGACAAATTATCTCCGACTTAAATTGTTTGTAATCGGAACATTTATTCTATTCCTGAAAATAGAAATGTATGCTTGCCGCACATTTTGGCTATCTTGCTTTTTTATCAAGGATATAGATAATGCGACATACACCGTTGGGATAGCTTTTCAAAGAGGAAAGCGTCCAGTGTTGCTCTGGCAGAGCCGACTTAAAAAAATGTCGTCCGCTTCCGGATATGAAAGGAACGGTGTATAGTATGATTTCATCCACAGCGTGCATCCGCAGCAGTCCGTTTATATAGTCTGCCGTGTCCGGTGTGGCTTCCGCGAGGTAACGGATGTTTGTGCAGTCTTTTCTCCATTCGTGCAGCATTGAAATGGAATAGTCCGGTGTCACACGGTAAAAGGCTTTCTTCCTGATTTCATCAAGACCGCAACGGTCAAGGCACAAATCCTGATGTGCTTTATCATATAACTCTGAAGAAAGACATCCGTCCATCGTCAGTACGGCGAGAATCTGAACTTTACCCATAATCGTTTCCTTTCGTTAGGCAAGGGTAAAAAAGTAGCGTGCAATTCACACTACCTTCAAGCGATGGCTCTGGTAAAGCCTTTACGGAGAGTACGTGAATGCACGCTATGCGTAAGCATAGCATAAGCATCACGCAATCGTCTCCGTAGTTCCAATTTACCAGATTTTCGCTTGAAACGCCTTGCGGTCTTATCCTATATGTTGGCGGCGAAAAGCTCCTGCCAATCGCCGTTTTTCTCAAATGTTATGCAAAGATAGCCAAATTCAGTGAATTACGGGCTATGATTGCTTGAATTTATATTTAAGTCCATACTCTTCAAGTTTGCTGTATAGTGTTGTCCTGCCTATGCCGAGCAGTTCTGCGGCGACACTCCGGTTGCCGTTTGCCTGTTTCAACGCACGCAATATCCGCTCCTTATCCTCCGCGTCATTGCGCAAGGCGAAGCTGACAGTAGAGGTCGGTTTCGTCACGGCAAGTTCCAGATGCTCTTTCATGACAACACCTTCCTGCGCCTGCAATACAGCACCCATAACTTTCTGCCGAAGTTCCCGCACGTTGCCCGGCCATGCGTGTGTCAGCAACGCTTTACGTGCTTCGGAACTGAACCCGCTCACGCTACACTCCAGCTCTCTGTTTGCCATATCACGGAAGAACTCTGCCAGCGGCATAATGTCTTCTTGACAGTCACGCAACGGAGGAACGGTTATCCCGAAGTCGTGCAGGCGGTACAGAAGATCCTGCCGAAAACGCTTTTCATTCACCGATACCTCCAAATCTTCATTGGTAGCAGCGATGATGCGGACATTGAAATTCCGGTCTGCCTTGTCTCCGACCGGGCGATACCGCCTCTCCTGTATGGCACGGAGCAACATCTGTTGGGTTTCCAACGCGAGGTTTCCTACCTCGTCCAGAAACAACGTGCCGCCTTCCGCCTCATGGAAATATCCTTTCTTGGCATTGTCCGCACCTGTAAATGCACCTTTGACGTGTCCGAAGAAAGCCGACGGTGCAAGCTCTTTGGAGAGTGAACCGCAGTCCACCGCCACAAATGGCTTGCCTGCACGTTTGCTCTTGTCATGCAACAGGTGGGCAATATGCTCCTTGCCCGTGCCGTTCTCACCAAATATCATCACGCTCATATCGGTGGCGGCTACCAGCCTTATGCGGTGCATGATTTTCTGAAAGGCGGAACCTTCACGGGCGAATATAGGCATACGGCGTTGTCCTGCCTGACGTTCTTTCAGTATGGAACGGATCAGGGGGACAAGTTTATCCTCCACAAGCTGTTTGGGAATATAGTCTATCGAGCCGAGTTTCATGCTTTCCACGGCGGTATTAACTTCGGCGTAGTCGGTCATAATGATGAAGGGCTGCATCTTTCCCTCCTTTCGCATCCAGCACAAAAGGTCTATGCCACTGCCGTCAGGCAGACGCAGGTCGGCAACCACGATATCATTATCTGTTGCCTGTTGCAGATGTTTCTTCGCGGTTGAGAGGTGGTAAGCCTTCATATTGCGGTAGCCCTCCCGTGACAGCATATTGCAGACATATTCGCAATACACGATGTTGTCTTCCACCACAATTATTTTTGTCTTATTCATCTTCGTATTTTCTCCTTTCCTCTTCTGCCAACCGTATTATTTCCACTCCCTTATCCAGCACGGCAGTCACGGCATGGCTTAACGCTTCACCATCCGGGAGAGCATCGCCACGAAGCAATCCGTAAAGTACATTCAGCGGTTGGTCGGCACGGAGCACCTCCCACGAACTGCGCAGGTGGTGGATCAGGGAATCCAGCTTTTGCAGGTCTTTTTCTTTTGCTGCATCCCGTACCGCCTGCATTTCCTTTTCTGTTTCAGTTATCAACTTTTCCAGCATGACGGCTTCATTGCCATAGGACAATAAGGCGGAAAAGTCCGGTTTCCCGTCCGGTGTCGCTTTTATGGCACACCTGTCGGAAACCTCCATCAGTTCCGATATGGAGAACGGTTTGAACAGGCATCCGGCAAAGCCTTTTGCCAATAGTTCCCCTTTGTTACAACTGCCCGAAGCGGTTGCCACAACCACCGGGATTGTTGGTGAATTGCCCACGTTGGACGAACGCAACAGTTCCAGCAATTCGAAACCGTTTATATCGGGCATATTCAAGTCTGTCAGCAACAGGCTGTATTCTTTCTGGCGTATCATTTCCATCAGTGCCGCAGCATCGGTGCAAGTGTCGCAGTGTATTCCTTCTTGGGAATACATCTCTTTCAGCATCAGAAGTAATACCTCATCATTGTCAATGGCGACAACATCATGGAATTTATTGTTATGATAAACAGGTGTATTGCTTGTATATCCAAGCTGTTCTTCAGCTTCCTGCATAGAAATTTCAACTGTGAAACGACTGCCTTTCCCTTTCTTGCTGTCTAAACGGATTGTTCCGCCAAGCATCGACACAATATTACGCATTATGGCAAGCCCAAGCCCGAAACCCTCCTTTGCGGCGGCATTTGATAGACGTTCAAACGCACCGAACGCTTGTTTCTGTTCCTCTTCTGTCATGCCTGTACCTGTATCTTCAACGACCAGTGTCAGAACTCCATTATCATATTCAGTAATCAAAGAAACACCGCCTTCTTCTGTGAACTTGACAGCGTTTGACAGCAGGTTATTCCCGATTTGTATTATTCGCTCTTTGTCGGTCAATACAATGGCATCGTGTCCAGTCTTCACGGACAAGGACAGCCCTTTGTTCACGGCAACAGGCATGAACTCCGTTTCAAGTGTGTGCGTGATTGCTGAAATCCGGCAGGGTGACAGACGGGGCTGTTCCTTGCCGTTGTCCAGGCGGAAGAAGTCAAGCAAAGTGTTAAGCATATCCCGCATACGGTCGGAGGATTGCAGTATGTTTTGGATATACTGCCCGGACTTATCCTCACACTGTTCTTTCCGTATCAGTCCGGCATAGCCTGTTATTGCTGTCAGCGGTGTGCGCAGTTCATGGGTGATAGTATGTACCGCCTTCTTCCTTGACGTTATCAGTGCCTCGTTCCGTTGTACGGATTGTTCCAGTTGCCTTATCAAATCAGTTGTCTTGTGCTTGTATTGTTTAATGCTTTTTGCATCACGATGTATGATGATGTAGGAAATTAACAACAATAGAAGAACGAATCCCATTAAACCGCCTACTTGCATAAATGACTTTTCACGCATGGCAACTATTTCGTTTTCCCGGCTTTGCAGTTCGGTTTGTACCTTTTCTTCTATTTGGCAAATCAATTCTTGCAGTTGTCTGTTAAGTTCTGCATTACGAGCTGCAAGGCTGTCGGCTTGTTCCGACAATTGGCGATCCTGCACTTTCTGTTCGCTGATTACGTTTCTATTGACCGAATGAAGGATAGTGGTTGATACTGCTGGAGTTACTTCCTTTTTTTTGCCGAATATGCCTAAGAAACCTTTTCGTTTTGGCTTTTTGGACTGTTCCTGCACACTTTTCTGTACAATAACCGGAATTTGATTGGCTATCTTCTTGTTAATAGATTGTTGTTCATCCATTAACCGGACTATCTGGAACATCTGTCGTTCCTTATCCTCTAAAAGACTGCGCACACTATCGATGCGCTCTGCTGGATAGGTGGCCTTGAAACGGCAGAGCATACTGTCCATTGCCATACGCCGTGCATGGTAATGCTCGATATCTTTATCGTTCCATTCCAGTATTGTTTCACCCAATAGAGAAAATTTTATCATTTGAATATTGATATTGTTTATTTCTTTTCGGAGCTCGTCTATTTTTTTATTGCCAAGTTCTAATGCTTCTATCTCCTGCCATTCATAGAGGCTATTATATGCCATACATCCGATAAGAATGGAGATAAGTATATATCCCAACCGTATTGCCTTATAGAAATTTCCTGACCGCTCCATTATTTTAATGACATTGATTTTTGGAACATGAATAAAAGTTTATCTTTTTCGTTCATGCGGATATTATCAGAATAACCGTCTTTTGTTATTTGATACCCACATGGCTTAACCATAAAAATGCCTAAGCCCTTAGTGTACGAACTTACTTCTGAGGCATAGTCTTTACTTGTATTTAATGGAACTTTCCCTTTAATATGACACCACTCATTATTACAACTGATGTCTTCAATCTCAGACATCAGTTTTTGCAAATCTGTAATAGCTTTGGAACTCGCTACTTGGGGTATCTGCAACTCAAAACAGAGCATCGGTTCGAGAATGTCCACACCTGACTGTTGCAAAGCCAGCCTGAAGACATAAGGGGTCAGCTGTCTGAAATCAGCAGGTGTACTTACCGGGCTATAATACTCGGCTTGAGTAAAAGTTACTTTCAGATCTGTCACTTCCCATCCATGTAAACCAGATTGGCAAGACATACGAATCCCTTCAAAAACGGCATTTTGAAAAGAATGGTTCAGATAACCATAGGAGATGTCACTTTCGATTTGCAACCCTGCCCCTAACGGTAAGGGTTCAAGAGTCAGCCCTATTGTGGCCCAGTAAGGGTTGGGTGGTACTTCGATCTGAATAATCTTATTGACCTTTTTTATAGGTCGTTCTTTGTAGATAGTCTTGATCTCATCAAAATGGACCTTTACGGAAAATCGTTCTTCCAGCAATGTCTGTATGATTTCCTTTTGGGTCAAACCATATAACGAGATTTCCAATTCATCACTATATGAGTTTATGGAAAAGGACAAAGACGGGTCTTCAATCCACAATGTATTCAGAGCGGATATCACCTTGCTTCTCTCTTCGGGCTTATTTGGCCGGACGGAGGATTTGAGAGCGGGATGCTGATGAGATAATCCTTGAATCAAACAAGGTTTAGCACCTAAATAATCTCCGATTCGAAAATCTTCTATATCTTCTACAATCGCGATATCATTGGCACCCACTTCATCAACATTTATCTCTCTGCCCTGATAAATAGTCTTTAGATTTTTAATCTTGATGAATTTTTCCGAATCGTTGATTCTTACAACGTCTCGAAGTCTCAGACTTCCGTCAATTATTTTAAGAAAACTTCTTTTATGCCCTTTGGGGTCATGCTCTATCTTATAGAGATAAGCTGAAAGTCTGTTTGAGACTGATGCCGGAGGAAGTATAAAAGAAGAAATGGCGTCCAACAACTCATTGATACCGATATTGAACATTGCTGATCCATGTAGCACCGGATAGACTTTGGCTTTTGCCACAAGAGCGATTATCGTATTCCAATAATCAGCCGGTGAAATTTCGCTATCCGCCAAATATCGTTCTAATATATCGTCGTCATGGTTGCATACAAATTCTTTGTATTCTTCCTTTATATATGTTTGGGAGCAAACCGGATAAACCGATCCATCGACAACAGTTTGCATAAACAGGACATCTTGCGACAGATTTGTTTTTATATCCATATACAAACGCTCCAAATTCACACCGGCACGGTCAATCTTATTGATAAATATAATTGTCGGGATTTGCAGCTTTTGTAAAGTACTGAACAGCAACTTTGTCTGCGCTTGTATGCCTTCCTTTGCGGATAAGATGAGGACTGCTCCATCAAGCATTTTGAATGTCCGCTCCACTTCCGCAATAAAATCCATGTGTCCCGGAGTGTCAATGATATTGCATTTCACTCCATTCCAGATAATAGATGTCGTAGAAGCCCGGACAGTAATTCCTCTACGTTTCTCTATATCCATAGAGTCCGTTATGGTGTCACCATTATCCACACGGCCGCACTTTTCCGTTGCTCCACTGGCAAACAGCAGATTCTCGGTTACGGAAGTTTTTCCTGCATCAATGTGAGCAAGAATTCCTAAATTTATAATATTCATTTGGATTAAGCAATAATATACTACAGTAGATGCATTGTCGAAACGCACCTTTTAATACCTCCTCGTAGCATATGAGAACTACAGGATTACTAACTCGTATTAATATGTATATTATTACTGCCGCATAACGATTACAAAATTACACAAAAAAATATATCTAACAAAAGTGGGAGGATTTTTTAACTTTTTACCATAGACATTTTATTAGGGAAGCGTAGGTTCAACTGGCAAGTACAAATAAGTAGAAATGTTTGAACAACACCGTTTTAGGAAGTTGAAAAATCAAGTTTCTCTCTCGGTATAGCGTTTATTTTGGCCAATATCTTCTTTAGTTTAGCATTTGTGTATTTCCCATTCGTGTTCTATTTAGCTCCTTATTATGAGTATGTAGCAAGTTACTTATCAAATTCAGCCTCTTTGAGGGTCAAATATGGTTTTGCAAATGGTGACTGACAAGACATAAACAAGGTCAGCAGGAATTTTTTACATAAATGGACATGAATGTATATAACCTAAAATAAGAATAAATTTTAATAAGGGCTGCCCAAAAAGAAAAAAATGCAGTTGCCATCCTATAGATACTTGCAGAAAGGATAAAATTTACTTTTAGACCTTTTGGGATAGCCCTTATTAATACTTCAGATAAAATTCCTTAGGTTATATTTTCAATCCTTTGGACCGGGTTTCCTCCTTGGCATACAGTCCCGGACGCCCGATTATGACATGGTTGGCAACGATACTATCCGCCGGACTGCGTATCTGCGGCGGTGCATTTTCGGGATATTGCGCCTGCCTGTTCCTCACATCTTCCGCTTCCGGCTTGAGCTGTTGCCCTTCATTCTCCTTTTCTGCGACTTCGGGCGTGGGTGGCGCAAGCTCCAGCTGAATTTTTCGGTCAAGGGCGGCAAGTTCGGACTTCAACTGCTTCAGCTCGTCCTCCTTCTTCCACACCTTACCCGCTATCTCCTGTAACTGCGGTATCTCCATCTCCAGCACCTCGTTCTTCGCCTTGTACTGGTCGATGATGGAGGGTATCCTCTCCATCGCGTTGAGGAAGTTGCGGGCGGCGGCCAACGGGTCAGCCATCGCCAGATGCCCGTTGTTGTAGGTGTACTTGTAGTTCCCCTCGACCACGAAGCGGTTGTCGGTGAACTCCAATCCCTCTTTGAGTATCCTTTCGCTCACCACCTTTATCGGAAAACCGTAAAGTTCACCGACCTGCGTGTACAACCCTCCGGTCGTGGCATTCTTGGCTATCTCCTGCAAACGCTTTCCGATGACCTTCTCATCGGCGGAATCCACTCCGTCCACCTTTATTATATTAAGGCGGTTGCCCTCCTTGTCGGTCTGCACCACCGACAGGAAGCGGTTCCAGTCCTCCGTCATGGCATCTATGAAAGCCGTGTTGTTGCGCAACTCGCCGGTCTTTGACTCCAGCTTGAACTCCGAATCACGCTTGCCCTTGTTGAACGACTTGCGTTCCCCTTCGAGCGATGCGATCCGCTTTTCCAGTTTCGCCTTGTCCAACAGGTCGGTATTGCCGGAGAGCAACGCCATGTATTCCGAGAAATTCATGCCCGATTTTTCGTCCATTGCCCCCTCGTCGATGGTACGCGCACCCATCGCACCGCTTTTGAGCTGGCTTATGAAAGTCTGCTTGCAGTGCAGGAGGTTGAACTTGTAGCTGTCCAGTGACTTCTCCACCGCGTAGATGATTACATCCACGTTGTTCCCGGCGAAATGTTTGGCAATCTCATTACCTGCCCTAACTCCGCGTCCGTCACGCTGTTGCAAGTCGGACGGTCGCCACGGCGTATCGAGATGATGGATAGCCACACACCGTTTCTGGGCGTTCACACCCGTTCCGAGCATAGAGGTAGAGCCGAACAGCACACGCACCGTCCCGGCGTTCATGGCGTCTATCACCGCCTTCCGCGCCTTGTCGGTCTTGCACTCCTGAATGAAGCGCACCTCGCTTGGCGGTATACCGTAGTCCTCCGTCAGTTTGCGCTTGATTTCCGAATAGACGTTCCACCCGTCGCCCGGCTGGTATGTCCCCAAATCAGAGAAAACGAACTGCGTGCCTTTCTGGGCGTCGTATTTTTGATAATACTCCGCGATCATCTTGGCACAGTGACTCGCTTTGTTGTCGGGATGATCTTCGTAATTCGGGTCTATCATGCGCATGTCGAGTGCCATTTTCCGGGCATAGTCCGTGGCGATGAGCATCTTCGCCTTTTCTTCCGTTTCCGAAAGCGGCAGCCTGCCCAACAAGGTGGCATCGCCCGTCTTGGCGAACTGCATCAGTTTCTGTATGAAGTCCTCCTGTTCCGGCGTGGGCGGTATATGGTGCAGTATCTCGTTCTTGGCAGGACGGTCAACGCCCACATCCTCCGCCGTGCGGTAGTCCGTGATTTCATTATAGAAGGCGGCAAGCTCCGGCACTTTGATGAAGTAGCGGAAACGCTCCTTCTGGACCACATTGTTCGTCACGTTAAATTCAAAATCCGTCGTCTTCTTGGCAAATATCGCCGCCCAAGCGTCGAAACACCTTATGTCCTGCCGTTCCAGCTCCTTCGGGCGCAGGTACTTGAACAGCAGGTACAATTCAGTCAGTGAGTTGCTGATAGTCGTGCCGGAGAGGAAGGTCGCACCCAAGTCTTTTCCTGTGCGCTCCTGTATGGTGCGTATGGCAAAGAGCATGTTAAGTGCCTTCTGGCTTCCCTCGCTGTTTCCCAATCCCGCCACACGGTCGTGGCGCGTGTTGAAAGTCAGATTCTTGAACTGGTGGCTCTCATCTATGAAGATGTGGTCGATGCCCATCTGCTTGAAATCCACCACGTCGTCCGTGCGTGACTTTATGGCGTGTTCCACCTTCTCCAGCTTCGCTTCAAGGTTGTGCTTGCGCTTCTCCAATCCTTTCAGCATCGCCCGCGACACGTTCTTTCCCTGCTGCCGTAGCACTTCGAGGTTTTCCTCCACCGTGTCAAGCTCTGCTTGCAGGATGCGCTGCTGCAATTCCGGCGACTGCGGTATCTTGCCGAACTGGTCGTGCGACATGATGACGCAATCGTAGTCGTTGTTCTTTATATTATTGAAGAAGCGCACACGGTTGGCGGTCGAAAAGTCCTTCTCCGAAGCGTACAGAATACGTGCGTTGGGATATGCCGCCTGATAGGTGGCTGCAATCTCCGCAACGTTGGCTTTCAGCCCGATAATCATCGGCTTGTGTGCCAAATTCAGACGCTTCATCTCATGCGCGGCGATGCACATTATCAGCGTCTTACCGGTTCCCACCTCGTGGTCGCAAATTCCGCCGCCGTTCTGTTTCAACATCCAGACGCAATCCATCTGTGAGGGATAGACGCTCTTGATACCCCGGCTTGCCAGCCCTTTCAGGTTGAGGTCGGGAAAGGTCTGATGGGAGCCGTCGTAGCGCGGGCGCACGAAACAGTTGAACTTGCGGTTATACATCGTCACAAGCCGCTCCTTGAACTGCGGCGACTGCTCTTCGAGCCATTCGGAGAAGCCGTTTCGTATCTCGTCAATCTTGGCGTTGGCGAGTTGTATTCCCTCGCTGTCGCGCATCTTGATGTCGTTGCCATGCTCGTCCTTGCCGATGGACTTCATCATGTCAGGGCAGGTGTTGTGCAGGGCGTGTTTTAGGAGGTGCATACCGTCATAGTTCCGGTAATACCCCTTCACCAGAAACTCGTCCGTGATTTTCATGGTGCGGTAGCCGCACACCACCGAAAACTCGTCCATGCTTGCGGAATAGGCGATTTTCACCTCCGTGTCGAACAGCCGGCTCATGTAGGCGGCATAGACACCCGTCGGAATCCAGCGTTCCCCGAAATTGAAGTCCAGATCCTCGAAGGCGATGCGCTGCGGCTCGGCATCTTTCAGAGCCTCCAACGCCTGCTTCACCTCCGGCATACGCTCATTTTCGGGATTGTCACCCATCCATGCCTCTATGCGTTCCGCTTTCTCTATGACATTTCCGGCGATGAAACGGTCTTTGATTTCGTAACCGGTCACGAGCGGATTGTAGTAGATGCGCCCTTGCAGGGCAGTGAGCAAATCCTCCGCCGTGCTGTCGGTTATCTCCCGCATATAGTCGAGATTGACCGTACCATATTTGTTGAGCGACGCAGACAGGGCTTCTTCGGGAGAGCCTACGTTGGCATGGCTCTCCACCGCGAAGGAAACAGGATGCTCGAAGATGTCCGCCTTGACGAACTTTCCGTTTTCCATCCGTTCCAGCGAAAGGATGTCGCGCCCGCCCGCATCCATCATCACTAACTTCACGTTCTGCTTGGCGTTGAGGTTGCCGTAGCGCATGACAAACTCATCGTAACAGGTATTCAGATGCTCTCGCCACGGAACATTTGCCTCGCGCCGGAGCGATTCATAACGGTACAGACGCTCGTAGGCGTCACGCAGCGACACATACAACAACGCCTTTTCCTTCTGGTATCCTTTCAGGTCGAGCGGCTGGAATGTCGCCCCGTATGGCGTGATGTCTTTCAGGTAGCCGATGTTATGACGCCCCCGGTCAGCCACCAGCGACCCTTCGCGCAGGTGCATCTCCGGCGTGCGGTGGTAGGCACGCGGAGAAAGGTCCACGACTTCCTCCTTCGGCTTTTCCGCTTCGATGTCGGGGAAAAGGAAAGTCCCCACCGCTTCCGATGGGGTATCTGTAACGGCAGGTGCGGCGACTGCCTCCGGCTGTGTTTCCTCCTGTCGTGGCTGCTCACGGGAAGTTTCCGGCACGGCTTTCACTTCCGTCTTTTCCGCCACTTGTTTCTCGTTATGCTGCCTTGCCAGTTCCCGAAGTTCTTTCCTACGCTCCGGCGTCAAACCCATCATCATTTCATAGAAACCGTTGATGGGAGGATTGGTATCCCAGTCCAGTGTGGCATAGATGTCGTCCGGGTCGGCAGGCTTGGCGGTGTTCTCCGCTTTCACCTCCTTATTCTCCATTGCGGGTTTTGCAGTTGGAGCTGTCGGTGTAACCGTGACTTTCGGTTTGGGCGGAGTGGACTTTGCCGTAACTGCCTTTTTCACCGTCTTTTTCTTTTTGGAGGTTTTCGGTTGGCTGACCTCTTCCGTCATCCCCCAGAGGTCAAGCAGGGTGAGCTGCACGCCTGCGGAATATTGCGGGCGCGGTTCTATCTCCGGCTTTTCATCTGCGGGTTGCGGCTTTTCTGTCGGAGTTTCCACCGTCTGCGCCGAGGATACTGTTTCCAATTTTATGGCAGGACGCTCTACTTTATTTTGAACGGCAACTTTTTCTTCCGTTCCTGCCTGCCGGATTGAACCCGAATACAAGCGCATGGCAAGCCTGTAATGGAAATCCTCGTCGAGCATACGGCGCAAATCCCCGGCGATGCCTGCTGCCTTGCCCTCGTGCAGATAAACCATAGCGGGCTTCCCGTAGGGGTCTGTGTCAAGTTTCGCCATCGTATGCACGATGCGTTCCGGGTGGTGGATGAAATAGGCGTTGTCGGTCAGGGCGGTTTTCGTGTCCGTCTGTATCACGGTCATCAGCCGCTCGTCCTGCGACATTTCCTTCTTGCTGAGGTTCTTTTGCAGGACAATCAGGTCACTGCCCACCTCCGTGCCCGCGTTGTCCGTGAACAGGTTGTTGGGCAGGCGTATCGCGGATACCAGATTGGCCTGACTGAACAGCTCGTTACGCACGGAGGTCTTGGTGCTATTCAATACCCCTTGCGAGGTGATGAACGCCACGATACCGCCGTCACGCACGGCATCCAGTCCTTTGAGAAAGAAATAGTTGTGGATGGTTTTCTGGGCGGAGCGTCTGCCGAAAGAGTCGCTCCGCTGAAACTCCGCGTCGAACACGGCAATGTCACCGAACGGAATGTTGGACACCGCCAAGTCGAAATAATTGTTGAACGGTCTTTCGATTTTCTCAAAACCGCAGGTGCGCATTTTCTGGTCGGGATAGAGATGCCTCAAGATTGTACCCGTGAGCAGATCCTTCTCGAAAGCCATCACATCCGCATTGGGGCTGTGCCGCAGCATGGAATCCACGAACACGCCGACACCTGCCGACGGTTCGAGCATACGGGCGGGGCGGACGCTGTAATCTGCCAGCACGTCCGCGATGGTGTCGGTTATCTCTTTGGGGGTGTAGAAAGCGGTCAGCACGGACGCTTTCAGCGAATCCACAAACCGCTTGTACTCTGTTTCGTCCTTGCTGTTCTCACGGATAAGCCTGTGCAGCTCCACCGTCGGGGCGAACAGTTCGAGGTCGGATTTCGCCCACCGGACGGCATCCGTCAGTTCCTTTGCAGGGTTGAGGATACATTTCAGACCGCCGAAACCGCAGTACCTTTGAAGTATGGCACGCTCTTCGGTTGTCGCTGTCCTATTTTCCCTGTCAAGGATGAATGCCGTCCGTATCGCCTCGATGTTGTCCCGCAGTTTCTGTTTGCGGTTAAACGCCATATTCGTCTAAGTAAAGGACGGTTGCTCCCGTCAGCTCCGTGTAGAGCAGGTCGTAATCGGAAGACAGGGCGAAATTGTCATCCGAGAGGTCATAGACGGAGAACACGTTGCCGACAAGCGGCAGCAGTTTCAGGACAAAGGCTTCACGCTTCTCTTCCGGCACTTCATCGGCAAACTCGTTTTCCACGACTTCGCGGAGGATGGCGTAACGGGAATAATGCAGCCCGCGCAGCAGCGTGTCCATCGCCAGTTCCTGCGCACCATCGGCGGGATAGCCTTCAAGCCGTGCCCTCTCATACGTTTCGGCGGCACGGTCGGCCCGTTCCCGTATGAAAGCGGTGTCGTCAGCCTGTTCAAACTTGTTCGTGCGGAGATAGTCCAGCAGGTACAGACCGTAATAGGAAAAGTCGGTCTGACCCTCGTTTTTCTTCTTGTTGTTCATTACTTTGGATTTAGCGGATTGATAATTAACGGGATAATCGGTTGGAAAAAGGAAGAAAAAGGCACTCGGTATCCCTCCGAGTGCCACCACTAAATCCAAAGTATGAGTGTAATCCGGTATCGAAGAACAATTCATTACTCTGAACAAGTGGCAAAGTTAATACTATTTCTTCCGTCCTGAAAATTTCTTGTCCTTTTTAGCCTCCGGGAACACAAAAGTCGTGTTATATTCCCCGTCAAAGGCGACAACAGCATCGAAACTCTTGCCCTGTTTGCTCTTGAACCCTTTGAGCAGCTTGGTATGCCCTTCGGTGAGCAGGTCTTTGATTTCATCGTCGGACAGGGTGCGTCCCGCTTTCAGCCGGAACACGGGCAGTCCGCACTCCGTGTTGTCGCAGCGTACCACCTTGCCGTAGAACCGCATCCTGCCCGTGCCACACTTGGGACACGCGCAGCCGGAGTCACGGCTGCCGAAGAGCTTGTCGCACGAGATCAGTTCGGAGGTTATCTCACGTGTGTACGCCTCTATCTCCTTGCGGAAGGTGTCGTCGGACAGTTCCCCGCGCTCGATACGCGCCAGCTCCTTTTCCCATTCGCCCGTCATGGCAACATCGGCGATGCGCATCGTCTTGACGACGGAATTGAGGGCAAGTCCTTTTTCGGTGGGAACAAGCGACTTCTTGCAGCGTTCCATGTAACCGCGCTTGAAAAGCGTTTCGATGATGGAGGCGCGTGTGGCGGGAGTACCGATGCCACAGTCCTTCATCGCCTGCCGCAGTGCGTCGTCCTCAATTTCCTTGCCCGCCGTTTCCATTGCCGAGAGCAGGGTGGCTTCGGTATGCAGCGGCTTGGGTTTGGTCTTTCCTTCGGTAATGGACGAGCCTTTCGGTGTCAGCGTGTCGCCTTCCTGCCAGCCGGGGATGGTAATTTCCTCTTTTTCCTCGCCATAGACGGCACGCCATCCGGTTTGCTTCACGACGCTGCCTTTTACGGTAAACTCCACTCCGGCACATTCCGCCGTGACAGTGGTCACATCCTTGACGCATTTCTCAGAGAATGCCTCGACCATGCGCCCGGCAATCATCTGATAGATGGTATTGTCCTCTTTGGAGAGGAAGAGCGGTTTCTCACCCGTGACGAGCAGGGCATGGTGGTCTGTCACCTTGCCGTCGTCCACGCTGCGGCGTGTCGGGGCGGCTTTTGCCCGCACCTTGTCTTTCCATTCGGGCTGTGTGCCGATGAAAGCGAGCAGTTTGGGAATTTCGGCAAACACGTCTTCGGGGATGTAGCGGCTTCCCGTTCTCGGATAGGTTATCAACTTCTTTTCGTAGAGTTTCTGCGCGATTTCAAGCGTCTGTTCCGCCGTGAAGCCGTGCTTGGCGTTGGCTTCTTTCTGGAGCGTGGTCAGGTCGTAGAGCAAGGGAGTTTCCTCCGTCTTCTCCTTGCGCTCGGCTTTCGTGACAGTGGCGCAACCTGCCGCCTTTACCTTATTATATAGTTCCATCGCCGGTTCTTTCTCTTTCCATTTCTCGGAGGATGAGAATTTCACGACTTCGCCGTCGCAACCGTCCGTTGCGATATGGAGCTGCCAGAATGCTTCGGACGTAAAGCGGCGGTTCTCCCAGTAGCGTTCACATACCATAGCCAACGTTGGTGTCTGCACCCGCCCCACGGAATACGTGCCGTGTCCGGCGGCGATGGATAACGCCTGTGTGCCGTTGATGCCCACGAGCCAGTCGGATTCGCTCCGCGCTTTGGCGGCGAGGTAGAGGTTGTCGTATTTGCTGCCGTCTTCGAGTTTCCGCAGTCCCTCGCGGATAGCTTTGTCGGTGAGAGAGCTGATCCACAGGCGCACGAAAGGAGTGGTGCAACCCGTATAGTGGTAGAGGTAGCGGAAGATAAGCTCTCCCTCGCGTCCGGCATCGGTCGCCACGATGATATGTTCGCTTGTGTCGAACAGTCTTTTGATGACTTTTATCTGCGACACCACGCCGCTGTCGGGCTTGTAACCTTTCTCCGTCCTGACCTGACGGGGGACGAGCGTGAATGTGTCGGGAATAATCGGGAGGTTGTCACGGACAAATCCGCGCACGCCGTAGCCGTCGGGCATGGCAAGCTGAACGAGGTGTCCGAATGCCCATGTCACGGCATAACCGCCTCCCTCGAAATATCCTTCCTCTCTCTTTGTCGCGCCCACGATGCGGGCGATTTCACGTGCCACGGAGGGCTTTTCTGCAATGATTGTCTTCATGTCTTCTTCTTTTTTGTTGATACTTTGGATTTTATTTTGGATTCAGTGGCGGACACGGGATTACATTTTCATGCCCTTGCCCGTTTTCTTCTGCGGCTTCTCCTGCTGCTGTTGCTGGCGGGCGTCCTTCGGGTTGGTCTGACCTTTCTGCAACGGCTCTCTCAGATTCTTTGTAGCCTCGTTGGTCTTGCCATCGTTGTTCACCGCCACCTGCGTGCGGCTCTCGTTGGACGGAGCAACCTGCTGTGCATTGTCAGGGTTCGTGTCGTAGCGGTACGGGCGTCCCTTCTCCGGGTTGAACTTGATATACATCGTGGCATGGAAGCCCTGCTTGTCGGTCACGTTCTCCAGCTTCACGGCTTTACCCGCCACATAGTCGGCTTTCTGCTGGTCGGTGAAGCTCACGCCGCTCCATTTGCTGATGGGGCGGATGCTGCCGTCCTCGTTCGTCCACGTGTTGCGGCGTTGCTCCTTCTTGGTCTGTGCGGCATTTTCCCCGCCCTGCGCCTGACTTTTCGATGTGTCGCCTTTGGTTTCCTGTGTCTGTGCGGTACGGGGCGACTTGCCGGTTCCCGGCACGAACTCCACGCCGCGCTGCTCCACGTTCACTTGCAGGGTGGTGACGAACTTTCTGCCGTCGTTGCGCTCGATGAGCTTGTCGCGTACGGGCAGTCCGGCGCGGAGCATGTCCCGCTCCTGCGTGGTGATTTCCGTCTTGCCGATGCGCTCCGGGATGCGCACCCTGCTTGCCGGAATGTCCGTGATTTCATTCGTCTTGCGGTCGATGCTGATGTAGGAGGGGATGATCTCGCCCGTTTCCCTGTCCACAATGTCCACGACCCTACCGAGATTGCCCGTTTCGCGGAGGTTCTTCCGGTCATTGTCGGAGAATTTGTGTTCCTTGTACTCATCCAGCTTCTGCTCCTTGCGGATGAAGTGCGGCACGAGGCTGATGTTTCCCTCACCGTCCTTCTTGAAGGAGAGGCGGGCGTCCAGCTCGAATGATTCGCCGCCGAAGGTCGGTTTGACCTTTACCAAGTCGGACTTGCCATAGTTGAGCATCTTCGTAAGGTCGCCGGACTTTTCAAGGTTGTCCCGCTTTACGCCCCATCTGTCCTCCAGCTCCTGCCAGTTGATTTTACTCTCGTCGATGGGCTGGTAGCCACGTTTGCCCTGCATCTGTTCGGATTTGTCCTGTTGCTGTTCTTTCCGTTGTTCCATGTTCTCCTGTTTTTGAGGTTCTTGTTTCTCTGTCTGTTGTGCTGCCATCTCTTCCTGCACCTTCTTCTCATAGTCGGAGGTGTCCACCTTGTGAGGGGCGAGCAGCTCCTTGTTCGCTTCGGGGTCTTTCAGCAGTTGCTTCATCACCTCTAAGAGATTTTCAGCTTGGTCTGCCGCAATGCGGTAGAAACCGAAGCGGCTGGGTTCCTTGCACTGCCGGAAGAAGTTCTTGAAGAAGTTGTCCAGCACGTCGCCATGTCGGTCGAATTGCAGGAAACTCTGCGCGTTCTCCGCTTTTGCGGGGGTGCGCTTGGGTGTGCCGTCCGCGTTCAGCCCGGCTACCACGCTGATCTCGCCTGTCTTCTCGTCACGGACTACCAGCACGTCCTTTTCGTCTTTTTTCTTTGCCATCTGAAAAATGTTTTAATGGGTTATTTATGAAAGAAATTATGGATACGAGCCTTGTAGAAGGCTATATCTTCCTTTTTGAAGTCCTTGATATGGTTGGAAAGGAATGTCAGCACGTCCTCCTCGCTGTAATAGGTCTTCTTGCCCAGCGTCTTGTAGGGCAATGCGCCTACGCTGCGGTAGCGTTGGAGGGTGCGTTTGCTTATCTGGAGCAACATGCACAAATCCTGATTGTCGAAAAGGCGGATGCTTTCCGTGATAGTGGGCTGTTTCCCCTCAGCCTTCATCGCCAGCAGCAGTTCGTCCTGACGGTCGAGCCGTTCCATCAGCTTCTGCATCCAGCCCTCGAAGTTGTTTCGTGTGAGCAGTTCCATGACCTATGTCCTCCTTCCTTTTGGTTTGCCGCCCGTGCGCAGCGTGTGGTTGTGGAACAGGGTGTCTATTGTCCCTTCCTCGTTCCTTACTGTGTTGTCCTCCAATAGCCGCAGTATCTCGGAAAGGCGGTAGCGGCAGCTTCCGCGTACCACCACATACTCGATACGGTGGTCGGTGCGCATACGCTGCATGGTGCGCTTGCTCACGTTGAGCATCTTCGCCGCCTGTGCCGTGTCAAGCAGCTTGTCTTCGGTTTCCCGCTTCCGTTTCTTCTCGTCCCTTGCCTCGCGGATGTACCCTGCGATGTTCGCAATCTGCGCCATCATCTCCTTGTAGGCGGAACTTTCCATTGTTATCACTTTCATGTTCAGTCCTTTCTTTTTGTTTCTGCGACAAAATTCGGCAATAAACAAAAGGGGCTTTAACAACTCACTACGTGACTCACGTAAGATTTTTGCGGAAGATGGCTCCGTAACCCGGTCAAACGGCGCAACAGGCAGCCTTTCAGCGGAAAACGATACGTCTTGTATGCCGTTTCGTTACCTTTGCGGCAAACTCTAAATGACATGAATATGGAAATAGTATCTATCGAGAAAAAGACTTTCGAGATGATGGTGGCGGCATTCGGCGCACTCTCGGAGAAGGTCGCCGCCCTGAGGCGCAAAAGCGACACGGGGCGCATGGAAAGATGGCTCACGGGCGAGGAGGTCTGCGGGCAGTTGAGAATAAGCCCGCGCACGTTGCAGACGCTGCGTGACAGGCGGCTTATCGGCTACTCGCAGATAAACCGCAGGTTCTATTACAAGCCAGAGGAGGTGAAGCGGCTGATACCGCTTGTCGGCACGCTCTATCCGCACGGCAGATGATTTGATTTATTCACCCACTGAATCCGAAGTTATGATGAACGAGAACAACGATGTTTTTACGATGGAAGACGAGCCGATAGCCTCTGTGGTGCAGGATATGCGCAAAGGCTCGAAATGGCTGTCCGCATTTCTGGAAAGCTACCGTCCTCCGCTGGACGGGGAACGTTACCTGACGGACGGCGAGGTGTCGGAACTGCTCCGTGTGAGCCGGCGCACCTTGCAGGAATACCGCAACAACCGCGTGTTGCCCTTCATACTTTTGGGAGGGAAGGTGCTTTACCCGGAAACGGGGCTGCGCGGGGTACTGGAAGCGAACTACCGCAAGCCGCTGGAGTGAGGCGGTTTCATGAAAAAGTAAACGGGTGACACCTTTTGTGGTGCTACCCGTTTACTTGTCTTATGGGGTATGTGCAATCAGCAATACCCGGCTTTTCCGTTCTGTATGAACATCACGTATGTCTGCCGTTTCTCTTGTGAGAGTGCCTTTCCCACCAGCCATGTGCGGAACAGGTGGGTGTTGTAGGTATTCACCCTGAAAGCGACCGGGATGATGATTTCAAGGGCGTACACGTCCGCGTGCAGCCCGTTTTCAAGCTGCATGTAGCGGCACACCTCGTAGTCGTTCAGCACGTCCGACTTGCGGACGGCTCTGATGGCGGCGTTCACTGCCGGGACGGTCGTATGGAACAATCCGGCTATTTCGGTGGCGGTCATCCACACGTCGTTACCGGTTACGCTGACTGCCTTGTCCTCGATGATGATTGTGTCACGTTTCATGGCTTTTCTTTTTAGATGGTGCAACCTGCAAATTCCTCGACGCCGTTCAATCTTGCGGCAAGGTTCTCCATGTCCTGATTGAGCTTCTCTTTGGTTATCTTTGCGTAAATCTGCGTCGTCTTTATGCTCTTGTGTCCGAGCATGGAGCTGACCGTTTCGATGGGAACACCGTTGGAGAGGAATATCGTCGTGGCTGCCGTGTGGCGGCTCTGATGCCACGTGATATGCTTGGTGATGCCGCAACGCTTGGCGACGGCACGGATACCGGCAAGGCACGTGTTATAATGCGGAACGGGAAATATCCTGCCGTCCCCGCACAGTCCCCGGTATTTGCCGATTATGCGGTTGGCGATGTCGAGCAGGCGGATGTTGGACACCACGCCCGTTTTCTGGCGGTTGATGTTTATCCACTCGTGTTCGTCGAAGTAGGTGCGGATATTCTCTTCCGTAAGGTTGCGCATATCCGCGAACGACAGCCCCGTGAAGGCGCAGAACAGGTAGAGGTCGCGGTACAATTCCTGTTTGGCGTTTTTCAGTTTCCCCTCCATCAGCAGGCGGATCTCATCTTTGGTCAGGAAACTGCGTGTTGTTTCCTCCTTCTTGATTTCATACTCGCGGAACGGGTCGCGCGTCAGCCACTCGTTGTTGATGGCGATGAATACCATCGTCCGTAACGGGCAGACGTACAGCCACACGGTATTGGTGCAGCAGTGCTTGTCCGTGCGCAGGAACATCTCGAAGTCGGAGATGAAAGCCGGGGTAAGCTCTTTTAGGGCGATGTCCTTCACATGGTAGCGGATGTCGAGGAACTCTTGCATGTGCTTGTAAACGGTGCGGTACTTCAGCAGCGTGCCTTTGGCTTTCATGCCTGCCTCCACCTGCTTCTCGTAGTCCTCGTTGTGCTGGCGGAACACCTGCATCAGCGTGTGGTAGCGGTGTTCCAGTCCGAGAAAGGCGTTCTTCACCTTCTCCGCCGTGACGAAGTTGTCACGCTCCATGATTTCCTGATAATGCCTGTTGATGCGTACCCGCATCTTGTCAAGCATACGGTTCGTTTCGAGTGCCGCCGTGCTTCTGCCCGTGACACGTCCACCTTTGGTGTCCCACAGTTTCGGATCGACAGTCAGTTTGCAGCTGAACTGTGTCTGGCTGCCGTCCACCGTGATGCGTCCCATGACGGGAACTGTCCCGTCCTTTTTCACTACCTGACGCTTGAGGTAGTAGATTACTGAAAATGTACTCTTCATTGTCCTTAATTTTTGGGTTTCAAAATTAGTTGGTGAAGAGTCCGGTGTTGGTACGCAAAACGGGGAGGAACGGCGCAATCTTTTTCCGTAACCTGATTTTTCGCATGAGTTATGGATAACTCACTATTCCTTAGAGCCTTGTTTCGCTATTCGTACCCGTTTGTCGCATTTTCGGGCATGGTTACGAACAAGTAACGTAGCGGCGTCAGGATTTGGCTTCGGCAGGGATTGTAATGGCTTCACGGATTATCGCCACTTCAACCAAAACCCTTGTAACTCAATTCTATCACTATATCTTTCCGCATTTCACTTTTTTGTAGTAACTTTGCATCCTGTTATTATTACAAAATCATGAAGCAAGATTGCATCGTCCTCATTATTCTAGTAGCCTTCTTTCTGGCAACGCCCAGCGGATATGGAGTTGATCTCTCCTGGAAAGTGCTGAGCGCCATTCTTATATGTGCCATTCTTGCTTTGGGATTCATCATTATAGGCAATTTATTCAGCAGGCGTAAACTTTAATCCTTATCCTTCCACCCGTTTCTTCAATTCTTCAAACTGATCCTGGGTGCTTTCTACCGCCAAGGATAGTTTCTCATTGGGAAATACGCTGGAGGTATCTTATACGATTACAGAAGACACACCCGGCATCAATATGGTTTCAACAGCAAAGAAATACATTAATTAAATAAAGAGATAACATGAAAAAACTATTTTTAGGATTTGCTGCCATAGCTATGACATTTACGGCTTGCGGCGGTCAAAAAAGTCCGGAGTTCCTGGGTTATGCCCATCGAGGGACAGCCGGGTAAAACGCAAGGCATTAAAATAGAAGAAGGCGGAAATGCCTCTTCCATAAATATGGCCACTTTGGTGTATAAACATTGGGAGCAGCAAGGAGATGACCTCTACCTTACAGTCAAGAGTATTGGTAATGGAATTGAAATAGAAGGAGTGGATACTCTGAAGATTGAAAAACTTACCGCAGACTCATTGGTACTGAATTCCAATTATGGTTATATGCTGCGTTATGCAAGACAGAAATAAATCCACAACAAACCGTCCTATAAATCAAAGGCAGATAGCTGTTTGATTGACAGGACGGTTTTTCTTTATCCAAACTGTAAGGTAAAGCAACTGCCTTGTCCCACTGTGGATTGTACGGTAATGTTTCCTCCATGACGGTTCATTATTTGCTTGCAGAGGCTGAGCCCGATACCGGAACCGGAAGTTTTCGTTGTAAAAAACGGGACGAATATTTTATCCTGTACCTCAGGCATGATTCCTCCACCATTATCCCGGATGGTGATAAGACACTGCCAAGAAAAAGCGGGTACCATTCTTATTTCAATCAACGGCTCTTCTTTTTTGCTACAAGCCTCCTTGGCATTTTTAATCAAGTTAATCAATACTTGTTCTATCTGTATTCGGTCTATCTGCAACGTCCGGTCTGTTTCCGGCAGTTCAATATGGATATATTCCTCCGAAAATAATTTCTTCAAGTCCTGCAGAAGTTCCCGGATAGACACCGGGCGGCGAACGGGAGCAGGAAGCCGTGTCAGTTTCCGGTAGTTTTCTACAAATTCCAGCAACCCCTTACTACGCCGATGAATAGTCTGCATACCCTGTCGCATGACAGGATAATTTTTTTCAGTCATTTCCCGTTCACTCAAAGTCTCAGAAAGAGAAATAATGGGGGTTATAGAATTCATTATCTCATGTGTCAATACCCGTATCAATTTCTGCCACGCCTCCATTTCGTTGCGTTCCAATATGCGGGTACGGAAATTTGTCATCGCATCGGAAAGCTCATTGACCATGTCTTCCATGGAGCGGTTTCGATAGGGCGACCGGAAGGAAAGCATCATATCATCATAACGTAAGCTTTCAGCAAGATGCCGCATCATCCGTACCTGCACCATTTGCATGCGATACAGATGGATGGCAACAGCCGTTAAAATAAAAGAAGCCATCAACGCGCTGAACCACAACCGAGCCTCTATCAACAAATAAATACCTATTGACAGCAAAACAATGCCTGCAATGTGCAGCATTACAATCAATGAATATCGTTTCATAAACCTAATTTTTCAAGTTTCCGGTACAAAGCAAAGCGGGTAATGCCCAAATATTCGGCAGCACGTGTCACATTGCCCTCACTGATACGCATGGCTCGTTCTACCGCTTGCCGTTCCAGTTGTTCAAGATTGAGTACCTCATCCTCCTTCCTTTGCCTCAGGGCCGAAACCTGGAACATGAAGTTTTCCGGACGAAGCAGGGAGCCATCTCCCAATATGACAGCACGTTCCATCGTGTGTTGCAGTTCGCGCACATTACCCGGCCAGGCATATTTCAACAATTTATTCTTGGCCTCCCGGTTCAATCCCCTCATTTCCTTCTGATACTTACGGGCATAGCGCTGCAGGAAATGCTCTGCCAACAGAAGTATGTCATTTCCACGTTCTCGTAATGGCGGAATACGCAGTTCAATTGTATTGATACGGTATAATAAATCTTGGCGGAATTCTCCATTTTCCACCAGATGACGGATATCTGCATTAGTTGCACAAATAAGCCGGACATCGATAGACGTTGCCTGCGTACTACCCAAACGGCTGATTTGCCGTTTCTCGATGGCGGTCAGTAATTTAGCCTGCATCGGCAAAGACAGGTTTCCTATCTCATCCAAAAACAATGTACCTCCGGTTGCCACCTCCATCCGTCCGGCCTTGGACTTACGCGCATCGGTAAATGCCCCTTTTTCATAACCGAACAACTCACTCTCGAACAATTGCTCCGGAATACTTCCAAGGTCAATCGTAACAAACGGCTTCCCATAACGGGGCGAATTGCGGTAAAGCATACGGGCTATGACATCCTTCCCGGTTCCATTCTCACCTAATATCAAGATGTTTGCATCTGTATCGCGCAATTTCTCTACAGTAGAAAAAACATCCTGCATCGCTTCTGAGTCGCCGATAATAGCCTCCTCCGGACATCCGGCCATGCCGTTGCTCAATACTTCCACCTGTTCTTTCAGCAGATTGACTTCACTGCGCGAACGCCTCAATTTCATTCCCGAAGATAATGTCGCCAATAATTTTTCTTTTTCCCATGGTTTGGGAATAAAATCCGTAGCTCCTGCCTTGATGGCTTTCACCGCCTTGTCCGTATCGGCATAGGCGGTCATGAAGATAACTACAGCCTGCGGATCAATGCTGAGAATTTGTTTCAAGCTGTCGAACCCTTCCTGCCCACTGATGGCATCGCGACTGAAATTCATATCCAGCAAGATGATATCCGGTTGGAAAGTCGTCATGAAATATTCTATACGGTCGGGTGTTATAGCTACTTTTATCTTCTCTACATACGGTTCGAGAAGAAGGTTAAGGGCAAACAATACATCTTCATTGTCATCCACTATCAATATTTTGCCTAATTGTTCCATGGAAATCTGTATTTTTTATTGGCAAAGATAACTAATATATACTTGTGTTGTATGTGCGGATACGCACTGTTTTTGTGCGAAACAGCACACGATATTGCCTTTATCTTTATTGTTATCTTGTTGATGAATAGGTGGTTAAGATTTTGGCACATTGTTTGATTCTTCTTTTTAAAAGAAATAGCCATGCACCGAAATATATTCTTTATGCTCATACTGTGTGGAGCGGCAGTCACCGCCTTTTCCCAGGAACATACGATAGAACTGACTTTAGAGCAGACTATCAACCAGGCTCGTCTGCAGTCTCCTGACGCACAAAACGCCCGGCACAGTTTCCGTTCCGCTTACTGGAACTACAAATATTATCGGGCCAACTACCTGCCGACTCTTAAATTAACCTCCAGCCCCTATCTGAACCGTGCCATTAACAAGGTTACCTTAGGTGACGGCAACGTCAAGTTTGTAGAGCAGAATCTGTTAAGTACCGATCTCACATTAAGTTTGACGCAGAACATTCCTTGGACCGGTGGTACAGTCTTTGTTGAAACGGCCGCACAACGCCTCGATCTTTTCAGCAACGATTCTTATTCATGGCAAACTTCACCTGTAAATATCGGATATAGCCAGTCTCTGTTCGGGTATAATAATCTGAAGTGGGATAGGCGCATAGAGCCTATCCGCTACCGGGAAGCCAAGAAGACCTATGTAGAGACCCTTGAACTGGTAGCCGCCTATGCGACAGAAAAGTTTTTCAATCTTGCCAAAGCCCAAAGCAACTACGAAATAGCCAACACCAATTATGCCAACGCAGACACTTTATATATATATGCCCAAGGACGTTATAACATTGGTACTATTTCCGAAAACGAAATGTTACAGCTTGAGCTCAACAAACTGACGGAAGAAACAAACCGCATGAATGCCCGTATTGAGATGGAAAACTGTATGCAGGAACTTCGCTCGTACCTTGGAATTCAGGAAGACATTGAGATAAAGGCCGGTATCAGCAAGCATGTTCCGGACCTGCATATTGATTTGAATGCAGCTTTGCTGCTAGCCAATGAAAACAGTCCGGAGATACAAAATATGCTGCGCCGAAAATTAGAGAGCGAAAGTGCCGTGTCCAAGGCTCGTGCCAATGCAGGACTGAAAGCTGACATCTACCTGCGCTTCGGATTGACGCAAACTGCCGAGAAGCTGAAGAATGCTTATCAAAGCCCGTTAGACCAACAGTATATCAGTTTAGGCATAACACTTCCTATCTTGGACTGGGGGCGTGGAAAAGGGCAGGTACGTGTAGCACGTTCCAACCGCGACCTCGTTCATACGCAAGTGGAACAAGACAAGACCGATTTCGATTTGAATATACGGAAACTTGTCAAGCAGTTCAATCTGCAGGCACAACGGGTACATATTGCCGCCCGTACGGATGAAACAGCGCAACGACGTGCCGAAGTAGCCCGCAAGCTCTATCTGCTTGGCAAGTCTTCGGTACTCGATCTCAATGCATCCATCACGGAAAAAGATACGGCCCGGAGAAACTACATAACGGCCTTGTACAATTATTGGAGTCTGTACTATACACTGAGAAGCATCACTCTATACGACTTTGAAAAGGATCGGGCACTGGCAGAAGACTTGGAAAAAATTATTGATGAAAAATATATACAGTAACAAAACCGCGGAGTACGCTTTAGTAAAATTCGGAATCCCCCTCTGGAAGCCACTTCCGAAGAAGGAATCTAAAAAGTAAAAAATATACAAAGCATTGCATTATGGATATAAAACTTGAAAAGAAACCCTGGTACATCCGTTATCGCTACTATTTGGCGGGAGGTGCCGCCTTCCTTGCTTTCCTGATTTACGTAGTCGTCCTTTCATTGGGTCCCAGCAAACTACGTATTGAGCAGGACAACATCCAGATAGCCGAAGTCAAGAACGGAAAGTTCATGGAATATGTAGATGTGGAGGGACTGATTCAGCCTATACTCACCATCAAGGTCAACGCACGCGAAGCCGGAAGCGTGGAGCGTATCATAGGAGAGGAGGGAAGTCTGCTCCGGCACGGAGACACCATCCTTGTCTTGGAGAACCCCGACCTGCTGCGCAGCATTGAAGACCAGCGCGATGATTGGGAAAAACAACTCATCACTTACCGTGAGAAAGAAATTGAAATGGAACAGAAAAGTCTGAACCTGCAACAACAAGCCCTGCAGACCGACTATGACCTCAACCGTCTGCGCAAGAGTTTTGCTCTTGACAAGGAGGAGTACCGCATGGGTATCAAGAGCAAGGCGCAACTGGAAGTTTCAGAAGATGAATACAACTACAAAGTGAAGAATGCCCGCCTTCAGCGGGAAAGTCTCCGTCATGATTCTGCCGTGACAGTCATCCGCAAAGATCTTATCCGCAATGACCGTGAACGTGAAAGAAAAAAATATGAACGTGCTTGTGAACGCTTGAACAATCTGGTTATAAAAGCTCCCGTCGCAGGACAGCTGAGTTTTGTAAAAGTTACTCCGGGACAACAGGTTGCGTCCGGAGAGAGTATCGCAGAAATCAAAGTATTAGACCAATATAAGGTACATACTTCCCTCAGCGAATACTATATTGACCGCATCACTACAGGATTGCCTGCCACCATCAATTATCAAGGACGGAAATACCCGTTGCGCATCACGAAAGTGGTTCCCGAAGTCAAGGATCGCATGTTCGACGTAGATCTCGTCTTCGTCGGCGACATGCCCGACAACGTACGTGTAGGCAAGAGCTTCCGGGTACAGATTGAGTTAGGCCAGCCGGAAGAGGCGCTCGTCATCCCGCGCGGCAACTTCTACCAGAGTACCGGCGGACAATGGATTTATAAACTGAACGCCGCAAAGACAAAAGCCGTGCGCGTGCCGATCGGCATCGGTCGCCAAAACCCGCAACAATACGAAATTACGGAAGGTTTGCAGCCCGGAGATTGGGTAATTACAACGGGATATGATACCTTTGGCGAGGCGGAAGAATTGATACTGAAATAAAACGACGAAACATGAAAACACTGAAATACGCTTGGCGCTTCCTGATGCGCTCAAAATCATACACAGTCATAAATTTGGCGGGTCTGGCTTTCAGTCTGGCGTGCTGCATCATACTGACGCGATATATTCATAGAGAATTGACGGTAGATACACATTGCGTGGATCGCAATCATGTATATGGTGTCATTCAAGACATGGATGGCAATAGAGGAATGGCAACCATAGAAAACACCAATGAAGACAGTATATACATTGACCATCGTTACATAGAAAAGCGCACTTCTTTGATTCTGATGGAACAAGATTTTGTGAGTGATGAAGCATCCCGTTACACAGTGCGGACACTTGTAGCAGACAGTTGTTATTTTCAGCTTTTTCCATACCGCATAGTACAAGGAACCCCTATAAAATCTCCTGAATCCGCACTGCTGACTGCAACATGTGCACGTCGTATTTTTGGCCATGACAACCCCATAGGCAAAGTGTTGCATTATTCAAATGGAAAAGATATCACCGTAAGTGGCATTATAGCTGAACCGGCTTGCAAGACAATGATACAATTTGACATTGTGGTGTCAAATACGCTTTCCTCATTTTGGGGACGTATGCCTATTGAATTCGTCCGTTTCATGCCGGGTACAAGCATCAGGAAAATGAACGAACTCGGGAAACAGGCGCGCTGGGTAAATCCGAACTGGAAAAATATAGATGCACGGCAATATACATTTTCGTTCATGCCCATAGCAGATATCTATTGGGAACCCGCTTATGTGCAAAATGCCGGTTGCCCCGCCATGCTTACTTATGGAAACCGTTCCCATCTTTACATTTTATCCTGTGTATGTTTATTGTTATTGCTTACCGGTATTATCAACTTCATCAATCTCTATTTGATAGGCACACAACGGAGAGGAAAAGAGTATGGGCTTAAAAAAATGTTCGGTATAAGGGGGACGGCACTTTTCCTGCAGATATTAACCGAAAACGGGCTTTTAGTTAGTTGCGCTTTATTACTGGCCTGGTTACTGATAGAGATAACGATAATCCCTGTCAGCCGTTTGTTGGAATATCCTTTCACTTATACATCTTTCGACTTCTGGCTTTCTGCCGGGATTTTGGTAGTATTGCCCATATTGACCTCTATCTATCCGTTTGTAAAATACAATTATGCATCACCCGTCAGCTCCATCCGTGATGTCACCCAAAACAAACGTGCTATACACACACGCATTCTTTTCCTTTTTATACAGTACATTTTCACGTTTCTGCTCATCAGTCTTTCTCTTTATTTCAACAAGCAACTTTCGCTCTTATTACACACGCAGCCAGGATTTCGCATAGAAAATGTACTGATAGCCAAGTTAGGGTATGAATCGGAATCGGTGATGCCACGCGAGGAATGGCAGAAAGCCAGAGAAGCCATGTGGCAACGCAGACATGAACTATGGGAGGCACTTGCACAGTGTCCTTTTATTGAACATTTTGAAATGGAAAAACGGCATATACTTTCCGAAGGCTTTAAAGTAACCTACTATAACAATAAAGAGGAGAAAGTAGAGATGAAGTTTTGGTATGCCACTCCCAACTTTTTTAAGTTATACGGTATCAAGATAGTAGAAGGCAACATTCCCGATTTTGAAGGAGAGGGAAGCAGAAGAGAGGTTTTGGTAGCCAACCGGGCAGCCATGAAAGCCTTGCACTACGATAATCTGTCTGAAGCCTTGGTACAGGAAGAGAATGAGCGCCGGTTAAACCCCAATGCTCCTCTGCATCCTATTGTTGCCGTTGTTGAGGATTACTATGACCGCCACTTGAGTGCAGGACATCGTCCCATTATCTACAATGTATGCAAACAGCGCAGTGACGATATGTGCCAAATAGCCTATACCCCCGAACGACTTAAAGATGTACTTGACTATTTGCGCGACACAGAGCTGCGCATCTATGGTTGTACAGACTTCGAATATACTTTATTGGAAGATGAATGGCATAAACTATATCAAAAGGACCGTCAGATAGCGGTTATCTATTCTTGTTTCGCACTGATAGCTGTCTTGATATCCTGTTTAGGGCTATTTGGCATTTCACTTTTTGACATTCGTCAGCGTTATCGGGAAATAGGCATTCGCAAGATCAATGGGGCCGGAATGTGTGATCTCTACCGGTTATTGTTCTGCAAATATATTCTTGTATTAGCCGTGGCATTTATTATAGCTGCTCCTCTGACTTACTATGTCATATACCTATATACACAAGATTTCGCAGTAAAGGCATCCGTAGGTATAGGAATATATGTTATATCGTTGCTGATAGTGACTTTCATCTCACTGGGAACATTGTTTTGGCAAATACACAAGGCTGCGAAGATAAATCCGGCGGAAGTAATAAAGAGCGAATAAAAGCGTGTACTTTCGTACAATATGTGTGCTATACCGCACAGATACAGTAAGACGCTACAAGATTTAATTATTTAATTATAAAATACTTAACTATCTGGCATAATATTTGGATTAAGATTATAATGGAAGCCTATTGAAGACAAATAAAAAACAGAAATCATGATTATACATTATCTAAAAGCAGCATTTAGGAACTTGTTGAAGTACAAGACACAGAATATCATCTCTATTATCGGACTGTCAGTAGGCATACTTTGCTTTAGTATATGCCTATATTGCAGCCGCTATATAAACTCTACCGACAAGTGCTTTACCCATTGGGAACGGATTGCAGATATAAACTTATACACTCCAGCAGAAGAACCTTATTCCGGAACTCCCGCTACGTTGTTTGAAAGTCTGCGCCAATTGCAATTCCAAGAAGTAGAAGCATTTACTTTTGTTGCCTATCCCCGCCCACGTAGCTACAATGTGGAAACTATCGACAAGGAAGAACTGCCTTACGAAGATTTATATGCTATGGAAGTAGATACAGCCTACCATAGCGTGTTCACCCCGGAAGTATTACAAGGTTCATGGGCTGTAGCATCGCAAACTCCCAATGCCGTGATACTGACACGCTCTCTGGCACACAAAATATTTGGTCTCAGAGAGAATCCGATAGGAAAGCGACTGACCTTAGCACAACGGCTTTTCTCTTCACCTGATACCACACCACGAACAGGAGGTACCATCTATACCATACAAGCGATAATAGAAGATATTCCATTGAATACCAGCCTTAGCTTTCTCCAAAAGATTGATATGTTAATATTGAACGATAGCGAAGGACTTATACAATTCGATGGACGAGACAGTATGACCGGTGGACTTACTTTTGCTCTTCTTCGTCCGGGCAAAACATCTGCACAACTCGAAGCAAGTTTCCGTACAATGGACTTGAAGCACACAATATTCAATGAGAAAAATACCGTATCAGCTTCGAATTTCGGGAAACTTTTTCGGGAGAAATCCGTTGCTCCTTACTTTGCCGGAATCACATTCATTGTCGGCCTTTTGATTCTACTGACTGGCCTACTCAACTTTTTTCATTTTTTGACGGGGAGTTATCTGAACCGTTCGCACGAGTTCGGCATTCGTAAAGTAAATGGAAGTAATGGTAAGCAACTATTCTGGTTACTTTTTACCCAAGCCATTATCATTTCGTTCATAGCCTTCTTATTGACTTTCTGTCTGATAGAAATATTTAATCCCTACCTTTCATTCTCTTTATTTGATTTCACATTAGTCATTGAACGGGACTCATTATTGATACAAACAATAGAATATATGGCAGGCATTATTTTGCTATGCTTATTACTATGCTTGTTTACCGTATGGAGAATGAGGTATGCCTCCATCCAGTCAAGTATCTACAAGAACAAATCCAAACGCCACAAACAGAAGATACGAAATTGTCTTTTGGGTATCCAATTTTTCATCTGTTGGTTATTCATAGTCTTTACAGTCGCTTTATATTTGCAGGCTGATAAGACCGGTTCCACACTGTTTAACACACTGACAGAAAAAGAAAAGTCCGAAATCATCAGTATTCCTATGGATTACCGTTTTTTGAAAAATGACGAAAAGCTTGCTCTCATAGAGCGCATCAGTCAACATCCGGATGTAAAAGATAAAATGCTGACAGATATTAATTATCTGAAAGGTATTTCGGGAACAAGCATGCAGACAGAAAAAGATAACCGGGAAAGTAGCCTTGAAGTCAATATAATGAATGTTCCTAATAACTTTTTCGAGTTTATGAATATCCCTATTTTCTCCGGACATGCCCTGAAGACAAATAGTGACATGGTAGCAGACCGTAAACTGGTAGAGCGTATGAAGAAAGATTTACTGGGAACCACCTTGTACAATTATCAAGACAGCTACACGGTATGCGGCATTTGCTCCGATTTTGTAGCCGACACTTACAATCAGAGCCAGGGCTTCGTCTTTCTGCCTTGTGATTTCAAATATTATGTAGGGCATTGCTATTTGAAGTGTGTACCCGGAAAAGTAGAAGTAGTAAAGGCTTTCGTTAAGAAAATGCTGGAAGAGAATCTTCCACCGAGCATACAATTACACATTTCGACCTTGCTGGAAGACATTCACCAAGCGCAAGCCATCGAGAACAACATGAAAGGGATAATCTTATTCTTCTCATTTGTCAGCCTTATAATCACTTTATTAGGCGTCTATTCGGCAATCACACTGGATACGGAACGCAGACAAAAGGAAGTGGCAATCCGTAAAGTAAATGGTGCGGGATTGAAACAGATTATCATATTGTTTGCCCGTACGTATATTTATCAGCTTGTACTCTCGGCAGCGATAGCATTTCCTTTATGTTATGCCATACTACAGTTATGGAAAAGCATGTATATCGTATTCTTTAATGACGGCCTGCTATTTTGGATTTCAATCTTTATAATCGTAGCTGTCATTACTACTCTGACTATTATTTTCCGTATTCTGAAAATAGCAAGGACAAATCCGGCAGAAGTCATTAAAAACGAATAAGAAATGAAATATTTATAAACCATAAAACCAAAGCATTATGATTAAGACAGTAAATCTACAAAAGATTTTCAAAACCGAGGAGGTACAGACTCTGGCCTTGAACGATGTGAACATGGAAGTGAAAGAGGGTGAGTTTGTCGCTATCATGGGACCATCCGGTTGTGGAAAATCCACTTTGCTGAACATTCTCGGTCTGTTGGACAATCCTACATCCGGGGAATATTACTTGAATGGGACGGAAGTATCCAAATATACAGAAGCCCAACGTACCAACTTGCGCAAAGGAGTTATCGGCTTTGTATTCCAAAGTTTCAACTTGATTGATGAACTGAGCGTATACGAAAACATCGAATTGCCGCTGCTTTATATGGGTATTCCTGCTGTCGAGCGAAAACGCCGGGTGGAAACCGCCATGGAACGTATGGCAATCATGCACCGCAGCAAGCATTTCCCGCAACAGTTGTCCGGTGGGCAGCAACAGCGTGTAGCCATTGCCCGTGCCGTGGTCTCCAACCCGAAGCTGATACTTGCCGATGAGCCTACCGGTAACCTCGATTCAAAGAATGGAAAAGAGGTGATGGAACTGCTGAGTGAGTTGAATAAAGAAGGTACCACAATTGTTATGGTGACACACTCACAGCATGATGCCGGATTCGCAAGCCGCGTCATCAATCTGTTTGACGGACAAGTGGTGACAGAAGCCAATTTGTGATAACCCTTGTTCTATTTATGAGTTGGCAATGTACGATTGATGTCACTCCTGAATTTACTAACTGTCTGTCAGCAGGCGGGCGTTTGGCAATACAAATTTCAGTCGTACATCGTCAACTATAGATTTTCTGAACCTTTTATATACATGATATGAACTCTTATCTTTCCTTGAAATTAGTCATGAGAAGCTGGAAACGCAATAAACTGTTTGTTGCCATTTCCCTTGTCAGTCTGGTCGTCGGTATTGCCTGCACCACTTTGTTGATGGCATTTGTGATACACGAATATAACGTTGAGAACAACAACCCCAACAAAAATCGTATTCTGCGGTTGGTTCAGACTCTGCCTTTTGCTCAGCAGGCAGTGGAAGGTACATTCATATACGGTGGAACTGTTCCTCAAATAGTAGCTCAGTTCCCAGAAATAGAGTCTTACTTACGTACGCAAACATTCAAGAATGTAAGGGTAAAGATTGATGGACAAGAATTTCAAAGCTGGAGCTTGGTAGCAGCAGATTCAACATTAACGGCTTTTTTCCCTTTCCATAATATAGCCGGAAAAGTTCAAGACGCATTGCTGAAACCAGGAGACATAGCCGTAAGTGAACTGTTTGCCAAGAAATGTTTCGGTACAACAGATTGTATAGGAAAAAATGTAGATATACTATTGAGCGGAATAGGCATCAGGCGCATCGTTGCCGTATTCAGCCAACCGGAGCAAAGCATGATGCAGACAGACATGCTCCTACCATTGGAAGCTACCGAAAGTTCTGATTGTATGCTATTGCTGAAAGAAGGTACGGATATAAAGAAATTCCGCCAACGTTTCGGAGAAACGGAACTGCCTACTTTGTTGGGAAACGGACACCTTCGTACCCAAACATTGCAGGAATCTTATTTCGATGCTACGGTAAAAGACAGTAATCAAGTTATCAAACATCAGCAGAGCACCTTGTTGGGTGTAGGGCTGTTGTCTGCATTGCTGATTCTATTCATCGGTTGTTTCAACTTTATAAATCTGAGTTTCTCCCGTTTGTTGCGTCAAGTGCACATGCTTCACATTGAATCCATAATGGGAGCTACAAGGTCACAAACGCGCCAACAGCTTTTCTTGGATACTTTTCTGATGGTTCTTGTCGCTTTCCTTTTATCTTTATTGCTGATGAATGACTTATTGCCTGCATTCAATCATATTGTTTCTGCCAAGCTGACAATGGGATATCTGTTCTCATGGCAAGTGTTCCCTCTTATCTTATTGTTTATCATTATATTGTCTGTCATACCAGCAAGTTATATGAGCCGAAGGTTACATTCCATATCCGAAACTAATTACCGTCATTTCTTTACCGGACGCAAAAAACGTTTCATTGTGGCCTTATTGGTAACCATACAATTCATCATCTCCATTGGCTTGATGAGTACATTCATGATTATCCGTTCACAGATGTATCTGATTAAGCAGGAAGAAAGGCACTATGAGGATATTATTAATGTATATGCAGATGCCAATGTACAACCGGCGCTAAAAAACTGGGTAGATGAGGTGAAGAATATAGAAGGGGTAGAAGCAGCAATAACCTCCAATACCGGAATATATCCGATGAGTTTAGGAATCCCGGCCAAGGATGGTTCCGGTGACAATCTGCTCATGTTGGAACTATACGAGGATTGTCCGGAATTCCTGACAATGCATCACATTGAACTGCAAGACTCCCTGCAAGTATTCCATCTAATGTCCCGCACTCCACAACCTGCACTAATCAATGAAACATTCGTGGATTTATTGGTGCCCGAAGGAGAAAATCCTATTGGACAACCCATTTCCAAGTATGTACACGAAAGGGAAGAGCTCACAAAAGGTACAATTATCGGTATAGTAAAGGATTTCAAAAAGTACTCCATGACAGACCATGTAGCTCCCTTACGCATACTCCTTTATGATACCCCACAAGATAATTTCTCAACTTTGGTTATAAAGGTAAAAAAAGGATATAAAGATAAAGTCATTAACCGTATGAGAGAAGCATACGAAAAGAAAAATACGGGCATTACTTTTGAATATGATGATATGTATCAGGAATTTATGTCCTACAATCAGGATGTAACAAACTTCTCACATATCTTATTCATGTACGCTTGTATCAGTATATTCCTTACTCTTTTCGGATTATTTGGCATCACACATTATGCCATCTCGCAGCGTAAACGTGAAATAAGCATCCGTAAAATTCACGGTGCATCCGCCCGCCAGATTCTATGGCTAATCAATTATCCGTTCCTTAGCTATGTAGGCATCGCATTCGTCGTAGCCGTCCCTGTCATTTATCTCTTTATGGCATATTGGCTACAGCAATTTGCATACCATGCCACTCTAAACGTCTTTCACTTTCTGCTACCCTTGCTTTTTACTATAGGCATCACCTGCTTTACGATATGCCTGAATGGATATCGGGCAGCCGTCACCTCATTTCATCCGTGCCGCAATAGCTAATAATACTCCGAGCACTACACCCAATATCGCTGCAAACAGCACCCGCATTTCTCCCGGCAGGAGGAATGTGATGGTGTGTGCCGGATACCAGAAAAAGGGAATTGTTTTCTTGAAGACAAAATTCCATTGTGCATCCCAGTTCAGATGGGTAATGATGCGGGTCATTGGGATAGGGGTGAGGAGGCTGCGAAGAGAGCCGCCACAATCCAGAATATGTGTATCCGTAATCTTATGGAATGTCATGAATACCGGAGCAAATATTGTGTTCATGGCCACTGAAATAGCAAAAGCTATCCATAATTTATCAAAGCAAAACTCCCCGTTTATGATAGTAGCGGCATCTGTCATTCCCATATATTCCATGAATTGCGGTACACCTTTGGAGAAGATAATCATGGCCGTGTTGATTCCCATTCCCAACAGTCCCCACACGACGACACGCGGCAGTATGCCAAATCCTTTTCGGTTATAGACTCCGGCACTGATGCGAAGTCCCAACATCTCACCCAATGTAGCAAGAATTCCGAATTTAATGAAACTCATCACCATGCCATGGGCCGCATTGAAGGATTTATACCAATCGTACACCGCATCACTTACAAAGAACGGTAGAAAAATGGCTGCTAAAACCAGAATGAAAATAAAATCCTGCTTTTTCATACAAAAGATGTGTTTTTCATGAATAGTTTGACAAACATACGAAAAATATTTAGATTAGAAAGACTATTTGTAAAATCAATATATATATTGATTTTACAGCTTTTACCTACACACTTGCATATGCGAATCACATACTAATCACAGCATAACTACTTCATACAACATACCTATCTTAATAAATATTGTGTAGAGTAATGCGTACATAAAAAAAGAACCGTTTATCCAATTCAGACTGACGGTTCTTTTTCCATATTGATTTGTTTGTCAAATTTCTATTTGATGATTTCCAGTGCCTTGAAACATTTAGTCAGTTTATCCACTGCATAATCCACTTGTTCCTTGGTATGGGTAGCCATCAGTGCGACGCGCACCAAAGTATCCTGCGGAGCACATGCGGGAGGGATTACCGGATTGATGAAAATACCTTCATCAAAAGCCAACTTGGTTACCACGAATGTCTTTTCGGTATCACGCACATACAAAGGAATGATAGGAGATTCGGTCTCGCCAATCTCGAAACCGGCATCACGGAATCTTTTCAATGCATAGTTGGTGATGTCCCACAGACGCTGGATACGTTCCGGCTCGGACTTGATGATATGAAGTGCCTCACGGGCAGCTGCTGTAGCGGCAGGCGTACTGCTTGCCTGGAATATATAAGAACGGGCATTGTGGCGCAACCAATTGATAACTTCCTTGTCCCCGGCAATAAAACCGCCGATAGAAGCCAATGATTTACTGAACGTACCCATAATAAGGTCAATATCTTCCGTCACACCGAAGTAATCGCAAACACCACGACCCTGTTTGCCGAATACGCCCAAGCCATGAGCTTCATCCACATAGATACTGGCATTATATTTCTTCTTCAAGCGGACTATTTCGGGCAAATTGGCCAAATCACCTTCCATGGAAAATACTCCGTCCACCACAATCAGTTTCACGGCATCCGGCTCACACTTCTGGAGTTCTTTTTCCAAAGCTTCCATGTCGTTATGCTTGTACTTCAACTGTGTGGCAAAAGCAAGACGGCGTCCGTCCACGATGGAAGCATGGTCACGGTCATCACAAATAATGTAGTCTCCACGCCCCACTACAGCCGGAATAATACCTTCGTTCACCGTAAACCCAGTAGAGAAACAGAGCGCTTCATCCTTACCTACGAATTCAGCCAGTTCTTTCTCCAATTCAACGTGTATGTCGAGCGTACCATTCAAAAAACGGGAACCCGCACAACCGGTACCATATTTTTCTGTGGCAGCGATTGAAGCGTCAATGATTCTTTTATCGTAAGTCAGCCCCATGTATGCATTAGAGCCAAACATCAGGACCTTTTTGCCATCCATCATTACCTCTGTATCCTGATGGCTGTTAATTGTGCGAAAATAAGGATATACGCCTTTCGCCATAAACTGTTGCGGCAAATCGTATTTCGCAAATTTGTCTTGTAGTAAACCCATGAAATGTCTTTTATATTATGAATATTTAATTCTATTAAATACATGTCTTTTTAAAACAGGGGGCAAAGATAGCAAAATATGTGGTTAAATGTTTCATTTACTCTAAAAAAACTGTTCGGACTCGTTTTAAAATGCCCGGATGGTCAAAATATAAAGGATTTATATTATTTTTGCAGGTCAGAAGAATTGCATAATAACATCCTTTTGCATGGACGAAAAGAAAAAAATATCATTTATAATAAATCCGATATCCGGCACACAGGGTAAAGAGCAAGTATTAAAATGGATTGATGAAAGGCTGGATAAAGAAAAGTATGCGCAGGAGGTTGTCTATACCGAGCGTGCAGGCCATGCCGTAGAAATAGCCTCACAAAAAGCCCGGGAAGGGGTACATGCGGTGGTTGCCATCGGAGGAGACGGCACCATCAATGAAATAGCACGTTCGTTGGTACATACCCAGACGGCTTTAGGTATCATTCCCTGTGGCTCGGGCAACGGACTGGCACGCCATCTGCAAATTCCGATGGAACCGAAAAAAGCCATAGACATTATCAATGAAGGGCTGATAGACGTCATTGATTATGGAAAAATCAACGAAGTGCCGTTTTTTTGTACTTGTGGAGTAGGGTTCGATGCTTTTGTCAGCCTGAAATTTTCAAAAGCAGGGAGGAGAGGGCCGCTTACTTATCTGGAAAAAACATTGCTCGAAAGTTTGAAATACCGTCCGGAAACATACGAACTGGAAATGGATGGCAGCACCTTGCGTTATAAGGCGTTCCTGATAGCTTGCGGAAATGCGTCGCAATACGGGAACAATGCCTATATTGCCCCTCAGGCTACTCTGACCGATGGATTGCTGGATGTCACGATACTGGAGCCCTTTACCGTGCTTGATGTACCGTCATTATCTTTCCAGTTATTCAACAAGACCATTGATCAGAACAGTCGTATCAAGACTTTCCGCTGCCAGACGTTGCGCATTCACCGTTCTAAACCGGGAGTTGTACATTTTGATGGAGATCCCATGATGATGGGGAATAATATTGACGTCAAGATTATCCAAAAGGGATTGCAGGTAATCGTTCCACGGACAACTGGAAAAGAGGCTTCCAATGTTTTGCAACGGGCGCAGGATTATATCAACGGGCTCAAACAACTCAATGAAATTTTTGTAGAAGACATTACGCAGAAAAACAAAATGATTATTGATAAAGGAAAAGAACAGATAAAAAAACTGACAAAAATATAGCAGGCATGCAAACAAGACACTTTAAATTGTTCTTTTCTTTTATATTAGTGGGGATGCTGTGTACATGCTGTACGAAAAAGGAGCACAGGCGCATTTTGGTCATACACTCCTACGAAGAAGGGTATGCCGGATATCCCGAATTCAACAATCTCATAGAGAGAGCTTTCCAGAAAAGAGGCATAGAGTCAGATTTACGCATCGTTTATCTTGATTGCGAAAACCACCAAAGTCACCGTGAAATAGCAAAAATAAAAGGCATACTGGATTCTGCGGCAACCTGGAAGCCGGAAATTATCCTCGTAAACGAAGACCAGGCCACTTATTCGCTGCTGAAAAGCAACCATCGGCTGGCCCGGGAGACACCGATTGTCTTTGGCGGCGTAAACTATCCGGACTGGAATCTGATTGGGCAATACCCCAATGTTACGGGGTTTCATGATAAAATAGACTTCAAGGCTAACATTGATATGGCTCGCAATATTCTGAAGTCAAATATCGACTTCTTCACTATCATCGACAGTACTTTTATAGATATGAAATTGCGTGCTGACTTTTCAGAACAAATAAAAAATGAAAAAATAACGGAACTCCACGAATATAAGTTTAAAGAGCGTAGAGATTTGGTAGAAAAAGGCTATACCATTTTTACCGCCGTTCATGTCCGTCTGAAAAACAAGTCAAATGACGCCAGTCTCATTTGGCTTTTAAGAAACCTCTACAAACATTGCTATCTGCAATTCAAGCGCGACTTTACAACCGCTAACATCAGCAATATGGCATCATGCTTAAGCCTGACAACCATCAACGAAGGATTTTCTTTCGGGGAAAAGTTGTTGGGAGGGTACTTTACTCCTTTATCCACTCAAGTCGAAGAGGAAGTGGAAGCGGCAGTCCGCCTGTTGCGTGGCGAGGCTCCCGAAAATATCCCTGTCAGTGAAAGTGCCAAAAAATATCTGGTTGACTGGAAAATCATGCAACAGATCAATATGCCTCTGACTCAGATTCCCCCTCAATATACGGTCATCAATATGCCTTTCAGTGTCAAATACCGGACACTCTGGATTATAATCATAACTGTCTCCGTCCTATCATTCGTATCTCTCATCACTTGGCTGGTGTTTTTATACAAGCGCGAACAAAACAGAAAGAAAAGGGTGTTGCACGCATTGGCCAGCGAAAAAGAAGCCTTGGCACTGGCCATCAAAGGAAGCAATACCTATGCCTGGAAATATGAAGGAAAGACATTTTCATTTGAAAAAGCATTTTGGGAAAAAGTAAATATAGAAATACAGGATGTGGAAATAGACAACTTGATTAACTTCATTCATCCTGACCATAAAGAACTTTTTATCGCCAACTGGAAACGTCTGCCCGAAGCACAGGAAGAAACCTCCCAGGTGCTATGCGATTTCAACGGAAAAGGCTACCAATGGTGGGAATTCCGATATACAACCACAACTTACAGCACAGGAAAGTTCCGTACCGCCGGGCTGCTGATTAATATTCATGCGTTCAAAAAACGTGAGCAAGAGTTGGAAGAGGCCCGTGAATTGGCTGAAAAGGCAGAACTGAAGGAGTCTTTCCTTGCTAATATGAGCCACGAAATCCGTACGCCGCTGAATGCCATCGTGGGCTTTTCCACCATATTGGCATCTGATGAGGAGCTGCTTGCAGATGAGAGGCGAGAATTCATACAAACCATCAACCAAAATAACGAACTTCTGCTGAAACTCATCAATGATATCCTGGACCTGTCCCGTCTTGAATCAGGACAAATGTCTTTTATTATCGAGAAATGCCGGGTAAAAGAACTCATAGAAGGGATATATCTTACCCAACAGATGCTGATACCTTCACAGCTGGAATTTCGGAAAGAGGCAAAAGCAGGAATTCCGCTGGAAGTGGACGTTGACAAAAACCGGCTTGTTCAAGTAGTGACAAACTTTGTGGGCAATGCTTGCAAGTTTACCAAAGAGGGGAGCATCACTATAGGTTATGATTACCACCCGGAAACGGAAGAAGCGGCAATATATGTGGAAGACACAGGGGTAGGAATAGACCCTGCCGAGCAGAAAATTATCTTCAGCCGCTTCTATAAGCATAATGAATTTGCCAAGGGATCGGGCTTGGGATTGTCAATATGCCAGAGTATAGTTGAAAGGCTAAACGGAAGGATTGAGCTATGGTCGGAGAAAGGGAAAGGAAGCCGTTTTACTATAATGCTGCCCTGCAAAGCTATTTTATAAAATAAACTGTCGCTGATTGGTGCGTCATATAATATGTTTTGCGTATTTTTGCACAATATTCATGCAATGCATTTATAAAGTTGACAGTAAATAATGAACTGTAGAATTTAAATTATATATATAAATTATGTATAGATCACATACCTGCGGAGAGCTCCGGATCTCCGATGTTAACAAGCAAGTGACACTTGCAGGCTGGGTACAACGCAGCCGCAAAATGGGAGGCATGACTTTCATTGACCTTCGCGACCGTTATGGAATTACCCAATTGGTATTCAACGAAGAAGTAAACGCTGAACTTTGCGAACGTGCCAACCGTCTGGGACGTGAATTCGTCATCCAGATAGAAGGTACGGTAAACGAGCGTTTCAGTAAAAACAGCCATATACCTACCGGTGACATTGAAATTATCGTGTCAGAGCTGAATGTCCTGAACTCCTCGTTGACTCCTCCTTTCACTATTGAGGAAAATACGGACGGTGGTGACGATATCCGCATGAAATACCGTTATCTGGACTTGCGCCGTGCCAATGTACGCAGCAATCTGGAACTTCGCCATAAAATGACCATCGAGGTACGCAAATACCTTGACAGCCAAGGATTCATTGAAGTGGAGACTCCGATTCTGGTAGGTTCCACCCCGGAAGGTGCCCGCGATTTCGTTGTTCCTTCACGCATGAATCCGGGACAGTTCTATGCTCTGCCGCAGAGTCCGCAGACTTTGAAGCAGCTGCTGATGGTTTCCGGCTTTGACCGTTACTTCCAGATTGCCAAATGTTTCCGTGATGAAGATTTGCGTGCCGACCGCCAGCCCGAATTTACCCAGATAGACTGTGAGATGTCTTTCGTGGAACAGGATGACATCATCAACCTGTTCGAAGGAATGGCGAAGTATCTGTTTAAAGAAATCCGCGGTGTGGAATTGACCGGACCCTTCCTTCGCATGCCGTGGGCAGACGCCATGAAGTACTACGGAAGCGACAAGCCCGACCTCCGCTTCGGCATGAAGTTTGTCGAGTTGATGGGTATACTGAAAGGACACGGTTTCACCGTATTCGACAATGCCGCCTACATCGGAGGTATCTGTGCAGAGGGTGCCGCAAGTTATACCCGCAAGCAGCTGGATGCACTGACTGAATTCGTGAAGAGACCGCAAATCGGAGCAAAAGGCATGGTATATGCCCGTGTAGAAGCGGACGGAAATGTAAAGTCAAGCGTTGATAAATTCTATACCCAGGAAGTGTTGCAGGAAATGAAAGCTGCATTCGGTGCAAAACCGGGTGACTTGATTCTGATTTTGAGCGGTGACGATGCCATGAAGACCCGCAAGCAACTTTGCGAGCTTCGTCTGGAGATGGGTAACCAATTGGGCCTGCGCGACAAGAACCAGTTCGCTCTTTTGTGGGTGGTCGATTTCCCGATGTTCGAGTGGAGCGAAGAAGAAGGCCGTCTGATGGCTATGCATCACCCGTTTACCCATCCGAAAGAGGAAGATATACCTTTGTTGGATACCGACCCGGCAGCTGTCCGTGCAGATGCATACGACATGGTATGCAACGGTATCGAGGTAGGAGGCGGTTCTATCCGTATCCACGACGCACAGTTGCAGGCCAAGATGTTCGAGATTCTGGGATTCACTCCCGAAAAGGCGCAAGAGCAGTTCGGCTTCCTGATGAATGCCTTCAAGTACGGTGCACCCCCTCACGGTGGTCTGGCTTACGGTCTTGACCGTTGGGTAAGTATTTTTGCCGGTCTTGACAGTATCCGTGACTGTATCGCCTTCCCGAAGAACAATAGCGGACGCGATGTGATGTTGGATGCGCCTTCTGCCATTGATCAGAAGCAACTGGATGAGCTGAACCTTGTTGTCGAGGTAAAAGAATAAAGGCGGTATATAAAGCAGGAAAGAGTGAAAGAGTCCACACGCATTTTCCGTTTTGCAGTAATCGGTACACTCAATGCCTTGATCATGGCCGCTACCGTCTGGGTAATGATGGATGAATTGGATATCAATTACATGCTTTCCAATGTAACTGCTTACATACTTGCACAGATTCACAACTTCATCTGGTGCAAGTATTGGATATTCCCTTCAAAAAAGAAGAGCAACACTTGGCAACAAGTGCTGCTCTTTTCCATAGCTTTCGGAATGGCATACGGAGCACAGTTCACCTTCCTTATCGGATTGGTGGAAGGACTGGATTGTGACGAGTATCTGGCCCAGTTCCTGGGATTATTTGTATATGGAGGAGTGAACTTCCTGATGAACAAGAAGTTCACCTTTTGCTAATCCAGAAAGCGTTTCGTCAGTCCGTCGTATGCATCTATCCTGCGGTCGCGCAAGAACGGCCACCAACGGCGTACGTTTTCCGAACGTTCCAAATCTATTTCCACTACGATGTTTTCCGGACGGTCATTTCCTGCTTGTGCCAAAAACTCACCTTGAGGTCCGGCAACAAAACTGTTTCCCCAGAATAAGATACCGTTAGTCTGCATGGATGGGTCCGGTTCATGCCCCACACGATTGACTGATATCACCGGTAATCCGTTAGCCACGGCATGGCCGCGCTGTGAAATTATCCAGGCATTGAGCTGGCGTGCCTTCTCGTCATCCGTATCGGTGCTTTCCCAACCGATGGCAGTAGGATAAATCAATAATTCCGCACCTTTCAACGCCATCAGACGAGCGGCTTCCGGATACCACTGGTCCCAGCACACCAATACTCCTAATTTACCCAGAGATGTCTGGATAGGTTCAAAACCTATATCACCGGGAGTAAAATAGAATTTTTCATAATAGGCGGGATCATCCGGAATATGCATCTTCCTGTATTTTCCGGCAATGCTTCCGTCACGTTCGAAAACTACGGCTGTATTATGGTACAGGCCCGGTGCACGTTTCTCGAACAAGGAAGTAACCAGCACAATATTGTTGGCCGCGGCCAATTCCGAATAAAATCCGGTAGAAGGGCCGGGAATAGGTTCCGCCAGATCAAACAACTGTGTATTTTCCGTTTGACAGAAGTACAGGGAGTTGTGCAGTTCCTGCAATACCACCAGTTGCGCCCCATGGGCGGCACAGGCTTCAATGCTCTTGGCCAGGTTCATGAGGTTGGTCCGAAGGTCGGACGTATTGGCTTGTTGAACAATACCGACTTTTATTTTTCTCATCATCAAAATATTTACTGTTTTACGACTTAATTTTGCACGGAGTGCTGAATATTATAATATTCCCACAGGATATTGCATGGTCACACAATGCAGCGAGCCATGCTGTCTGATCAAGGCCCTGCAATCGATGCCTACAATCTCATGATCCGGAAAGGCCTCATGCAATACCTCCTTGGCACGTGCATCGTTTTCCGGCTGCCCATAAGTAGGATAGAGCACAGCATCATTCATGATCAGGAAATTGGCGTATGTAGCCGGGAGGCGTTCTCCGTCTTCCTCTATTCTGTCAGCCATAGGCAAGGCCAGCAAGCGGTAGGGCTCACCGTCCAGCGTACGGAAAGTCTTAAGCTGCTCTTCCATTTTGTGAAGTTCCCCATAATGTTCGTCCCGCACATCAGTACATTGTACGTATGCAATGGTATTCGGCGAACAAAAACGGGCAAGAGTATCGATGTGGCTATCTGTGTCATCTCCTGCCAAATAGCCGTGATCCAACCAAAGCACACGCTCCAGGTGGAAAACGGAACGGAGGTATTCTTCTATCTCCACCCGGTTCATCTGCCCGTTGCGGTTAGGAGAGAGAAGACACTCGGAGGTGGTGAGCAGCGTACCCATGCCATCACTTTCAATGGAGCCGCCTTCAAGGACAAAACCCAGGCGGTTTGTGTAGCGTCCTTGCAACATGCCGGCTTCCACGGCATGCCGTGTAATCAGATTGTCTTTGTCAGAAGCGAATTTCAGTCCCCATCCGTTGAACTTAAAATCGAGCAGGGAAGGGCCTTCGGCATCCAACATGGTTATGGCTCCATGATCGCGCGCCCAGGTATCATTTGTCCCGCACTTGAAGAAACGCACATTATCCATATTGACCACAGCCGCAATTTGCCGCTTCACATCTTCCGGTTCCGGAGTTACGACAAGCAGTTTTTCACGCAAGGCTATTTCACGGGCAATAGCCACGAAACATTCCTGCACTTCATCCAGCATATATGCCCAATCGGTTCCGGCATGGGGCCAAGTCAATTGTACGCCACTCTGAAGCGCCCACTCGGCAGGCAGCAGGGGAGCGCGCATCTCCACCTGTACGGTCATGTTCTTGCCAAAGCGCACTTGGTAATCTTTCTCTGTAGCTCCCCCCATCGGGAGTCCGACGATAATTCCCATAATCAGTCCGGTTATTCTTTTTCTTTCGGTTTACGGTCAAAAAACGGATTCTTGGAAGATGCGCTGACCGGTATGGCAAACACATTCTTACAGCCTTTCAGCCAGTCCAGACGTTGGGCGGCAAGCCCCGCCGAGAACATGACACGGGTATCTACACGCATATCGGCTGCCATGGCACAGGCCGAACCGATGGCGATACCCACATCAATGGTATTCAAGGCGCACGGGACCCCGTCGGTCCGCCCGGCGCAAGTGGAGAAACCGCAATGCCCACAGTTCAAGCCCTGGGCTTGCTCGCGCGTACCTATTATAACTACACATTCGGACTGCAAGATATTGTCCGCATCCCGCAGAAAAAACTTCATGCCATGTTCTTCAACCATGGCAACCATTTTCTCGGCCAGCTTCTTTATGTCTTCACCAGTAACCAATGCTGCTTCAATGATATCCACACCCTTGCCTTTAGGAGCTGTACGTGCAGCGGTCAACATTTGCCTTGCCACATCCAGTACATGTTCATGGCGGCAATCACGTTCGTTCTGTATCATAGTTCTCTGAATTAATTAGTGAGACAAAGATAGTACAAATATTTTTTTCTATATCTTTGTCCAAGATAAATTAAAGAAACGACATGCTCCAAATAGAAAATGCCTGTATCGCCTATGGCAATCATGTACTTTTTTCAGGATTCAGCCTGCATCTGAACCGGGGAGAGATTGCAAGCATTTCCGGCCCTTCGGGGTGTGGAAAAACATCCTTGTTGAATGCGGTATTGGGTTTCACGCCCTTGAAAGAAGGGAGCATCACACTGAACGGCATCTTGCTGGAAAAAGGAAGCGTGGATATGATCCGTAAACAGACAGCATGGATTCCACAAGAACTGGCATTGCCTCTGGAGTGGGTGAAGGATATGGTACAGTTACCCTTCGGTCTGAAAGCCAACCGGGAGAGTCCTTTTTCCGAGTCCCTGCTATTTACCTATTTTGAAGAGTTGGGGCTTGAGCCGGAATTGTATCACAAGCGAGTCAATGAAGTTTCGGGCGGGCAGCGCCAACGCATGATGATAGCCGTAGCATCCATGATCGGGAAACCTCTGATTATGGTTGATGAACCGACTTCTGCCCTGGATCCGGACTCCACTGGGAAGGTACTTTCCTTTTTTCGGCAACAAACCGAAAAAGGAAGCAGTATATTGGCCGTTTCACATGACGAAGGATTCTCTTCCGGATGCGACCAACACATTAGAATGCAATAAAATTTATAAAACAGGTATCATGAGTTTTGCAGGATTTGTTTTTGATATGATACGGCGTGACAAGGAAAACCGCGATTTACGCAACCTTCGTAAGGAACGCCTGGACAGCCGTTTAGACAAAATGTATAAAGGGCATAACAATATACCCCGAAATACCACAGCTGAAGACATGAAAAAGATACAACAGCAAACGGCAAGAAAAGAAAAGGCAGAGCTGAATTACAGTACCAAGATGACATTGATAATATTGGGGATATGTATTCTGACAGCTTCATTACTGGTACTCATGTTTATCAAATAGAATATTCTCCTATTTTTCCTCCTTTCGATTAGTATGCTTGCATGCTGATATTAAATCATTCCACCACGGAAGAAAAATCGTTCCACCGTGGTGGAATGATTTTTTCTCTATGGTGGAACGATTTAATAGTTGCCTTTCTTTTCCTTACTTCCGCGGAGGAAGAAACGACAGAATAAGCAGGCTGTTGCTCATTTAAACAGCCTTGCAGAAAGAGGTAAGTTTGCATCAGGAACGCAATATACATGTTTTGTAGGCATAAAAATACGGACAGGCGGGAAATTCAGGTACATCACAATGCGAACTTCAGGTATTTAAATTAGCAACTACAAATAAACAACAAAGACTTATGCGAAAAAAAACAGTTCAAACATCAACGGAATAACCTTGCTGATGCTTATCTTTGTGTCAAATTACGGAATGGCAGGCAACACTGGGATTGCGGAATGTAATGCCGGTTCGCATGAATAAATATATAAAAGATTGGGAACAATAGACATATCATATTTTAGTTTGGGAATCGGACTCTTATTGTTGCTGATACCGCTGTTTTACATCTGGAAGTTCAAAACCGGACTCCTGCGCGCCACCCTTATCGGTACGGCACGAATGATTGTACAACTTTTCTTTATCGGTATTTACCTGAAATACCTGTTCCTATGGGATAATCCGTGGATAAATTTCCTATGGGTGATAGTCATGATTTTTGTAGCTTCGCAGACAGCATTGGCACGTACCGGGCTGAAAAGGAAAGTACTGCTCATTCCCATCTCCGTGGGGTTTCTATGCAGTGTGGTATGCGTAGGCATGTATTTCATCGGAGTAGTCCTGCAATTGGAAAACGTATTCAGTGCCCGGTATTTCATTCCGATATTCGGCATACTGATGGGAAATATGCTGTCCAGTAATGTGATAGCCCTCAACACATATTACAGTGGACTGAAAAGGGAACAACAATTGTACCGTTACCTGCTTGGCAACGGTGCTACCAGGGCAGAGGCACAAGCCCCTTTCATACGCCAGGCCATTATCAAGGCATTCAGCCCGCTGATAGCCAATATTTCCGTCATGGGACTGGTGGCTTTTCCGGGAACAATGATCGGACAAATCTTGGGGGGAAGCAGCCCGAACGTCGCCATCAAATATCAGATGATGATTATGGTCATCACTTTTACGGCATCCATGCTTTCATTGATGATCACAATTTCTCTGGCCTCCCGCAAATCATTTGACGCATACGGCAAATTATTACCGATTTCCGTGGAGAAAAAAGAACACTGACACTATTTCGGCATTTTTTCCGGCATATACCGAAGCTGTACATACTGTTCGCCCGTCTTTACAAAACCACTGTCCAGCATCATTTTAGAGACACGGAACGTTTTCATCCTATGTTGGATGTATTTTCTGACTTTCCCGTCCTGCGGCTTGACATAGGATAATATCTTGACTTTGCCCGCAGCATCAATATCCACCTTGGTTTTTACACTACGTATGGGAAGGGGGAACTCTTTTTTCAACGGATCCTTGCTCTTGTCTATCCAAAAGATAGCGGTAGCCTTCGGAGTGGTATCCATCCACTCTTCCTCACCTTCGTCACCGGCAGCTTGGGCACGGCCGGACTGCTGGCAGGAAAGCAGGAAAAATGAGAAGAACAAGAAGAATAAGCCAAGTAATGTTTTCATACTATTTCGTTTTATATCGTGTAGGGCAAAGATAAAATAAATATCGGTTACTTCCGAGTTTTTCATAAAAAGAATGAAAAAAATAGATCCATTTCACGGCTTTTTACTATATTTGCACGCAAATTTTCTGTTTTATAATGAAAATTAAAGAGATAGTAAGCGCCCTTGAACGGTTCGCGCCTCTGCCATTGCAAGACGGATTTGATAATGCCGGCCTGCAAATCGGATTGACAGATGCGGAAGCAACAGGGGCTTTGTTGTGTCTTGACGTTACTGAAGCCGTGCTGGATGAAGCGATTGCGTTAGGATTCAACCTTGTCATAGCACACCATCCCCTCATCTTTAAAGGGTATAAATCCATTACGGGTAGAGATTATGTAGAACGTTGTATCTTGAAAGCCATCAAGAACGACCTCGTCATTTATGCCGCCCATACCAATCTGGATAACGCCCCGGGGGGAGTAAACTTCAAAATCGCTGAAAAGATCGGCTTAAAAAACGTACGTGTACTGGAAGCCAAGGAGAACGCATTGGTAAAACTGGTGACCTTCGTACCGTCCGCCCAAGCGGAAGAAGTGCGAAAGGCTTTATTTTCAGCAGGTTGCGGTTGTATCGGCAATTATGACTCTTGCAGCTATAACCAAGAGGGCGAGGGGACATTCCGTGCCCAGGAAGGCACACATCCCTTCTGCGGAAAAACTGGTGAGTTGCACACGGAAAAGGAGGTGCGTATTGAAACTGTACTGCCTGCATACAGGAAAGCCGGGGCAGTCAAGGCATTGGTCTCCGCACATCCTTATGAAGAACCCGCATTCGATATTTATCCTTTGCAGAATACCTGGTCGCAGGCTGGGGCAGGGGTTATCGGTGAACTGGAAGCGCCTGAAACTGAATCGGAATTCTTGAAACGTATCAAGAAAATTTTTGAGGTAGAGTGCCTCAGACATAATAAACTGACCGGACGCGAAATCCAGACAGTAGCCTTATGTGGTGGCGCCGGAGCTTTCCTGATGCCTCTTGCCATAAGGAACCGCGCGGATGTTTTCATTACCGGTGAAATCAAGTACCATGACTATTTCGGGCACGAAAGCGATATTCTATTGGCCGAGATAGGACATTATGAAAGCGAACAATATACAAAAGAGATATTTTATACTATAATCCGGGATTTATTTCCTAATTTTGCGGTCCAATTGACTAAAGTGAATACAAATCCCATAAAATACATGTAAATAAAATGGCTAAAGAAGCAAAAAAAGATCCCCAGGAATTGACTGTAGAGCAAAAGTTAAAGGCTTTGTTCCAGTTGCAGACTATGCTGTCTAAAATTGATGAAATCAAGACTTTAAGAGGTGAGCTTCCGTTGGAAGTACAAGACTTGGAAGACGAAATTGCAGGTTTGAGCACCCGTATAGATAGAATCAAGACAGAAGTTGCCGATTTAAAATCCGCCATCGCAGGAAAGAAAGTGGAAATTGAAACATCAAAGGCTTCCGTAGCAAAATATAAGGATCAACAAGAAAACGTACGCAACAACCGCGAATATGATTTCCTAAGCAAGGAAATTGAATTCCAGACTTTGGAAATCGAATTGTGCGAAAAGCGTATCAGAGAATTTTCCGAACAGGAGGCTGAAAAGTCCAAGGAAGTCGCCGAAAGCACAAGTGCTTTGGAAGAAAGACAAAAAGACCTTGAGGTGAAGAAAAACGAATTGGATGAGATTATCTCTGAAACCAAACAGGAAGAAGAAAAGCTGAGAGACAAAGCAAAAGAGCTTGAAACCAAAATTGAACCGCGTCTGCTCCAGTCCTTCAAGCGTATCCGCAAAAACTCACGCAACGGGTTGGGTATCGTATATGTACAACGCGACGCCTGTGGCGGTTGCTTCAACAAAATTCCGCCCCAGAGACAACTGGATATCCGCTCCCGTAAGAAAATCATTGTTTGCGAATATTGCGGACGTATCATGATTGACCCGGAATTGGCAGGCATAGCTCCCGAACAGAAGGTAGAAGTCGTGAAGGAAAAGCCGGTAAGAGCCAAAAGAAAAATCGTACATATCGGATCGGAAGATTAAAAATAGAACATTTTTATATTTAAATCGGCAATAGTGAAACATCTATTGCCGATTTTTTGTTAAATAAACTCACAAAGCTCTATAATTAAAGAAAAAAGGTGTAGTTTTGCCAATCAGAAACAATAGATTTAAATATAGAAACATGAGACTAAACAAGTTATTCATACTTTATTCGCTTCTGGGAATATTGATAACATCGTGCATACAGGATGAAGCACCAAATGCTGAAGCAGATATAACAGGAATATCTTTTGAAACTGATATTCTGGCGAATTCATATATAGATTTAAATCCTTCTTATGATGAAGTTCTGAACGCTTATCCTATACAGATTAATGTCAAGGAAGGGACAGATGTGACAAATCTGTCACCTATGTTTGAACTCACTCCAGGCGCTACCATCAATCCGGCCAGTGGAAGCAATCAGGATTTTACAACATCAGTGTTCTATACTGTAACTTCAGCAGACAAGAAATGGCAACGTACTTATTCCATCAGTGTCAGAGAGCAGAAGGCAAGTAATATTCCGACAGTATTTCATTTTGAAAATGTAAGGCTCATAAAAGGCATTTCATCAACAAATGACCCTGAAAAAGAACTTTATTATCATGAATTCTATGAAAAACAGAATGAAGAAGAACTGACATGGGCTAGTGGAAACAAAGGATTTAACTGGGCTGCAAGTAATTCCAAAACAGCCGATTATCCAACTGTACAGTACGAGAATGGGAAAGTGGGAAAATGTGTCAAATTAGAAACACGCCTCACCGGCTCGTTGGGTAATATGGTAGGAATGCCTATTGCTGCCGGCAACCTTTTTATCGGTAGTTTCAACATGCAGAATGCCATTACCAGCCCATTAAGCGCCACCCGTTTCGGAACACCTTTCTATAATAAACCCATACGACTAACGGGGTATTATAAGTACAAGGCAGGAGATAGATTTTATGAGAACGGAGAATATACTTCTCGGAAAGATATATACAATATCTATGCTATCTTCTATGATGGTGTTGCCTATGACAATGACGGAAAAGCTATAGATGTTACATTGGATGGAAATCTGCCTAATGAAAATTATCAGCATGAAAGCATGGTAGCCCTTGCTTTGGTATCTAATCCGCATGAAACTAATGATTGGGAATTCTTTGATATACCTTTCGACTACCAACGGTACGGAAAAAAAATAGATGAAACCAAGCTTGCTAACGGTGAGTATAAGATCGGTATCATTTTTGCTTCAAGTAAAGATGGGGCAACTTTTGAAGGTGCACCGAGAAGTACGCTATTAATAGACGAAGTAGAACTGATTTACGAATAAGAACTTTATAAATTCAGAATATGATAAAGAAGATAATAGCATCTATAATATTATTGGCAGGATGCATGCAAATGGCCCTGTACGCCCAAAAAAATCAAAACCAGACATTGATAAATGCAGCTTTGCACGGATGGGAATATGAGATAAGAGCCGGGGTCAGCATTGGCGGTACTTCTCCTTTGCCTTTACCCGTTGAAATACGAAGTATAGACTCATACAATCCTACCTTGGCTTTTATGTTGGAAGGAAATGCCATCAAGTGGTTAGGAACCACCAAGAAATGGGGTGTAATAACCGGGGTAAGACTGGAAACGAAGAATATGATTACCAAAGCAACCGTAAAAAACTATGGTATGGAAATCATTGGAAACGATGGCAATCGCCTAAAGGGAAACTGGACCGGAGGAGTGCAAACAAAAGTACGCAATGCTTATGTTACCATTCCTTTGCTCGGTGCGTATAAAATAAATTCAAGACTACGAGCCAAATTAGGAGTGTATGTATCCTATTTAATGGATAAAGAGTTTTCTGGCTATGTATATGAAGGTTACTTACGTGAAGGAAATCCTACTGGAGAAAAGGTGAACTTCTCCGATGGCGCCATTGCCACTTATGACTTCTCTGACGACCTGCGTAAAATAGCCTGGGGTGCACAAGCCGGAGTAGATTGGCGTGCTTTCAAACATCTGAATGTTTTTGCTGATCTTACCTGGGGCTTGAATGATGTTTTCAAGAAAGATTTTAAAACAATTACCTTTGCTATGTATCCCATCTACTTGAATGTAGGTTTCGGATACGCCTTCTAAGAATCAGTATAAACAAATAAAGGTTTAGGTTGTTATCACTCCCATAAAAAGATAACCACCTAAACCTTTATTTATGAATATAAAATCTTGGAGCACTGCGTTGCTCATAGTATGCCTGTGCCCTGCGGCTATAGCACAGAAAACGGACCGTTATCTTGAGAAGCCGCTTCCGCAGGGCTGGGGGACCGGCCTTTCCCATGCCATTCCAGAAGAAGACAATCTGTTCAGCGGACAAATACCGCCTGTAGATGACCAGTGGTGGAAGGCCTTTAACGACCCGATGCTGGATTCACTCATCACTGTAGCATCTACCCGGAACTATTCCGTACTCTCCGCCATAGACCGCATGGATATGGCCAAAGCCAATCTGCGGATAGAACGCGGGAACTTCTTTCCCGCCGTTTCACTCAATGGCGGCTGGACACGCCAGCAAAGCAGCGGTAATGTCAGCGACTTGCCCCAATCCATCTCCGGAGCGTATAGTGCCTCGCTTAACGCCAGTTGGGAACTTGACGTATTCGGCAGTATCCGCCAGAGAGTAAAGGCCCGACGGGAGAACTTTGCAGCAAGCAAGGAGGAATATACCTCTGTCATGATTTCCCTTTGCGCCCAGTTGGCATCTGCCTATATCAACCTGCGGGAATTGCAACAAGAACTGAGCGTAGTCGCCAACAACTGCAATACCCAGGCAGCAGTGCTCAGTATCACTGAAACGCGTTACAAAACGGGACTGGTGTCCAAACTGGATGTAGCCCAGGCTAAATCCGTATATTATAGTACCAAAGCGTCTATACCGCAACTCGAAGCAGGAATAAACCAATACATCACGGCACTGGCCATCTTGTTGGGCACTTATCCCCAATATGTCCGTCCGGTCCTGGAACGGGCCGGAAAACTTCCCGATTATATGGAGCCCGTCGGCATGGGCATTCCTGCCGACCTGCTGCTTCGCCGTCCCGATATCCGGCAGGCCGGACGGCAAGTCAATGCACAAGCTGCCTTACTTGGCGCCTCCAAAAGCGACTGGTTGCCACAAGTGTTCCTAAAAGGCTCCGTAGGCTATTCCTCGCGTGATATGAAAGATATTGCCAAACGTGGCAGCATGACGTTTGAGATAGCCCCGAGCATCAGCTGGACCCTGTTCAGCGGTACCAAGCTGGTAAGCTCCACCCGCCTGGCACGTGCCCAACTGGACGAGTCCATCCATCAATTCAACCAGACTGTACTGACAGCCGTTCAGGAAACAGACAATGCCATGAATTCTTACCGTAACTCGATACAGCAAATTGTCGCCCTGCGTGAAGTATGCAATCAGGGGGAGGAGACGCTGAAACTCTCTCTTGACCTCTACAAGCAGGGGCTTTCTCCTTTCCAGAATGTACTGGATGCGCTGCGCTCTCTATTGAGCTACGAAAATCAGTTGGTACAGGCCCGGGGAGGTTCGTTGCTGAATCTCATATCCTTATACCGGGCATTGGGCGGAGGATACGGAGGGGAATGAGAACTGAAGAATAAAAACTAAACCGAACCATATATGAAGAATCAAATGTATGTTACCCTGTTCATACTCACGCTTTTAGCGGGGTGCGGGGAAAAGAAAGAAACAGCGAGGACCATGTCTGTTCCCGAAATAAGCGTAGCCCGCCCATCCATACAGGACATCACGCTGACAAAAGAATATCCGGGATACTTGACTTCAGAAAAGACCGTAGATTTAGTAGGCAGAGTCAATGGCACATTACAGACCGTAGCCTATGCACCGGGAAGCCGCGTACACCAGGGGCAAGTATTGTTTGTCATCGAGCCTACTGTATATCAAGATAATGTGTCGCAAGCAGAAGCCGCATTGAAAACGGCCTGTGCCAATCTGGAATATGCACAGAACAACTATGCGCGTATGCTGGAGGCCGTAAAGACGGATGCGGTAAGCCAGATACAAGTATTGCAGTCCAAATCGAATGTAGCCGGTTCGCAAGCTGCGGTGAGCAATGCCGAAGCTGCCTTGAACACGGCACGTACTAACTTGAGTTACTGTACGGTACGTGCCCCGTTTGACGGAACTGTAAGTCGTAACCTTGTCGATGCAGGCGGCTACGTCAGCGGCGGCGTGCAGCCGGTCCCCCTGGCTACCATCTATAAGGATGACCGCTTGTACAGCTATTTCAACGTAGCCGATAACCAGTGGCTTTCCATGCTGATGCAAGGAGGGGACAGCATTCCCCGGAAAGTAACCGTCAGCTTGGGAAAAGACGGCGCACTCAGTTATCCCGCCACTTTGGATTACTTATCGCCCAATGTGGACTTGAATACCGGAACGCTGAACATCCGTGCCCGTCTGGACAATCCCGAAGGATTACTGAAAAGCGGTTTGTACGTCAGCATCACCTTGCCGTACGGAGAACAGAAACAGGCTGTCTTGATACCTGACGCATCCATCGGTACGGACCAGCTTGGAAAATACGTATATATAGTCAATGATTCGGATATCGTACGCTACCGCCACATTGAAACGGGACAACTGGTAGGTGACAGCCTGCGCCAAGTCATACAAGGGCTTTCTCCCCAGGAACGCTACGTCACCAAGGCATTGATGAAAGTAAGGGAGGGGATGAAAGTTTCGCCCATCTTCAAGTGATGCTTACTTTATTTACTAAACAACTAAATATCAACTAACTATGTTCTCTAAATTCTTTATAGACCGTCCCATATTTGCCACCGTACTGGCGTTGCTTATTGTCGTGGCGGGATTGGTCACATTGGGAATCCTGCCTATTGCGCAATATCCGGAAATCACGCCGCCCACCGTACAGGTCAGTGCCGTATATCCCGGAGCAAATGCGCAGACTGTGGCACAAACTGTCGGTATCCCCATCGAACGGCAAGTAAACGGAGTGGACGGCATGCTATACATGTCTTCCAATTCATCCTCATCGGGTGCATACTCGCTGACAATTACATTTGCTGTAGGAACAGACATCGACATGGCTACCGTACAAGTGCAAAACCGTGTCAGTGTGGCACAAAGTTCACTGCCGGCTCCGGTAGTGGTGCAGGGGGTTACAGTACAGAAAAAATCAAGCAACATCGTGATGTTCCTGACTATGAAGTCCGACAACAAAGACTATGACGGACTTTACCTCAGCAACTATGCCAAACTGAATCTTGTGGACCAGCTGACACGTGTGCGCGGTGTGGGGGCCGTCAATGTAATGGGGGCGGGGGACTACTCCATGCGCGTCTGGCTCGACCCTGCCGCCATGCGTATCCGCAACCTCTCACCGGCGGATGTTTACCAGGCTATCCAGACGCAGAATGTGGAAGTCAGTGCCGGAAATGTGGGGCAACCTGTCGGCGCAGGCAACAAGAATTCCTATCAATACAGTCTGACAGTCAAAGGACGCCTTACTTCGCCTGAAGAATTCGGCAATATCATCCTGCGCACCGAAGCAGGAGGGAGAGTGCTCCGCCTGCGTGATGTAGCCCATATCGACTTGGGATCCGCATCCTACAGTGTTGTTTCCCAACTGAATGGAAAACCTACCGCTGCCATTGCCATTTATCAGCAACCGGGCAGTAATTCACTGGATGTATCCAAAGGTGTCAAAGCCAAGATGCAGGAACTCTCGCAGAATTTCCCCGCAGGCATACAGTACAATGTAACACTGGATACCACGGACGTCATCCATGCTTCCATAGACGAAGTGATGGTGACGTTCCTTGAAACGACCCTGCTGGTGGTCCTTGTCATCTTCCTTTTCCTGCAGAACTGGAGGGCGGTCGTCATTCCTTGCATCACCATTCCCGTATCGCTTATCGGTACACTGGCTGTCATGGCGCTGTTCGGCTTTTCCATCAACACTTTGACGTTGTTCGGACTGATACTTGCCGTGGCCATTGTTGTGGATGATGCCATCGTAGTGGTGGAGAATTCCACACGACTGCTCGACACCGGCCGATACACTGCCCGCCAAGCCGTCACGGAAGCGATGGGAGAGATTACCGGACCTATCGTGGGGGTAGTATTGGTACTTCTGGCAGTATTCATACCTACCACTCTGGTCAGCGGAATTTCGGGACAGCTGTACAAGCAGTTCGCATTGACCATTGCCGCCAGTACCATATTAAGCGGCTTCAATTCACTGACATTGACTCCTGCACTCTGCGCCTTGATGCTTCAACCCACCAAGCCTTCCAAGTTCCTCCTGTATAAAGGATTCAACCACTTGTATGACAAGACACAGGGAGTATATGACAAAATGGTAAGTTACCTTCTCAAACGCCCCTCTGCCGCAATCATATCTTACGCAGTCTTTACACTGATTGCTGTCCTGCTGTTTGCGAAATGGCCGTCCACCTTCATTCCCGAAGAAGATGACGGATATTTTCTTGCAGTGGCACAGCTGCCTCCCGCATCCAGCCTGGAACGCACGCAAGATGTAGGAAAGCAGATCAATGCCATTCTTGACGGTTATCCCGAAGTAAAAGACTACATCGGCATATCCGGATTTTCTATCATGGGAGGCGGAGAGCAAAGCAATGCCGCCACGTACTTCATCGTCTTGAAGAACTGGGATGAGCGTAAAGGCAAGAAACATACGGCGGCATCCGTTGTACAACGATTCAATATGGAAGCATACAGCATTCAGGAGGCTGAAATATTCGCCATGGTTCCGCCTGCCATCCCCGGTCTGGGAGCTACCGGAGGACTGCAACTGCAATTGGAGGACCGTCACAACCTGGGGGCTACTGAAATGCAGCAGGCCGTCGGGACACTGATGGAGAATTACCGCAACTATCCGGCCCTGGCATCCGTCAGCAGCCAATACCAAGCCAATGTACCGCAATATTTCCTGAACATAGACCGGGATAAAGTACAGCTGATGGGTATCCCGCTAAACAGTGTATTTACAACCTTGGGGTATTACATGGGAGAAGCATACGTTAACGATTACGTACAATTCGGTCATATCTACCAAGTAAAATTAGGAGCAGGTGATAATGCCCAGCGGGTCATAGATGATGTGCTGAAGCTGAGTGTGCCGAATGCTTCGGGGGAGATGGTTCCTTTTTCTTCCTTCACCCATGTGGACGAGCAATTGGGTATGGACCAGATTAACCGGTATAACATGTATTCCACGGCAGCCATCACCTGCAACGTGGCGCCAGGCAGCAGTTCCGGCGAAGCTATCAAACAGATGGAAAGCCTGATAAAAGCTCAACTTGGGAATGAATTCGGCTATGAATGGACATCCGTAGCCTATCAAGAAACGCAGGCAGGTACTACCACGACTATAGTATTCGTCATGGCATTGCTCGTTGCCTTCCTGGTACTTGCAGCCCAATACGAAAGCTGGACTAGCCCGGTTGCAGCGGTTATGGGGCTTCCGGTAGCTCTGCTCGGTGCCATGCTGGGGTGTTATGCCATGGGAACACCTGTCAGCATTTATACTCAAATCGGTATTATTCTGCTCGTAGCCCTTTCTGCCAAGAATGGTATCTTGATTGTAGAGTTTGCACGCGATTTCCGTGCGCAGGGCAACTCCATCCGTGACGCTGCATTCCAGGCAGGCCATATTCGTTTACGTCCGATTCTAATGACATCGTTGGCTTTTGTGCTCGGTGTAATGCCGTTGTTGTTTGCCACAGGGGCAGGAGCGGGAAGCCGTATTGCACTGGGAGCCGCCGTAGTATTCGGTATGGCGCTGAATACCTTGCTCGCCACGGTCTATATCCCGAATTTCTACGAATTGATGCAGAAGTTGCAGGAGAAGTTCAGCAGTAAGAAGGGCAGTTCTCTCCTATAGGCTCCGGTATTCGGGTATGTCATGCAGAAAAGCGTATGTATTGCGTTCGTAATCCATTCGGCAGCAATAATGCTGTAACCCGTTGCTGACGATGAGATAATCCACTCTCAACACCATATTGTAACGGGTTATCTGGTCGAAAACTTTCTGTGTGATTTCAATTTCGGGAGCTTTGTATTCCACTATCATACGGGCAGTGAGGTCACGGCGGTAGAGTACCGTATCACAACGTTTCCTGGTATTGTTCAGTTGCACCTGCACTTCGTTTGCCATCAATGCTTGTGGATATCCCTTATGGGCGATAAGAAAGTGAACAAAGTGTTGCCGCACCCATTCTTCCGGAGTCAGTGCGACATATCGACGACGTATTACATCGAAAATAACATTTTTTCCATTCCTTGCGGCAATTTTAGCATCGAATGCTGGTAGGTTTAATGATAACATTTACTACATTTGTAAGTTAAATAATGGTTCCCGCCTTTTGGGAACACAAATTTAATGAAATCTTATGAAAACAAAAGAAGAAATCGTAGCTAATTGGCTGCCCCGTTACACAAAACGTAACCTGGAAGATTTTGGAGAGTATATCCTGTTGACCAACTTCAACAAGTACGTAGAGATTTTCGCAGAAAAGTTCAATGTTCCCATCCTCGGCAAAGACGCCAATATGATATCTGCCAGCGCAGAAGGAATGACAATTATCAATTTCGGTATGGGAAGCCCCAATGCTGCCATTATCATGGACTTGCTCAGCGCCATTAATCCCAAAGCATGCCTGTTTTTGGGCAAGTGCGGCGGCATAGACAAGAAAAATAGAATAGGGGATCTTATCCTTCCTATTGCCGCCATCCGCGGCGAAGGTACTTCCAATGACTATTTCCCGCCCGAAGTGCCCTCACTTCCTGCTTTTATGCTGCAACGTGCGGTTTCTTCCGCCATCCGTGATTATGCCCGCGATTACTGGACTGGTACGGTATATACCACCAACCGCCGGATTTGGGAACATGATGAAACCTTCAAGGAATATCTCAAGAAAACCCGTGCCATGGCCGTCGATATGGAAACCGCTACCTTATTCAGCTGCGGTTTTGCCAATCATATCCCGACCGGAGCCTTGCTGCTGGTTTCCGACCAGCCCATGATTCCTGAAGGCGTAAAAACCGATAAAAGTGACAATATAGTTACCCAAAACTATGTAAATGAGCATGTTGAAATCGGAATTGCCTCCCTGCGTATGATTATTGATGAGAAAAAGACTGTAAAACACTTGAAGTTTGACTGGTGATACGCTGTTTTTGCAACAGCAGGACAGACACATTCATCAACAAACACCTAATTTTTCTATATGGCAAAACAAGAAATAACATGTGACGACATACTTAAAGAATTGAGAGCCAAACAATACCGTCCGGTCTATTATCTGATGGGCGAGGAAGCGTATTATATTGACCTCATTGCAGACTATATCGCTGACAATGTCCTCACCGATACTGAGAAGGAATTTAACTTGAGCATAGTGTATGGGGCGGATGTAGATATAGCTACCGTCATCAATGCAGCCAAACGCTATCCGATGATGTCCGAGCATCAGGTTGTTGTCGTCAAGGAAGCACAGTCCATCCGTAACATGGATGAATTGTCTTACTATCTGCAAAGACCTCTGAATTCGACCATTCTGGTAATATGCCATAAACATGGCGTACTGGATAGAAGAAAGAAATTGGCTGCCGAAATAGAGAAAGTTGGCGTCTTGTTCGAATCTAAAAAAATAAAGGATGCCCAGTTGCCTGCATTCATCACCTCGTACATGAAACGCAAAGGTGTGGATCTTGAACCTAAAGCTACTTCCATGCTTGCGGATTTTGTAGGAACTGACCTCAGCAGACTGACCGGAGAGCTGGAAAAACTGATCATAACACTTCCAAAAGGTCAGACACGTATCACTCCGGAGCAGATAGAGCGGAATATCGGCATCAGTAAAGATTACAATAACTTTGAACTTCGTGGAGCCATAGTGGAAAAGGATGTTTTAAAGGCCAATAAAATAATAAAATATTTTGAAGAAAATCCCAAAACGAATCCTATTCAGATGACTTTATCTTTACTTTTTGGTTTCTTCTCCAATCTAATGTTGGCATATTATGCACCAGAAAAATCTGAGCAGGGTATTGCCAATTTCTTGGGCCTAAAAAGCCCGTGGCAGTCTCGCGAATACCTAAGCGCCATGCGCCGCTATAGCGGCGTAAAAACGATGCAAATAATCGGAGAAATCAGATATGCAGATGCCAAGTCTAAAGGGGTAGGAAACTCATCCTTAAACGATGGAGACATACTTAGGGAACTTGTCTTTAAAATCTTGCATTAGCTCTTTATAAGCCAAATCCTATTCAAATGGAAAAAACATAAAATGGATACTTTCGTATCATTTTGTCATGATTAGGGGGATTTTATCCCCCTTTTTCTATTTCAGCTGATATACTTAACCTTTAAAATAGGTGTAACCTATTATAATACAGATAAATATATCGATTTTAACCCTCTTAGAATCGCTTATTTTCATTCATCCGACCCTTCATACGGAAATAAAGCAAGGATTTTAGAATTCCTTAGGTGAAACAAGAAAAAGGAATTCATGACCTTCATTCATGTTGCAGATTTTCTTTCCTATAGAAGACTTTTATGTCATGGTAAAACATGGCAGGTATAATATAGTTGCATTAATCAACTATCAATATTTACTAAAGTAAATATTGAATATTACAATATTAATCGCATAACAAATATACTTTCCTAAAGTAATAATGCAAGATTGTATACAATTGTAAATACGTCTATTTCCAATAATAATTTGCCATTTTACAAAAGTATATGTAGCAGGCTTAACACGGGCAGATTATAACAATAATTCAATCTATATCAGATATATATATGATTTTGTTTGATTAATGTTTAAAATATAGGTCGACAACAGGCAAAACAAATGTAATATTTCATAAAAAACGGAAAATGTATAATGGCGTATCTGTTGATAATCAGTTAATTATTGAATTTTATTAAAGTTGGTATATCGATTGTAAAATAGGAAATTTTGCAATATGACATTTGTATATGTAACACATGTAATACTATGTATACTTTTGTAATATTTCATGTTTTACATTTATAATTTGCGATTGTGATTTTGTTTTTTTACTTTTGTAATCAAATGTAAAATAAGTACAATTGTAATAACACTTGCTATGAGTATAAAAGACAGATTCAAAATGGTTATGGATCGGGAAAAATTGACTGCCGGTGCTTTTGCCGAAAGCATTGGAGTGGCTCAAGCTACGATTTCCCATATCTTAGGTCCTCGCAACAAATATCCAAGTACCGAAGTAATCCTCCGATTGCATCAACGGTACGATGATATAAACCTTGAATGGCTACTCACCGGAAAAGGCAATATGAGCAACGATTCCGATTCAACCGAAAACGGAGGATTTGACTACCCTCTATTCGCCGAGAATCCCGAAAATTTGTCCGAAGGGACGGGAGAAACTGAAAATCGCAAGGAAATTGCGTTAGAAACGCCCCAAAAACAGGTTAAAGAAATTGTAAAACAAGAGATTATCTACAAAGAAAGACCTCCTAGAAAAATAACTGAAATAAGAATCTTTTTTGATGATAACACCTACGAAACATTCAAACCCGAAAATTGAGAAATTGATGTCATACTTTGGAAGGTGGCGGCATCCCAACAAAACTTTTCAAGCAAGCTTGGAGTTTTGTATCCGGTTTGCACTATCTTTGTAGCCGAAAGATAAACATCCCTCTTTATAAACAATATGAAAAAATACATTTTAGACCTGACAGTGACCGAGAATGTCCGCTTGCATACAAACTATGTATTGCTGAAACTGACTTCTCCGTCTCCACTTCCGGAAATGTTGCCGGGACAATTTGCAGAACTCCGCGTGGATGGTTCTCCAACTACTTTCTTGCGTCGCCCTATTTCCATTAATTACATTGACAGGCAACGGAATGAGGTATGGTTCCTCATCCAGCTCGTAGGCGACGGAACAAAGCGTTTAGGAGAAGCGAATAAAGGCGACATTATCAATGTGGTACTTCCATTGGGAAACAGTTTCACAATGCCTGAAAATCCCTCAGACAAGCTTTTATTGGTAGGCGGAGGCGTAGGTACTGCCCCAATGCTATATCTAGGTGAGCAATTGGCGAAAAGGGGCAGCAAACCGATTTTCTTGCTCGGAGCAAGAAGCGACAAGGATTTACTGCAATTGGAGCAATTTGCAGCTTATGGCGAAGTATATACTACAACAGAAGATGGCAGCCACGGAGAGAAAGGCTACGTAACCCAGCACTCCATATTAGATAAGGTAAATTTCGAACATATATATACATGTGGTCCGAAACCCATGATGATGGCTGTAGCCAAATATGCCAAAAGTAAAGGAATAAATTGCGAAGTGTCTTTGGAAAACATGATGGCATGTGGTATAGGTGCATGCTTATGCTGTGTGGAAAATACGACAGAAGGTCATTTATGTGTATGTAAAGAAGGTCCGGTTTTTAATATAAACAAACTATTATGGCAGATTTAAGTGTAAAGATTGGTGAATTACAAATGAAGAATCCGGTCATGACGGCATCCGGAACATTTGGATATGGTGAAGAATTTGCCGATTTCATAGACATATCGCGAATAGGCGGTATAATTGTAAAGGGAACTACTCTTCACAAACGTGAAGGCAACCCGTATCCGCGTATGGCAGAGACTCCATCAGGTATGTTAAACGCTGTGGGACTGCAAAATAAAGGTGTACATTACTTTGTTGAACATATCTATCCCCGCATCAAAGACGTCCAAACCAATATGATTGTAAATGTATCGGGATCTGCCATTGAAGATTATGCGGAAACTGCTGCAATCATTAATGAACTTGACAAAATTCCTGCCATAGAGTTGAACATATCCTGCCCCAATGTCAAGCAAGGTGGAATGGCATTCGGCGTCACAGCCAAAGGAGCCGAAGAGGTGGTTAAAGCCGTGCGCTCAGTTTACAAAAAGACACTTATCGTAAAGTTATCACCCAACGTGACCGACATTACCGAAATAGCCCGGGCAGCAGAAAATGGTGGTGCAGACAGCGTGTCCCTAATCAACACCCTGCTTGGAATGGCCATAGACGCAGAACGCAGACGCCCGATTCTTTCTACGGTTACAGGAGGAATGTCGGGTGCAGCCGTGAAGCCCATTGCATTGCGCATGGTATGGCAAGTAGCTAAAGCGGTAAAAATACCCGTCATAGGGTTAGGAGGTATCATGGATTGGAAAGATGCAGTAGAATTCATGCTCGCCGGAGCCTCGGCCATCCAGATAGGCACTGCAAATTTCATTGATCCTACAGTTACCGTAAAGGTGACAGAAGGTATCAATGACTATCTTGACAGACATGGATACAGGTCTGTAACAGACATAATCGGTGCACTGGAGTTATAACTAAAAACAAAAGATTGCCATTCGCAATCTGATTTCATAAAAAAGGACATTCTATTATGAATGTCCTTTTTCTTTTTATTTACATTGATAATTTTATTCTTCCAGCAAATCCGGACGCAACTTACGGGTTCTTTCCAATGACTGCTGCAACTCCCATTCCTTTATCTTGGCCTCATGGCCGGATAGTAAAATATCCGGAACCTTCCATCCTTTGTAATCTGCCGGCCTAGTATAGACCGGAGCCGCCAATAAATTATCCTGGAAAGAATCGGAAAGAGCGGATTGCTCATCTGATATAACCCCCGGTATGATGCGCACAATGGCATCCGCCATAACGGCTGCAGCCAGTTCACCGCCTGTAAGCACATAATCGCCAATACTGATTTCCTTCGTGATGAGGTGTTCGCGGATACGGTAATCAATCCCCTTGAAATGCCCGCAGAGAATAATAAGATTTTGTGCAAGGGACAATGTATTGGCCATCGGTTGGCTGAACTGTTCACCATCAGGGGTAGTGAAAATCACTTCATCATAATCCCGTTGTGCCTTCAGAGCATTGATACAACGCTCAATCGGTTCTATTTTCATGACCATTCCGGCAAATCCACCAAAGGGATAATCATCCACACGGCGATACTTGTCCTCCGTGTAATCTCGGAGATTGTGAATATATATTTCTGCAAGCCCTTTATTTTGAGCACGTTTCATAATGGAACAATTGAAAAAGCCTTCAATCATTTCCGGTAAAACTGTGATGATATCAATACGCATAAAACTTTAATTTTCCGCAAAAGTAGTGCAAGTTGAGAGTAAAAGCAAAAGATTATTTTGTTTTTACCAAAACCTAACCTATTTTCGTGCAACAAAAGCACAAATATTCGGGGATAAACCTGTATTTTTGCGCCCAAACAATCCGAAACGTTATGACTGCTAAAGAAAAGATAGACCGGCTCCGTGCCGAACTCCATCAGCACAACTACAATTATTATGTGCTGAATGCTCCCGAAATATCCGACAAAGAATTTGATGACAAGATGCATGAGCTCCAGAATTTGGAGAAGGAACATCCTGAATATCAAGATGAAAATTCACCGACAATGCGTGTAGGCAGTGACCTGAACAAAAACTTCACGCAAGTGGCGCATAAATATCCTATGCTTTCATTGGGAAACACTTATTCTGAAAATGAGGTGACAGATTTTTATGACCGGGTAAAGAAAACCTTGAATGAGGACTTTGAGATCTGTTGTGAACTGAAATATGACGGGACTTCCATCTCTTTGACTTACGAAGACGGTAAACTGATACGCGCCGTCACCCGGGGAGATGGTGAAAAAGGAGATGACGTTACAGACAATGTAAAGACGATCCGGACAATACCGCTTGTACTCCATGGAAATTATCCCCGGTCATTTGAAATCAGAGGCGAAATATTAATGCCGTGGGAGTCTTTTGAAATGCTGAACCGGGAAAGAGAAGCCCGTGAAGAACCCTTGTTTGCCAATCCCCGCAATGCAGCTTCCGGTACATTGAAATCCCAGAATTCGGCAGTTGTCGCCTCACGTAAGCTGGATGCCTACCTGTATTATCTGTTGGGGGAAGAATTGCCTTGTGACGGTCACTATGAAAACTTACAAATGGCAGGCAGCTGGGGATTCAAGATATCAGAGCACACAAAAAAGGCAAGTAGCCTGGAAGAGGTCTTTGAGTATATAAATTATTGGGATACCGAACGCAAGAACCTACCAGTAGCAACAGATGGCATCGTTTTGAAAGTCAACAGTTTGAGACAACAGAAAAACCTCGGTTTCACCGCAAAATCTCCCCGTTGGGCCATTGCCTATAAATTTCAGGCAGAACGGGCGTTAACTCGCTTAAATAAGGTTAGTTATCAGGTGGGACGTACCGGTGCCGTTACCCCGGTTGCCAATCTGGATCCGGTGCAACTGTCAGGTACGGTCGTAAAAAGAGCCTCTTTGCATAATGCGGATATCATTGAAGGGCTTGATCTGCATATCGGAGATATGGTTTATGTAGAGAAAGGTGGGGAAATCATTCCGAAAATCACCGGCGTTGACAAAAATGCACGAGGTATGTTGCTGGGAGAAAAAGTGAGATTCATCACCCATTGTCCCGAATGCGGCAACAGACTCATACGCTACGAAGGAGAAGCGGCACATTATTGCCCTAATGAAACAGCTTGTCCTCCCCAAATAAAAGGCAGAATAGAGCATTTCATCAGCCGTAAAGCCATGAATATAGACGGGCTGGGACCCGAAACGGTAGATATGTTTTATCGATTAGGCTTAATAAAGGATACTGCGGACTTATACGATCTCAAGGCAGATGATATCAAGAATCTGGATCGCATGGGGGAAAAATCCGCAGAGAATATTATAAATGGAATCGCGGCAAGTAAAGAGGTTCCTTTTGAACGGGTTCTCTTTGCATTAGGCATTCGTTTTGTGGGAGAAACCGTAGCCAAGAAAATAGCCAAGTCGTTCACAGACATTGAAGAGTTGATTAATACAGATCTTGAAAATCTGAAAAACATCGATGAAATCGGTGAAAAAATAGCGCAAAGCATTATAACTTATTTCTCCAACCCATTCAACCGGGAATTGGTGGGACGATTGAAAGCAGCCGGGTTGCAACTTTTTCGGAAAGAAGAGGATTTAAGCGGATACACCGACAAATTGACAGGGCAGTCCATCGTAATCAGTGGCGTATTCACCCATCATTCCCGTGACGAATACAAAGAACTCATTGAAAAGAATGGAGGCAAGAATGTTGGCAGTATTTCTGCCAAGACCAGTTTCATACTGGCAGGTGAGAATATGGGACCTGCCAAATTGGAAAAAGCCCAAAAACTGGGAGTGAAAATTATGAGCGAAGATGAGTTTTTGACCTTGATATCATAACAAATTTCTACAAAAAGCTTTTTTATAGCTTATATTTGTAGGGTAAATCGAAAAAAATCGTACTTTTGCGAGTCATTTAATTAGAGATTACTGAATAATACTCATGATACAGACAAGATTGAAAGGAATGGGGGTAGCGCTGATTACTCCGTTTAAAGAGGATGAAAGCGTTGATTACGATGCATTGATGCGTTTGGTGGACTATTTGCTGCAAAATAATGCCGACTTTTTATGCGTATTGGGTACTACTGCAGAAACTCCGACCCTGACGGAAGAAGAAAAGCAGAAAATAAAAAGAATGGTCATTGAGCGCGTGAATGGAAAAATACCTATCCTACTCGGTGTAGGAGGAAACAACACACGCGCCATAGTAGAAACGCTGAAAAATGATGATTTCACCGGAGTGGATGCTATCCTTTCCGTTGTTCCATATTATAATAAACCTTCACAAGAAGGTATATACCAACACTATAAGGCTATTGCCGAAGCTACTGAACTACCGATTGTACTTTATAATGTTCCGGGGCGTACCGGAGTTAACATGAAAGCTGAAACCACTCTGCGCATAGCACGTGATTTCAAGAATGTAATAGCCATTAAGGAAGCTTCCGGCGATATCACCCAAATGGATGATATCATAAAAAACAAACCGTCTAATTTTGACGTTATTTCGGGAGATGACGGCATCACCTTCCCTTTGATTACCTTAGGGGCCGTTGGTATCATATCGGTCATCGGAAATGCATTTCCACGCGAATTCAGCCGCATGGTACGCCTGGCTTTACAAGGTGACTATGCCAATGCATTGACCATCCACCATAAATTTGCCGAATTGTTCAAGCTTCTGTTCGTTGACGGCAATCCTGCCGGCGTTAAGGCTATGCTGAATGTAATGGGAATGATTGAGAACAAACTTCGTCTCCCATTGGTGCCCACCAGAATCACAACCTTCGAAGCAATGCGTAAGATATTGGATGAACTGAATATCAAGTGCTAAAATATTTTCTTGAAAGAAGCAAAAGTCCTGTTTGAAAAAGCAGGGCTTTTTTATTAGACTTCAGCGTATCAGATATCCAATCTTTATTCTAATGCTGAGAATATGTATTCAAAGCTTGTGAATATATGTTCAAAGCCTGTGAATATGTATTCGCAACCTTTGAACAGAGATTTGTCTTAACTCCTACAAGTTTTCATAGCTAATCCTCTACACTTTTCCCTTAGTACTTTACTACTTTTTACATTGATTCCTTTTTCGGATTGACCCAACTATTTCGTAAACAGGGAAACGAATGTATTTGCAGAATCATTCAATGCTAAAATTAAAGCGTTCAGAGCACAAGTTTAGAGGAGTCGTCAGAGAAAGGCATTCTTTTTATACAGGCTAACTAAGTTATATGCATAAAATGAAAAGCCCTCAGGTTTTTACGGCTCAAGAAAAAGAATGAAGTTACCGATCGCTTTCACGTACAGAAGTTAGCTT
>NZ_GL882603.1 GCF_000195635.1 Bacteroides fluxus YIT 12057 | reverse complement strand
TTCAGTAGTAAAATTGTTGTTTCAGTAGTTTTTTCATTGTCATTTCAAGACATTCCGGCACTTTGGAAGGATAATAAAAACGACTTTTGAGGGGATTTTGCTACCTTTGCAGGCGATATTTATATTAAAATGGAAACTGTTTATCATAACATACAGCTGATTTCTTTCCCGTTGACATTTGTTTATGGGTTGTTTTTTCTGCTTGACCCGGCTCCCAAGGATATGTTCCGGAACCATGTCTTGGCCCGCCGCCTTTTTGGGGCGACTTTGATTATCTGGGCGACGCATATCGCCATTACGTGGTCCTTAGGCGGAGAATTGGAAGATCCGGTCGCTAAGGTATCTGTCAATCTTTCCCGCTTCTATATCTTCGGCTCCCTGCTGGAAATCGCTTTCTCAGCCTTGGTAGATAACCGTTTTCCCATTGTACGGAAAACACGCAACAGGCTTGTCCTGTGGGGTGCGCTGATGACTGTCATGGCTTTGAATATCCTGTTTGTGCCGGTACCCGTCCAAAAGTACGTGGTCATAGCGGCCGCGCTCTACTATGCCTACGAGGTTTACGCCATTCTGCACCGCTATTACAGGGTCTATGCCAACATGAAGCGTGATATGGATAATTATTACTCCGAGAATGTCTCCAACTTCACCCGCTGGATGCTTCTCAGTTCACATGGACTGGGAATCATCGGTTTTTCAGGCATCGGCCTGGCATTCGCGCCCACTCTGGGGTTGCTTATATATATGGTGGCGGGAATTCTCTTTTTTACCTACATGTCTTATTCGCTGTACCGGTACACTCTGTCGGTGGGACATATCAAGGAGATTATGCTGTCTGCCGAAAGCGAGGCGGAAGATAAGGAACAAACGGAAGAGCAGCGCCTGCCCGTCGGCGAAGACGCCCATCCGGCATTCGTGGCATTGGAAAGAAAGGTGGATGAGTGGATTGAGGACCGGGGCTACACAGCACCCGAACTGACCATACAGCAACTTGCGGTGGAACTGGGCACGAACCGGACTTACCTGTCCGACTATGTAAACTCAAAGTATTCCCTCTCTTTCCGGAGCTGGATTGCCCAATTGCGCATCGACTATTCGAAGCGGCTGCTTGTCGGGAGTAGCGCTCTTTCAATCAATACGATTGCCGAAATGACGGGCTATTCCTACAATAACTTCATCACGGTGTTTACCAGAATGAACCGCATCTCTCCCTCGCAATGGAGAAAGAATTATGGTCAAGGATAAACTCTATGAAAGGAAGTGCTGAATTTTGTCGGTAAATTTTTAAAAGATGTAGAAAATCATAGGCACATCCAATATATTTCCGTACCTTTGCCCCATTATTGAATCTTGATTTTAATAGCCAGACATGATAAAGAAAGTCGTCACAATCCTCTGGATTTTCATCGCGCTGATCGCACTTGCGTGCGTCGTTATATTCTTTTCGATAGCTAAAGGGTGGATAGGTTACATGCCTCCGGTAGAAGATTTGGAAAACCCTAATTATAAGTTTGCCACAGAAGTTTTTTCCGATGACGGTAAGGTTTTGGGAACTTATTCATACAGTAAGGAAAACCGTGTTTATGTGGGCTACCAGGATTTATCCCCTCATGTTATCAATGCATTGATTGCCACTGAGGATGTACGTTTTTCGGAACATTCGGGCATTGATGCCAAAGCACTGTTCCGAGCAGTGGTGAAGCGGGGCATCCTGATGCAGAAAAATGCCGGCGGGGGAAGTACCATTACCCAGCAGCTTTCCAAACAACTTTACTCTCCCAGCGCGGACAATGTAATGGAGCGTCTTTTCCAAAAGCCGATAGAGTGGGTGATTGCCGTAAAACTGGAGCGTTACTACACTAAAGAAGAAATTCTGACCATGTACCTTAATAAGTTCGACTTCCTGAATAACGCAGTGGGCATAAAGACTGCCGCCTTTACTTATTTCGGGTGCGAACCTAAAGACTTGAAGATAGAGGAAGCCGCCACATTGGTTGGCATGTGTAAGAATCCTTCACTTTATAACCCGGTGCGGTATAACGAGCGTTCCCGCGGGCGCCGCAATGTGGTACTTGACCAGATGCGTAAGGCCGGATATATTACGGAGGCCGAACGGGATTCCCTGCAGGCATTGCCTCTAAAACTGAAGTACAACCGGGTGGACCACAAGGAGGGGATGGCAACGTATTTCCGTGAATACCTGCGTGGGGTGCTGACCGCTAAAAAACCGGACAAGTCTGATTATCGCGGCTGGCAGATGCAGAAGTATTACGAAGATTCACTCGACTGGATCAACAATCCTTTGTATGGCTGGTGTGAGAAGAACACCAAGAAAGACGGAAGTAAATATAATCTTTATACGGACGGGTTGAAAATTTATACGACACTTGACTCCCGTATGCAGAAGTATGCGGAAGATGCCGTCACGGAACATTTGAAAGAGCTGCAAGGCTACTTCTTTAAGGAAAAGAAAGGGGCCAAGAAAGCGCCTTATACTTTCCGGCTGACTCAGGAACAGGTGGATGAGATTCTGGGACGTGCCATGAGACAGTCGGACCGTTACCGCCTGATGAAGAAAGCGGGTGCTTCGGATGCTGAAATAAAGAAAGCTTTTGATACTCCGGAGGAGATGTCCGTATTCAGCTGGGCGGGCGAGAAAGACACTGTCATGACTCCAATGGACTCTATCCGCTATTATAAGTTCTTCCTCCGTGCAGGCTTCATGTCAATGGATCCGCGCAGCGGGTATGTGAAAGCCTATGTAGGTGGTCCGAATTACCATTATTTCCAATATGACATGGCCATGGTAGGACGCCGCCAGGTCGGTTCTACCATCAAACCGTTCCTTTACACACTGGCTATGGAGAACGGATTCTCGCCGTGCGATGAAGTCCGACACGTGGAATATACATTGATCGATGAAAACGGAAAGCCTTGGACTCCCCGCAATGCCAACAAGAAGCGTCTCGGTGAAATGGTGACCGTGAAGTGGGGACTTGCCAATTCGGACAACTGGATTACGGCTTATTTGATGAGCAAACTGAATCCTTATAATCTGAAACGGCTGATTCATACATTCGGTGTCCGTAACCGTGAAATTGTTCCTTCCGTCTCTCTCTGCTTGGGGCCTTGCGAGATTTCTGTAGGCGAAATGGTTAGTGCATATACTGCATTCCCCAATAAGGGAATCCGGGTAGCTCCTTTGTTTGTGACACGGATTGAGGATAATGACGGCAATGTACTGGCAACTTTCGCGCCGGAAATGCAAGAGGTGATCAGTGCATCCAGCGCTTACAAGATGTTGGTGATGTTGCGTGCCGTTGTCAATGAAGGCACAGGCGGCCGCGTCCGCCGTTTGGGCGTAGCGGCAGACATGGGAGGCAAGACAGGTACCACCAATTATAATGCAGATGGTTGGTTTATGGGCTTCACTCCTTCGCTTGTTTCCGGATGCTGGGTAGGAGGTGAAGACCGTGACATCCACTTTGACACGATGCTGCACGGGCAGGGTGCTTCCATGGCTTTGCCTATCTGGACCAAATACATGGTGAAAGTTCTTGGTGATAAAACTTTGGGGTATGATGAGAACGAGAAGTTCCAGTTGCCCGAAGGTTTTGATCCCTGTAAGGATAATATGGAAGGGGACAACAGTGTGGAGGAACCGATAGAGGGGTTGGATGAATTATTCAATTGATGGCTTAAATGGTTTACACAATCAGTATTGGCAGTAACGAGCAACGGAAAGCCAACTTGGCGCTGGCACGCAAACGGTTATCCGACTTCTTTCCCGGTATCCGCTTCTCTACGGAGGAGGAAACGAAGCCTTTGTATCTCCACCGCTCCGATTTGTTCTCCAATCAAGTGGCGCGTTTTATGTCCGACCGGCAGGCCGGTGAAGTGATTGCCCGGTTGAAAACCATCGAGCAAGAGGCCGGAAGGACTTCTGAAGAAAAGGAACAGGAGATAGTGCGTCTGGATATTGATTTGCTTGCCTGTGATTCCATGATTTACAAACCGGAAGATTGGAAGCGGGATTATATCGTACGCGGATTGCAGGAGTTGGAGCTATAGACTAGACTCTCTTGAAATAGGAAAGAAATGAGCCCCTTCGATTATAAATATGAAGTAATGCTATCCTTTTTTTATTAGAAAAGGGGCACAAAAGGATTTGAAGAATATGAAATTTTTAGGAATTATTCCCGCCCGCTACGCATCTACGCGTTTTCCGGCCAAACCGTTGGCCATGTTGGGGGGTAAGACAGTAATACAACGGGTGTATGAACAAGTGGCGGGGGTATTGGATGATGCCTACGTCGCTACAGATGATGAACGCATTGAAGCTGCCGTCAAAGCTTTCGGTGGAAAGGTGGTCATGACTTCCGTGAATCATAAAAGTGGCACGGATCGCTGCTATGAAGCATACACGAAGATAGGCGGGGCGTTTGAAGTTGTCGTGAATATCCAGGGAGACGAGCCTTTTATCCAACCTTCACAGTTGCAGGCTATCAAGGCTTGTTTTGATGATTCCACGACCCAGATTGCCACTTTGGTAAAGCCCTTTGCTGCAGATAATGGCTTTGAAGTACTGGAGAACGCAAATTCTCCGAAAGTGGTGCTGAACAGGAATATGAACGCTTTGTATTTCAGCCGCTCTGTCATTCCTTACCAACGGAATGCCGAAAAAAAGGATTGGCTGAAGAATCATACTTATTATAAGCATATAGGCTTGTATGCCTACCGCGTGGAAGTGCTGAAGGAAATCACTTCGCTTCCCCAGTCTCCCCTTGAACTGGCAGAGTCGCTGGAACAATTGCGCTGGTTGGAAAATGGTTATACCATCAAGGCGGGAATAACGGAGGTGGAGACTATAGGAATAGATACTCCACAGGACTTGGAACGTGCGGAAATGTTTTTGAAAGAGAGTGGCAGAGCGGCAAAGTGAGAAAGATGATAGACAGAACCCTTCAACCCCGAATACTCGAACCGGAACAATTGGCGGTACAAATGCCTGAACGTATGGTATTGTCTAACGGCATACCGTTGAATGTACTGAATGCAGGTGAAAATGAAGTCGTACGCATCGACTTTCTGATAAAAGGCGGCAGGTGGCAACAGGTACAACCTTTGCAGGCCTTGTTTACCAACCGGATGCTGCGGGAAGGAACCCGCCGTTTTACAGCGGCTGAAATTGCGGAAAGGTTGGATTACTATGGAGCTTGGCTGGAACTGTCCAGTGCGTCGGAACACGCTTATCTCACACTCTATTCATTGAATAAATATTTGCCGGAAACTCTGGATGTGCTGGAATCCATTGTGAAGGAACCGATATTTCCGGAAAAGGAACTGGGTGTAATCATAGATACTAATATCCAGCAATTTCTGGTCAACTCTTCCAAGGTTGACTTCCTGGCACATCGCGGACTGCTAAAAGCGGTGTTCGGAGAGCGGCATCCCGGAGGACGTCTGGTACAGGAGGAGGATTATCATCGTATTACTCCTTCGGTATTGCGTGATTTCTACAACCGCTATTATCATTCCGGTAATTGCAGTATCTATTTGTCCGGTAAAGTGACGGACGAGTGTATCCGGAAGGTTGAGCAGCTTTTTGGGAGCGAACCTTTCGGCACCGGTTTCCGCAAACCGGAAAAGAAAGAGTATCTTCCGGTTGTTTCTGAAGAGAAACGTATTTTCATAGAACGCCCCGATGCATTGCAGAGTGCGGTGCGTATGGGAATGCTCTCTCTGGACCGTAATCATCCCGATTATCTGAAACTCCGCGTGCTGGTCACTTTATTCGGAGGCTATTTCGGAAGCCGGCTGATGTCTAATATACGCGAGGAAAAAGGATATACATATGGTATTTCTGCAGGTGTCATGCCTTACCCCGGTCAAGGTGTACTGGCCGTGAATGCCGAGACGGCCAATGAATTTGTAGAACCTCTAATAGCTGAGGTTTACCACGAAATAGATCGCTTGCAGAATGATCTGGTTCCTGCCGAGGAACTTTCGATGGTTCAGAATTACATGTCGGGAGAGATGTGCCGCAGTTATGAATCAGCTTTCTCTTTGGCAGACGCATGGATATTTGTCCAGATATCCGGTTTGCGGGACTCTTACTTTACGGATGCTTTGGATGCCGTAAAGAACGTTACTCCGGAAGAGATCCGTGAACTTGCCGGAAAGCATTTATGCAAAGAGAAATTAAAAGAAGTCGTATCCGGCAAAAAAATGTCATAAAATGCGTAAAGTACCGCGTTGTTTTGGCAGATAAATCGTATCTTTGTACATAAGATGTTGAGGAAGTGTAACAAATTACAGCTTGGATACGTCTTCTTTATCAGTAATATAAACTATTAATCCCCAATGAAATATCTATATACTGCACTCATTCTGGCATGTTTATGCCAAGGTGGAGCTACTGCTCAAGAAAAGAAAAATGGTTTTTTCGACAAAGTTAAAAGCACATTCTCCTCAGAAATAAAGATAGGAACCCATACATTCAAGGATGGCAGTGTCTATACAGGCGAGATGAAAGGACGTAAGCCTAATGGCAAAGGAAAAACGGTCTTTAAGAACGGTGATGTATATGAAGGGGAATATGTGAAAGGGAAACGCGAAGGCTTTGGTACTTATATGTTTACTGACGGGGAGAAATACGAGGGGCAGTGGTATCAGGATCAGCAGCACGGCAAGGGTATTTACTATTTTATGAACAATAACCGCTATGACGGCATGTGGTTTCAGGATTACCAGCACGGTAAAGGTACGATGTACTATTACAACGGTGACATTTATGAAGGTGATTGGGTAAACGACAAGCGTGAAGGCCGGGGAACATATACCTGGAAGAACGGCTCTAAATATGTAGGTTCCTGGAAAAACGACAAGAAGGACGGCGAAGGTGCGCTGACCTGGAATGATGGCAGCAAATATGAGGGCCAGTGGAAAAATGATGTCCGTGACGGTAAAGGAACTTTTGAATATGCCAACGGGGATAAATATATAGGAGATTGGATGGATGATATGCAGCATGGCAAAGGAATCTACTTCTTTCATACCGGCGACCGCTACGAAGGTTCTTATGTACAGGGTGAACGCACTGGTGAAGGTATATATTACCATGCCAGCGGTAATAAGTATGTGGGGCATTTCAAGAATGGCAAGCAGGAAGGCCGTGGCATATTTACGTGGGCAAGCGGTGCCGTATATGATGGTGAGTGGAAAGATAACCAGCGTGATGGCAAAGGCACTTACAAATGGAATGTCGGTGACTCTTACGAAGGTGAGTGGAAAGACAATAAATTCAATGGCCAGGGTACCTTGATCCTGACCGACGGGACCAAATATAAAGGTGGTTTCGTGAATGGTATGGAAGAGGGCAGCGGTGTGCAGGAAGACAAGAACGGCAATCGTTATGAAGGCTTTTTCAAGCAAGGAAAGAAAGACGGCCCTTTCGTGGAAACCGATAAGGATGGAAAGGTGATACGGAAAGGAACCTACAAAATGGGAAGGCTGATTGATAAATAAATTGAAGAGCGAAAAAAGCGAAAGGCTGCGCAATGTTCACTTGAACTGCGCAGCCTTTCGCTTTTTCTATTTTATTCTAAGAAGTGCAGGGCACTTTTAGATAATGTATTGTGAACTGATGGATTCGTTGTTCATCACTCGCTTGATGGTTTCGGCGAACATATCAGCAATGCTTAGCTGTTTTACCTTGGCGCATTTTTTTGAGTAAGGAATGCTGTCTGTAAATACCATTTCTGTCAAACCGGATTCTTGTACACGGAAAGAAGCAGGGTCGGACATCACACAGTGGCTGGCAATGGCGCGGACTGATTTTGCACCGGCTTCCAGCATGATATTGGCAGCCTTGGTGATAGTTCCGGCCGTATCTACGATATCGTCAACCAATACAACATTCTTGCCTTGCACGTCACCGATAATCTGCATGGTAGCCACTACATTGGCTTTCTCACGTGTCTTGTTGCATAATACCAAAGGTACGCCGAGGTATTTGGAGAATGTGCTGGCACGCTTGGAACCGCCTACGTCCGGAGTCGCGATAACCAGATTGTCCAACTTCAATGATTCGATATAGGGGAGGAACACGGCTGATGCATACAGGTGATCCACCGGAATGTCGAAGAAACCCTGGATTTGGTCAGCGTGGAGGTCCATCGTAATCAAGCGGTCGATACCTGCTACTGAAAGCAAGTCGGCAACCAACTTGGCACCGATAGATACACGGGGTTTGTCTTTTCTGTCCTGACGTGCCCATCCGAAATACGGGATGACAGCTACGATGCTTTTGGCTGATGCTCTTTTGGCTGCATCAATCATCAGCAGGAGTTCCATTAAATTGTCAGAATTAGGGAAAGTTGATTGAACCAGGAATACATGTGCGCCGCGGATAGACTCTTCATAAGAAACGGCGAACTCACCGTCTGCAAAATGGGTGATGTTCATATTTCCCAGAGGGCAATCAAGGCTGGCGCAGATTTTTTCTGCCAGGTATCTCGAGTTTGTTCCCGAGAATACCATAAAGGGTGCTTTTTCGCTCATTTGTGTAATAGATGTTACCTATTTGTTAATTTGCATGCAAAGGTATGAATTTCCCGTTACATAACACAAGACTTATTGTAGAAAAAATATTTTTAGTTCCCGGATTTATTTGTAGCTTTGCTTTATGAAACGGCTTTCTTTAATATTGCCAGCAAGTTTGCTGTGGCTTTGTGCAGCAATGATTTCGTGCGTGGGTACAGCTCCCATGAAGGAAGTGCATCTCATCGATTCATTGAATCAGGTGGCATATACTTATCGTTATAAGGATTTGGATTCATCCTGCCATGCCGCCTCACGGGCATATAACGAAGTAAGCATGTACAGGCAAGGCAAGGCGGAAGCCTGCAACAACTTGGGATTTTGTGCTTTTATGCGCATGGACTTCGAACAGGCGGTAAAGTACCATCAGGAAGTTTATGACCTGACAAAAAATGAACTGGAGCTTCTTGTTGCCGATATAGGATTGATGAAGATATATCAGCGTACTGCCTTGAACAAGGAGTTTTATGATTACCGCAATAGCGCACTGCGCCGTATGAAGCGGATAGCCGAGGATGCCAATCTTTTTGTGGACAAGCATGAACGGTTGCGCTTGAACTATGCGCGTTCTGAGTTTTATATTGTCTCTGCGGTTTATTACTACTATTTGCAGCAACGTCCGGAAGCTGTAGCGTGCATCGACGAAGTCCCGGAAAATGAAGAATTGGCGGCAGATACCAACCAGTTGCTGTACTATCATTATATAAAAGGCTCTGCTGCCTTGTGTGATGGCGAAACGCCGGATGAGCAACGTTTGCACGAGTTTGATGAACTTTATACAACCTGGCATTTGGCTTCAAAAAAGGGGTATCTTTATTTTGAAGGTAACGGTGTGCAGGGGCTTGCCAACCTGATGGCTTCACCGGATAATTATGAATTCTTCCAGAATAGGCGTTCGCATGCATTGAAGCAATTGGGTGTGCCGGTAGATTCCTTGTTGCCGATGCGGCTGGGGCAACTGGCCTTGGCAAAGTTCAGCCAATACAATGATTTATATCAGATTGCAGGAGCATATGTTTCTATCGGCAAGTATTTGAATGCGCATGGCAGGTATGAGGAAGCACTGGACACGTTGAGAACGGCACTGGAATGTGTAAACGATCATCACCGCCGTTTTTATAACTGCCGTGACAGTTTGGACTGGCTGAAAGCCTACGACAGCAGGGATACTATCTGTGCGGAAAAGGCATGGATAGAACATAAGCTAAAGACGGTTCCGGAGTGGATATCCCGCATTCGTGAGCAATTGAGCGTGTCGTATGCCGGACTGGAGATGAAGGCCAAATCTGATTACAACCGCAATATTTATCTGGATATCTTGGAGGATACCCGGCAGGACAAGGAACTGGAGAGCCGTTATCTTGCGTTGGAGAAGGAATCAACCCAACTGAATGCCCTGCTCTTCTTTGTAGTGGTGGGCTTTGTGCTGGTGTTCCTGTTCTTCTGGTTCTTTAACAAACGTTCCAAAGTAAAGAATAAAATACATCTGCACCGTTTGCAGGAAATGCTGGATATCTGCCAGGAGATAACGGCAGCCATCCCGGCGGATGCACGGACAGAGGAGGAGGTCATAGATGCCATTCAGTCTGCAGTGGCTCCCAAAATGGAAGATTTGCTCGGAGTGAAAGATATCCGTATTGAAAACCGTCGGCTGGTATTGCCGCAACACATGGGCAAGGATGAGTTGGCAATGGTGAAGGTAATAACTCCTTATATACAATGGGCATTGGATAATGGCATGACTTCCATCTCTTTGGGAGACGAGCGCAGGAGGCTGGAAAAGCAACGTTATATTTATGAGCAGCATATTGCCGGAAACAAACGTCAGAATCTGGTGAAGAAAGCATGTATGTCTATTGTCAACGGTATTCATCCGTATATAGACCGTATTATCAACGAAGTGCATAAACTGAACCGGAAAGGCTTTATCAATGATGAGAAAATCAAAAGGGAGAAATATCAATATATTGATGAGTTGGTAACTACCATCAATGAGTACAATGATATCTTGGCTTTGTGGATTAAGATGAAACAAGGTACATTGAGCTTGAATGTCGAGACTTTTGGTTTGAATGAACTTTTTGAACTGTTGAGAAAAGGAAACCGTGCTTTTGAAATGAAACGGCAGCATTTGGAGGTCATACCCACAGATGCTTGCGTGAAGGCGGATAAGGCGTTGACTTTATTCATGATCAATACTTTGGCGGAAAATGCCCGGAAATATACTCCGCAAGGTGGAACGGTACGAATATATGCCCGTTCGGAAAAGGATTATGTGGAAATCTCCGTGGAAGACAATGGATGTGGATTGTCGGTTGACGATGTAGCACGCATTGTCGGCGAAAAGATTTATGACTCTAGGATCATTGGCATGAATGATGCTATAGACCGGGAAGAATTGAGGAAAAACAAAGGAAGTGGTTTCGGACTGATGAACTGTAAAGGAATCATTGAGAAATATCGTAAAACCAATGATTTGTTTAAGGTCTGCCTTTTCAATGTCGAGAGTACTTTGGGGAAAGGAAGCCGTTTCTATTTTCGTTTACCGGTAGGAGTCCGTAAAACGTTGACTATGTTGCTGCTCTGTATGTCTTTCGGATGCTTTTCCTGTAGCGGAGTTCCGGAGAGGGCAGATGGGGAGAAGGTTCCGGATTCTGTAGCATTGGCTGCCCGAAATGAATATGAGTTGATGCTGGACATTGCTTCTGATTTTGCCAATAATGCCTATTACAGTAATATTGACGGCGATTATGAGCAGGCTTTGCAGTTCGTGGATTCGGCCATGTATTACTTGAATGCCCATTATGAAAAATATGCACCCTCCCCGCAGCACTTTATGACGCTGACAGGTGACGGGCAATCTGCTGAATTGGATTGGTGGAACGAAATGTTCAACTCTGATTTTCACGTAATCCTGGATATCCGCAATGAGGCTGCGGTTGCCTTTCTTGCCTTGAAACAATGGGATGACTATAGCTACAACAATGCTGCCTATACAACTCTATACAAGTTGCTTGGGGAAGACCAGTCTCTGGAGGAATATTGCCGCCAGTTGGAACGTTCCACGAATAATAAGCTGGTAGGTATCTTGCTGGGTATTATGCTTATTTTAGCTTTGTTGTTGGGATATTATATTTTTTACGTCCGGAAGCGGTTGGTGAACCGGTGGAATCTGGAACAAGTTTTGGAAATCAACAAGCAAATTTTTGAGGCTTCCCTGTTGACGTCTCCAGAGACGGAAGAGATGCTGCAACGAGAGGAAGATACCTTGAAAGAAATTCCTTTGCAAATAGTCAATGCGGCTTATGATGCGGTCAATGAGTTATTGAGCATAGACCGTTTGGGCGTTGCTGTGTATAATGAGTCTGCACACCGTCTGGAATATGCTTCAAATCCTTCCGAAGATATCTGGGGGGATGATGTTTCCTGGAAAGGTTTTATCCAACATTGTTTTGACAGTCAGGTTTATCAGGCAGAGACCGGCATGCAGGCGCTCCCGCTTATGGTAGATGCGGGTGGGGCGTCACGTTGTATCGGAGTATTGTGTCTGGAACGGCGGGAGGGTACGGAGCAGGAGAGTGACCGGTTGCTGCTGGAATTGGTTGCGCGTTATGTGGCTATTGTAATTTTCAATGCCGTAGTGAAGCTGGCTACCAAATACCGGGATATCGAGACTGCACAGGATGAAGTGCGGCGAGCCTCCTGGGAAGATAGCCTGTTGCATGTGCAGAATATGGTATTGGACAATTGCCTTTCTACCATTAAGCACGAAACGATTTATTATCCGAACAGGATCAAGCAGCTGATAGGGAAATTACGTTCGGGACAACTTACGGAGGCGGAAGAGTTGGAAACCGTGTCTGCCATAGGAGAATTGATAGAGTATTATAAGGGAATTTTTACTATACTCAATTCGTGTGCATCCCGTCAGTTGGAAGAGATAACCTTCAGACGCTCTGTAATTTCCGTACCGGAGTTGCTGAATACTGCGGAGAAATATTTCCGTAAAGTGAGCAAGGGAATGACAGCTCACGTCACCTTCCGGATGGAACAGTTGGACGGAAGTGTGGTTGGAGATGTGAACCAGTTGCGCTTTCTGTTGGAAAATCTGATAGACGAAGCTGTTTCTGTTCCTGTTGATGGAGAAATTCTGCTATGTGCCGCAGTAGATGGGGAATTTGTACGTTTCATATTTACGGATATGCGCAGGGAAAAAACGCGTGAAGAGTTGAACCTACTTTTTTATCCGAATCTGGCACGTATGGCGGCCGGAGAGAGGGGAAAGCTACGCGGGACGGAATATCTGGTCTGCAAGCAGATTATCCGTGACCATGATGAGTTTGCCGGACGCCGTGGTTGCCGTATTAATGCGGAGCCGGGAAAGAATGGCGGATATGCAGTTTACTTTACCGTTCCACGGAGACTGTCGCCTAATCATTATTTGTAATTCATAAATTAGCTATAGAATGCATGGAAGAGAAGAAATTTAAAGTTATCATCGTTGAAGATGTAAAGCTTGAACTGAAAGGTACGGAAGAGATTTTCCGTCACGAGATTCCGAATGCCGAAGTCATTGGTACCGCCATGACGGAACAGGAGTTTTGGCCGCTGATAGAAGCCGGAGTACCCGATTTGGTGTTGCTCGATTTAGGTTTAGGAGGCTCTACAACTATCGGAGTGGATATTTGCCGCAATATATTCAAACGCTATCCGGGTGTGCATGTACTGATATTTACCGGAGAGATTCTAAATGAAAAATTGTGGGTGGATGTGCTTGATGCGGGTGCGGACGGTATCATCCTTAAAACCGGGGAACTATTGACCAAAACAGATGTACAGGCTGTGATGGATGGCAAGAAACTGGTCTTTAACTATCCGATTCTCGAAAAGATTGTGGAACGTTTCCGGAAGTCGGTATTAAATGATGCAAAGCGGCAGGAGGCCATTATCAGTTATGATATAGATGAATATGATGAACGTTTCCTCCGTCATCTTGCCTTGGGATATACCAAGGACATGATTGCCAACCTGAAAGGAATGCCCTTCGGAGTAAAGTCATTGGAGAAACGCCAGAATGAGCTGGTAGGACGGCTTTTCCCTGCAAGCGAACGGGTAGGGGTGAATGCCACACGTCTGGTGGTACGTGCCTTGGAACTTCGCATTCTGGATATAGACAATCTGGAACCTGATGACGAATAAATAACTCAAGCAAGAATTCTATGAAGAGTAAATGGCGTATGCCGCATCCCGCAACAATGTTCTTCCTGCTGACGTTGGCAGTCATCTTCTTATCATGGATATTCGATGTCTATGGCTTGAGTGTACTGCAGCCCGAAACAAGGGAGGAAATACGCGTACAGAGTCTGTTGAGTCCTGAGGGCATCCGTTGGCTATTACGCCATGTAGTGACCAACTTTACGGGATTTGCTCCGCTAGGATTGGTGATTGTGGCGATGTTTGGCATAGGTGTGGCACAGCATTCGGGTTTTATAGATGCGTGTATTCGCCGGGGAGTACGCCGGAACAGGGATCCATGGCGGATTATCCTTTGGGTCATTCTATTGGGATTACTGTCTAACGTGGTGGGAGATGCTGGATATATCATTCTTTTGCCTATTGCTGCTACTTTGTTTCATTCGGCAGGGTTGCATCCTATTGGTGGCATTATTACTGCCTATGTTTCGGTATCCTGCGGCTATAGTGCCAATGTCTTGTTGAGTACCTTAGACCCTATGATTGCTGCAACAACACAGGAAGCTGCTGATGCGGCAAATATTGCTCCCGGACAAACAGGACCTTTATGTAATTATTATTTTCTTTGCCTATCTACTTTCTTGCTGGCTTCGATCATTTATTATATTACCCGTAGAAGTTTGCTGCCCGGTTTGGGTGAGTATGACGGTGACATTCGTTTTCCCGGTTATAAGCAATTGTCCCGTAAAGAGCGGAGAGCTTTGATGGGAGCTGTCGTAGCCGGACTGTTTTATGCGGTGGTCATCTTATGGGCTACTTTTTCTTCTTGGGGGATATTGAGGGGTGTCAATGGCGGTTTGATCCGTTCCCCGTTTATTGTCGGAATCTTGTTTTTGCTCTCTTTGGGCATAGGATTGGCGGGAATGGTTTATGGCTTCGCTTCCGGGCGCTACCGTACAGACGGAGATGTGATAGAAGGGTTGACTCAGCCGATGAAGTTGTTGGGTGTCTATTTTGTCATTGCCTTTTTCGCTTCACAGATGTTTGCTTGTTTTGAGTATTCACACTTGGACAGGTGTATAGCCATTATGGGAGCGGATTTGCTTTCTTCTGTTCGTCTGGACAGTTTGTGGATTTTGATTTTGTTTATATTGTTTACGGCTCTTGTCAATCTTATTATGGTATCTGCCACCTCAAAGTGGGCTTTCATGTCTTTCATTTTTGTTCCGGTACTGGCAGGTATGGGAATTTCTCCGGAGATGACACAGTGTGCTTTCCGCATTGGTGACAGCGCAACGAATGCCATTACGCCTTTTATGTTTTACATGCCGTTGGTGTTGACTTATATGCAGCAGTATGATAAACAATCCACTTATGGTTCCTTACTGAAATATACTTGGAGGTATTCTTTATTGATTCTTTTAGTTTGGACAATATTGTTTATATTTTGGTATATCTGTGGACTGCCTTTGGGCTTGTAACAACAACTTTTTACTGAAATTCATTGACTCTGAGTGAATTAAAGTAATCTGTCATTACTTATTGCAAATAATATTTATGAAATCTTTATAGAAGATGAAAATTTTAGATACAAATATTTGCAGTTTATATAAAAAAGTGTACCTTTGCACCGCAATTAAGGATGGTTCCGTAGCTCAGCTGGATAGAGCAACGCCCTTCTAAGGCGTGGGTCTTGCGTTCGAATCGCAACGGAATCACAACTATAAGGCAAGTAGTCGATAAAAAGGCTGCTTGCCTTTCGTTGTTTAACTGGGTATCAACGACTTACTACCTTGTCAATTTCGGATCAACGTAAAAACCTGAGGGATTTTGTATT
>NZ_GL882602.1 GCF_000195635.1 Bacteroides fluxus YIT 12057 | reverse complement strand
CCGGATGCAAGAATCAGTCATCAGACAAGAGATTTTTGAATAGTAAAGTGCCAAATTGGGCTAAAACCGACGTTAATAAAAGTTATTTCCACACAATGGAAAACGCAAAATAAACAAACAGGGAAAAAGATGATTATCATAAAGTTGATACAAGTATTTGTAACAAAACCAGAACAAATAAGCGTGCTGGCAAACCATTTGCCGTCACTTGCCTACACGGTTGCCGTCACTCCGCAAATGCCGATGAACAGAGAGATGCAGGACAAAAGTGACGGAGTGACGGCAAAATATGAAAAAACTCCCTGTAGCGCTGAATTCAACTTTTAAATGAAAGAAGCCGTGTTTACAATGTCATACTTCCCCCTATCTGACAGGATAAACACTTTTCCGCTACATTTATCAAACAATTAATTGACGAAAAATTTCTTTATTTTAGAAGAAATATCTTTCTTTGTACTGCTTTATGCTTGAAAAAAGGATTCAATACCAATATTAATTAATATAGTTATGAAGATTTCACACATTGAACATCTGGGCATTGCCGTCAAGAGCATTGAAGAAGCCCTTCCGTATTATGAAAACGTTTTAGGTTTGAAATGCTACAACATTGAGACAGTGGAGGATCAGAAAGTAAGAACAGCTTTTCTGAAGGTTGGCGATGTAAAAATCGAATTGCTGGAACCGACTTCTCCCGAAAGTACCATTGCCAAATTCATCGAAAAGAACAATGGCAATGGAGGTATGCACCATTTAGCATTCGCTGTTGAAGACGGAGTAGCTAATGCCCTTGCCACGGTGGAAGCACAAGGCATACGCCTTATCGACAAAGCTCCCCGTAAAGGTGCAGAAGGGTTGAACATCGCATTCCTTCATCCGAAATCAACACTCGGCGTATTGACAGAACTTTGCGAGAAACCATAAATCTCCAAATTCCCAAGCCATAAATCATAAATTATAAATCATAAATCCAAAAAGATGAGTAATCAACTTGAGAAAATTAAAGAGCTTATCGACCGCCGCGCCGCTGCACGCCTCGGTGGTGGTGAGAAAGCCATTGCCAAGCAACACGAGAAAGGTAAATATACAGCTCGCGAGCGCATTGCCATGCTGCTCGACGAAGGCAGTTTCGAGGAAATGGACATGTTCGTTGAACACAGATGTACCAACTTCGGCATGGAAAAGAAACACTATCCCGGTGACGGTGTAGTGACCGGTTGCGGTACTATCGAAGGTCGTCTGGTTTATATCTTTGCACAAGACTTTACGGTTTCTGCCGGTTCTTTGTCTGAAACCATGTCATTGAAGATTTGCAAGATCATGGATCAAGCCATGAAGATGGGTGCTCCCTGTATCGGTATCAATGACTCGGGTGGCGCCCGCATCCAGGAAGGCATCAACGCTTTGGCCGGATATGCTGAAATTTTCCAACGCAATATCCTTGCTTCAGGTGTTATTCCGCAGATTTCCGGAATCTTCGGCCCTTGTGCCGGCGGTGCCGTTTATTCTCCCGCTTTGACGGACTTCACTTTGATGATGGAAGGTACTTCCTATATGTTCCTCACCGGCCCGAAAGTGGTGAAGACCGTGACCGGCGAAGACGTCAGCCAGGAAAACCTGGGTGGCGCAAGCGTTCACTCTACCAAATCGGGTGTCACTCATTTTACCGCCCAGACAGAAGAAGAAGGTTTGGCTCTTATCCGCAAGCTTTTGGGATACATCCCGCAAAACAATCTGGAAGAGGCTCCTTACGTAGATTGTACAGACCCGATTGACCGTCTGGAAGATTCTCTGAACGAGATCATTCCCGACAATCCCAACAAGCCGTATGACATGTATGAAGTCATCGGAGCCATTGTTGACAACGGTGAATTCCTTGAAATCCAGAAAGATTATTCCAAGAATATCATCATCGGTTTCGCACGTTTCAACGGACAATCCGTAGGTATCGTTGCCAACCAGCCGAAATATCTGGCAGGTGTACTTGACAGCAACGCCTCCCGTAAAGGCGCACGCTTTGTCCGCTTCTGCGATGCTTTCAACATTCCTATCGTATCATTGGTAGATGTACCGGGATTCCTGCCGGGCACAGGACAGGAATACAATGGCGTAATTCTGCACGGCGCCAAATTGCTGTATGCCTACGGTGAGGCTACCGTGCCCAAAGTAACCATTACCCTGCGCAAGTCTTACGGCGGTTCTCACATTGTGATGAGCTGTAAACAACTCCGTGGTGACATGAACTATGCATGGCCTACCGCCGAAATCGCCGTAATGGGTGGTGCAGGTGCCGTAGAGGTATTGTATGCCCGTGAAGCCAAGGACCAGGAAAATCCGGCCCAATTCCTCGCCGAAAAGGAAGCCGAATACACCAAGCTGTTTGCCAATCCTTATAATGCAGCTAAATACGGTTACATCGATGACGTGATCGAACCGCGTAATACACGTTTCCGCATCATCCGTGCCCTGCAACAGTTGCAAACTAAGAAATTAAGTAATCCGGCTAAGAAGCATGGTAATATTCCACTCTAATAAAACTTGAATTTATGAATAAAACTAAAATCGGAATATTCCTTTCATTGATGCTGGTACTAGGCTTCTGCTCTTCTTGTGGAGACCGGAAATCAAATACTAAGTTATTACTGAATGAGGTGCTGATTGACAATCAAAGCAACTTTCAGGATGACTACGGTGTACATAGCGCATGGATTGAAATATTCAACAGATCATACGGTAGTGCCGACCTTGCAGGTTGCTATCTGAAGTTCAGTAGTCAACCGGGTGATACTCTCAGTTATTTTATTCCCAAAGGCGATGTTCTGACTTTGGTAAAACCCCGTCAGCATGCCTTGTTCTGGGCGGATGGAGAGCCTAACCGTGGTACTTTCCACACAAATTTCAAACTGGATACCTCAAATGCCAACTGGATCGGCCTGTACGATTCCGGGAAGAAATTGCTTGACCAGATTGTAGTGCCTGCCGGTACACTGAAGGCTAACCAGTCGTATGCGCGTATCAGTGACGCTGCAGACCAATGGGAAGTGAAGGGACAGAGCAGCGACAAATACGTGACTCCAAGCACCAACAACAAGACTATCGACAGCAATGCCAAAATGGAAAAGTTCGAGGAGCATGACAGCGCAGGTATAGGTATGGCAATATCTGCCATGAGCGTTGTTTTCTGCGGATTGATACTGCTTTATATCTCATTCAAGGTTGTAGGTAAAATATCCGTCAACCTCAGCAAGCGCAATGCCATGAGAGCCAAAGGCATCACCGACAAACAGGAAGCGAAAGAGAAACAACTGGGACAAGCTCCCGGAGAGGTATTCGCCGCTATCGCAATGGCTATGCACGAATTCCAGAGCGACGTACACGATGTGGAAGATACCGTACTTACCATTACCCGCGTAAAACGCAGTTATTCTCCTTGGAGTTCAAAGATCTATACGCTGCGTGAGACTCCCCACAAAAAGTAAGTCACCCATAATAAAGCTAAAACGATGAAAGAATATAAATATAAAATTAACGGCAACGTATATAAAGTTGCCATCGGAGATATTGAAGACAACATCGCTCACGTAGAAGTGAACGGTACTTCCTACAAGGTTGAAATGGAGAAGAAGCCAAAAGCCGAACCGATAAAGCCGGTAGTACGCCCGGTAGCAAGTTCCGCACCTGCTGCTGCGCCCGCTGCTACAGTCAACCGCCCGGCAGCAGCTTCTGCCGGCAAGTCCGGCGTAAAATCCCCGCTTCCCGGCGTCATCCTCGACATCAAGGTGAACGTAGGCGACAGCGTGAAGAAGGGACAACTTATCGTAATCCTGGAAGCCATGAAAATGGAGAACAGCATCAATGCCGACAGAGACGGCAAGATTACAGCCATCAATGTGAACAAAGGAGACTCGGTTCTCGAAGGTACTGACCTCGTAATTATTGAATAATATGGGAGAATTCATCACATTTTTAGGAAACAACCTTGCCGACTTCTGGACATATACGGGTTTTGCCAATGCAACGGCAGGACATGTGGTAATGCTTCTGGTAGGTTTGTTTTTCATATACTTGGCCGTAGCCAAGGAATTTGAGCCGATGCTTCTGATACCTATCGGTTTCGGTATGCTGATCGGTAATATACCTTTTAATATGGAAGCCGGATTGAAAGTCGGTATCTACGAAGAAGGTTCTGTACTCAACATCCTGTATCAAGGGGTAACTTCCGGTTGGTATCCGCCACTCATATTCCTGGGTATCGGTGCCATGACGGATTTCTCCGCCCTGATTTCGAACCCGAAGCTGATGCTGGTCGGCGCAGCCGCGCAATTCGGTATTTTCGGCGCATACATGACAGCCTTAGCCATCGGATTCGATCCGATGCAAGCCGGAGCTATCGGCATCATCGGTGGTGCAGACGGCCCGACGGCTATCTTCCTTTCGTCCAAGCTGGCTCCCAACCTGATGGGTGCAATCGCGGTGTCCGCCTATTCCTACATGGCGTTGGTACCGGTAATACAGCCGCCCATCATGCGTCTGCTTACCAGCAAGAACGAACGCCTTATCCGCATGAAACCGCCGCGCGTTGTTTCTCATACGGAAAAAGTGATGTTCCCGATTATCGGTCTGTTGCTCACTTGCTTCCTCGTTCCGTCCGGCCTGCCTTTGCTGGGTATGCTGTTCTTCGGTAACCTGTTGAAGGAAAGCGGTGTAACCCGTCGTCTGGCCAACACGGCCAGCGGTCCGCTGATTGATACAATCACCATCCTGCTGGGTCTGACCGTAGGTGCTTCCACGCAAGCATCCGAGTTCCTGAGCACAGACTCATTATGGATTTTCGGTCTGGGCGCATTCTCATTCGTCGTCGCAACTGCTTCCGGTGTAATCTTCGTGAAGATATTCAATCTCTTCCTGAAGAAAGGCAATAAGATTAATCCGCTGATCGGTAATGCCGGTGTATCTGCCGTGCCCGATTCTGCACGTATCTCCCAAGTAGTAGGTCTGGAATACGATCCTACCAATTACTTATTGATGCATGCTATGGGTCCGAATGTGGCAGGCGTAATCGGTTCTGCTGTAGCAGCCGGTATCCTGTTAGGATTCTTAATGTAAATATAATGTATATGTTACATACAACTGACTGAACAGGTTTTCAACCAGTTGTAAAAGCCCCTTCCATATGAAGGGGCTTTTTTGTTAATCTATCCAAAATAAATTACGATATTTTCGTAAACACGGTATTTTTAGTAACTTGCACTCAGTTTAACGAGAAATAAAAGCTAATACGGTATGAGAAAACTTATTATTTCCTTATGTCTCAGTGCTTGTTGTTCCTTATTGGCAGCACAAAACACCAATCCTATTCAAGAAGCAATGGCCAATTATGACTACGAAACCGCATTGTCACTTATTGAACAGGAAATACCTACTGTCCCTTTGCTGTTCCAAAAGGGAAAAGCCTTAAAAGGCTTGGGAGACAACGGCAAAGCGTTACTGGTATTTCAAGAAATCGCAATGCAGGACTCACTCAACCCGCGTGCCTATATTGAGGCTGCCGAATGCTGCAAGTCTCTTGCCAAATACTGGGAAGCACTAACTTACTACCAAAATGCATTAAAGCTGAATCCGGACAATAAATATGTACGCCTGCAATACATCAGTATGTTGATGAGCATGAAGAGATACAACGAATCCCTGCAAGAAAGCAATGCATTGGCCGAGAAAGACAGTTCTGCCTTCGTGCTGCATCTCAGGGCTGAAAGTATGGGACACGTTTACGACAATACCCAAATCATGCAGGTAATAGAAGCTTATCAGGACATACAGAGAAGATACCCTGAAGACTATCTGTCAGCCGCCAAACTGGGTAATATCTATGTTGCCGGAGGCCAATTTGAGGATGCCATAGAAACGACTGAAAAATATCGCGCCATCGATTCCACCAACATCCTTGTCAACCGGGTCAATGCACAGGCTTACTGTCTGGACAAAAACTATACAAAAGCCATACAGAGATACGAACAACTGCTGCAGGAAAAGGACAGCAGCTTCCAGACCTGCTTTTATGCAGGAATCAGCTACTATGCCATCGAAGACTTTTACCCGGCACATGACTTGCTGGAAAGAGCGCTCAAGGATGACGGTACCAATATCAACGTACTCTATTACCTGGGACGTGCCTGCTCCAAGACCTCATGGAAAAAGGAAGGCGTAATGCATCTGGAAAATGCTGTTAAGATAGCCATGCCCAGTGACAGTATCATGACACGCCTATACGTAGGATTAGCGGATTGCTACAAAATGGCAAACATGCACAAAGAGCAGGCAAATGCTATTCTGGAACAATACAAAGAATATGACCGGAACAAACATAAGCTACTTTATGATGCCGCTTTCATCTACTATTATCGTCTGAAGAACATCTCCAAAGCCGAACAATGTCTGGAAGCCTACCTGAACACCCGCCCCAAAGAAAAGCAAGAACAAGAAGTGGACGGAGACGGTATTCCCATCATCGGGGAAAACAACAGGTATAACGCCGCCGAAACATGGCTGAACGATATCAGAAAAAAAAGAAAAGAAGAAAAATTCTTCAAAGGCGAGATAGAAAAAGAATAATTTATCCGGTTACAGAAAACGTTTGCATAATATAATAAGGTATAGTCGGCGGGGAAACGGTTTGTTTCTCCGCTAATTGTTTTAAATTAGCACACATAAAATAACCGAAAAGTTACTATCATGAAAAAAATTTTCTCTATTCTAGGAGCAATCATGCTCTCACTTAGCACGTATGCAGCGATGAATGTGAACAAAATCGATCCTCCCTTCTGGTACACCGGAATGCAAAATCCTGAACTTCAACTAATGGTATATGGCGAAGGCATCGGTAACGCATCCGTATCGGTCAATTACCCCGGCGTTTCATTAAGCAGCACAGTCAAACTGGAAAGTAACAACTATCTGCTGGTTTATCTTAAACTGGATAAAAACGTGAAACCGGGCAAAATGACCTTAACCTTCACCGAAGGCAAGAAAAAACTCGTTAAGGAATATGAGTTGAAAGCCCGTGCCATGAAAGGTTGTGAGCACAAAGGTTTTGACGCATCCGACGCACTGTATCTGTTAATGCCCGACCGCTTTGCCAATGGCAATCCCGACAATGACCAGATTGCCGGAATGGCTGAATACAAAGTAGATCGTAACGATCCCAATGCCCGTCACGGCGGTGACTTAGCCGGCATCGGACAACACCTCGACTACTTTTCCGACCTCGGTGTTACCGCCCTTTGGTTTACCCCGGTATTGGAAAACAACATGACCGGCGGTTCCTATCACGGATATGCCACTACCGATTATTACAAGGTGGATCCCCGCTTCGGTACCAATGAGGAATACAAACAACTGATTGAAAAATCCCATGCACGCGGTATCAAGATTGTAATGGATATGATTTTCAACCATTGTGGCGTAGAACATGTATGGATCAAAGATATGCCTTCTAAAGATTGGTTCAATAATCCCGACCATGAGAAAAACTTTGTCCAGACTTCTTTCAAACTAACTCCGCACATTGATCCTTATACCTCCCAATATGACTTCGACCAGATGAATGACGGTTGGTTTGTAACCGCCATGCCGGATCTCAACCAAAAGAATCCGCACGTTTACCGCTACCTGGTTCAAAACAGCTTCTGGTGGATCGAGTATGCCAATATCGACGGCATCCGCATGGATACCTACCCTTATGCAGACTACGATGCCATGAGCAACTGGATGAAAGAACTGAACGAAGAGTATCCCAACTACAACACCGTAGGTGAAACATGGGTAGTAGAGCCTGCCTATACAGCCTGGTGGCAGAAAGACTCCAAACTGTCTGCTCCCAAGAACAGTAACCTGAAAACAGTAATGGACTTCAGTTTCTTCGACAAAATCAACACTGCCAAGACTGAGCAAACGGAAACCTGGTTTAAAGGTCTGGACCGCGTATATAATAGTTTTGTATATGATTTCCTTTATCCCAACCCGGCCTCTGTCCTGGCATTCATCGAAAACCATGACACCGACCGTTTTCTGGGAGAAGGAGATAACTTGCCGATGCTGAAGCAAGCCTCTACCCTGCTGCTTACTACCCGCCGCATTCCGCAACTGTACTACGGAACAGAAATCATGATGAACGGTGTGAAAAGCAAAAGTGACGGTTATGTCCGCAAAGACTTCCCCGGCGGCTGGCCCGGCGACAAAGAAACTGCCCTTACAGCCGAAGGACGCAACAAAATCCAGAATGACTGCTACAACTTCTACAAAACCATATTGAACTGGCGAAAAGGAAACGATGTCATTGCCAAAGGAAGCATGACTCAGTTTATGGTGCAGAATGGCGTATATGCTTATGCACGCCAATACGAAGGCAAAACAGTATTCGTGATGCTGAACGGAACAGACTCTGAAACAACAGTGCCTTTGAAATTTTACAAGGAAATACTGAAAGATTCAAAAAGCGGAAAAGATGTTCTTAGTGGAAAGCTGATCTCATTCGGCGAAGAGCTGAAAATGTCTCCCAGAGAATCACTGGTTATCGAACTATAAAAACACATCTAACTGCGTCGGCCTACACACTTATATGTGTAAGCCAACGCAGTTAGCTGTGTAAACCGCAAAAAATGGAGGTGTGTCGTAATGCACGATGCACCTTCTTGTGCATAAAAAAAGAGGTGTGAATTTTGACACACCTCTTTTTATATATCAGAGTCTAACTCTTATTAAGCCAACTTATTGTCTGATCCCAGCACATTGATGATTTTATGCTTGTACAATTTCTCCATGTTGTCACGAGCCGGACCCAAGTATTTACGCGGATCGAATTCAGCCGGTTTTTCTGCAAATGTCTTACGGATAGCAGCAGTCATAGCCAAACGAGAGTCTGAGTCAATGTTAATCTTGCAAACAGCAGACTTGGCAGCCTGACGCAACCATTCCTCGGGAATACCGATAGCAGCCTTCAAAGCACCACCATACTTGTTGATAGTCTCAACTTCTTCCTGAGGTACTGAAGATGAGCCGTGAAGAACGATAGGGAATCCCGGAAGTTTCTCCATAACTGCATCCAATACTTCGAATGCCAAGGGAGGAGGAACCATGTGGCCTGTAACAGGGTCAACAGTACATTGTTCCGGAGTAAACTTGTAAGCACCGTGAGAAGTACCGATTGAGATAGCCAAAGAATCGCAACCTGTGCGAGTAGCGAAGTCAATCACTTCTTCAGGATCAGTGTAAGTGTGGTGTTCGGCAGAAACTTCGTCTTCTACACCGGCCAATACACCAAGTTCACCTTCTACAGTTACATCGAACTGGTGAGCATATTCTACCACTTTCTTAGTCAAAGCAACATTTTCTTCGTATGGAAGGTGAGAACCGTCAATCATCACTGAAGAGAAACCGGAATCAATGCAAGACTTGCAAGTTTCAAAAGTATCTCCATGATCAAGGTGAAGAACGATTTCCGGATGAGCGCAGCCTAATTCTTTAGCATATTCTACAGCACCCTGAGCCATATAACGCAACAAAGTAGCATTGGCATACTGACGGGCACCTTTAGAAACCTGAAGAATCACAGGAGATTTAGTTTCAACTGCAGCCTTGATGATAGCCTGCATCTGTTCCATATTGTTGAAGTTGAATGCCGGAATAGCATATCCACCTTTGATGGCCTTAGCAAACATTTCTTTCGTGTTTACCAATCCTAAATCTTTGTAATTTACCATTTTGTTTAAAGTTTATTGTTAGTGAATAAAAATTCTACGCAAAAGTAAGCATTATCCTTTAAAGTAAAAGGCTCGACAGGAATAAAATATCCGCATCACCCGCCGAAATACATTCTATTTCATAGCTGTTCGCTTCATTTAACAGAGGATTGTAATCTCTATGTTACAAAAAACGAATAAAAAGGAAGAGTCCCTTGCGGACTTATCTACTTATAATCCTGTTAAAAAATATACTACGGCAGCTATCAGTTTCTTTTCTTCAAATAGAGAATCGTCGGCAAATGGTCACTATAACCGTTCAGCCAAGTCCGCCCACCGTGTGTACGCAATGGAGAACCTTTATATTTGCCATCTTGCTGAATAAGATAATCACGTATAAAGACCTCATTATGGTCATACCGCAATCCCCTCTTTGCCTTTAGCAAAGGCTTTGAAATAACAATCTGGTCAAATAAGTTCCATTTTCCCCGATATAGAAGGGTTCCCACTCCTTTATCTTCCAAGGTTTCCCACCATGGGTTATAAAACTCACCCTTCTTTACCTCTTTGATATACTTGCGTGCCCCCAATTCTTTCATACTTTCATCCATGGGGTCATCATTCATGTCTCCCATGACTATCAGCTTCAGTTTTTTGTCCTGACACATCAAGGAGTCTTTCAAGGCTTTCACCTGTCTGGCGGCATGTACACGTACCGGCGTCTTGGCACCACGTGACGGCCAGTGATTGACTATCACACAGACACGTTCACCTGCCAACTCACCATCTACTATCAGAAATCCCCGGGTCAGATGTACCGTATCTCCTTCAAAAGGCGTAGAAAGTACCAACTTAGAAGCGGTTACTCGAAATTGGTCCGGATCATAAAGCAATGCACAATCAATTCCACGTTTGTCTGGGCCTTCATAATGTACAAATTCATACTTGGAGATGGCAGGCTGCTTTACCAGATCGACCAATACATTACGGTTTTCCACTTCGGCAACCCCTATAAAAGCCGGTCCCTCGGGTACCAGTTCCTTTGACAAGGCCCCTAAAACCCTAGAGAGATTCTGCAACTTGGCCTCATATTTCTTGGCTGTCCAATGATAGCTTCCGTCAGGCAGAAATTCATAATCGTTCTTGCCCGCATCATGAATGGTATCAAACAAATTTTCCAGATTGTAGAACGCAACGCTATACAGCTCCCGTTCTGTATTCTGTGCCCCCAAAGTCGCAATGCAGAGCCAGAAAGAGAATAGAATAAATAGTTTTTTCATAAATTAAAGAGATTAATTCCATGCAAAAATCAGAAATAAAACGGGATAAACCTATTTTTTCATGAAACATTTTTTCTATTTCAGAGAAATGCATTATCTTTGCGCTCTGAAAAAGAAGACCATTACACTATTTAATACCAAAATAGTAACCGAAATAATAAATTAAAAACAAATATTGAAATGAAAAAAGGTATTCATCCTGAAAATTACCGCCCGGTAGTATTTAAAGATATGTCAAACGGTGATGTATTCTTGTCTCGTTCTACTTGCAACACAAAAGAGACTATCGAATTCGAAGGTGAAACTTATCCGTTGGTAAAGTTGGAAATCTCCAGCACTTCTCACCCGTTCTATACCGGTAAGTCCAAATTGGTTGACACTGCCGGCCGCGTTGACAAGTTCATGAGCCGTTACGGTAACCGCAAGAAATAATTCAGTATTCAAAGTACTGGAGGAAGGGAATCTTTTTTATGAAGATTCCCTTTTTTTATAGGGTTTTTCCTATTGGCAAATAGGGGAAAAAACAAGCAAGAAAGGAAACTCTTTCCTATTTTTGTAGCATGACAATAATAAACTCCAATAAATATGAAACGACTGGTAACCTTATTCATTCTGACAACTCTTGTCATTGCAGCGGGATTTGCCAAACCCAGGCAAAAAGATTTAAGCGGCAGTATCGCCATCAAAGGCGAGTTAACCAGAGAGTACAAAAAGGTACCGGCAGGTACTCCTGTCATTATTCGCCGCGTGGTAAAAACGAACCAGACCACCAATAACAGCGGAATCTATTATGCCGTCGAAATCAACGGCCTGCAGGAAAGTGTTCCTTTAGAAGAAATGGATGTCGTCTCTCTCTCCACCCCGGAAACCGACCGGGAGTTCTGGCAACAAGTATATCTCAAAAGGCATCTTTATGAATACTTCCACAATCGTGGTTATAAACACAAGTTACGTCAAGAAATTGATGAAGAATGTACCGACTACCTGGATAAGTTAAATGAGATAGCCTATCAAGATGATTACATCACCTCTTATGTACAAAGTGTATTCGCCAAACTAAACGCTACCACTATTGACCCTAATCGCGGCGAGAGCCTCAACGTACGTGTCATCCAATCCGCCGAACCGGATGCGTTCATGCTTCCAAACGGTTCCATGCTTATCAGCACCGGACTTATTTGTACACTTGACTCCGAAGATGAGCTTGCCGCAATCATCGCAAACGAGCTATCCCACTATGTACTTGACCACCAAGTGGATAATATTTATCGTGCCGAACGACGCGCCAAACGTGCCGCCTTCTGGGGAACTGTATTTGCAGCTACAGCCGAAGCGGCTCTTGACATTGCTTATTGGGATGATGACAGGAACGCCTATGCAATCAGTTTCGTTGCCGACATCGCCCACATCACTGCCTTATTAAGCATGCCTACCATAGACCGACTGGGTATGAAATACAAAATCGGGCAAGAAGTAACATCAGACCGGCTGGCCCGCGAACTGTTAACATTCAAAGGATATAATCCTGACGGACTGGCATCTGCTTTGGAGAAAATCCTCGGTTACTATAACCAACATCAACGTAAAGAGGACATCAACCGATATGGAAGCATAGAGAATCTGTCAAAACGCCTAGACAAAATAGGCAAAGCGGAAACTCAAAGCAACCGTCCCTATTTGAGGAATACTTGCGATGTGGTCACTTTCAACGCTGCCATGAACTTTGCCAACAAGCGTTACAAAGAAGCTGCCCAATTGATACGCAAGAACATAAGCAACGGATTTGCCACAGACAATGACTACATTATACTGGTAAAGGCAGAAATGGCACTATCCAACTCTGAAGAGGTCAACAACAGATGCCTTTCCCTGCTTGATAAAGCTCAGGAAATGGCCGGTGAAAATCCTAATTTAGACATCTACAAGCAAAGGGTCCTGTTGCTAATGCGTATGAACAAGCAAGCTAAAGCCGCCGATACCCTAAAAGAATATCTCACCCTACTTACCCGCTATCAAGAACAAGGGGTGGAAGGAGAAGAAAAAGAATGGACCAATAAAGAGATTGGCTGGGCCAATCAGATGTTGGAAAGGGTAAGCAGGATATAAAGTCGCACAAGACATGAGCTTAAAAATAAAAGAGTGAAAGAATGAAAAGGTTACATCCGTGATATGATGTTCTTTTCATTCTTTCACTCTTCTATTTTTGGCGCAAAGCACTGAACCAGGTTACTTGCGGAAGGGTGGTTTTACCACTACAGCTTTCAACTTGCGCCCACGCATATCTATACAGATTTCCGTACCCGGCTTACTGAATTCCGGCTTCACATATCCCATACCGATTCCTATTTTACGGACAGGTGACATCGTACCTGAAGTCACCGACCCAATAGCCGTACCGTCTGCACTATACAATTCATAACCGTGACGGGGAATTCCACGGTCCACCATCTCAAAACCAACCAGTTTGCGGATTGTCCCTTCCGTTTTCTGTTTCTCAAGCATCGGACGGTTCGTAAAATTCTTGCCATCTACAAACTTGGTAATCCATCCCAAACCGGCCTCAATAGGCGACGTGGTATCATCCAAGTCATTACCGTACAAACAGAATCCCATTTCCAGACGAAGCGTATCGCGGGCTCCCAAGCCGATGGGCTTGATACCAAACTCCGCCCCAGCCTCGAATACAGCATCCCATATCTTCATGGCTACTTCCGGATAGAAATAAAGTTCAAATCCCCCTGCACCTGTATAACCGGTATTCGAGATGATGACATCCTTTTCTCCGGCAAATTCACCATGAGTAAATGTATAATAAGGAAGCGCAGAGAGGTCAATAGAAGTCAGTTTCTGCAAAGCAAGAATGGCTTTTGGACCTTGCACGGCAAGCTGTGCCATACGGTCGGAAGCATTCTCCAGCTCGGCACCCTCCGTATTGTGGGAAACACACCAATTCCAATCCTTCTCAATATTGGAAGCGTTCACCACAAGGAGATATTTTTCCGGTTCATAATGATACACCAGAAGGTCATCCACAATACCACCGTCCTCGTTGGGGAAACAAGTATATTGCACCTTGCCCGGAGTAAGGGCGGCAACATTATTGGAAGTCACTTTCTGCAAAAAGTCCAAAGCCTTCGGACCCTTTACCCAAAACTCGCCCATGTGTGACACGTCAAAGACACCGACGCCTTGGCAAACGGTCAGATGTTCATCAATGATGCCAGAATATTCAATAGGCATATTATATCCCGCAAATTCATGCATTTTGGCACCCAGCGAGATATGTTTTTCTGTAAACGGAGTGGTTTTCATGGTAGATTTTAAATTATGAATTATAAATTAGATGTTATTTACAAGCAACAAGTTCCGCAATTTTCACGATGACGTTCATAGCCTTCTCCATGCTCTGGATGGGCACAAACTCATAACGCCCGTGGAAGTTCAGCCCCCCGGCAAAGATATTGGGACAAGGCAGGCCTTTAAAAGAAAGCTGTGCACCGTCCGTACCACCACGGATAGCCTTTACATGAGGTTCAACACCGGCAGCTTTCATTGCAGCAAACGCAGTGTCGATAATATGCATCACCGGCTCAATCTGCTCACGCATATTGTAGTATTGATCCCGAAGTTCAAGAGTGGCAGTTCCCTCACCATATTCAGTATTAATCTTTCTGACAAGATGCTCCATTTCTTTCTTGCGGCTTTCAAAACGGGCACGGTCGTGGTCACGGATAATATAGGAAACAGCAGTCTGCTCTACCTCACCGTTGATACTGATCAAATGATAGAAGCCCTCATACCCTTCGGTATGTTCCGGAGTTTCATGACTGGGCAACATAGAAATAAAACGATTGGCTACACGCATGGAATTTATCATCTTATGCTTGGCGTAACCCGGATGCACATTGCGCCCCTTAAAGGTAATTTTGGCGGAAGCTGCATTGAAATTCTCAAATTCAAGTTCACCGACCTCACCGCCATCCATGGTATAAGCCCAGTCACAGCCAAACCGTTCTACATCGAACTTATGAGCCCCCAGACCGATTTCTTCATCCGGATTAAATCCTACGCGGATTTTGCCATGCTTGATTTCGGGATGTTCTTTCAGATAAACCACGGCCGACACTATCTCTGCAATACCGGCCTTGTCATCCGCCCCCAGCAAAGTCTTACCATTGGTTACAATCAAGTCTTCACCTGTATGGTCAAGCAGTTCCGGAAATTGCGAAGGAGACAATACTACGTTCTCTTCAGCACAAAGGACGATATCTTTACCATCATAATTTTCTACAATACGGGGAGTTACATCCTTTCCGCTCATATCGGGGCTTGTATCCATGTGTGCAATAAAACCGACAGTCGGCAAAGGTTTATCTGTATTGGCCGGAAGAGTAGCAAATAAATAGCCATTTTCATCCAACGAAATTTCCTCCAACCCCAAAGACTCCAACTCCTCTTTCAGAAATTTGGCAAACACCATTTGTCCCGGAGTACTCGGAGTCACTCCGCTTTCTTCATTCGACTGAGTATCGAAGCTTACATACTTTAAAAAACGTTCTACTAAAGTCATATAATTTATAATTTAGCCGCGCGGAACGCGAAATTAATAATTAAAGAATGAAAGAATAAAAACAGCCATATAACAGGCTGATGACAAGTCATCAAGAATACCTCCATTTTAATCCTTTCATTTTTAGCGAAGTCCTGCTTCGCTAAATTAGCATTTAATTGCTGTAAAGATAAAAAAAGGGGTGTGAACTGCCAAGCAATTCACACCCCTTTTTTATTCGTTAACGACTATTTGTCAATTAGAAATGGCTACTACCGTCAAAACAATGCGTACAGATCTTACACTTAGGCAATCCAATGGCTTCTATCAATGTCTCCAATGTGTTAAACTTCAACGAAGAAAGCCCGAAACGCTCCCGGATAACTTCCACCATTCTTTCATACTGCGGCGAGCCGGTAGTGGCATACTTGTCCAAATCCTTGTTTTCATCACCTTCCAGTTCCTTAATCACCCGGCGGGTAATCAATTCCAAATCTCCTTTAGAGGCAGTAAAGCCGACAAAGGGACAGCTATAAATCAGCGGAGGACACGCAATGCGGATATGCACTTCCTTGGCACCATATTCATACAACACTTTTACATTATCCCGCAACTGCGTACCACGGACAATAGAGTCATCGCAGAATAACAAACGCTTGCCCTCCAACAAGGCGCGGTTGGGTATCAGCTTCATCTTAGCCACCAATGAACGCATCTCCTGCTTGCTGGGAGTAAAGCTGCGCGGCCAGGTAGGAGTATATTTAGAGATGGCACGATGATAAGGCACCCCTTTTCCTTCAGCATATCCTAACGCCATGCCTACACCGGAGTCCGGAATGCCACAAGCACAATCCACTTCCGAGTTATCCGTCTGCGCCATCTTGAAACCGGATGTAAAACGCACCTCTTCCACATTCTTGCCTTCATAACATGAAGTCGGGAAACCGTAATATACCCACAAGAACGAACAAATTTGCATTTCCTCATTGGGTTTGCGCATCTGTTCCACTCCGTCAGAAGTCAAGCGGACGATTTCCCCCGGCCCAAGATACCTCTCTATCTCGTAACCTAAATTCGGGAAACTGCTCGATTCGCTTGTAGCAGCATACGCACCATCTTTTTTACCCAACACTACCGGTGTACGCCCCCACTTGTCACGTGCGGCAATGATACCGTCTTCCGTAAGCAGCAACATGGAACAGGAGCCTTTGATATGTTTATATACATTTTCAATCCCCTCCACAAAGTTCTTGCCTTGTATAAGGAGCAGTGCGATAAGTTCTGTCTGATTGGTTTTTCCTGAGCTAAGTTCGCCGAAATGCATATTCTGGGACAGCAATTCATCTTCCAGTTCCTGCAGATTCATGATCTTGGCCACAGTTACGATGGCAAAACGTCCGAGGTGAGAATTCAATATGAGCGGTTGGGGATCTGTATCACTGATAATTCCTATACCGGAATTTCCTTTGAACTTATCCAGTTCATCTTCAAATTTCGTACGAAAATAAGTACTTTCCAAATTATGGATAGAACGAGTAAACAGTTCGTTTTCTGCATCATACGTTGCCAAACCACCACGTTTTGTCCCTAAATGCGAATTATAATCTGTGCCGTAAAACAAATCAGCCACGCAACTCGCTTTGGCGACTGTCCCGAAAAAACCTCCCATAGATTCTTTTTGTTAATTAGTTATTTTTTTAACGAGTGCAAAGTTACAAAGAAGTTTCTATGTTAGCGTCATATTCCATAAATAAAAAAATGTCCCGCAAGACATGAATCCTGCGGGACACCCACTAATGCCTAATAAAAACTCTTTTTACCCTAATCATCTCCATTTTTTTACAACCTTCTTATCAGCCGGAGTCGCTTCAATCAGACTTAAAGCAAAGCCACCGCTGCGGGCTTCCTTAACGGACATCTTAGTCTTGCTGGTTACTATACCCTTCTTAATCTGATAAGAAGTCGGATCTCCCTGGTAATCGGCATCCTTACCGTCAGCATAAAGAGTAGCCACATATTGCTTGCCCGGTTCAAGGAAGTCGAGCGTAAAGTTGGCCGTACGGGCATTTTCATCGGTAATGCCACCTACAAACCAATTGTTCGTCCCCTTAGCCTTACGGGCTACTGTGATATAATCACCCGGCTCCGCCTCGATATATTTGCTGTCGTCCCAATCTACCGCCACGTCTTTAATGAACTGGAAAGCATCCATGTGCTTCTCATAATTCTCCACCAAATCGGCAGCCATCTGCAGCGGGCTATACAGAGTGACATATAAAGCCAACTGCTTGGCCAAGGTAGTCTGTACACGTCCGTGAGGCAAGTCGCCCATAAAATCAAGTTTGATATCAAAGATACCCGGAGTATAATCCATCGGACCACCGATGAGACGGGTGAAAGGAAGAAGAGTGGTATGGAACGGTTTGCTGCCGCCAAAAGCCTCATATTCGGTTCCACGGGCAGACTCATTACCAATCAGGTTAGGATAAGTACGGCACAATCCGGTAGGACGTACAGCTTCATGGCCATTGACACAGATCTTATAATCCGCAGCTTTTCTTACTGCATAAAGGTAGTGGTTGTTCATCCACTGACCATAATGATGTTCTCCACGCGGAATGATATCACCCACATAGCCGCTCTTCACAGCATTGTAACCGTTATCAACCATAAACTGATAAGCTTTGTCCATGTGGCGTTCATAATTCCGTACGGAGGAGGAAGTTTCATGATGCATCATCAGTTTCACGCCTTTGCTCTTGGCATACTCGTTCAGCATCTTCACGTCAAAGTCCGGATACGGAGTTACAAAATCAAATACATAGTCTTTTGAATGGCCGAACCAGTCTTCCCAACCTTCGTTCCAGCCTTCCACCAATACTTGGTCCAACCCATTGGCAGCTGCAAAGTCAATATAACGTTTTACATTTTCATTGTTGGCTCCATGACGACCGTTAGGTTTCATCTTGGAATAGTCTGTTTCGCCCAGCTTTACGGAAGGAAGTTCATCTGTATAGGCCCAAGTACTCTTGCCTGCAATCATTTCCCACCATACACCTACATATTTTACCGGCTTAATCCAAGATACATCTTCATAAGCGCAGGGTTCGTTGAGGTTTAAAGTAATTTTAGAAGCCAGGATGTCGCGAGCGTCATCGCTGACGATAACAGTACGCCACGGCGACTTGCAGGGTGCCTGCAGGTATCCCTTGTCTCCCCTTGCATCAGGCGTCAGCCATGATTCGAACACAAGATTCTTATCATCCAGATTCAAGTGCATACAAGAATAATCCACCAAAGCCGCTTCATGCAGATTGATGTAGATACCATCATCAGTCTTCATTTGCAAGGAAGTCTGCACACCCGTCGGTGAAAACTGAGCTTGGGAAGCATTGTCTGTTATAGCAGCTTCCATCAAACCGCGGATTTCAGAAAGTCTGGATTCTGTATAGTCATATTCCTGTGTATCATAATCACCCGGAATCCAAAATGCCTTATGATCGCCGGTCATGGCAAACTGAGAATGTTCTTCCTTGACAACAAAATAGTTCAAGTTCTTTTGCAAAGGGAACTCATAGCGGAAACCCAGCCCATCGTCGAAAAGGCGGAAACGGATAACGATATTACGGTCCTGCGCCTTCTGGTTCAAGGTCACAGCCAACTCGTTGTAGTGGTTGCGGATTTGCTTCACTTCTCCCCAGACCGGTTCCCATGTTTCATCAAATGTGGAAGTTTTGGCATCAGCCAGTGTAAAACCATTCATCAAGCCCGGATCATTCTTCAACTCCAGTCCTAATTTGGATGGTTTAATCACCGTCTTTCCCTTATAAGAAAGTTCGTAAACAGGTTCACCTTGCGCATTTACTGAAAAGTTCAATTGAAGTTGGCCATTGGGAGAAGTAATACTCTCCGCCTTTGCCATGCCGCCCACAAACAAGACGAGCAGGAAGCAGGCCAGTTTCGTGCAGATTGCTTTCATGTTTCTCATGTTATTGTTTATAAAATAATTATCGTGATGCAAATATAGGTAGGAAAGAGATAACATCTGAAGCAATTAAATGAAATTATGAATCATTCACCGGCAAACGTTTGCATAAATCAAACTTTATTCGCAAGCTGCGAATATCCGTTCGTACGCTGCGAATATGTGTTCGCAGGCTGCGAATGTTTGTTCGCACACTGCGAACAGAGATTTCTCTTAGCTTCGTTACTCTTTTCTATTAACTTCAAAAGCTTTTTTCATTAATTTCTTGGAATTTTCCAACAGGTATCCGGCAACCGGGATATATAGCAGCTGCCAAAGCCTTTTTCTCTCTTTATCCATAAAAGACAAAGAACATTGTTTACCCTTAATTCCGCAACACTATTATAAATATAA